>CAJUSO010000020.1 GCA_910588965.1 uncultured Lachnospiraceae bacterium | reverse complement strand
CATGACAGGGCCATTCCAAGGCTCCCGCATAACGATTCATGACAGGGCCATTCCAAGGCTCCCGCATAACGATTCATGACAGGGCCATTCCAGGGCTTCCGCATAACGATTCATGACAGGGCCATTCCAGGGCTTCCGCATAATGCTTCATGCCCAGAACCATTAACAGGGCTGCCGCATGATGCTTCATGCAACAGCCCTGCGGTAGCCCTAACAGTGAGTAACTGCCTGGCATCCTGCCAGATGCAGGCTATTTTTTCACTTTCACAGTGAAGATAGCTTTTGCGCCGTTTTTGGCGGTAACGGTAATCTTTGCCACGCCTGGCTTTAAGGCGGTTACCTTTCCCTTCTGGCTGACAGCTGCGACCTTCGGGTTGCTGCTCTTGTAGGAAAGGCCCTTTTTGGAGCCGGATTTCACTTTGATTGTAGTGGATTTTTTCACTTTCAATGTCGTGCCCTGGCTTTTCAGGGTTAACTTTTCCGCAGCCTTTACGGTAATGGTACAGGTAGCTTTTTTAGCCTTTTTGCCTTTTCCGGCCTTGGCGGTAATGGTGGCTGTCCCTTTGCCCCTTGCCGTCACTTCCCCTTTTGCATCGACAGTTGCAACCTTCTTCCTGGAGGAGGACCAGTAAATGGTATCATTTGCATTTTTGGGCGTACGGGTAACGGATAATTTTATCTTATTGCCCTTTGCCAGTTCAATATTTTTCTTTTTGAAAGATAAGCTTTTGGTGCTGGTGGCAGCCTTTACGGTGATGCTGCAGGATGCTTCTGCCCCGCTGTCCATAGATAAGCTGACCTTGGCGGTGCCTTTCTTTTTGGCTGTGATAATGACAGCGTTATTTGTCCTTTTGCTAAGCTTGATGGATTTCGCCCCTCTATCAATCTCCCAATCCTCCACCTTGTCATCCCAAGGCCATCTGTCCTTAATTTTAAGCACAGCCGTCTGCCCTTCGGCAAGCGTAAGGCTGTTTTTGGCCAGTGTTACGTCTGCCACAGTAATGTCGCAGTAAGCTTCGTATTCCTCGCCGTTGATTTTTGCAGTAGCAGTGACGGAGACATCGCCGGCCTTTTTGGCAAATACTTCGCCGTTCCGAATCGTTACTATGCCTGGGTTGTCTTCGTCTGGCTCAAGGGTCCATGACACTTTGCCTTCAAAGTCGTCCTGGTCCTCATTGTCATAATATACAAAAAGCTCCTCAGACTCCCCAACCGGAAGGATTAATTCCTCTTCGGAAAGGATGATGCCTTCTGTCCCGTCCCAGCCGGTCTGTCCGCCGTCATCGTCCCAGTCATCCCAGTCGTCCCAGTCGTCCCAGTCATCGTCATAATCATCCTCTTCATCGTAATAGCCCTTATCCCCGGCAGCCATCGCGCCGCTCCCCATGGCAGTGAAGCACACGCACAGCGCCAACATAAGCGCAAAAAGCTTCCTCCAAAACGTGTTTTTGGGTTCCATTCCTCTCATGCTTGACTCCTCCTTAAATTTAGTATGTTGAAATATCGTCTTACAGCTCCTGGAATTAATTTAGCAGAAATCCCATTTTTGTCAATTGTTTAGTAAATTTTTTTACTTACATCCTGTTTCAGGCCTTGAATTTTAACAAAATCCAACTTATAATGGTTGTTGCACAGCCTGTATTGCCTGTTGTAGCCTGGGCAATGCAACGCTTTGCCATTTCCAATGGACGCAGATCGGAGGGTGGACGCTTATGTCAGAACAGATAAAGGGAAGCATGGTATCAGGGAACCCCACGAAGCCTTTGATTGGCTTCGCCCTGCCCATGGTGGCTGGGAACCTGTTCCAGCAGTTTTATAATATTATGGATTCTATCATTGTAGGCAATGTGGTAGGGGAGGACGCCTTGGCTGCCGTGGGCGCTTCCACGGCAATCACCATGCTTTTCGTCATGGTGGCTATGGGGACAGGCATCGGCTGTTCCGTGGTGGTTTCCCAGCTTTTCGGAGCCAGGCAGCTAGAGAAAATGAAGACGGCTATTTCCACAGCGCTTCTGTCCATCCTGGGGTTAAGCATTTTGCTGAGCATTTTGGGCATAGCCGTGAATAAGCCCCTGATGCGTCTGATGGGGACGCCGGGCAACATTTTTGAGGATGCGGCGGAATATATGCAGATTTATTTCTTTGGGTTCCTATTCCTGTTTCTGTACAATGCCTTTTCCGCCATTTTCAATGCCCTGGGCGATTCCAGGAAACCCTTGCTTTTTTTAATGTTTTCCTCTTTGCTGAACATTGCCCTGGATTTGTATTTTGTGGCAAAGCTGCATATGGGCGTGCCTGGGGTGGCCTGGGCCACATTGATTGCCCAGGGGATTTCTGCCTTCCTCTCGTTCGGCTTCCTGGTGCGGAAAATAAAATCCTTAGGAACCGGGGCATACCCGCTTTTTGACGGCGTGCTCCTGAAACATATGGTAAAGGTAGCTATCCCCACCATTATCCAGCAGTCCATCGTGTCTGTTGGGATGCTGCTCATCCAGTCTGCGGTAAACCGTTTTGGCTCCACCTTCCTGGCAGGCTACACAGCCGCCACGAAGATTGACAGCATGGCCATCGTGCCCATGGTGGCGGTTGGGAACGCAGCCTCCACTTATGTGGCGCAGAATATGGGCGCGAAAAAGCCAGAGCGCATCCCGCAGGGCTTTCGTATCTGCCTGGGGATGGCGGCAGGGATTGGCTTAACGATTGCAATCCTTTTGCATATTGCAGGGAGCCAGGCAGTGGGCTTGTTTTTGGACACAGGTTCCAGCAAGGAGGCCATTGCCATAGGCACGCAGTACCTAAGCACGGTATCCCTGTTTTATTTTATGATGGGCCTGATGAACGTGAGCAACGGGGTGCTCAGGGGCGCGGCGGATATGGGCTGGTTCTTAAGCTGCAGCCTCTGCAACCTCCTGGTCAGGGTAGCGCTGACCTATGCCCTAGCAGATGTGACAAATGGGATGGTCATTATGTGGGCAAACCCGGCAGGCTGGGCCGTAGGCCTTGCGATAGCCGCCTTCCGCTATTTCCAAGGGGGCTGGAAGGAGAAGAGCCTTCTGGCATAAGAAGCAGATGACAAAGGGGGATCCCATGTGCTATAATATGCAAAGTGGCAAAAAATTGAAATCATGGAGGAACATTTTAAAATGGCAAAAGAATTATTAAAAAGAAGCCAGGTTGCCGAAGCGGACACCTGGGCATTAGAAGATTTATACAAAACAGAAGAAGCGTTTCTGGAAGATGCGGGCAGAATCAGCCAGATGACAGAGGAATTGAAGGGATTTACCCAAGAGCAGGTTACAAAGGACAGCAAAAAGCTTCTGGAATGCTACCAGAAAATGGAGGTGCTGGCGGCTCTTTTAGACCGTGCCGTGACCTATTCCGAGCGGAATGCGGACGTGGATACGGCAGATAGCCATTACCAGTCCCTCAGCGGCAAAATGATGGGCATTTACCATAATTTTGAGACAGCCCTTGCCCCCATCAACAGCTGGATTGTATCCATGGAAGAAGAAACCCTCCAGGCTTTTTACCGGGAAACCCCGGCGCTTTGCGCATACAGAATAGCCATTGAGGATTTGCGTAGGCTGAAGGCCCATACCTTATCCCCTGAAATGGAAGGGCTGCTGGCCGCTTCCCAGGAAATGGGATCCGCCGTAGCTAAATCCTACAGCCTCTTAGCGGACGCAGACTTTGAGAACCCAATGGTGGCGGATGAGTCCGGGGAGCTGGTAAAGGTCAGCACCGGCCGTTTCGTCCCTATGCTAGAGAGCCAGGACGTCCGGGTGCGCAAGGAGGCTTTCCAGGCTTATTATGCCCGTTATGAACAGTACAAGAACACCTTCGCTTCTCTATACGAGGGCAAGGCAAAGGCGAATTTCTTCTATGCGAAGGCCAGGAAATACGGTTCCTCCATGGAAGCAGCCGTGGACGCCAACAATGTACCCAAGGAGGTTTATTATAATTTAATCGAAGCCGTCCATGAAAATATGCATTATATGCATGACTATGTTGCCCTGCGCAAGAAGCTGATGGGCGTGGAAGAACTTCATATGTACGATGTCTATGTGCCAATCGTGGGGGAGATGAAAGAGAAAATCACCTACGCCCAAGCCCAGGAGGAGATTGCCGCAGCCCTGGCTGTCCTGGGAGAAGGTTATGTCAGCGTCCTCAAAGAGGGCTTTGGGAACCGCTGGATTGACAAATATGAGAATGAAGGGAAGCGCAGCGGCGCGTATTCTGCCGGGTGCTATTCCGCCCACCCTTATGTGCTGATGAATTTCCAGTACAACCTGGATTCGGAATTTACCCTTGCCCATGAGATGGGGCATGCCCTCCATTCCTATTATTCCGCCAAGCATAACAATATTTTTGACAGCGAATACAAGATTTTCGTGGCGGAGGTAGCTTCCACCTGCAATGAGGCGCTGCTGATGGATTACCTGCTGAAGCATACCGAAGACAAGGAGAAAAAGGCCCATCTTATCAACTATTTCCTGCAGCAGTTCCGCAGCACCCTCTACCGCCAGGCCATGTTTGCAGAGTTTGAGCTCCTGACCCACCAGATGGTAGAGAATGGGGAGGCGCTGACGGCAGAATCCCTAAAGAAACTATATTATGAATTGAACGTGCAGTATTATGGCGATGCAGTCGTGGTAGACCCGGAGATTGCCATCGAATGGGCGAGGATCCCGCATTTTTATTATAATTTCTATGTATACCAATATGCCACCAGCTTTGCGGCCTCCATGGCTCTCAGCAAGAAAATACTGGAAGAAGGGAAGCCGGCCGTAGATCGGTATCTTAAGTTCTTAAGCGGCGGGTGCAGCAAATCCCCGATTGAGCTTCTGAAAGACGCTGGCGTGGACATGGCTACCAAAGAGCCCATCTGCGAAGCTTTAAAGACTTTTGGGGAATTGATCCAGGAGATGGAACGGCTTATGGCATAAAGAAGCAGCCAAAAAGAAAGCGAGGATTTACTTTTGTCAGATTTAGAAAAAGAAATTGAAAAACGCAGGACTTTTGCCATTATTTCCCATCCGGACGCCGGCAAGACAACCCTGACGGAGAAATTCCTCCTATACGGAGGCGCAATCAACCTGGCGGGTTCTGTCAAAGGAAAGGCGACTGCCCGCCATGCCGTTTCCGACTGGATGGAAATTGAGAAGGAGAGGGGGATTTCCGTTACTTCCTCCGTGCTGCAGTTCAACTATGGCGGGTACTGCATCAACATCTTAGACACGCCTGGGCACCAGGACTTTTCCGAAGACACCTACCGCACCCTGATGGCCGCGGATTCTGCCGTTATGGTCATTGACGGTTCCAAAGGCGTGGAGGCGCAGACCAGGAAATTATTTAAAGTATGCGTCATGCGCCACATCCCGATTTTTACCTTTATCAACAAAATGGACCGGGATGCCAACGATACCTTTGCGCTTCTGGATGAGATTGAAAAAGAGCTTGGGATAGCTACCTGCCCGGTTAACTGGCCCATTGGCTCCGGCAAAAATTTCAAGGGCGTTTATGACAGGGCAGGGAAACAGGTAATGACATTTGCAGATACCCGAAAGGGCACAAAGGAAGGCATAGAAAGGGACATCCCCATCGACGACCCGGCGCTGGCAGAAGAAATCGGCGCAGAGAACCTGGCTGTGCTGCAAGAGGAGATTGAACTTTTAGACGGCGCAAGCGCGGAGTTTGACCAGGAATTGGTATCCAAGGGGGAACTGTCCCCGGTATTTTTCGGCTCGGCCTTGACGAATTTCGGCGTGGAGACTTTCCTGCAGCATTTCCTTGCAATGACGAGCTCCCCGTTGCCCAGAAACGCCGATATCGGCCAGGTAGACCCTTTTTCCGAGGATTTTTCAGCCTTTGTATTCAAAATACAGGCAAACATGAACAAGGCCCACCGTGACCGCGTTGCATTTATGCGTATCTGTTCCGGCAAATTTGAGGCCGGCATGGAGGTAACCCATATCCAGGGCGATAAGAAGATGCGCCTTTCCCAGCCCCAGCAAATGATGGCCCAGGAACGGAAAATCATAGAGGAAGCTTATGCCGGCGACATTATCGGCGTCTTTGACCCAGGCATCTTTGCCATTGGCGACACCATCACCAACGCCCACAAAAAATTTGCCTTTGAGGGCATCCCTACCTTTGCCCCGGAGCATTTTGCCAGGGTGCGCCAATTAGACACGATGAAGCGCAAGCAGTTTGTCAAAGGCATCACCCAGATTGCCCAGGAAGGGGCCATCCAGATTTTCCAGGAATACAATACGGGGATGGAAGAGATTATCGTGGGCGTGGTAGGCGTATTGCAGTTTGACGTCCTGAAATACCGCCTGGAAAACGAATACAAAGTAGACATCCGGTTAGAAACGCTGCCTTATGAGCATATCCGCTGGATAGAGAACACAGAAATTGACATGGATAAGCTGGCAGGGACTTCCGACATGAAGAAGATCCAAGACCTGAAAGGAAACCCCTTACTGTTATTTATCAATAGCTGGAGCGTAGGCATGACCCTGGACCGGAATGAAGGCCTGCGCCTTTCCGAATTTGGGAGGAATTAAGGGAATCCTCCCCAGAAGCAAAGCGGGGCTGCCGCAAAATGCTGTATGGCATCCTGCGGCGGCCCCAAAGCTTATTCGTATAATTTGAATTCGTACCCCTGCGCCCGTGCTTCATCAATGAAATCGCCCAATATCTTGGCGTTTGTTTCTGATTCCGCATGTATTAGGTAAAGCGCCCCCGGATGCAGGCATTTTACCATCTTCTGCAGGCTTTCCGCCGGATCCGGCTGGTTTTCCACGTCATAGTCTAAATACGCAAAACTCCAGAATATGCTCTTATAATTCAGGTTATTCAGGATGGCCAGGGACTGTTCATTGAAAATCCCAGCGGGGTAACGGAATAAATGCATCTCGTATCCAAAGGTATCCTTGATATAGGTGTGAAGCCCCATTACCTCGTTTCTCTGTTCTTCAGGCCCCAGGGAGGATACCCCGTCCGATGGATGGGAGACGCTGTGGTTGCCCAGTTCATGGCCGCCGTCAATTATCTGCTGCACCAGTTCCGGGTTGTTTTTGGCATAGCTTTGGGTAACAAAGAAAACGGCAGGGACGCTTTTTTCCTTTAGGATATCTAAAAACTGCGGCGTAAAGCCATTTTCATACCCTTCGTCCAAGGTTAGGTAGATTACTTTTTTCTCTGGGCTGTCCACAATGAAATGGGCGTTGTATTTCCCATATTTTTCCTGGTACTGCATACACCCGGCCGGCCGGTTCCATTCGTCCAGGTCCCCGCCCTGCCCCCAATCCAGCCGTGTAGTATCCAGGCCGTTGATATCCATCTGCTGGTTTTCCAAAACAAAGCCGTTCTCGGCCGGCCGTTTGTCAAACCCATCCGGGTTGTCCAAATCGGCAAGGGAAAATGGCTTCTCTTCTTCGGCTGGCGCGGGCGCGGCGGGTTCTTCCGGCTCCGTGCCCCCAGCTGGCTCCTGGCTCCCATCCGGCTTTGCAGCCTCATCTAGGCTGTCCGTAGCATCGTTTTCTTCTTCAGGAGATGGGATGGAAGCCCCCTCTGCCTCCAGGGAGCCCTTGGACTGGCTATTCTTCTGTGCGGTTATGTCCTGCTGCTGTTTTTCCTGCCTGTCTGAGGAGCCCGTCAACCACCCGACGGCTCCCCGCACGGCAAAAATAACAGCTGCCAGCACAACAATATAGGCAGCCAGCCTCCCCCATTTAATCCGTCTCCTGCGCCTTCTTCTTTTCTTCCGTTGTTCTTGCATTTTCCTATTCACTGCCCTTCGTTTTAATGGATTTTCTGATGCCCTTACCGCTGCTTGCCAGAGGGCTTCAGTATCATTATATATGAATTTCCCAAAAAAACAAGCCAAAAATTCCCATAATATCCAGGCAGGGAGGCTGGCGCTATGCATCCCCGCCGTCAACCATCCGGTAGCCGACCCCTACCTCCGTGAATATATAGGCAGGCTGCGCAGGGTTTTTCTCCAGCTTACGGCGGATATTTGCCATATTTACCCGGAGGATTTTATTGTCATTTTCAGCATAAGGCCCCCAAACATTATTTAGGACGTCGGTGTAAGTCATGACCTTGCCGGAATTTTGCGCAAGGTAAGCTACTATCTTGTATTCAATGGGCGTCAGGTGGATAAGCCCCCCATCCAGGGAGACCGTACGGCGGAAGAAATCGATTTCCAGGCCTTTTGCATGGTAAAGCTGCTGTGAGAGGCTGCCGCTGCTGTTCTGGGTGCTGTGGCGCAGCGAGGTACGGATGCGTGCAAGGAGCTCAAGGATGCCAAAAGGCTTTGTGAGGTAATCATCTGCCCCTGCGTCCAGCGCCAGGACCTTATCTTCTTCCTGGATACGGGCGGAAATTACGATGATAGGGCACCTTGACCATTTGCGTACCTGGCCGATGACCTCCATCCCATCGATATCAGGAAGGCCCAAATCCAGCAGGATTACGTCCGGGCACAGGGAAGTGGCAAGGGAGATGCCTTCTTTGCCAGATGCTGCCCAATTGGTACGGTAGCCATTGGCAGACAACGTCTTGGTAATAAATTCATTGATATGCTTCTCATCTTCCACGATGAGTACGGTAAACTTATGCATGGGCTTCCTCCTTGGGCAGGGTAAATAGGAATTCTGCGCCCCTTTCATTATTTTTGGCAGAAATCGTGCCTCCATGGGCGGTGATGATGGTATGGCAGATGGAGAGCCCAATCCCCATGCCTTTCTGCCCATCCGCAGAAGGGCCTTTGGAGTATGTCCCATCGAAAATATGCTTCAGCTGTTCCTTATTCAGCCCATTCCCAAAATCTATGACATGGAAGGCCACGTCATGTTCCTGGTTCTGCACAAAGAGCTGGACAGGATGTTGGCTTTTGGAATGGACGACAGCATTCTCCAGAAGGTTAATCAGGACCTGTTCCACCATCATGGCATCCATGGGGACCATTAGGATTTCCGCTGGGATCTGCACAAGGATTTCTGCCTTGGGAAGCCTTTTCTTCAGGCGTGTTACAGCTTCTTCCACAACTTCCTCTACAATTTCCGGCGTCGTGGCAAACTGTGAGCCGCCGGTATGGATCTTTGTGACAGATAAAAGGTTTTCCACCATATTCAGCATCCAGCTTGCGTCGTCATAGACATTGCTGATAAGTTCCTGGAACTCTTCCTTGCTATAGCCGTCCCCGCTTTCTTTTATGGCGGAGATGGAACCGATAATGCCTGTCAGGGGCGTACGCAGGTCATGGGAAACCGCCCGCAGAAGGTTTGCCCGCATTTTTTCTTTTTCGGCCTCAGCAAGCTGCTTTTCATGGAACCTTAAGACTTCTGCCTGCCGCTTCAGGTTCGTGGTGACTGTGCTGGTTACCAGGGAAAGCGCCAATATGCATACAAAGGTGAAGGGGTAATCAGGACGGGTAAAATCAATGTGCGAATAAGGGTATGTAAAAAAGCAGTTGATAAAAATAACGCCAAAGACAGAAGAAAATATCCCATAAATATAACCATTGGTATGGCGGGCAACCATAATTGCGCCGACCATAAAGAACAATGCAATATTAATGGGGCTCCTTGATACGAAGAAAAACAAGAAGCAAGCCAGGGCAACCGTGGCAAGCAGCAGCCCCGCTGTGGTCATTACGTCCCGGTATGGCTGTTTGATGTTCTGTAATCGTGCTTTTTTTATTTTTTCTCTCATCATTGTAACCTCTATCATTTTTCCTGTGGTCAATGTGTGCTCGGGCCAGCGGCCCTGGAAATACTGTACCATGAAGGAATATGTTATTCAAGGAGAATTAAAAACCTTAGCGCTTTTTTAGCAAAGGAATGGGAAAGATAAATAAAGATAGAGATTTTAGAAACCTTGTGCTATAATGTAATGGCGGGCAAGGACCCCGCAGCCATGCGAAGGAGGTAAGGGAATATGGTGTATAAGATAACAGCAGGGAATTTTGAAGAAGAGGTCTTAAAGAGCAAGGAGCCTGTACTGGTGGATTTTTGGGCAAGCTGGTGCGGGCCGTGCCAGATGCAGGGCCCTGTGATTGAGCAGGCAGCAGAAGAGCTCCCACAGGTAAAGTTCGGGAAGCTGAATGTGGACGAGGAAGGGGAGCTGGCACAGAAGTATGGGGTTATGAGCATTCCGATGCTGGTCCTGTTCCAGGATGGGCAGGCCGTGAGGAAAGCCGTGGGATTCCATTCACTAGAGCAAATCAAGAAGATGGTCTAAGGGCTTTTTAAGAGGGGGCATCCTATGGTTTAGGCCCCCCTCCGCCCGGAGGGCTTCTGGAAGCGTAAATTTTACTTGACGTATGGCGTTGGGGAAATTATAATAGGGGATAACAGGAATATAATCCTGTTCAATATTTTTCTGTAGATTCTATCAGTAAACTGATTCTGGGCATTGCCCGTATTCTTTTTTGTAGTAAAACGTTCAAACAAAATTCTCGGAAAGATAAAAAATAGGCGGAAAGAAGGTGGGATGTAATTAAAAATGGAAAGGATCCCGCAGCATGGAAAGGAATCCTGTAATTTTTATTGAGAAAATGGTTGACAATTATGGGAAATTGTATTAACATGGAAGAAACGAACATAAGTTCATGTAAAGGAGATTGCATATGGCAAAAGAGACAAAAAAGGAAGTTAAAAGAGTAGACAAAAAAGAAGATAAATTAAAAGCCCTGGATGCAGCTATTTCCAAGATTGAAAAAGATTATGGGAAAGGCTCGATTATGAAGCTCGGCGCGTCTGTTGCCAGCATGAATGTGGAGGCGATCCCCACAGGATGCCTCAGCCTGGATTTGGCTCTGGGCGTCGGGGGCGTGCCGCGCGGGCGGGTTGTGGAAGTATACGGCCCTGAGTCCAGCGGCAAGACCACAGTGGCATTGCATATGGTAGCGGCAGTGCAGAGGAATGGCGGGATTGCCGGGTTTATTGATGCAGAGCATGCCTTAGATCCCGTTTACGCTAAGAATATTGGCGTGGACATTGACAACCTATATATTTCCCAGCCGGACAATGGGGAGCAGGCGTTAGAGATTACAGAGACCATGGTGCGTTCCGGAGCCGTAGATATTATTATCGTGGACTCTGTTGCGGCCCTGGTCCCCAAGGCCGAGATAGATGGGGATATGGGTGATTCCCATGTAGGCCTCCAGGCACGGCTGATGTCCCAGGCCCTCCGTAAGCTCACAGGGATTATCAACCGTACCAACTGCATTGTCATTTTTATCAACCAGCTGCGCGAGAAGGTGGGCGTGATGTTTGGGAACCCGGAGACTACGACCGGAGGCCGCGCCTTGAAGTTCTATTCCTCCATCCGCCTGGAAGTCCGCAAGATTGAGTCCCTAAAACAGGCTGGGGAATTTACTGGGAACAGGACACGGATTAAGGTAGTGAAGAATAAGGTAGCCCCGCCGTTTAAGGAGGCAGAGTTTGACATTATGTTTGGGCAGGGCATATCCAGGGAAGGAGATATCCTGGATATTGCCTCAGACCTTGACATTATCCAGAAATCCGGCGCATGGTTTGCCTATAATGGCAGCAAAATCGGCCAGGGGCGCGAGAATGCGAAGCAATACCTGCGGGAACACGAGGATATCTGCATGGAGGTAGAACAGAAAGTGCGGGAACAGGTCCTTGCCAAGAAAAAAAATGCAGATGAGCCAGAGGCTGCGGACGGCTTAGGGGATAATCCTGCGCCAGTAGGCGGGGAACAGGAGGCGGCAAGGACGCCTGTGCCCAAAGAGGCCGCGCCTGCGGAAGGCACGCCTTAGGATAGGCGCCTTGCGCCCATGGGCAGGCACAGTACGGTACAGGATGAGAGAATGCGAGGTAGGAGTGCAGGATGATGCAGATTATACAGATTAGCCCCCTTGACCAGAAGCGCTCCCTGGTATTTTTGGATAATGGGATAACGTTCGCGCTTTATAAGGGGGAGATAAGGAATTTGGATTTGAGGGAAGGGGAAGAGCTTTCCGGTGCCCAATACCAGGAAATACATAGTGAAATCCTTCTGAAAAGAGCCAAAAGAAGGCTCCTGTACCTGCTGGCCAGGATGGACCGCACGGAAGCCCAGGTCCGCCAGAAGCTCCAGCAGGGGCATTACCCGGAAGATATCATAGAAGAAGCGGTTGCCTATGCAAGGGATCTCCATTATCTGGACGACGCCCGCTTTGCACAGAATTACGTGCGCTGCCACAAGGACAAAAAGAGCCGCGAGAGGATACGCATGGACTTGTATAGCAAGGGCATTTCCTGGCGCCAGGCAGACCAGGCATTCGCGTTAGAAGCCCCCCAGGAAGATGAACGGGAACAGATTTTAAAATGGGCTAAGAAAAAAAATTATTCCAAAAAAACGGCTACCCTTAAGGAAAAACAGCGCATTTACCAGTTCCTGGCACGTAAAGGCTTTCATTCGGATGATATTTTGCATGTATTAGACCACTTGACATAAGCGGGAAAAAAGTATAAAATTAATACGTTGTAGATTTATGTCCATAGAGTTGCATATCATGGGTGCAGTTTTATATTTATGGCATATCAAAGACGAAGATGTTTTACTATATGCACAATGAAAACTTTATAAGGGAGGTGCTCCTGTGCCACAAATTTTAATCGCTGTAGTAGCCACGTTGATTATTGCAGTGCCTGTCACTTATTTCGCTTCTGTCTCATATTGCAAGCGTGTTGCCGAATCTAAGATTGGCAGCGCAGAAGAGAAAGCAAGGGAAATCATTGATGAAGCTGTCAAGACTGCTGAGACCAAAAAGCGTGAGTCCATGCTGGAGATTAAGGAAGAGTCCATCAAGACCAAAAATGAACTGGACAAAGAAATCAAAGAACGCAGGAATGAGATTCAGCGCAATGAACGGCGGATTATCCAAAAAGAAGAGAACCTGGATAGGAAGCTGGAGTCCATTGAGAAAAAAGAAGCAGGGTTTGCAGCAAAGGAAGAAGAAATCAACCGGCAGAAAGCAGAAGTGTCAAAACTACACGAAGAGCGCGTACAGGAACTAGAGAGAATCTCAAGGTTAACCTCTGAACAGGCAAAAGATTATCTTTTGAAAATGGTAGAAGATGATGTAAAGCTTGATACTGCAAAATTAATCAAAGAAATGGAAACAAGGGCAAAAGAAGAAGCAGGGAAGAAGGCGCGGGAATGCATTGTTACGGCTATCCAGAAATGCGCCGCAGACCATGTGTCGGAGAGCACGATTTCTGTCGTGCAGCTTCCCAATGACGAGATGAAAGGAAGGATTATCGGAAGGGAAGGGCGGAATATCCGTACCTTAGAGACGATGACGGGCGTAGACCTGATTATTGACGATACGCCGGAAGCCGTCATCCTGTCCGGGTTCGACCCAATCCGAAGGGAAGTAGCGCGGATTGCGCTGGAGAAGCTGATTGTAGATGGGCGTATCCATCCGGCCAGAATCGAAGAAATGGTTGAAAAGGCACAAAGGGAAGTAGAATCCATGATCCGGGAAGAAGGGGAAGCAGCAACGCTGGAGGTCGGCGTGCATGGCATCCATCCAGAGCTTGTCCGCCTGCTTGGCAAGATGAAATTCAGGACAAGCTATGGGCAGAATGCATTGAAGCACTCTATCGAAGTAGCGCAGCTTTCCGGGCTCTTAGCAGCAGAAGTCGGCGTGGATGTCAGGCTGGCGAAAAGGGCTGGGCTGCTCCATGATATCGGCAAGTCCGTTGACCATGAAATGGAAGGCTCACATATTCAGATTGGCGTGGATTTATGCAGGAAATACAAAGAAAGCCCTACCATAATTAATGCAGTAGAAGCACATCACGGAGATGTAGAACCACAATCACTGGTTGCATGCCTGGTACAGGCAGCCGATGCAATTTCGGCGGCAAGGCCAGGTGCAAGGCGTGAGACATTGGAAACATATTCAAACAGATTACAACAGCTGGAAGATATTGCAAATGAATTCAAAGGTGTTGATAAGTCATTTGCCATTCAGGCGGGCCGGGAGATTCGGATTATGGTAGTTCCGGATCAGGTCAGCGATGCTGATATGGTTTTATTAGCGCGTGATATTTCCAAGCAGATTGAAAATGAGCTGGAATACCCGGGACAGATTAAGATCAATGTAATCCGGGAATCTCGTGTGACTGAGTATGCCAAATAAAGCTGCAGCCTGGGGGATATGGCAGAGAAGCTGCCCATAACAGGCTGCCAGGTAGCTTTGGCAGTAAGGCCGTCAACATATATTTGTTGGCGGCTTTTTATATCAAAGGAAATGTATTAGGAGGAGAATATGAAACAGCCATTGATAAAAAGAGTGGAACGGGTATTGGAGCATAAAGGCGCCATTGTAGATTTTTACTCTGATTATATGGAGCTGCCAGATGGGAAAGTGGAAAAATGGGATTATGTGGAGCACCGGAAAGGCGCTGCCGCTGTAGTCCCGGTATTGCCGGACGGCAGGATACTGATGGTCCGCCAGTACCGCAATGCATTGGAACGGTTTACCCTGGAAATCCCGGCCGGGGCCAGGGACTCTAAAACG
Source organism: uncultured Lachnospiraceae bacterium (assembly GCA_910588965.1). GTDB lineage: Bacteria > Bacillota > Clostridia > Lachnospirales > Lachnospiraceae > Petralouisia. The sequence goes on along the minus strand of CAJUSO010000020.1, from coordinate 39,801 downwards.
GAGCCTACCTCGGAATGCGCCGCACGGGAATTGGAAGAAGAGACGGGATACCGCTGCGATAATCTGGAATTCCTGCTGTCCCTGCGCACAACAGTGGCATTCTGTAATGAACTGGTAGATGTCTACGTGGCCAGGGACTTGATCCCATCCCACCAGCATCTGGATGAGGGGGAATTCATCGACTTAGAGGCGCATTCCGTAGATGAGCTCTGCGGCTTGATTTACCAAGGGGTGATACAGGATTCCAAGACAGTGGCGGCCATTATGGCATATAAGAATAAATACCTGATTTGATAATTTTTTGTACAAGGCCTGCATAGACTTAAAAAAAAGAATTTTGAAGGCCTATGAAGAAAATACTGAAATTGCCCCAGCGGAGCCATATTCAGCTGGGAAGGGATGAGCTATGGGAAAAGATAGCCAAGGGTTTTTTGCTTGGCGCCTTTGTGGCCGGGATATTTATGGCGAACCTGATGGGGCGGGAGGCAGTTGCAGACGCAGGGATACTGAACGATTATTTTGTGGAGAAGTTCCGCTATACAGACGTCAATACGGAGCACCTGTTTTTCTATATCTTGGAAGAACGCCTTCCTTTGGTGGCGCTGATGCTGTTTTTAATGTCCAGCTCCCTTGGGCTTGCCTTGGGGATGCTGGTATTGGGATGGCAGGGGTTTTCCATTGGGTTCATGCTTTCTTCTGGGATTGCCAAATACGGCGTGAAGGGAATCCTATTGGTTTTCGGCGGCTTGTTCCCGCAATACCTCTGTTACCTTTTTGTGTATGGAGGGTATTTCTGCCTGACGGTGTTCCTGCGCCGGCGTTCCCAGGGAGAATATTTTTTAGAAAAAAGATATGCCTATGGGATGGGGATGCTCGCATCAGCCCTGTTGCTGGCCATATTTGTTACAGGAATATTTCTCGAAAGTTATGTCAACCCCATAATTCTTAAAAATATATTGAAATTTTTTTAAAAAAGTTTTACAATATATGGTAGGAGTAGAAGGTAATTTGCAGCTGCCAAAATTTATGGAATGGGTCGAGGGATGATGACAAAAGAGATTCAAGATTTTATTCGTTATATGCAAAACGTGAAGAAGGTTACTGATAATACAGCCATATCTTACGAACGAGATCTTAGGAAGATGGAGCAGTATTTTATGGGGCAGGCGGTCACCGAAGTAACGCAGGTTACCGTTACAGGGCTTAATTCCTATATCCTGTTCCAGGAAAGGCAAGGCCGGAAGCCTGCCACTATTTCAAGGGGGATTGCCTCCCTGAAAGCATTTTTCCACTATCTGCAGCGGGAAGGCCTGGTGGAGGATAATATTGCGGAAGGCCTGAAAGGGCCGAAGGTAGAGAAGAAGCCGCCGTCTGTCCTGACGGAGGGGGAGATTATGCGCCTCCTTGACCAGGCGAAGGGGACTTCCCCCAAGGAATTGAGGGACAGGGCCATGCTGGAACTTCTCTATGCCACTGGCATCCGGGTCTCAGAACTGGTTTCCCTGCAGGTTTCCAATGTGAATTTTCCCATGGAATATATTGTATGCGGCGATAACGGCAAGGAGCGCATCATCCCCTTTGGGGCGGTGGCAAAGGCTGCGCTGGAAGAATACCTGCACAAGGGGCGCAGCGCTTTTGTCCCTGATGAGGGGAATACCTGCCTGTTCACCAATTGTTCCGGGCAGCCAATGAGCCGCCAGGGCTTTTGGAAGCTGGTAAAATCTTATGGCAAGAAGGCTGGGATTACTGGGGAGCTGACCCCCCATACCCTGCGCCATTCTTTCGCATCGCATTTGGTGGACAACGGGGCGGATCTGCGCTCTGTCCAGGAAATGATGGGCCATGCAGATATTGCTTCCACCCAGATGTATGCCCAGGCAAGCCGCTCCCAGAGCCGGGAACGGCTGCGGGAGGCCTATGTCAGGGCGCATCCTAGGAAATAACGGGCGGCAGGGGCTGCCATTGCCTTTCCAGCTGGTTTAAGGGTTACATTACCTTCCAGCTGGTTTAAGAGATAGGGTTACATTACCTTCCAGCTGGTTTAAGGGTTAGGGTTACATTACCTTCCAGCCGGTTTAAGGGTTAGGGTTACTGGTTCATCTCAGCGATATGGTAAATCAGTTCCTCAGATTCTTTCCAGCCCAGGCAAGGGTCTGTGATGGATTGCCCATAGACATGGCCGCCTACTTTCTGGCAGCCGGGTTCGATATAGCTTTCAATCATCAGCCCTTTTACAATCTTCTTAATGTTGGGCTCGATTTTGCGGTTGTGCATGATTTCCTTTGCAATCCGTACCTGTTGCCCATATTGCTTGTTGGAATTGGAATGGTTGGTGTCGATGATGACGGCAGGGTTTTTCAGATCCATTTCCCCATACATCTGGATCAGCCGTTCCAGGTCCTCGTAATGGTAGTTGGGGATGCAGACGCCGCGCTTGTTGACAGCGCCCCGAAGCACCACATGGGCCAATGGGTTGCCGGCCGTGCTGACTTCATGCCCCCGGTAAGCAAAATGGTGCGGGTGCTGGCTGGCGTAGACAGAGTTCAGCATAACGGAGAAATCGCCGCTGGTAGGGTTCTTCATCCCTGCAGGCACGTCAAAACCGCTGACGGTCAGGCGGTGGTGCTGGTCTTCTACAGAACGGGCGCCGATGGCCACATAAGAGAGCAGGTCTTCTACATAGGGCCAGTTTTCCGGGTATAGCATCTCGTCCGCAGAAGAAAGGCCGCATTCTTCCAATGCCCGGATATGCATCTTGCGCATGGCAATCAGGCCGGCCAGCATATCCGGCCGTTTTTCCGGGTCCGGCTGGTGGGCAATGCCTTTATACCCTTCCCCGGTGGTACGGGGCTTGTTTGTATAAATCCGGGGGACAATGGCCAGGCGGTCGGCTACCTTTTCCTGTACCCGGCTCAGGCGGCTGATATAATCGCAGACAGACTCCTCATTGTCTGCAGAACAGGGGCCTATGATAAGCAGGAACTTGTCAGATTCCCCAGTGATAATCTCACGGATGATTCGGTCACGTTCTTTTTTTACCTGGGCTGCTTTTTTTGATAAGGCATATTCCTGTTTGATAGTTTCCGGTTTTGGGAGTTTCTTTAAAAATGTGAAGCTCATGGTATGTCCTCCTCCAATATATGTAAATTTTTCCGGCCAGATGCCGATGGCAGGTGTCTCAAAATCTCCATGGAATATCTTAAAGGATTCTAAAAAATATGTCAATGCCTTGTTTTTCGTGTTGCAATCAAAGGGATGTATTGGTATAATATACCCGTTGCCCAAAGAGGGCAGCAGACGGCGAGTAGGCAGAAATGCTTATGTTACCCAAGCTTATGTTACCTAAGCTTATGTTACCTAAGCTTGGGTAACGTGAGGATTGGTTTCTGTGAAACGGAGGAAGAGATGGATCATTTAGATGAACTGCGCGTCCGGCTGGCTGTATGTGATGAGCAGATTTTGGAATGCCTCTTAAGGAGGAACAGCATTGTGGAAGACATCATGAAATACAAAGAGTCCCACAATATGCAGATTTTACAGCCAGAGCAGGAAAAGCGTCAGGCACAGAAGCTGGCGGGACACCTTCAGGGGCAGCGCCATGCCAAGGAAATCCAGGATGTATTTAACCGGATTACATATAACAGCAAGAAGATACAGGCAAGGCACCTATTCCATTACAATATTGTGCTGATTGGGTTTATGGGGAGCGGGAAGTCTACGATTTCAGATTACTTCAGCACCATGTTTGCCATGGAGACGGTAGAAATGGACCGCATTATCGCAGAGCGGGAGGGGATGGGCATTTCTGATATTTTTGCCGTGTACGGCGAGGAGTATTTCCGGAACCTGGAGACAAGCCTTCTGGCCGAACTGCAGAAAAAGAAAAATGTAGTGATTTCCTGCGGCGGCGGGACGCCTATGCGGGAGAGCAATGTGGCTGAGATGAAAAAAGGCGGCAGGGTAGTGCTTCTGACAGCGAAGCCAGAGACAATTTACCACAGGGTCAAGGACAGCCATGAGCGGCCGCTTTTGGAAAATAATAAGAATGTGCCGTTCATCGCAGGATTGATGGAGAAGCGGAGGGAGAAATACGAGGCTGCCGCCGACATCATTATTGAGACGGATGGGAAGGGCGAATTGGAAATCTGTGAGGAAATCGTACAGAAATTGCTGGAACTGGATGGGGAGAGGTAACAGCCCCTGCCGCTATCCCTAACCTGGAATGCGCACGGGCTGGCGGGAGTTAAAGGATAGCCGCCCCCTATCCTCTATGTAAGCACAGGCTGGCGGGAGTTAAAGGATAGCCGCCCTCCATCCTCTATGTAAGCACGGGCTGGCAGAAATAAAAACCCCACTGCAAGCAACGGGGTATCAAGCTTGCTGCGCTGCAGAGCAGCGGGGTATTTGACCCTCGCGGCATTCGTCAGATATCCATGCAAACATGGCTATTTTCCTCATTGCCCGCGGGAATAAAAAATCTGCCCTCTATGCAGGGACATCAGCCTCTGCATGGGGGCAGATTTTTAATTATCTTATAGGAAAGAACGTGTTGCCGTAAGGAATCCTATTGCGGAAGCAACCGCCGCCTTATTCGTATTTGATGTCCAAAACCTTCTTCATATGGTCAATCGGCATCTCTTTCCCTGTCCACATCTCAAAAGCCGCCGCCCCCTGGAAGAGCATCATGCCCATGCCGTTCATGGTCTTGCAGCCCACTTCCTTTGCCATCTTAAGCATGGCAGTCTCGCGGGGGGAATATACCACGTCTGTTACAATCAGGTCTGGGCGGAAAAAGGATTTGTCCGGGATATAAGTCTGCCCTTCTAAAGGCTTCATGCCCATGCCGGTTGCATTCGCAAACAGGTAGCAGTCAGCGATTTCTTCTTTTAGCTTGTCCAGGTCTGCCAAGTCATATAAGGCCACTTTGCAGCTGGTACGCTCATTGATTTTCTGGATAGTGGCTTCGGCATTGTCCCAGAATTTATCCCTGATATTGAAGATAGACATTTCAGCCACGCCGTCTAAGGCTGCCTGGACTTGGATAGCTGTAGCTGCGCCGCCAGAGCCTACGATTACCATCTTCTTGCCGATGACGTCAATATTGTTGTCCTTCAGGGAGCGCATATAGCCGATGCCGTCTGTGATATGTCCTGTCAGGACGCCGTTGTCATTCACGATTGTATTGACTGCGCCGCAGAGTTCTGCAGCTGGGGACAGCTTATCCAGATACTTATGTACCACGGTCTTATTCGGCATAGATACATTGGAGCCAACCATACGCAGTGCGCGCAGGCCCTTAATGGCGTCCTCTAAGGTGTCGTTGTCCACTTCAAAAGCAAGGTATGCATAGTCCAGCCCCAGGTATGCGAATGCTTCGTTGTGCATTGCAGGGGAACTGGAGTGCCTGATTGGGTAAGCCATTAAGCCTATGAGTTCTGTGTGTCCTGTGATTCTTTCTGCCATAGTTCATTCCTTCTTTCGGTTTTTTTGTTTTCTTGTTGGCCTTGCCGTTTCTATTCCGTTATTTGCCCGTATACATTGTTTGCCAGCCTCTTCTGCCCCATTATATAACACCTGTTTTTATTTTTCAATAGTCAAATTCCGTAGTTTTGCTGTTCCTGCACATAGGAAATGAATTTCCTGACTACTGGCGGCTGGTAACGGCCTTTGACCTGGGCCATGTAAATGAAACGTTCAATCACAGGATTCGTGATGTGGAGCGTCTTTACCTCCAGGTATTTCAAGATGGGGACATCGGGCATTACCGCAATGCCGAAATCCTTTGCCACCAGGCCGGCCATGGCGCTGTCCTCTTCAATCTCATAGGCAATGTTCGGCTCGCATTTTGCTTTGGCAAAAAGGCGTTCAATGGTGGGGCGCAGGCCGCTGGACTGGGTAAAGAAAATCTGGGGATAGGAGGCTGCCTCGGACAATGGGATGGCGTCCTTCTTGGCCAGGGGATGGCGTTTCGGCACGACCACGACCAGGTTTTCCTCGGCTACCGGGGTGAAGGAGACCTGCTGTTCCTTTTCCCTGCGGGAACAGAATGCCACGTCATATTTTTCTTCCTTCAGGCCGCGGATGATTTCCTGGGTATTTCCGACCGTAAAGCGGAAATCCACATCCAGTTCAGGGTATTTTGCCAGGAATCCCCGCACCATACGCGGGACAAACTCAATCCCCAGCGTGAAAATATAGCCAAGGTCGATGATGCCTGTATGCTCCCCGTTCATGGCCTTTGTTTTCTTAATCCCGGCTTCCAGGATCTGCAGGGATTCCGTGGCATATTCCAGGAATACCCTGCCATATTTTGTCAGGGCTACGTTACGGCCGCGTTTTTCAAACAGGCAGGTGCAGAGCTCATCTTCCAGGTTAGCGATGGCGTGGCTTAAGCTGGGCTGGGTGATGGCCAGCATTTCAGCCGTTTTGGAATAGTGCTCCGTCTTGGCGAGGGCTACGAAATAATACAATTGGCTTAAATTCATGGCGATGGGTCCTTTCTAAACGCAGGGGAAGCATCCCTGTAAGTGATATTTTTTGCTGCAGGTTTTTGGGGTACAGTTCCGTATAAATCCATGAATATGATAAAATCCTTTCCTCTATCATAGCAAAATTTATGCAAGTTTTCTATAGGTTTTGACAAAAATACCAATTTGTTTTATCTGATTCCCTAAGTTATACTAAATACAGTTGGCTGGCGCCAGGATTGTTACCGTTGCGCCGCAGCCTTGCCTGGCCCAGGCAGGGGAAGCATCCCCTGCGGCAGGCATAGGCCAAGGCCAGGCACCGTGCCTTGGAAGGACAGCCTTGCCAAGGCTGGGCATATGAAGGACCGCCCGTATCCTGCATATGCCCGGGAATTTGTGCGCTGCACCTTTGGGGACAGCGCACGGCAGCCTTTTCACCATGACTACGAAACCAGCTTGGGGGTACAGATTACATGAAAAATGAGTACAAGCATATCTTTGAACCATTTACCGTGAAGCACATGACGATGAAGAACCGTATTGTCATGACGCCAATGGGCACGAATTATGGGGAGCAGAACGGCGAGATGAGCTTCCTGCATATCAATTACTATGAGCAGCGCGCCAAAGGCGGTACAGGCTTGATTATTGTGGAAAATGCCAGCGTGTTTTCCCCGCAGGGTTCCAATGGGACAACACAGCTGCGCATGGACCATGACAGCTACATTCCAAGATTATATAAACTATGTGAGACCGTACATAAGCATGGCGCCTGCATCGCCATCCAGCTAAACCATGCAGGGGCGTCCGCACAGGCCATGCGCACGGGGGTGCAGCCTGTGTCCGCTTCGGATATCCCTTCCAAAGCAGGCGGGGAAATCCCGCGCCCCTTGAAGAAAGAAGAGATTTATGAAATTATAAGGAAATATGGGGAAGCGGCAAAGCGCGCCCAGACAGCCGGATTTGACGCCGTGGAGATCCATGCAGGGCATTCCTACCTGCTGAGCCAGTTTATTTCCCCGCTGACCAACAAGCGGACGGATGAATTCGGCGGCTCCGCCGAAAACCGCACGCGGTTTGCAAGGCTGGTGATGGAAGAGGTACGCAGGCAGGTAGGCCCATTCTTCCCGATTTTTGTACGCATCAGCGCAGACGAGTTTTTGGAAGGCGGGAATACGTTAGAGGATACCTTGGAGTACCTGCAGTATTTCCAGGAAGAAGTGGATGTCTTTGACGTATCGGCAGGCCTGAATGGTTCCATCCAATACCAGATTGATGCCAATTACCTGCCGGACGGATGGCGTTCTTATATGGCAAAAGCAATCAAGGAACGTTATGGGAAGCCCTGTATGGCAATGGGGAATATCCGCAGCCCCAAGGTAGCCGACGGGATACTGGAACGGGGCGATGCGGATCTGATTGGCATCGGCCGCGGCCTGATTGCAGACCCAGAATGGGTGAACAAGGTAGAATTTGGCGACGTCTGCGATATCCGCAAATGCATTTCCTGCAATATCGGCTGCGCAGGCCATCGGATTGGCATTAACAGGCCTATCCGATGCACGGTAAACCCTGGCATTACCAGCGGCGAGGACTATAAGAAAAAGAAGGTAAAGCGCCAGTGCAACGTGGTGGTGATTGGGGGCGGCACGGCAGGGCTGGAGGCTGCCTGCACAGCCGCAGAGGTGGGATGCACCACATTCCTGATTGAGAAGAAGCCTTATTTAGGCGGCCTTGCTGCTGAGATATCGAAAATCCCAGACAAAAAACGCCTGGCAGATTTCCCCAATTACTTAATCCACCGCGCAGAGAAGAATAAGAACCTGTTTCTCTTTAAGAATACGGAGGCCACGGTAGAAAAGGTGCAGGACCTGCATCCGGATATCATAGTCAACGCCACAGGCTCTAACCCGCTCCTTCCGCCCATTAAGGGGCTCCATGATACCATTGACCGGGAAGGCGGAAGGGTTTCTTCCATATTAAATATGATAAGCCACGTAGTAGCCGGTGATTACCCAGAGGATATGAAAGGCCAGAAAGTCGTTGTCATTGGGGGCGGCGCAGTGGGGCTGGATGTTGTGGAATATTTTGCCCCCAGGGGCGCCGAGGTCAGCATCGTGGAAATGATGCCCTCCATCGGGAACGGCATCGACCCTGTCTCTAAGGTCGGCACCTTTGGCCTGATGGAAAAGCATGGGGTGAAGCAGCTGGCGGACACAGCCCTTTTGGAAGTAAAGGAGCGGTCCTTCCTGGTGAAAAACCCGGATGGCAGTAAAGAGGAGCTTCCCTTTGACTATGGGTTCGTATGCCTGGGCATGCGTTCCAACAACCCTATCTTAGGCCAGCTCCGGGAAACCTTTGGCAGCGGCCATGTGGAGATCCTGAATATCGGTGACAGCGTCCGCGCAAGGAGGATTATCGAAGGCACGGAAGAGGGGCGCAACATCCTGAATGTATTAGGCAAACGCGGTTTTATCTAGGAGGAAGACATGAATAAAAAATATACCTTTAGCGTACTGGTTCTGTATCTAAATTATTTTATCCATGGCATCGGGTGTTCCATCTTAAGCCAGCAGGTGGTAAAAGAACGCCTGGTAACCCAATGGGGCTTGGGGCTTGAGGATGTGATGCAAGTAACGGCCATAGCGGCAGCCTTGGGGCTGGGGCGCCTGATTTCCCTTCCTTTTGCAGGCCCCCTGTCCGATAAGCTAGGCCGCAGGATTTCCGTATTGATTGGCGTGGCATCTTATGTTATCTTTTTTGTAGGCATTGCATTTTCGCCCAACATGCAAATCGCTTATGTGGCTGCCGTCCTGGGAGGCATTGCCAATTCCTTCCTGGATACGGCAACTTATCCAGCAGTGGCAGAAATCATTTACAAATATACGGGTATCGCTACCATGGGGATTAAGTTCTTCATCTCCATTGCCCAGCTTCTGATGCCGTTTTTCTTAGGGATTTTCGCAGGGACCCGCATGTCTTACCTGACCCTGTCCCTGGTATCCGGCGTTGTGATTGCCGTGCTTGGCATCCTGGCCATATTCGCACCTCTGCCGGAGGAATCTGCAAGCGGGAAGGCCGAGTCCTTCCTCAACAACCTAAAGAACGCCAATTTCTCCTTAGAAAGCGTGGCCTTGATTCTCATCGGCTTTACCAGCACAGCCACCTTCCAGCTCTGGCTGAACTGCGCCCAGACCTTTGGGAAGGAAATCGCAGGCATCCCTTCTGAGACGGTTTCCATGATGCAGACCTATTATTCTGCCGGGACAATGGCTGCCCTTGTGGTTACCAGCCTTTTGATAACCAAATTTAAGCAGGTGCGTTTCCTGGTCATCTACCCGGCAATTTCCGCCGTGATGCTGGTGCTTGTCTATCTCATCAAGACGCCGCTCATCTGCTACGTGGGCGCGTTTGTATTAGGCTATGCAGCCGCCGGCGGCGTGCTCCAGATGGCTACGGCAACCGTCAATGACCTGTTCCCCAAAATCAAGGGGACGATCACCAGCCTGGTGATGATTGCCTCCAGCCTGTGTAATTATACAATCCTAAGCGCGGCTTCTAAAATGACGGCTATGAACGTGATTATCATGAACCTTGCCATCACATTAATTGGCGTTGCCCTGGCGGTATTCGTAAATATGAGGTACGGGGCACTGTTGGAAAAAGCTGAGAAAGCAAAATAAATCAGGAGGTATTTCCATGAACCCAGTAGTTGTAAGGAATGTAAAAATCGGGGAAGGGATCCCCAAAATCTGCGTGCCGATTGTAGGCGTGGCAAAAGAAGATATCATAAAGGAGGCCAAGGCCCTTGAAGCCATCCCCGTAGATGTGGTGGAATGGCGGGTAGACTGGTTTGAGCATGCATTTGAGATTGAGAAGGTGAAAGAGGTACTGGAAGAATTACGGGACGTGCTAAAAGACACGCCCATCCTGTTCACGTTCCGCACTTCCAAGGAAGGCGGCGAAAAAGCCATTGAGCCAGCCGCCTATGCAGAACTGAATAAGGCTGCAGCCGCAACAGGGCATGTGGATCTGGTGGACGTGGAGGCATTTACCGGGGATGCGGTGGTAAAAGATATTATTGAGGCAGCCCATGCCCATGGGGTAAAGGCCGTAGCTTCCAACCATGATTTTGATAAGACCCCAGAAAAAGACGATATTATAGGCCGGCTGCGGAAAATGCAGGAGCTGGGGGCAGACATCCCTAAGATTGCCGTGATGCCCCAAAGCAAGGAAGATGTGTTAACGCTTCTCTGTGCTACCGAAGAAATGAACCGGAACTTTGCAGACCGGCCGATTATCACCATGTCTATGGCAGGGACCGGGGTAATCAGCAGGGTTTGCGGGGAAGTATTCGGGTCTGCGCTGACCTTCGGCGCTGCGAAAAAAGCTTCTGCGCCTGGCCAGATGGGAGTGGAAGATCTGGCCACGGTGCTGGAGGCGCTGCATAGGAGCTTGTAGGGAAGCCTGCCTGGGCAGCCTGGCATTTGCCCTGGGGAAAGCAGCCGGCAAAGATGGCAGGCCGCCCAGATACGGGCAGGGTCCTGGGAAAGGCGGGTGGGACAGCCCTTACACAAGGAGGGATTACTGTGAAAAAAGCTTTATTCTGGCTGGACAGCAGCCTGGAAGAATTCCTTATGGCTGCCAGCCTGGTTCTCATGACGCTTATTATGGGAATCCAAGTGTTTTCGCGCTATGTATTAGGCGCTTCCCTTTCCTGGTCAGAGGAGTTGACGAGGTATATCTTCGTTTGGGCAGGATTTTTAAGTGTCAGCTACTGCACCAAGCGGTGCGTCTCGATTAAAATAGAGCAGTTTGTAGCCATGTTCCCAAGGCGCGGGAAAGCGGTATTTAAGCTGGTGAACCATACCTTTGAGCTGGTTTTCTTTTTTTATCTGATGCCATTTGCCGTAAAATACCTGATGTCTGCCATAGAAAGCGGCCAGGTCAGCCCAGCTTGCCGTATCCCCATGTATTATGTGCAGGCCGCGCCATTGGTAAGCTTCCTCCTTGTATCCCTAAGGATTCTGCAGCGGTGGTATATAGAATTCCATGTGGCATGGAAAGGGGAGGAAGGCGCAGCGCCTGCAAAAGAAGGAAAGGAGAAGTAGACGTGTCTGCGGTTGTTGTATTTCTTATCTTTGTGATTTGCCTGGTCATTGCAATCCCGGTCTCAATCTCCCTGGGGATTGTGTCGGTGCTTCCAGGTGCGTTTGACCCGTCCTTTACGGCGTCCGGGCAGTTTGTCATCCGTTCCATGCTGGGCGGCATTGACAGCTTCCCGCTTCTGGCGGTGCCGATGTTCGTGCTTTCTGGCATTGTCATGGCCAAGGGCGGCATATCCAAGAAATTATTTGATGTATTTGCGTTTTTCCTGGGCAAGCTGACGGCAGGCATCCCATGCGCCGTGATTGTCACCTGCCTGTTTTACGGCGCCATTTCCGGGTCTGCGCCTGCCACAGTAGCGGCAGTAGGCAGCATGACGGTCCCAATCCTGGGGAAACTAGGGTATGACAAGGCTTTTTCTACGGCAGTGGTGGCCGTGGCCGGAGGGCTTGGGGTCATTATCCCGCCCAGCATCCCTTTTATCATGTATGGCATGGCCTCTGGGGCGTCCGTCAGCGACTTGTTCCTCTCGGGGATTATCCCCGGCTTGCTGATTGGGGGCTTATTGATGCTGTATGCCATTTTCTATTGTAAGAAAAACGGCGAAGATAAAGAAAAAATCAACGCTGTTGTAGGGGAACTCCATGAAAAAGGGCTGCTGTCTGTGTTAAAAGACAGCTTTTTTGCATTGCTTAGCCCCGTCATCATCCTGGGATGCATTTATTCCGGCATTGCGTCCCCGACAGAGGCAGCCGTAATCTCGGTATTTTATGCCCTGATTGTCAGCCTGTTCCTCTATAAATCCATTCAAGTGAAAGATATTTGGGGCATTATGCTTGAGTCTGTGCGTACCTATGCGCCGATTATGTTCATCCTGGCAACCTCTGTGGCGTTTTCCAGGGTGTTGGCCTTGATGCAGGTTCCCCAGGCCGTCAGCGGGTGGATCCTGACCCATTTTACAAGTAAGGTTACCTTGCTTTTGGCCATCAACCTATTCTTGCTGCTTGTAGGGATGGTGATGGATACCACCCCGGCTATCTTAATCCTGACCCCTATTTTACTCCCGCTTGCAGAGGCAGTGGGGATGCATCCGGTCCATTTTGGGATTATGATGGTAGTAAACCTAGCGATTGGCTTCGTAACGCCTCCCATCGGGGTCAACCTGTTTGTGGCAAGCTCCCTGGCAGATATCCCTGTGATGAAGATTGCGGCCAAAGCCATGCCAATGATTTTCTACTTCTTATTGGCGCTCCTGCTCCTTACCTTTCTCCCAGGGATTAGCATGGCATTCCTTTAGGAAACTACACCCAGGAGGTGATTTACATAACATGAAAACACATACGACGCAAGGATTCCTAACAGGTTTCCTTCCCCATAAAAAATGCGCTTCCATTGCAATCCTCTGCCTGGCCATGCTCCTATCCGCCGCCCTGTCCGGCTGCGGGGACGGCTCCGCGCTCCAGGAGGGGGAACAGCGCTATGCCTGGCCCCTTGGCACAGCCAGCCCGGAGGACACGGTAACCCAGATTTATGCCGAGGCATTTGCAGGGGAAGTGGCCCGCCTCAGTGACGGCAAAATGAAAATCCAGGTATACCCAAACAGCACCTTGGGCGGCGACCGCGAGCTGCTGGAATCCTGCCGGGACGGGGATATCCCCTTCGTCATCCAGAACACAGCCCCGCAGGTGGCCTTCCTGCCAGACCTTGCCATCTTTGACATGCCCTGCATGTTCGGCACGATGGAAGAAGTGCGCCGGAAAGTGGATGATGCAGGCTTTTACAGCTTGATGGAAACCGCCTACCAGGAGGGCGGGTACAAGCTTTTGGGGTTCGCAGACCAGGGGTTCCGGGTCATGTCCACCAATAAGGGGATCCAAAGCCTTAGCGACTTCAAAGGCCAGAAAATCCGCACCATGGAAAACCCTTACCATATTGAATTCTGGAAGGGGCTTATGGCTGCGCCTACCCCCATGACATTCAGCGAAGTGTATATCGGCCTGCAGCAGGGGACGATTGACGCCCAGGAAAACCCCTATGAAGTGATTGTGTCAAACCGCCTGTATGAGCAGCAGGATTATGTGGTGGAAACCAACCATCTGCCCCATCTGATTTCCCTGGTTGCCAGCGGCAGCTTCTTCCAGGATCTGCCGAAGGAAAAGCAGGAAATCCTGGCGGATGCTGCAAAATATGCCAGCGAAGAGGCCAGGAAAGCGTCAGATGGGCGCATTTTGGGGAAAATGGGGGAAATCACCTCCAGCGGGACCCAGATTGTCCCTGTAGGGGAAGAACTGTGGGAAGAAATGCAAAAAGCCTCCCAGCCAGTTTATGATGAGATTGCAGAAACCGTAAATCCAGAGATTGTCAAGGCTTATAAGGAGTGAACCACAAGCATGATGCTGCCTGTTTTGCATGGAAAACCATGCCTGCAAGCCTCTTGGATGAATTTATTGAGAAAAAAGAGAATCTTCTTGTTTTTTTCCATTGTATCAGTTATCATGGAAGGGTGGATATTTTTACTGCAGTTGCAGGAACCTATAAGGCTTATGCTATTTCATGGGAAACTTCCAGATATTGTCTGTTGCATGTTCCCATGGAGTATATGAAAATGGGGGAGCGATACATAAGCGGGCATAACGGGCTGCTGCCTGGGCAGGTATCCCCTGTTTAGGCATTTTACTTAACAATTTAGATAATCTTAGGCGGAGGTTAAAGTATGTACCCAATTGTGAAGAAGAAAATACTGGCGGATAAGATTTTCCTTATGGACGTCAAAGCGCCCCGCGTGGCCAAGTCCTGCCTGCCAGGGCAGTTTGTGATCGTAAAAATGGACGAAGCCGGGGAGCGGATCCCCCTGACCATCTGCGATTATGACAAAGAAGCAGGGACGGTCACGATTGTCTTCCAGACGGTGGGGGCTTCTACCCAGAGGATGGAAGCCTTAGGGGAAGGGGACGCGTTCCAGGACTTTGTCGGGCCTTTGGGATGCCCGTCTGAACTGACAGAGGCTCCCATAGAAGAGCTGAAGCAGAAAAAAATCGTATTTATTGCCGGCGGCGTGGGGACTGCCCCTGTATACCCACAGGTGAAATGGCTCCACGAGCAGGGCGTGCCCTGTGACGTCATCATGGGCTCTAAGACCAAAGACCTGCTGATTTTAGCGGATGAGATGGAAAAAGTGGCCGGGAACCTCTATGTAACGACGGACGACGGCAGCTATGGCTTCCATGGCATGGGCACGGACCAGTTAGAAGCATTGGTAGGGGAAGGGAAATCCTACGACCTATGCATTGCCATCGGCCCCATGATTATGATGAAATTTGTCTGCCTGCTTACCAAGAAGCTTGGGATCCCCACGGTTGTTTCGCTGAACCCTATCATGGTAGACGGGACTGGGATGTGCGGCGCCTGCCGTGTCACAGTAGGGGACAAGGTAAAATTTGCCTGTGTGGACGGGCCGGAATTTGACGGGCACCTGGTAGATTTTGACCAAGCGATGAAACGCCAGCAGATGTACAAGACAGAAGAGGGAAGGAGTCTCTTGAAACTCCAGGAGGGGGATACCCACCATGGGGGATGCGGACAGTGCGGAGGTGACAGATAATGGATATGATGAAGAAAGTGCCAGTTAGGGAACAGGAGCCGCAGGTGCGCGCTAAGAACTTTGAGGAAGTGTGCCTGGGCTATAATCAGGAAGAAGCCATGGAAGAGGCCAAACGGTGCCTGAACTGCAAGAATGCGCAATGTGTGAAGGGCTGCCCGGTAGCCATTGATATCCCGGGATTCGTATTACAGATTAAGGAAGGCCAATTCGAGGAGGCGTACCAGACCCTCAGCAAGTCCAGCGCCCTCCCGGCTGTCTGCGGCCGTGTCTGCCCCCAGGAAAGCCAATGCGAGGGCAAATGCATCCGCGGCATCAAAGGGGAGCCGGTATCAATCGGCAAGCTGGAGCGCTTTGCCGCAGACTGGGCAAGGGAGAACAACATCAAGCCACAGCCGGCCACAGACAAGAAACCCCACAAGGTGGCCGTTATCGGTTCCGGCCCTGCAGGCCTGACCTGTGCCGGGGATTTGGCTAAAATGGGCTATGATGTGACAATCTTTGAAGCCCTCCATGAGCCAGGCGGCGTGTTAATCTACGGTATCCCGGAATTCCGTCTGCCCAAGAGTGAGGTCGTGGCCAAGGAAATTGAGAACGTGAAGTCCCTGGGCGTGAAAATTGAAACAAACGTTGTGATTGGGAAAGCCGGGACCATTGACGCGCTGATGGAAGAGGAAGGCTTTGAAGCCGTGTTTATCGGCTCTGGCGCAGGGCTTCCTAAGTTTATGGGAATCCCTGGCGAGCAGGCAAACGGCGTATTTTCCGCCAATGAGTTCCTGACCAGGAATAACTTGATGAAGGCTTTCAAGGAGGATTATGACACCCCCATTATGCGCGGCAAGAAAGTTGCCGTGGTAGGCGGCGGGAACGTGGCTATGGATGCGGCCAGGACAGCCCTGCGCCTGGGCGCCGAAGTACATATCGTATACCGCAGGAGCGAATCCGAACTTCCTGCCCGTGTGGAAGAGGTACACCACGCCAAGGAAGAAGGCATAATCTTTGACCTGCTGGCCAACCCCAAGGAAATCTTGGTAGATGAGGACGGCTGGGTAAAGGGCATGACCTGCATCCGCATGGAGCTGGGCGAGCCAGATGATTCCGGCAGGAGGCGGCCGGTGGAGGTGCCAGGCTCCGAGTTCAGCCTGGAACTGGATACCGTCATCATGTCCCTGGGGACATCCCCCAACCCATTGATTTCCTCCACCACCAAGGGCCTGGATGTGAACCGTTGGCAGTGCATCGTAGCCAAAGAGGAAGACGGCGCCACCAGCAAGCCTGGCGTATTCGCTGGCGGGGACGCCGTGACCGGCGCAGCAACAGTCATCCTGGCTATGGGTGCTGGGAAAGCTGCTGCAAAGGGGATTGACGAATATCTTTCCGGGAAATAAGAGGCTATCGATTGACGGATCCCTTTCCGGGAAATAGGAGGCTATCAATTGACGGATCCCTTCCCGGGAAATAGGAGGCTATCAATTGACGGATCCCTTCCCGGGAAATAAGGGGCTGTAAACGGAATGCGGGGACAGCCGCCATTTTGGGTAGGATACCTCCAAAGTAGGCAGATAGCATACAAGAATCTGTTACTTTGGAGGTATTTTTCATATTTAAGCGGCGCGTCACCCGCCTGAATCCAGGGCTACGGCATCGCAGGAAGATACCCACAGGGTAAGTCCTGCGCACTTATTCCTGATAAATATGGCATATGGTATACAAGATTCGGCATTCCTGGAATGGAGGGAGGGATATAGGGTTCTTTTTATGCTGTCGGAAATATTCTAAGGTTGACAAAATGGGGCAATATGATATACTTTTATTTAAGTCGGTGCGTATTCCATAAGGAATCGGAGAGGGGATAAACGGGATTGCCTTCCGCGGGGAGGGCTGGATAAGGAGAGGACGACGGGGTTCTGTCCTTATATAGAAAGATAAAATAAGGAGCATATACATGGATAAAATATTGATTATTGACGACAGTGTTGTGCAGGCTCGGCATCTGAAGAAGATTCTAGAGGGCAAATATGAGATTACCCTTGCCCATACGGCGAAGGATGGGCTTAGGTATGCCAAGACGGGGGATTATTCTTTATTCCTTTTGGATGTCATAATGCCAGATATGGACGGCTTTATGTTGCTACAGAAACTGCAGGAGGAACTGGTCACAGAACATATCCCGGTCATAATGATTACCAGCCTTTCAGACATACATAGCGAAGAGCATGGGCTCCTTCTGGGGGCAGTGGATTATATCGTCAAACCGTTCAACCCTGTCATTGTCAAGGCTCGGGTAAATACCCATGTGAAGCAGCACCAATACCGGCTGCGGATTGAGCAGCAGATTATGAAAGACGATCTGACGAAGGTAGCGAACCGGAGGAACTACAACCAGTACAGCGTCATAAAATGGCAGGAAGCTATCCGCCTCAAGGCTGCTTTTTCTGTCTGTATGTTTGATATCGACAATTTTAAAGTGTACAACGACACCTATGGGCATCCGGCAGGCGACCGGGTCCTGGCAGCCGTGGCGCAATGCGCGGATTCCCACCTACAGCGGATTACGGATTTTTTTGCCCGTTACGGAGGGGAAGAATTTGTAGCCATCGTCTTAGGCGGCGAGCCGGATAAGGTCTTCCATCATTTTAAGACAATCCGCCAGGCCATAGAGGACTTGCATCTGGAGCACAGCAAATCTGTCACGCCGTGGGTTACGGTAAGCATGGGCGGGATTACCGTGTACCCCAAGATTGGCGATAAATACGAGGATTACCTCAAGATGGCGGACAGCATGCTGTATGACGCTAAGCGGCTGGGCAGGAACCAGGTCGTCTGGGCGAATGATAAGGGGATACAGTGGAGGGAACGTGGATAAGGATAGGTAATGGGGCAGGTTTTCTAGCCTGCCTTTCTTCTGCCCAGAGGAAGGTCCCATGGCAGCGCAAGGAAAGGCAGTCCCCCCTCTGGCTTAGCGCCTTGTTTTGGGAAAAGTGCAGGAAAGGTATTGACGAATATACCCCAAAAAAGTAAAATAAAGTAGTTGTTACAGCGATTATATGAATGGATGGACTGATAAAAGCAGGAGGAAAAGCAAAAATGAAGGACATTACGATAACAGATTCTATTTTGTACATTGGGGCGGACGACAAGGACATCGACCTGTTTGAGAGCCAATACGTTGTCCCCAATGGCGTATCTTATAATTCTTACGTGATATTAGACGAAAAAGTAGCCGTTATGGACACTGTAGACGCCCGCAGGAGGGATGTATGGCTGGAGAACCTGGAACAGGCCTTGGCTGGCAGGACGGTAGACTACCTGGTGGTCTCCCATATGGAACCGGACCACGCTGCCAATATCCAGGTCCTTGCAGGGAAATACCCAGACATGAAGGTAGTGGGGAATGCCAAGACCTTCCCTATGATTGCACAGTTCTTTGACATGGATTTATCCAGCCGTTCCGTCGTGGTAAAAGAAGGGGATACCTTAAGCTTAGGCAGCCATGAACTGACATTCGTCATGGCTCCCATGGTACATTGGCCGGAAGTCATGGTTTCTTATGAGAAATCAGAGAAAATCCTGTTTTCAGCAGATGGATTTGGGAAATTTGGGGCTTTGGATACAGAGGAAGACTGGGCCTGTGAGGCAAGGCGTTATTACTTCAACATCGTGGGCAAATACGGCGCACAGGTGCAGTCCCTGCTGAAGAAGGCCGCCGGCCTTGACATCAACATCATCTGCCCGCTGCACGGCCCTATCTTAAAAGAAAATTTGGGATATTATATTGGGAAATACAACACCTGGAGCAGCTACCAGCCGGAGGATGAAGGCATACTGGTCGCCTATGCGTCTATCCATGGGAATACCCGGAAGGCAGCCATCAAGATGAAGGAAATCTTAGAGGCCAAAGGCGCCAAGAAGGTGGCAATCACGGATTTGTCCCGGGACGATATGGCAGAAGCCATTGAGGATGCCTTCCGTTATGACAAAATGGTGCTTGCGGCAGCTACCTACGATGCTGGGATGTTCCCCTGCATGGAGGATTTCCTGCACCATTTAAAGAGCAAGAACTTCCAGAAGCGCACCGTCGCCCTCATAGAGAACGGCTCCTGGGCGCCGATGGCGGCCAAGCAGATGCGCAGCCTGTTAGAGCAGATGAAAGAAATCACCATCTGCGGGAATGCCGTATCCATCAGATCCGCCATGAAAGATGCGGATGTGGCTGAGATGGAAGCCCTTGCAGAGGAATTGCTGGCAAAATAAAAAGCCCGCATAAGGGGGTCGCTCCGTATGGTGACGCTGCTATAAGGAAAATCCGAAAGAAGGGAAAGACAACTGAAATAGCATATTTCAGGAAATTTAATGTTTGAAAATAAAAGGATTGAGGCAATTGTGCGGCGTAGCGCTGCATAATTGCCTCTGATTTTTTGGCAAAAGCTGGCGGCTGCTTGGATTTACGTTAAGATGATGTCTTCCCTTGGCAGATTAAGATTAGGCAGGGTGTGTTGGCCTCATTCTAAAGAGAATGGGGGTGATGCTATGAAAAAGAGAAAGCGTAAGAAACATAATAAGTGCATTAATATTTCTCTTATGGAGCTGCTGACTTTTGGCATATTCCTTCTGGCATTGCTTACATTTGTGTTTACGTTTTGTAAGTAGCCTTACATAGCAAAAGCCACCCTTGTACTTTGGCCGGTAGATGGGTGGCTGTGCTATCATAATCCTATTGGTCAACCCCTTGTGGGCGGTTGCTCCTTTTATGTCTATAATATAGCATATCTTAGGTTTGGATGCAAGAGTATTTTCGCTTGAACTTCCGCAGCTCCATCCACATATCCGCTGCCTGGCAGCATGGTTTATCTATAACTTCTGCATATTTCCTAAAATATAAGGAATCTTATCCCATTTTGATGTAAAATAAAGCCACCACTCCAATAATCTATGAACCAAAACAGAAAGGATCCCTTATGGCCTATTTTACATCAAACACCTACCAGATGAATGGGAATCATGATGTCAGGGCATTATCCGTAAGCATAAAGGCTGGCTTGCGGCAATAAGGATATTTCAGATCTTCCTTACGGAGGGTTCCCAAGGGAAGAGCGTCTATCGTAAGAAAGCCGGCTCTCAATAACTTTTTGCTTTTTAGAAATTTTTTTTGGAATTTGAAGATTTTCTTTTACTGCCCTCGTTATAGTTATATGAACAGATAGTGAAGGAAGCGAAGGGAACGCCCAAAATGGCATCCTCCGCTGGAAGGAGGCGGATAAAATCGATAAAGAAGAATATTTTGGTTATTTGTTGGACACTTATGGGAAATTGGTCTATTCCATCTGTTATAAGATGACAGGCAACCAATTTGACGCAGAAGATTTGGCACAAGAGACTTTTTTATCTGTTTATAAGAACCTTGCCACCTTCCAAAAGGATTACGAAAAGGCATGGATCTGCAAAATCGCCACGAACAAGGGGCTTGATTTCCTAAAGAGCGCCACGAGGCGCAGCGAGCCAAAAGAAGACACATATTTTGAAGATTTAAAAGATGGCAGGGCAAGCCCCGAGGAGGCTTACCTGCAGCAGGAATCCAAGGAGCATGTCTACACTATCTGTCAAAGCTTAAAAAGCCCCTACCGGGAAGTAGCCACAGAGCATTTTTATAAGGAAAAGACAGCGAAAGAGATTGCCGGGGAAACCGGAAAAGGGGTCAAGACCATCCAGACCCAGATTTACCGGGCGAAAGCGATGATTAAGAAACAAATGGAAGGGAGGGCTGCCAGATGACAATGGAGCGCATAGAAAAGAAGCGGCAGAAAGACAGCACGGCCTTGTCCGCCCATATTGACCGGGAGCTTTTTGGCAATTGGCAGGAGGGGCAGCTGGATGCAAAAGAAGAGGCGGCTTTCTTGTCCCATATCAGTGCCTGCACCTTTTGTGCAGAAAGGTTTGGGGATTGGATGGAAGAGCCAGGCGCAGCCACCGTAGCCCCTCCCAGATACCTAAAGGAAGAAATCCAAAGCAGGACCCGCCAGATTGACATCCAGGCTGTCCAGAGGCTTAAGGAAACATCCCGCCAAATGCAGCTCGTATTATATAGCCTGAAAGTAGGCCTTGCGGTGGCCGTTTCTATCTTCCTGTTGGTGCTTACCACAGACCTGCAGGATATGGACTTAGTCCATAGGAAGGGGCAGCACACCCAGCAGCAGGATTCCCACGCACGGCAGGAACAGGATGGCGGCTTTATCGGCAGCCTGAGGCGTGGCAGCCGTGAAATCACCGGGGCGCTGAACGATTTGTCCAATGGTTTTTTCCGTGTGGATCCAGAAAATGAGAGTAATCAGGAGGTAACAAGATGACAAGGAAAAAAAGCGGTTTTTTGACCTTTTGTTTTTCCCTCGTGCCAGGGGCAGGGGAAATGTATATGGGATTTATGAAGCAGGGAGTGAGCATTATGGCGGCCTTCTGGCTCCTGATTTTTTTAGCAGCCTTCCTAAATATAGGGCCGGTGCTCTTTATCCTGCCAATCCTGTGGTGCTACAGCTTCTTCAATGTGCATAATATACGCGGCCTGTCCGACGATGAATTCTATGCCCTGGAAGATGACTATGCCTTCCACATGGAAAAATTCCTGCCTGTGGGCAGCACAAGCCGGAAGCATAGTACGTTTGGGGCTGCCGCTTTAATCATACTGGGAGTTATGATGCTGTGGAATAACATGATGGAATTCTTGCGCTGGCTTATCCCTAGCCCGCTTTACTGGACAATCACAGAAGGCCTCCCACAGATATTTATAGGCCTGGCGCTGGTTTTCACGGGGCTTTACCTCATCCGCGGCAAGAAGAAGGAACTGGATGAAAAAATCCAGCAGGAAAAAATAGAGGAACAGGAGGGGATGTGGAAATGAGGGTACGCAGAGTTGGGAGCATTACCTGTGGGATTCTACTGGTGTTCTTCGGCCTCCTGTTTATGGTGCATATGTTTTATCCTGCATTATCCCTGCAAGTGATTATGAAGCTATGGCCGCTGATATTAATCTCACTGGGCTGTGAAATGATTGGCTCAAATATCCATAAGGAAAACGGCAACGGGGAGGAGGAAGTGCTGAAATATGACAAGGGGGCGGTTTTCCTCGTAATCCTGCTGGCCTGTTTTTCAGTGGGGATGGGGATATTAGAGTATGGTATGGATTATTATGCACAGTATGGGATTGCCTACTACTAAGCAAAAAGGAAACCTGGCCCAAAAGCAATGCCTATGGGCATGGATCAGAACCTAGCCCAAGGGCATTGCCTATGGACATAAGATGAAACCTAAACCAAGGGTATTGCCTATGGGCATGGAACGGAACGTGACCCAAGGCATTGCTTATGGGCATGGAACGGAACGTGACCCAAGGCATTGCCTATGGGCATGAAACGCCAGCCATATCAAGAGTACAGCAGATGGGTGCAAAATTGCACAGGTAAACCTATGCCGCCAGGGAAAACGGTTGGATTTCCCTGGCGGCAGTTTTGGCCTAAAAAAGCGGAAAAAGTTCCCGTATGCTACACATTGCTTAAAAAAGCGGAAAAGTTCCGATATGCTACACATTGCTTAAAAAGCGGAAAAGTTCCCGTATGCTGCGCATGCCTAAGGAGGCAGAAAAAGCTTCCCATATGCTGCGCACCTAAGGAGGGGGAAAAGGTTCCCGTATGCTGTACATACCTAAGGAGGCGGGAAAGGCTTCCCATACGCTTTGCATGCAAAAGCGGGAAAGGGTTCAGTATCTTATGCATTCCCGCCTGGCTTGGAAAAGCAGGATTAGCTTATAGGGAGCCGCTCTAAATGGGGGATTGCAGTTGCAATAATTTTCGCATGGTCAAAGGCAAGCCCTTGGTTTTCCAGCAGTTCATAATGGGTATCCTGCCCCAGGGGATTTTCCAATGTCATGGGGCGCAGCAAAGCGGTAAGGACACAGCCGCCGTGCAGTCCATCCTGCTGCTTGCCACTGGCTTCCGGTCCCTGCTGCCCGGTGCCAGTTCTTGTGCCATTCCAGCCATCCTGCTGTTTGGCACTGGCTTCCGGTCCCTGCTGCCTGGCATCGGCTGCTGTGCCCTGCTGCTGCCCGGTGCCAGCTTCCGGGCCTGTTAGGAATATGCGCAGCAGGCCGTCCGGCCGTTCCCAGGACAGACGGAACCAGCGGGCCTCCCTGGCATCATCCCCAGCTTTGGGCTTTAGCTTCCTTCTGTCTACGAGGGAACAGTAGGCACAGGTGACAGTCCATCCCCGGATATCGCGGCCTGGGTCGCCAAAGACGCCCAGGAGGATGGACTGCAGGCCGGATAGGCTTGTCTCCTCTTCCAGTTCCCGGGCAGCAGCCTTCCAGGGCGGCTCCTCTTCATTGACAAACCCGCCGGGGAGCGCCCATTGGCCGATGCAGGGATGCCCGCCCCGGCGGATTAACAGGATATCGTAACTTCCGCCATCCGGGCTGATTAAGACCTGGTCAGCCGTAACCGAAGGGAGGGGCCAGTCCCCCCTGCGGTAAGATGCCATGTATTCCGTTTCTGTCAATCCATTTCTATCTTTTAAATCTGACATATGAAATTCCCTCCATTGTTTCTATTTCTGTTATAATAGTATATAGATTACCCTTATGTATCTAAGCATAAGCCTTGCCGGACAAAAAGATTATGCCAGCTATCTATAAGTATACACAAAATGGCAGGTGCGTCAATGGGAAAGTGCCGATGCACCTGCATTGGATTTCAGCAGGATTGGACTAACTGTCCAATGCCAAAAGGAACAAAGCAGGGTATAATGGAATCAGGTAGGCAACGGAGGGAATGGCCTGACAATCATACAATGCCTGGACAGACCAGGCAAGCCAGGAAAGGAGACAGATATGGGAATTTATATCCACCAAAGCATTTCAAAGAGCATTACACAGGAAGAATGGGAAAAAGTATATGAGGAAACACTGCTGCTGATGGAAGCATTTCCTTTTGCAGAAAGGGGGAATATGGTGTATGCCGGGAAAAAGGTTCCTTGCGTGGTACATACAAGGGAGAGGGAGGCTGTTTCCTTCCAGGGTGACAGAATCCTCGGGTGGCACACCAGCATGGATTATGATACCCTTGGATGTGCGGAAACCTATTACATCCCCAGGGATCTGACCGGCGGCAGGAAGGCAGACCCAGAGGCTTGGGACGCCATGATGGAGGCCGTGCCGGCATATATGGATTATGATTGGGGAGAGGAAATGTTTGGGCATACCTATTCCCTGTGGGATGCGAAGACCCAGGGAGAGCCATACCATATGTATCTGCTGGCAGTGGCCTGCCTGATTGAGGACAGGCTGGGTGAGAAGGCGTTTATCTATGGGGATATTACAAAAGGGCAATGCCAGAAAGCCGTGGATATGGCCAACCAGCATCTGCCCAATCCCATCCGCGTCCCGGCACGGTGTGAGATGGGGCGGCTGTTCCGGCGCGTCCAGGCCCTTCCCCTGGAGGCGGATGAAAAGGTAGGCGTATTTGAGAAATTTTACCTTGGGGAACAGGATGAGGCGTTTGCAGATTTTGAACGGGTACATTTCCAGGCCGGCCATATAAAGAAGCATTGGGAAAAGAGGTTTGGGAGGTGCCGGATGGGGACAAAGGGGTTCCTGCAGGATTTGAAGCAATACCTGTCGCTGGGTTTTGGCTTGGAAGAATTATGCGGGATTGTATCTTTCGAGGATCCAGAAGGGAACCCCCAATATGAGGTGTTTTTAAAGGCCATTATGAATTCCAAGCTCCATCTGAAGGATAAGAATACGACGGACTATCTGGATATACAGCAGGATTCCGCACAGCCTTACAGCATCTGGTCCGTATTTGCGGAATTCGCATTCGGCGCAGCGCATAACCCCAAGGTCAGCCGCTATATCCCCATAGAAAACATACGGGAAGCGCTGAGGAGGGGGATAGGCAGCCAATACGATGTGGATGCCTACATTGACCAATACCTGGAGAAAGAGGCTGCCGCCCCCAAAATAGACATTTCGCAGCCAAATTTGCCAGAAAAGGATTTAGCGGAAATGCTCCAGGCAGACGCGGCAGAGGTATTTACCCAGGTGATGGAGAAACAGATGCAGGAAATGCAGGAAGAACATAAGCAGTACGCTGTTTCTGAGTATAGGGACCTGATAGGATACCGCAAGGGCAGCTCCGTTGCGCCCGGGATGATGGAAGCCCTTGGGAAGTCGTTCCTGTTTTACCATGGGACGCTCCAGGAAGGGCATTATGCCTCATTAATGGAACAGGCCCCAGTGGAAAGGTGCCTGTTCCTGGCAGAACAGAATGAGCGCCTCCTCCTCCGTGACCGGGACTGGATACGGATTTTTTCTGAAATTGAGGGAAACCCCGATGCCTTTGGGCGCTACTACCCGATGGTTCGCGTGCGGGCAGACAGTGACGGCCTGTATCAGATTGTGCTGGCATTTGTCCTAAACGACGACCTTTACCAATATGCAGAGGAATTGGGGAAGCTATATGCATAGATGCAGGGATGGCGGCAGGGACGCCTGGGCTGCAGCAGGGGCATGCCCGAGACATGCCTGTATCCTATAACATTGGCTCCATGGTTCCTGTCTATGGAGCCAATGCAGGAAGAAGGTGACAGTATGACGGAAATGTATGAAACAATAGATATGGAACGCAGCGGCATCCGGATCAAGCAGATTTTTGCAGAGGCTGGGTACGATGTACGGGATATCCAGCATATCCTCCACCTCTCCTGCCCGCAGCCTATTTACCGCTGGTTCAAAGGGCAGACGCTGCCTACGGTGAACCACCTGTTTATACTAAGCAGGATCTGCAGGGTACATATGGAAGATTTCCTGGTTGGGAAAAGGCCGAAAGGAAGCTGTAGGAAAAAGCGGATGTCCCCTGCCAACAGCAGGATGTTGGTATATTTTAAGAACGTTTGTTTCTGCGGGGAATAGATAAGCATCATGCTTGTGGTATCTGGCTGCCTTTGGATGCAGGACGTATGAAGTGCCATCTACGCTTAGGCATAACAGCAGCCAAAGCCATATTTGTGGCTGGATGCCTGGCATTTTCAGGGAAGATGTACCATACTGCCTTCATAGGGAAAGCAAAACAGCCTTATTGCAAATTTATAAATAGCCCCACAGGCTCCTATCTGGGATTTATGGCAATCCTATACAGTTGCCATAATGGGATAAAATAAGAAAAAGGATGCAACTTTTGTATATAAAAGTGGAATAAGTTAGATGCAAAAGATTGTTAAATATTTTGATTGGTTTTTTGACAAAATTATGTTGATGATAGAAAATATTATTATACCTTTTTGCATTATGAAGGCGGGGAACGTGAACCCTATTCCAACGACTACGAAAACGGCAACCCTTATCGCCGGGGAAGGAGCTCTGCTACTGGAAGATACGTCCACCGTCCGAACTACTACGGTTTGCGTATAACAATATTAACCGAAAGACTGCAATAAATTCAATCACCAAAAAAAGAGCCAGCCTGGCTCTTTTTTTCGTGCCAGGCTAGCATGGAACCTGGCTGCATATAAAGGGAATTTTCCGCCTTTCCTAACCAAAAGAAACCTCCCCTTGCATAATTCCGCAAAAAAACAGCATACTAAACGGCATATAAGAGATATGAGAAGATACGCGTTACCAGGATGCCTGGGAAAGGCCTTAACGTATGCAGGAGGGTGCAAGATGAGAAAGAGATGGATATCGTTATTATTGGCGGCTGGGATGGCTGTGCTGCCAGTAACAGGGTGCGGCACGGGAAACAACCACCCAGGCGGCAATGATACAGGGGATGGGGGCGCTGCCCAGGATGGGAATGCAGGCAACGTAGGCGATGCCGGCGTTTCCGGGAATGGGATGGCCGCAGACAACGGCTCCGTATACTACCTGAATTTCAAGCCAGAGCAAGCGGATGCCTGGAAAGATCTGGCTAAGGAATATTCCAACGAGACAGGGATTCCGGTCACCATTGAGACAGCGGCATCCGGAACCTATGAATCCACGCTGAAATCGGAAATGGCAAAGGACGAGGCTCCCACCCTGTTCCAGGTGAATGGGCCGGTGGGCTTGGCGTCCTGGAAGGACTACTGTTATGACTTAAAGGACAGCGCCATCTATAAGAACCTGAGAAGCGATGATTTTGCGTTAATCAGTGAAGATGGACAAGTGCAGGGCGTAGCCTATGCCATTGAGACCTATGGGCTGATTTATAATAAGGCCCTGGTATCGGAGTACTGCGGGCTGGACGGGGCAAAAATCCAGGATGCCTCAGAGATTAACAGCTTTGCAAAACTCAAGGAAGTGGCGGACGACATGCAGGCCAGGCGGGAAGAACTGGGGATTGCCGGCGCATTTGCATCCGCAGGGATGGACAGCTCTTCAGACTGGCGGTTTAAGACCCATCTGGCCAACCTCCCCATTTACTTTGAATACAAAGAGGAAGGGCAGGATATGTCAGAAGCCATCCAGGGCACCTATCTGGACGCCTACCGGAACATATGGGACCTGTATATCACGGACGCTACGGTAGAGCCTACGATGCTGTCTGGCATGACAGGGGACGATGCTGCAGCAGAATTTTCCATGGGCGAGGCGGTCTTTTACCAGAACGGGACATGGGCTTACAATGACATTACAGGGAATGAGGTGGCGGATGAGGACCTGGGGATGCTGCCTATTTATATCGGCGTGGGGGAGGAAGAAAACCAAGGGCTCTGCACAGGGTCTGAGAACTATTGGTGCGTAAATAAAAATGCCTCCCAGGAGGACATTGATGCGACGCTAGGGTTTTTGGAATGGGTCATCACCTCAGACCAGGGGCGCATTTCTTTCCGGGATGATATGGGGTTTGTGACGCCCTTTACCACCTTTACGGAGGAATACCAGCCGCTGAACCCATTAATCGCTGCCTCTAACGAATCTATGGACGCCGGGAAAGACCCAATCCCCTGGGTGTTCAGCACGATGCCCTCGGAAGCCTGGAAAAACGGCGTGGGCAGCGCATTGCTGGAGTATGCGCAGGGAACCGGGAAATGGGAAGATGTGGAAAAGGCCTTCGTAGAAGGCTGGGCTTTGGAATACCAGGCGGTGAAGGAATAAGCCCCATGCTGCAAGCAATGCATGGATGTATGGGTTGAGATAGGAAAAAATGCATGGATATATGGGTTGAGATAAGAAAAAATGCATGGATATATGGATTGAGATAGGGAAATTGGAGGTTATGTATGCAAAAATCGCTGAAAAAGTACTTTCCCATTTTTGCGCTGCCCACGTTGGCGGCGTTTACCATTGGGTTTATCCTCCCATTCCTGATGGGGATTTACCTATCCTTCTGCAGATTTACCACGGTCACCGATGCGGAATTTGTAGGGATTGGCAATTATTTTAAGGTATTGGAAGACAGCACGTTTTTGCATGCCCTCTGGTATACGGCAGCGTTTACGGTTGTGTCTGTGCTGCTTATCAATGTGCTGGCATTTGCGGTGGCGCTGCTTCTGACGAAAAAAATCCCAGGAAGGAACGGGTTCCGGACAGTATTTTTTATGCCGAACCTGATCGGCGGCATTGTGCTGGGCTATATCTGGCAGCTATTGCTGAACGGTGTTCTGGCGCATTTCCAGAAGACACTGGCCTATAGTTCCAAATATGGATTCTGGGGGCTGGTAATCCTGGTGTGCTGGCAGCAGATTGGGTATATGATGATTATTTATATTGCAGGGATCCAGAATATCCCTGAGGAACTGATGGAAGCCGCAAAGATGGACGGCGCCCATAGGGGGCAGGTCCTATGGCATGTGACAATCCCAATGGTAATGCCTTCCATTACCATCTGCACCTTCCTGACACTGACGAACGGGTTTAAGCTGTTCGACCAGAACCTGGCGCTGACGAACGGGGAGCCATCGAATATGTCGGAACTGCTGGCCTTGAATATTTTCCGTACTTTTTATGGGAGGACGGGGTATGAAGGGGTAGGGCAGGCGAAAGCTGTGGTATTTTTCGTGCTGGTGGCAGTGATTGCGCTAGGGCAGAACTGGCTAACCAGGCGCAAAGAGGTACAGCAATAAGGAGCCTTCCACAAAATTGAGGATAGGGCGGTTAGGAGGCAGGAACATGGCAAGATGTGCAGAGGCGGAAAAAAGCGCTTTGGAGAAGCTAGGGAAAATTATATTGGCAGCAACCATAGATGCGGAAGGGGCAAACTATGTAGAATATATTTCCAGGCAGCTGGCAAAAGATATGGCAGCTGAAGGCAATGGTCTGCAAAAAGGGAAGGGCAGAAGAAGGCGCTATGGCGTATGGAAACAGCCGCAAGAATTTGTGAGCGGTAGGATCCCGGCGGCAGAAGCCCAGAAGGTTTGCTACCAGAAATGGCAGCCTGTGCAATTCCCTAAGCCCCCAAAAAGGAAATTTATATGATGCATGCGCCAAGGCAATCAAAGGTATGATGGATTTCCTTGGCGCATGCTTGATATCTGCAGCATAAAATCTAACCGTGAAAATGCACAAAAAACACCTGAAATCAGTGCAAAAAAACAGATATAGGAATAAAATAAACTTGGATTTTTCTATGCAAATTGCACAAAGGCATCCATTCAGGCAAATAGCCTGGAGGATAAGAGAGGAGAAAAGTTTATGAAACAAAAAAGGTTATTGTGTTTAGGAATGGCAGTGGCGCTGTCATGTGCGGGCTTCCCACAAATCATAGCCTATGCCCAGGAAGGAACGGTAGAAGAAAGAAGCATTGGTTCCTTCAAAGAGGACGAGGCTGTATTTCCTCCCGATGCACAAAAGGCTCCAGAAGGCTTATTGGAAGAGGCGGAAAAAGACATAGGGAAACTTATAATAGAGACAGGGGAAGATAAGCCAGAGGCTGCCATTCCAGAAAGCCAATGTAGGGAGAATGCGCCAGAGAGGTTGGAATACAGTATTCCATATACCCTGGACGGCCTAGGCTGGCAAGGGGACGCCCTGGCAGAAGGGGAACAGCAAGCAGGTATGGACACCCATACAGAAGTGTTTTCTGGTTGGAAGGAAATAGACGGCTACATAAAATGAGAAAAATGGGATTTATGCAAATCTTTGTGTTGATGTACCAAGTTTTGATTTTGCGCATATTAAAGAAGGAACTAAAACTGAAAAATGGAACATTTATAATTATGCCTGCAAAATCCTATAATCTGGATGAAGAGGACTATATTTTCCGCCTAAAAGAAAATATTACTGTTTATACGAAACCGGAAGGCAGAAAAAAAGCTTTTACTGTTAATAAAGAAAGAATCTTTATATCCATGCAAGCTTATTATGGCTAATGGAGAAACAATTTATTTAAAGGTGAAAAACAAAAGGATTATATTGTGAACCCATATGGCAGCAGGATAGAAGTTACAAAATATATTGGCAACGGAGGGAAACTTATCATCCTCTCCAGAATCGGCTGAGGAGGTGCTGCTTATTGGGGATTATGCATATGAAGGCTACAGCGGTTTAAGATTGAGACATGAAAAGGAAGAAAGAGGAGAATGATGAAAAACAAAAAGTTATGGGTGCGCATGGGGGCAATGATGCTGAGCGTGGTGCTGGCAATCCCAGCACCAGCAGCATTTGCCAGTGAAAGGCAAATGGAAGTGGAATCTATGGCAGAAAGCTTTGTAGCGGAAAGAGAGGATATAGTAGAACCTGCAAACCGTATGGGAGAGGACGTAACAGACGCTGGATTTGATATTGATGATAATGGAGTCCTTGTAAGCTATTCGGGCAATGCAACGGAAGTAACCGTTCCAGAAAGAGTGTCCGCCATTGGAGATTATGCGTTTAAAGGGTGTAAGGATATTGTAAGTATCAGCCTTCCAGAAGGCTTAAATACGATTGGGAAATGGGCATTTTCCTCTTGTTACAATTTGGCAGATATTAATATTCCAGAGAGTGTGGATGCCATTGGGGAATATGCCTTTTCATATTGCCAAGGCCTATCTGGCATTGTCCTTCCAAATGGAATTTCCTCTATTGGAAGCCATGCCTTTAGCGGATGTGGAAGCCTAGCGGGCGTCAGCCTTCCAAGCGGGATGCGGTCAATTGAAGAGTACACATTTTCCGACTGCAGCGGTTTGGAAAGCGTCATCCTTCCAGAAGGAATGGCAGACATTGGGGATTCTGCGTTTTCGTCGTGTACCAGCCTGGCCAGCGTCAGCCTCCCGGAAAGTTTGGTAACCATTGGGAATGGTGCATTTACCGGATGCAGCAGCCTGGCGGGCATTGTGATTCCCAAGGATGTAGAATTAATTGGGGAATTTGCATTTTATAGCTGCAGCGGTTTGTTGGATATCCATGTTACAGAAAAAAACCGTTCCTATTCAAGTGATGGCGGAATTTTATATGATGCGGATAAAAATGTCCTGTTAAAGTGCCCAGAGGGGAAGACAGGGGAAATTACCCTCCCGGAAAAAGTGTATCACATTGGGGCAAATGCATTCAGAGGATGCAGCGGCCTGGCAGCTGTCAGGTTTCCAGAAACATTGAGAACCATTGGGGAAATGGCTTTTGAGGGTTGTGCCGGCCTGAAGGAGATTTCTTTACCAAAAGAAGTATCATCCATTGGGAACCATGCATTCGGCAAATGCAGAAGCCTGGAGAGTATTGCCGTTGCTGACGGAAACCACAGTTATATGAGCCTGGATGGCATTTTATATAATAAAGATAAAAGCGTACTATTGAGTTGCCCAGGGGGGAAAACAGGAGAGGTTCTCGTCCCAGAGGGAGTGTCTGTTATTGAAGAAGATGCGTTTGGGGAATGTGGCAATCTGACCAGTATCAGCATTCCAGAGAGTGTGCAGACGATTAAAATGTACGCGTTCTTTAGATGCAGAAGTCTGATAGGCATCAGCCTCCCGAAAAGTCTGCAATCCATTGGGCTTTACGCCTTTAACGGCTGCAGCGGCCTGCAGGATATCCATGTTGCAGAAGAAAACAGTGTGCTTTCTAGTAATGACGGTATTTTGTATAACAAAGAAAAAAGCACATTAATAAAGTGCCCAGAAGGAAAGGCAGGGGAGCTTACTGTCCTAGAAGGGGTGGTGTCTATAAGGGAAGAGGCGTTTAGAGATTGCTGCAATTTACTTGGTATCAGTCTTCCAGAAGGCGTGAGCGAAATAGAAGATGGTACATTTTCCGGCTGCAGCAGCCTGGCCACTGTCAGCCTTCCAGAGGGCACAGAATCTATAGGGTTTCGTGCTTTTAAAGACTGCAGCAGCCTGACGGGGATCCGTATCCCAGATGGTGTGTTATCTATTGGTTCCGAATCATTCAGCGGCTGTAGCAGCTTGAAACAGGCCAATATCCCAGAAAGCGTAAGGTACATAGAAAGTGGTGCTTTTAGCGGCTGTAGCAGCTTGGAACAGATCAGTCTGCAAGATGGGCTTACGTCTATTGGGGAAGAGGCATTCTTAAACTGCAGCGGTTTGACAAGGGTTAGAATTCCTGAAGGAGTGTCATCTATTGGAATACGTGCCTTTAGCGGCTGTGACAGCCTGACAGATATTAAGATGGCAAAAGGAGTAACACATATCGGAGGAGAGGCCTTTAGCGGCTGCAAGAGCCTGGCGGAAATCGAAATCCCCCAAAACACGACATCTATAGGGACAAATGCATTTAATGACTGCAGCAGCTTGGTAAACGTTAAATTTCCGGAAAACGGTAATTCCATCATTATTGAGGATTATGCATTTTCTGGCTGCGGCAGCCTGAAGGGCATCTATCTTTCCGAGTTTGTGAAATCTGTCGGGTATGGAACATTTTCTGGCTGCAGTAACCTGGAAAATATTGATGTCGCGAAGGGAAACGCTTATTATTCAAGTGATGACGGTATTTTATATAATGACGACAAAAGTTTGATATTGAGGTGCCCAGAAGGAAAGGCTGGGGTAATGATAATTCCAGAAGGAACCCTATCAGTTGGAGACAATGCCTTTCATGGCTGCAGGAGCCTTGTGGGGGTTAGCCTGCCAGAAGGAATGGAATCAATTGGCTGGGGAGCTTATAGCGCATGCAGCGGCCTAAAGGGAATAGAAATTCCAGGCAGCGTGTCCTCTATTGGGAGTAAGGCATTTGAAAATTGCAGCAATCTGACTGTTTATGGAACAGAGGGTTCCTATGCGCAACAGTATGCGCAAGAACATGACATTCCATTTTCGTGCCAGGATCCATCCAAAACAATACCGCTTTCTTCCTGTAAAATCACCCTTTCCCCAGAGGTTTTTATCTGTGATGGAACCCCTAAAATCCCAGATGTAACAGTGGTAAATGGCGGGAAGGCTCTGGAATCAGGGAAGGACTATATATTTATTTGCCAGAATAATGTCGACGTCGGGACAGCCCAAGCAATACTTATCGGAAGAGGAGCCTACAGTGGGAAAGTAATAAAGGCTTTTGAAATTGAGGGAAGCGAAGAAGCCAGGGATTACGAATATACAGAAGGGCATGATGGCATAACAATTACAAAATATAAAGGGAGTGGCGGCAAAGTTATAATTCCATCCAAAATCAATGGAAAGAAGATAATAGCCATTGATGGCTATACATATGTAGAATATGAGGATGGAGACGAATGGGTCAGACGGAAGGGCGCTTTTGAAGAGTGTATGGATATAACGGGCATAAGCATCCCGAATACGGTGAGGCGTATTGGAAAGAGCGCTTTTAAAGCTTGTAGCAGCCTGAAGGATGTAAACATCCCAGAGAGTCTGGATAATATCGGTGAAGATGTATTTAGGGATTGTAGCAGCCTGGAGAATATAAAGATTCCAGATAGTGTGGCAGAGATAAGTGACGATGCATTTAAGGGCTGTACTGGCTTGAAATTTATCCGTGTGGAAAGCGGAAATGAAGTCTATGATAGCAGGAATAACTGCAATGCAATTATTGAGACAGAGAGTAATACACTTGTATTAGGATGTAAAAATACAGAAATACCACCCGATGTTACACGTATCGGCAACGGAGCATTTTATAAAAGCGGGCTGACAGATATAATAATACCGCCTAATGTGATGGAGATTGGCTATTCTGCATTTTCAGATTGCAATGATTTGAAAAGCGTCAAGCTTTCTGGTAAGCTGGCCAGTATTGAAAGTGAAGTATTCTATAACTGTGTCAGTTTAACAGATATGGAATTGCCTGAAAGCCTGCGCAAGATTGAGGAGTATGCCTTTAACGGCTGCAGCAGTCTTTCTAGTATAAAGCTGCCCCAAGGCATAACTTCCATAGAAAGTTACGCTTTTAGTAAATGCAGCAACCTAGTGGACATAAAATTGCCTGAAAACTTAAATATCATTGGAAGTTTTGCCTTTACTGGCTGTACCAGCCTATTAGGCATAAAACTGCCTGACAAGTTGGCCAGAATTGAAATGGGGGCATTTAGAAGCTGTAAGAACTTGGCGAGCATAGGGCTGCCAGAAAGCTTGGAATATATCGGCCAATCTGCATTTACTGGCTGCAGCAACCTAGCCATTTACGGGAATGAAGGTTCGTATGCCCAGGAATATGCAAAAGAAAACACTATTCCCTTTAGGCTATTATCATTATTTGGAAAAGTTGCTGCAATTACCCTAACCCCATCTGAGACAACGCTGAATCCTGGTGGAACGTTGCTTTTAGAGGCGGCAATTGCTCCGGCAGACGCAGAAAATAAACAATTAAAATGGAGTAGCAGCAACGTTCAGGTAGCTTCAGTAGAAAATGGCCTGGTAACAGCAATCAGTGAAGGAAGCGCAACTATTATGGCAGAGAGCCAGGATGGCAGCAATGTATCTGGCTCTTGCGGCATAATGGTAAAGAAGGCAGATCCTGGCCAGAAAGATAAGGAAGACCAGTCCTTTACAGGAACACCGTCCTACGCCAAAACTTATGGAGACGCCCCATTTAAACTGGATACCGTATTGGCCAAAGGCAATGGCTCCCTTATCTATGCTTCATCCAATCCTAAAGTTGCGGAAGTATCCAGCAAAGGGGAAGTTAAAATCACAGGCGCAGGCAAAGCGTTCATCACGGTTACCGCCTCTGAAACAGAGGAATATAAAAAATGCGAATACCAAGTTTCTGTAAATGTAGCAAAAGCAAGCCAGTGCATAAGCGGAACAGCCAATTACAGCAAGGCGGTTGGCAGCAAGCCATTCCGCCTGGATGCGAAGCGGACCGTGGGAGAGGGAAAAATCAGCTATCTTTCTACAAACCGCAATGTGGCAGCGGTTTCTGGCAGCGGCATGGTCACAGCCAAAAAACCTGGCAATACCATCATAACAGTAACAGCAGCAGAAACTGCAAACTACAAAGCCTGCACGTTCCGCATAAAGCTAAGTGTCACAGCCCCCAAGAAGGGCACAGTGCTGACCGACCCTAAGACAAAGGCAAAATATAAAGTGACAAAGCAGGGGAAATCCTTAGAATACAGCAAACCCAAAGACAAGAAAGCCACAAAAGTCACAGTTCCAGCTACGGTTACGATTTCCGGGGTAAAATACAACGTGACTGGCATAGCCGCAAACGCCTTTCGCGGATGCAAGAAATTAAAATCCGTCAGCATTGGGAAAAACGTGGAATCCATTGGCACAAAATCCTTTGCCAACTGTACAAGCCTTGGGAAGGTCTCCATCCCATCCAAGGTATCCAAAATTGGCAAACAGGCATTCTCCGGCTGTGGGAAGCTGAAGGACATTACTATAAAGTCTGCAAAGCTAACATCAAAAACGGTAGGTGCGAAAGCTTTCCAGGGCATTAATGCAAAAGCCACCATAAAAGTACCGAAAGCGAAAAAAGCAGCCTACCAGAAATTGCTGAAATCAAAGGGCATTGGCAAGAAAGTGAAAATAAAATAAGGGTGATGCGGGTATCCATCCCCCGCATCCATCAATATTACCCTGGCGGTTAAATCCCGTAACAACGCATAGAAAGATTTGTCCTGCATAATCTGCTGTGTTATTTAACCGCCAGAATACTATTACTGAAAAGAGGGCGGCGTTATCCTGCCTCTGGCGGAACATATCCCACCAGGATAAAAGAAGTGTTCATCATATCGTAGGAATACCTATCCAGCTAATCCTATTTTTCTGCACTTCCCTCTTTCTGGAATATTTCCAAGAATGCTTTTGCTTAGAATCTGCAATCTGTTGGGATGATGCCCGCAGAGGGGATTCATCCGAAAGCATTTTCCCATGTCTTTGAACAAGCCCATTCCCAACTATACAGTTGTTGACACCCTTTTTGCATAATTCCGCAAAAAAACCGGCATACTAAACGGCATATAGGTAGATACAGGAGAGTGTAAAAAGAGTCAGAAATGGATACCGTTGCTGTTGGAAGCCGGGATGGCCGTTGTGCAGGCTGCAGGGCGCGGGAGGATGGAGGTTTTGGTATGGATGCAAAAAAAGTGAAGCATGGGTGGGTGTATACAATATTTTTCACAGTCCTTTCTTTGGCATGGGTGTTCCCAATCTTGCTGGTGGCCATAAATTCTTTCAAGAAAAAGGTCTACATCAGCCGCAAGCCTTTTGAGCTGCCCCTTGGGAAAATGTTCGTGAAGCTGGAAAATTATGTAGGCGGGATAGAGAAAATACAGTTTTTTGACGCCTTTAAAAACTCTTTGTTTATTACGGTATGTTCCGTGGCTGTTATTATTTTATGTACATCTATGTGCGCCTGGTATATTTCAAGGGTAAATTCCAAGGTTTCATCCTGGATTTATTATCTGTGCCTGTTTTCCATGATTGTGCCCTTCCAGATGGTGATGTTT
This sequence comes from uncultured Lachnospiraceae bacterium, assembly GCA_910588965.1. GTDB lineage: Bacteria > Bacillota > Clostridia > Lachnospirales > Lachnospiraceae > Petralouisia. The sequence goes on along the minus strand of CAJUSO010000020.1, from coordinate 2,830 downwards.
ACCTTGTCAAAATTGGCAAATATGTTGCATTTATCCAGCCCAATTGGTATTATAGTAGTGTATTTGGGATTTGGGGCCGGGCTTGCGGTATTTATGTTCTGCGGTTTCGTCCGGGGGATACCGCTTGAGATTGAGGAGGCCGCCATGATTGATGGCTGCACGCCAATCCAGACGTATTTTTTGGTGGTGCTTCCCATTTTGAAGCCTACCTGCATCACAGTGGCAATCCTTCAGGCCATGTGGATTTGGAATGACTACCTGCTGCCTTACCTGGTGCTGGACATCAAACGTTGGAAGACAGTCCCCATTGCCATCCAGTACCTGAAGGGAGGCTATGGCTCTGTGGACATGGGGGCTATGATGGCGATGCTGGTGCTGGCGATTATCCCAATCATCGTATTTTATGCGGCCTGCCAGAAATATATCATAGAAGGCGTGGTGGCGGGCGCAGTGAAAGGTTAAGGAGGTACGCACCATGCGTAGTAGTGGAATTTTAATGCATATTTCTTCTTTGCCGTCTCCCTATGGGATTGGCACCCTGGGGGAAGAAGCGAGGAAATTCGTGGATTTCCTTGTAAAGGCGCAGCAAAGTTACTGGCAGGTATTGCCCATCTGCCCTACCAGCTATGGGGATTCGCCCTACCAGTCATTTTCCAGCTTTGCCGGGAACCCCTATTTCATAGATTTGGAAATACTCTGCCAGGAAGGGCTGCTGGCACAACGGGAATGCCAGTCCTATGGCTGGGGCGGGGACATTACCAAGGTAGACTACGGGGCGCTTTATAAGAGCCGCTACCCGCTTCTCCACAAGGCCTACGCCAGGTTCCTGGAAAAAATACCAGAGGATTACCTGGCATTCTGCAAGGAGCAGGCTGGCTGGCTGGAGGATTATGCATTGTTTATGGCGTTAAAGGATGCACATGACGGGGCTTCCTGGAGCGAATGGGAGCCGGAAATCAAACTCCGCCAGGAGGAGGAAATGGAATCCGCCAGGCAGGTCCTTGCCGATGAGATTGGTTTCTGGAAAATGGTGCAATACCTGTTTTATAAGCAGTGGGGGCAGCTGAAGGAGTATGCCAACCAGAGGGGCATCCGCATGATTGGGGACGTGCCCATCTATGTGGCTATGGACAGCGCCGATGTGTGGGCAAACCCTTCCCAGTTTTATTTGGATGAAAACCTGGATCCCATTGACGTGGCAGGATGCCCGCCGGATGCATTTTCAGAGGATGGGCAGCTGTGGGGGAACCCGCTGTTCCGTTGGGATGTGATGGAAAAGGACGGATACCGCTGGTGGACAAAGCGCCTGGAAAAAATCTCCAAGCTTTTTGACGTCGTACGCATCGACCATTTCCGGGGGTTTGACTCTTTCTATGCCATCCCTTACGGGGATAAGACGGCAAGGAACGGCGAGTGGCGCAAGGGGCCTGGCATCGGGCTGTTCCGTGCGGTTGAAAAGAAATTAGGGAAGCTTGATATTATTGCAGAAGATTTGGGCTTCCTGACAGATTCCGTGCGGCAGATGCTGGCAGATTCCGGGTATCCAGGCATGAAGCTGTTCCAGTTTGCTTTTGATTCCCGGGAGGACGGGGATTACCTGCCCCATAATTATACCAGGAATTGCGTGGTATATGCAGGGACCCATGACAACGACACGATTTTGGGGTGGATGGAATCTGCGCCCAAGGACTGCGTGGCATTTGCCAAGGAATACTTAAAATTGGACGAGGAAGAAGGCCTGAATTGGGGCGTGATGCGGGGCGTATGGGCCAGCGTTGGTGATTTGGCCATTGTGACGATGCAGGATTTACTGGATTTGGGCGGGAACGGCAGGATGAATACACCGTCCACACTGGGGTACAACTGGATGTGGCGCATGGAGCCAGACGCCATTAGCAACAAGCTGATTGGGCGCATCCGCAGCCAGATGGCGCTGTATGGCAGAAGGCGCCAGGAAACGGACAGCCTGGAGAAGACCCAGGACGCCATCCTGGAGGCAGAACTTGCCTTAGCCAAGACCCAGGACGCCATAGCAATGGCAGAATCTGCCCTGGCCAAGACGAAAGAGGCCATTGCAGGCGCCAGGGCAGTAAATGGGAACCCTTTGAAGGAATGATTTCTGGGCAGCCCATGCCGCAGCCATCCTATTGGGCTGGATGCCTTCCGCTATCGGAAGGCGCCTGCGGCAGGGCATCCGGAAGGTTCCTTTCGTATAACTCAAACATTGGGATTTCCTCTAAATCCCTACCCAAATCCTTTGTGCCTGCAAAGGTAAAGCCATATTTCTGGTATAGGCTTATGGCCGGGAGATTGCCCGGCACCACGTCAATCCGGATTGCCTGATAGCCGTTTTCCATGGCGGTTTCCAGGATACGGCTCACCATATATCCGCCTATCCCCCTGCGCCCGGCTTTTGGGTCTACAGCCAGCGTATGTATCACAAGATACTCCCCGGGCTTCAGTTCCTGGCTCCAATCACCGGCTCCATAGTTTCCGTCAGGGTCTTCATTCAGCACGGCGGCGCCCAAAACCCTTCCTTTTTCCACATAGGCATACTGCTCCCCCTTCTGGATGGCTTCCGCTACGCTTTCCCTGCAGGGGTATTCCTTTGACCACTTTGGATAATTTACCGTATCTTCCAAATGTTTTACAACCCTGCCGTACATATCTGAAACCAAATCCAGATGCCCGCTCTTACATTTTATCCATTCCATTTCTTTCCTCCTGCTTTTAGTTGTAATTGGCAGCTGATAATAGAATCTATACCTATGCCATCCCCCTGCTTCTGGTTGGCAGCTGGTAATAACAGCATCTTCTATATCCATGCCAT
>CAJUSO010000019.1 GCA_910588965.1 uncultured Lachnospiraceae bacterium | reverse complement strand
ACGAATAAAAGGATTATCACCTTCTTCCTTTACCACAACATCTGCAAGTTTCCATCCACCACAAATGAGCCAGCCGCATATGTTGTATTTTTGCAGATGTGCATTTCCGCTAAAATACTGCATTTGCCGGAAATGTTTACATCTACAGTTCACAACATATCACATCCTGTACCGAGGGCGAATGCGTCAGGATGGCCATTGACATATATTCGTCAATCTCCCTGGACTTTGTGGATTGCCTGCTAATTGCATACCATAGGATTAATAAAGAAAATATATTCAGCTTTCACAAAAAACCCAATAAATATTTAGGCTAATACAGGAGTTATGGTATGGCAAAACTTCTTGATGAAGAGACTGCCCCATTCTACTTGCCCTAGAACCTGCAAAGTCTAAATATGCAGCAAACAAGCTTTAACAAAAAGCGCGGCGGCAAGATTGCATACACCTTTCCAGTGATAAACTCGTATGGAATTCCAGAAATAGCTGCATCCTCCGCATCTCTATACTTATAGGAAACATTTTCTGACATTAATTTTGTCATCCCCTACTCCTTTCCTTGCAAAAGCCTTAGGATCTTGTGCCGGGTCACCTGTATGGCTGCTGTGGATGCGCCCAAGAGGCATCCAAGGAAGTACAGCGCCCAACAGGCTCCCATTGTCTTGGCGCCTCTGGCAAACAGCCTAGGGCTGTACAAGGCAAGCCCCCCTGCCGCCAGGATGATGCCTGCAATGCATAAGGCAGCCTGTTCCAGTACCAGCATGCACCTGACGCGTTTCTTTGCCGCGCCTAAGACCCGTAAGAATGCGGCCTCCCTGGCCGACTGCAGGATGGAAAGCCCAGAGCCGAACAGGCTGACAAGCCATGCAGCCGCCATAGCGACAGGGAACAAAGATTCCAGAAGCCCCAAAATCCGCTGGATGTTCCAAAACCCTGTCATGTCAATGTAGAAAGAAGCCATGGGAGCATCCATCTGCCCGAGCATTTTTTCCTGCTCCAGCAGGCTGTCTAAATCACCAGCCTTCCTATTATCTGATAATGTAAATTCACAATACTGGAAAGGGAATGGCTGGCCATAGACATCCGCCATAACCCTGTTCGCCGGCGCAAAAATGCCGCCGCTTGCATCTTCCGCCCCAGAATCTATCACCCCCGCAACCTGATACATCCTTACCTTTAGATTAACCTTCATCTGAAGCACATCCTCTTCTTTGTATTCCTCTGACATGACAGTATACATATCTTCTGATAAGAGGGCTACCCTATCTCCCGGCTGGATGCCCAACTCTTCTGCAAGCCCCCGTCCCATCAGGCACACGGCTTCTGTGCTGCCCATGCAGGAACTGTCATATCCTGGGGCATAAGCGGCGGTGTAATTGCCAGCCAGGTAACGGTCCAGGTCATTGGTAAATGTCATAGGGGCACTTGCCCCCATTCCATGGATGCGTACCCCAAAGCTATCATAGCAATAAAAATCCTCCACCAAGCCAGAACTTGACAGATTCCCTACGGAAGACGAGGAAAACATCAACGCCCTGCCTTTCACATTTATTTCCTTGGCAGCATCTTGATACGCAATCCTTGCCAACACAAACATCCCAACGCCGCCCATCAGCGCGGCTGCCAAGCCTAAGGGTATAGCTGCCTTCCCTATGCTGCGCCGCATACGGCGCCAAATGAATGCAGCCACTTGGCATGGAGCAGGGTATTTCCTATGGGAAGATGCCTGGATTCCGCCGGCTTCTGGAATCTTAGCAATATCTGCCCCGCTGGCTCCATCCCCATCCCTTGCAAGCTCCAAACCAGCCCTATTGCCCCTGCCTTGATGCACCGCCCCATCCTGCAGCAATTCCAAAGGAGGTATTTTCTTAATTTTCCACAAAAATACCAGGGTTAAGGAAAAGATAAATGCCAGTTCCAATAATAGGCATAAGAGCGCCGTACCAGGGGGGAGCGCTGTATCTGCCACATAACCGTAGGGCGCATTGGCCGCCATACCTGCAAGAGCCTCTCCTGCCGTCCAAGATGTATAGGCAAGCCCAGCCATGCCGCCTGCCGGTATGCCCCATACTGACAATAGGAAAAAAGGCAGCACAAGGGAAACCCTTGCCTTTTTTCCAGGGACGCCCAGCGTCCGCATGATGGCGTAGACTTTCCTATTCCGGCCAAGGTAAAGGTACACCGCCAGAAACAATGCAAGGGCTGCCCCTGCTATGGATAGCATGGCCGTCAGGGATGCCGCCCACCGCCCTGCCTCAAAACTGTCCTTCATGCCAAGCCATCCCCCGTCTGAAAAACGCATCGGGATGCCAATCTCTGCTGCCAACGGCTCTGCTGCCTGCCGGAATTCCCCTATGTCATAGGGATCCCCCACCAGGACGCTGAATTCGCCCATGGCAGGCTCATAATCATCCGGGACTTCTATGGGCAGGAGCCCAGACGGCACGAACACAGTATTTATGGAGTAACTCCATCCCCTTTCCTGCCTACGCATCCAATTATCATCCATATCCCGGTATGCACCGACAATCTCCAGTTCTTCCATGCTGACAAACGCCGAAATGCTCTCTGCGTCCTGAGCCCTTGCGCCTTTCCCTGGGTTCTGGTGGAAAAGCCTGTCGCCTAATTGTATGCTGACCCTATCCCCTACTGACAGCCCATAGGCCTCCAGGAAGATTTCATTTACAACACATGCATCCCTATCCCCTTCTACTAGGGAACGCCCCTGGGAGATTGCCATATGGTGTTCATTAAAACGTGGGATAGCACGCATATCTGAAGTATACACAATGTCATAGGTATAAATGCTCTGTTTGATTGCCTCTACTTTTCCTTTCTGGAAGGCAAAACCCTCTGTATCTAAGTAGCCCTTACCCAGCCCATCTATGACCTGGAAGGCCTCCTCCCCCATATCCATCCGCGGCTTATGGATATCCCCATATGTCCCCATAACCAGACACCTGCTCCCCTTCTCCAACTTCTCAAAATATGCTGCAGGGTAAGGGTTGTCGTAATAAGTCTGGTCGTCCACAGCGATAGCCTCAATCGGGCTGCCCAAGTCAATCCCATCATCATCACAGGCAACCACCCTGACATCGTCAAATGCCAGCTTCATGACCCCCGTAGTGCCTGGTGTATAATCACACCCAGCATATGTACCCTCTATCACAAACCTACCCCTTACACTTGCACTTTCATCCACCAGGCGCTTGTACCCTCCCACCAGGCCAGCCGTCATATACCTTGTATCAGCTAACGTAACACCTGGCAATGATGAGAATTCCGCAATCTGCCCATTGGAAGGCCAAGGCCTTGCCCCCACTTCATAGGCCGTATAGTCCGACACCTGCCCGCTGCCTGCCCCCTGCAGGATGACATAAGACGCCGTATTATCCAAAGCGGCAACTCCTTTACAGAAGCTTTCCGCACGCGCAATCTCCCGCATGGTGACAGCATAATCTGTGGCCCGGGAGAACAGTGCAAAAGAAGCTGCTGCTATCAGCAAGAAAGTTAACATAGCCTTTAAAGGCGAACGGAATAGTGTTTTTAATACCATAGATTTCCTCATTCTTGTAAACCGCCTTTCTGCAAAAGACAGCAATCCCCTGCTTCGTGTATCTTCCTTAATTATAGGATATGGCTATATCCTACCTTAATTATGCGTCTTACTTCCGGCAAAGTTATGTCAAAGTTGTAAAATTATCACCAAAAATGGGATGGGGATATAGGCGCGGGGCAAACTGATGCCCCTCTAGCAGCAGGAGTAAGCAGGTAACATCTGCATTGTGAACAATCTTTTACCTTGTGTGCGGGTGCGTATCCCCCAGAGGGTTTTCTCTTATAGGAAAGCCATGGACTTCCATGCTTTACAGCAACACGGCCTTTCCTATAAGAGAAAAAAGCCGCAAAAGGAAAAGGGCATCCCCTACTCCCTAGGGAATGCCCTTTTCCTTTTTGCAGTTTATAGAAATCCTATCTATTTATCCATTCTTCTTGCCAAGCTTGGCCGTCACCTTACGTTCCTGCCACTCCCCGTCCACATTGGACTGGAGGGTAATCTCTACCTCTGTGCCAGCCTCATAATACTGGATGATTTCTTCCAAGTCTTTCATGGAACGCACCTTACGGGTGTCGAACCCTGTCATGACGTCGCCCTTGTTGATGCCTGCCTGGGCGGCTGCGCTGTTCTCCTGGACTAAGGTAATATAAAGCCCTTCCGGGATCCCAAAGCCTACGGACATCTCTTCTGTCACATCAGAACCGGATACGCCCAGGTATGCGGACTTGGATTCATCTACCAATTCCCTGGTAATCAAGGAGTTGATAATTGGCTCTGCGGCTGAAATCGGGATGGAGAAGCCCATGCCCTCCACCTGGGTATCGGAATATTTCACGGAGTTAATGCCAATCACTTCACCCTTCATGTTCAGCAGCGCCCCGCCGCTGTTCCCTGGGTTAATGGCTGCGCTGGTCTGGATCAAATCGTTGGTGATAGACGCCCCTGTCTGTTCATCCTGCACGGTCACTTCACGCTCCAGGGCGCTGATAACGCCTGTGGTTACAGACTGCCCATAGCCTAAGGCGTTCCCAATGGCTACGGCGCCTTCGCCTACTTTCAGCTTCCCGGAATCTCCCAAGGTGGCCACTTTAATCTTCTCCATGGTCTCGCTTGGGATATCATTGATATCTACGGAAACTACTGCCAGGTCTGTACTGGAATCTGTGCCTTTGATTTCCGCCGTCACTGTCTGGTTGTCAATAAAGTTCACCGTAAGCTGGGTGGAATTGGCAACCACATGGTTGTTGGTAGCAATATAGATTTCCTCTTCTGTCTGCCCAATAATAATGCCGCTGCCTGCGCTTTCCGTATCCTGCACATAGGAACGGCCGAAGAAATCATAGCCCATTTCCTGCTGGCCCATATTGGTAAGGGACACAATCGAAGGCATTGCATTTTCCACAATGTCAGATACATCGGAAATGGTAGTAGCCGTGCTCACGCTGGTAGCAGACAGGCCGCTGCTGTTATCCGCAATCCCACTTGAGTTATTATTTGCTGTGGAACTGATACCAGCGCCAGGCTTGCCAGTGGTATATTCAAACCCCAGCCCCGTCCCATAGAAAACAGTAGAGGAGACAAGGCCGAATACGACGGCAATTGCTGCGCATTTTGCCAAAGACATCCCAAAGCCATGGGGCTTTTTCTCCTTTGCCGCCTTCTGGCGCCTCTGCCGCCTGGAAGCTTTTTTCCCCTCTTGGCTCTCAGCAGGACCCCACTGGCTGGTATGGTAAAACTGCTCCATGCCCGGCCTGGCATTCTCATTTTGGGAACTGCCATAAGCTGGCCCTTCTTGGGAAGCGCCCTGATAAGCACGGCCTTCCGCCTGGTTTTTGCCATAAACAGACGGTTCCTTCTGGCTGCTTCCATAGGCGGTTCCCTCTGGGCTGCTTCCATAAGCGGTTCCTTCTGGGCTGCTTCCATAGGCGGCTCCTTCTGGCTGGCTTCCATAAGCAGATGCTTCTCCTTGGCTGCTTCCATAGGCAGATGCCCCGCCCTGGCTATTCCCATAGGCATCTCCCTCTGTTAAGCTGCTGCCCTGCCTGGGTAAGCCGTCGTTCCCATTCCCTTGCCCAGCCGCCTGCCCGGTAAAGTATGGCTGGCTGGCTCCATGGTACGTGCCGTCTGCCTGTACCTCATGATAGGCGGGGGCTGCTTCCTTTGCATCAGATGTATTCCCTGCCTCATTTGCATGGGCGGCAGTATAGGCTTCCTCTTCTTTCTTCTCGAAATAATTAGGGTTGCAGTCTTGGTTTTCCTGGTTGCGGTAGCTATATGAATAGAAAGAATCAGAATTATTGTTCCCATTTTGGTTATTGAGGTTTGTATTGTTGTTTTCCATAACAAATTCTCCTTTCTCCTGCTTATCTTTGTTTCCTGTTTCATTCTCTGCTTGGTTTGTTTTCTTTGTTCTGTAAGCAGTTTACGGAAAATTTGTGTCAGAATTGTGACAACTATTTTAAAAAAAAGTGTTTTTCTATTCCACCGTCACAGACTTAGCCAAGTTCCTGGGCTTATCCACATCGCATCCTTTGCCCACGGATACATAATAGCTGAACAGCTGCAAAGGTATGATGGCCAGGGAATTGGTAAAGTACCAGTTCGTCTGGGGGATATAAATAACATAATCCGCCGCTTTTTCTATCTCCCGGTTTCCCGTATTGGTCACCGCCAGCACAAAGGCGCCCCGGCTCCTAAGTTCCACAATGTTGCTGATGGTCTTTTTATACAGTTCTTCCTGGGTCACCACGGCTGCCACCAGGGTCCCTTCCTCAATCAGGGAAATGGTGCCATGCTTCAGTTCCCCAGCCGCATAGGCCTCAGAATGGATATAGGAAATTTCCTTCAGCTTCAGGGAGCCCTCCATGGAAATGGCATAGTCAATGCCCCTGCCCACAAAGAACACATCCTTCGCGGCAATATACCGGTTGGCAAAATGCTGGATCCGCCCCTTATTTCCCAAAAGCATCTCAATCTGTTCCGGCAGCTTCTGCAAGTCCCGCAAAAGCCCTTCCACCTCCTGCGCTGATACGGTATTCCTGGCCTGGGCGAACTTAATGGCCAGCAGGTACTCCGCAATAAGCTGCGCACTGTAAGCCTTCGTGGTGGCCACGGCAATCTCCGGGCCTGCCCAGGTGTACATAACACGGTCTGCCTCCCGGGCAATGGAACTGCCCACCACATTGACAATCCCAAGGGTCTTGATGCCGCGTGCCTTGGCCTCACGCAAAGCGGCCAGGGAGTCTGCTGTCTCGCCGGACTGGCTGATGATAATCACAAGGTCATCCTGCTGCAGGATGGGGTTACGGTAGCGGAATTCAGAGGCCAAATCCACCTCCACCGGCACCCTGGCCAGCCCCTCGAAAACGTATTTTGCCGTCACGCCCGCATGGTAGGCAGAGCCGCAGGCCACAATGTGGATCCGGTTGACGGCACAGATTTCCCCATCTTCCATCCCCAGTTCCTCAATTACGACTTCCCCGTCCCGGATGCGGGGGTTCAGCGTGTCCTTCACCGTCTGGGGCTGTTCATACATTTCTTTTAGCATGAAATGCTCATAGCCGCCCTTCTCGGCGGCGTTCACATCCCAATCTATGGTAGTGGGCTCTTTGGCAATCTCATCCCCATCCACGTTGAAAAAGGTAATACCCTCTTTCGTTAAAGCTGCAATCTCCTCATTTTGGATAAAATATACCTTCCTGGTATATTTCAGGACAGCCGGCACATCTGAGGCAATCAGGTTCCCATCTTTGCCATGGCCCACAATCATAGGGCTATCCTTGCGCACCGCATACACCTTGTCTGCATGGTCTTTGAAGATAATCCCCAAGGCATAGGAACCCTCCATACGGTGCATCGCCTTGGTAACCGCTTCTAAGGGGTCGCCCTTATAATATCTGGCCAACAGGTGCGCCACCACCTCGGTATCCGTCTCTGAGACAAACTGGCAGCCCTTTCCTTCCAGGTACTTCCGAAGCTTCATATAATTCTCTATTATCCCATTATGCACCACGGCGATGGTCTTATCCTGGTTATAATGGGGATGGGCGTTCACATTCGAAGGCGCCCCATGGGTCGCCCAGCGGGTATGCCCAATGCCGGAAACCCCTGGCATGGTGGCGCCGTCATGGGTCAGCTCGCTTAAGGCTTTCAGCCGCCCCGTTGCTTTCTGCACACGGATTTCTTCCCCATCATATACTGCAATCCCTGCCGAGTCGTATCCCCTGTACTCCAGCTTAGATAATCCATCCAATAAAATTGGGGCAGCTTGCGCTTCCCCAATGTATCCTACAATCCCACACATTTTGAATCCCTCCTGCCATGCTATTCCGTCGCATACTTCTCTTCCGCTTCTTCCTCACTGCTCCATTCTTCTCCCCCTGTGCTGCCTTCGCTGCCTTCCCCTTCTTCTCCTTGCCCTTCTGTCTCTGTACTCCCTTCTTCCTTCTTGGCAGTCAGGCCGGAACGGTACACAATCTCATCGCTGATGCCCTGCACGCTCTCTGTCACCTCATAATCTGTAGTGCCATAGAGGAAATCATGGAGCTTCTTTACGTTTGTCGCCAAATCCCTGGGAATCACGCAGTCCTGGGCATGCTTCTGGTAAGCTACATCCACCACTACATTCCCCAGGTCAAAGGGGAAACCGGCAGTCTCTCCCATACGGTAGTTAAAGGCGTCTGCCGCCAGGGAAAGCATCTCCGTCTTTGTGAGGCTGGTCTTAATCTTCGGGAAGACAGCGTCAATCAGGGAATTGATGGTGCCTATATCGGAAGCCAGCGCCTTTTCTATCATTTTATTCAACACCAGCCTCTGGCGTTCCGTCCGTTTAAAATCATCCCCTAAAGTATAGCGGATCCTCCCATAGGAAACGGCCTGTACGCCATTCAGGTTATACGTCCCCCCTCCGGGCAGGGGCTCATATTCCTTCTCCACTACCTCAGAAGTCTCAACGCAATAATTGTTCAGGTGCACGCATTCCTCGTCTGTAATCTCTATCTCCACACCCCCGAGGATATCCACGGCTTCTGCCACTGCGCTGAAATCAAAAGACACATATTCCTTAATATCCAAATCCAAATTTGTATTCAGCATACGCACCGCCTGGGTCGGGCCCCCGATTGCGTAGGCTGCATTTGCCTTGCTGTAAGCATCCGTATTTTCCAAATCCGCCATTTTCAGGAATGTGTCGCGGTATACGGAGACCAGCCTTACTTCCTTGGTATCTTTGTCAATCCTGGCCACCATAATCACATCGGAATTGCCGCTGTTATAACTCTGGCTGTCCCGGTTATCCAGCCCAAAGAGCGCCAGCATCACATAGCCCTGCAGCACCTTCTTCGTCTTTTTGGGGAGCTCTACGTTCACCACTTCCTTTTCTTCAAAGGTCTCGTCCGTCTCCACCTTGTCCATTTTCTGGTTCACCCAGACCCACGCCACGACCCCTACCAGAAGCGCCAGTTCCAGCACTACCAGTATTAACCTCCGTATGATTTTCTTCCCTCTCCCAGCTTTTTGCCCGTTTTTCTTCGCCATAACCTCACCCTGCCCGTTTTAAATTTATACTATCCTTGCTTTGTGCCCCAACACTAACGTACCTGCCGCACCCGTTATAAACCTTTCCTGCAGTGCGTCATATTTTTGTCATATTTCTGTTATAATTTAATACACGCTTAACAATAATTTTATAATATTTTCCCCGATTTATCAATCGTCATTTTTCTAAAATTTTCTACTTTTTCAGGCCTTTTTTATAGCAAAATGTAAAATTCTCACAAGGAAGTGCCAGAGCAGCTGCACCCTATTTCGTAACATCCTACCAATCCCATAATGCTCCATACGGGAATTATTGGCATTATGCCTTCTGTACAGCAAAAGCGGCTCCCACAGGAAACAAGATTTCCCAAACTTGTAGTCACCCAGAATCCCAATCCACTGGTCATGCATTTCAATGCTGTCCGGTATTGGCAGGATCCAGCCTATCAATTCCCGCCGGAACGCCATGCAGCAGCCGATATAGCTGTTCTTCACCATATTTTTCACAACGCCGGGCCCCCCGCTGCGGAATGCAAGGAAGGAATCCATCCAAATATCCCCTGGATTGTCCCCTTCAAACACCTTCGCGTCATGGATGACCACATAAGGCCTGCCCGCCGGGCTCCCCGCTGCCCCGCCAGGCCCCTCCCCGGCAAAAGCTTCCATCACCCGCCTTACTTTATCCGGCATCCAGATATCATCCTGGTCTGCCAGGAAAATATATTCCCCCCGGGTATGGGCAATGGCATGCTCCACGTTCTTCTTAAGCCCCCGGCCAGGCCCTTCCAGCAGCCGGACTCTTTGATTGGACTGCTGGTATTCCTTTAGGATGCCAACCGTCCCGTCCACAGACCCATCGTCTGAGACCACCAGTTCATCCCCCTCCTGCAGCTGGGACAAAATAGATCCTATCTGGGCGCGGAGATATGCCGCCCCATTATAGGTCACCATAGCCACAGAAATGCGGATGCCTTCCTTCGTCCCCAACCTATACCACCTCCGCTCCTGCCGTTTCCTTTACCATAGCCGCCAACCCCATTTCCGGAAATACCGCACCATAGACACGATATGTGCCTTCAGCAGCTTCCTGTCTTTGTGGGATCCCCTCTCCCACTTATGGATGACCCCTGTGTCTGGGCAATACCACAGGCTGCTCACCAGATTCACTGTACGGCACAGGTCTGCATCCTCCATATACATAAAATACCTCTCGTCAAAGCCTCCCAATTCCTGCAGGAGCTTGGTACGCACCACCAAAAAACTCCCTTGGGCAAAGGGCACCTGGAAGGGCTTCCCATAATCCATATCCTGCATGGTATGGTATGCCTGCCGCTTTTTGAAATGCGAATGCAAGAACATCCGGATCCCCATATCCGCCACGGTTACCTCCCGCCGGTACACCGCCTGCAGCTTCCCTTCCGTATCCAGCAGCCTAGGTACTGCCATCCCGGCCCCCGTTTTCTCCAGGAAGCCCATAAGGGCTGACAGGCTGTCCTCCACCAGCAGGATATCCGGGTTCACAATCGCATGGAATTTCGAATCCAGGCGGCTTAACACATAATTATGCCCCCTGCCGAACCCCAGGTTCCTCCCTGTGGGCAGGTATTCCACCTGCGGCCATTCCCGTTCCAGCTCCCCCAACCCATTCTGCTGCGTGCTGTTGTCTATAATATAGATTTTCTTTGAAACGACGTCAGCGGTATGCCCCATAATGGAACATACCGCATTCCTTACATCCTCTTCGTTATGATACGCTACAATGGCAATTGAAATATCTATCATGATGACCCTTTTCCCCGCAGCACCACCCCCACGGTACGGAACAGGATCCGCATGTCCATCCCCAGGGACCAATTGGAGATATACTGGGTGTCCAGCGCTACGATTTCCTCAAAATCTTTAATATCGCTCCTCCCGCTGACCTGCCACATGCCCGTAAGCCCCGGCCGGATGCCCAGCCTGGCCTTGTGGTGGAGCTCATACTGCTCAAACTCGTCCTCTGTCGGGGGCCTTGTCCCTACCAGGCTCATGTCCCCTTTCAGCACGTTCCAAAATTGGGGCAGCTCGTCAATGGAAAACTTCCGCATAAATTTCCCGATCCCAAATATCCTGGGGTCGTCCTCCATCTTAAACATCAGCCCGTCCATTTCATTCTGCCCCATCAGTTCCTGCTTCATGGCGTCTGCGCCCACCACCATGGTACGGAACTTATAAAACTTAAAGCGCCTGCCGCCTTTCCCAATCCGTGTCTGGGAATAGAAAATCGGCCCAGGCGACTGCACTTTAATGATTGGCCCAAAAGCTACCAGGGCAATCCCCATCATCAGAAGGCCAGCGAGGCTCCCTGTAATATCCATAAGCCGCTTTAAGAACAGCTGCCTGGGAGTGGCAATCTTCATGCTGGTGGTCAGCACCAGGTATTTCCCGCAATGCTCCACCAATTTATTTGGCATCAGGCGGGACTCCCGCACCAGGTTGAAATGCACGGTCAGCCCCAGCTCCAGCAGTTCATTGGCCAAAGCCTCGCTGCTCTCCCTGGTATTCCCATTGATGAACACCTCGTCCACCACGTTGACGCGCACATATTCCAAGAAGCTGTCTGCACTGGCCACCACCGGCACGCCGCAGACTTCTTCCCCTATCCGATTCACATCTACCACCACCACGCCGGTGACTTCAAATTCCTTATAGCGGTTGTTCTGGAAATCTGACACGCATTCCTGGGCATAGCGGTCTTCCGTCACTACAATCAGCTGCGAAAAATTCTTCCTGCGTATCATCCGCTGCCTGATATATATTTTCCATATGCACCTGGAAAAGTATTCTACCCCTATGGCAATCCACCAAAATACCAAGATTACCTGCCTGGAATAAATTTCGGACTGCTTGTTACCCCAGATATAGACTGTGACTGCCGTAAAAATAATGCTGCAGTGGAGTATCACCGCCTTCAGTTCCTGTACCTTATTCCTGCGCAGGATGCCTGTATAAGCCTCAAAGAAAAACACAATACAGATATCCAAAAGAAGCACTACTACCGCCAGGCGGTTGTATTCCCGCAGCACAGGCGCCTTCCTGATATTCCCCAGGCGTATCAGGCAAGACAGGTAGAAAGACACTCCCAGGCAGAGAAGATCCAGGATTAAGAAATCCAAATGCTTGACCCAGCTTTTTTTCTGTTCTTTATACATAGTTCCCAGCCTTTGATGCTTAAATTAGTAGATTACGGTTTCATCGTACTGTATTTCCCGAAAGGAAAGCCCTCTTCTATTTCTTAATTATTTCTTAATGTTCCCCGTTGGTACGATTCCGTATGTATAGCCAGCTTTCAGAATAATCCTTCCGCTGCTGTTCGTCCATCTCAGTGTATTTTGAAAAGCTCAGCTTGCACGGAACCATCTTTGTGCCGCCGCATTTATGGCAGAACATCTCTTTTCTTCTGGATACTGTTGTAATGCCGCCGCATTCTGGGCAGATAAATACTTTCATCATATGCCTCTTCCCACTCTGAATCCCTGATTGACAGTAACAGCCCCTCCGTCCCCTTATTGTAGCATTGAATCCCCAAAAGGGCAAGCCTTGGGCTTCCCCTTTTAACGCCTTAGGGAATAATTGCATTTTTTCAGCGAAAGGTTGGGGTTGTAATAGGGATCCCCTTTTTGGATAAGCTGCATCCAGCGGCTGCGGACAAACTCAATCTCTTCCCCAAACCGGCGGACCTTTTCCTTGGTGTCCTCCTGGCCCCGGGACTTGGATTCATGATGGTAAGCCTCCACAAAGGGGTTGTATACCACCAGATACCCTTCTTCCCTCACCCGCAGGCAGAAATCCAGGTCGTTGAACGCCACAGCCAGCTTCTCCTCCAGCCCATGGACTTTTTCATAGATTTCCTTAGGGACCATCAGGCAGGCCGCGGTCACCGCGCTGTAATTCAGCTGCAGCGCCGCCTTGTGGTAATACCCTTCCTGGCCGCGTTTGAGGCCTGGGAACATGTTGGCGGCAATCCCATCAATTCCCACTACTATCCCTGCATGCTGTATGGTATTATTGGGGTAATAGAGGCGGGCGCCCACAATGCCGACCCCCGGCCGCTGGCAGTTGCCCAGCATTTCCTCTATCCAATCTTTTGTGATTATCTCAATATCGTTATTCAAAAGGATTAGGTATTCCCCAGAAGCGTGGGAAGCGGCAAAATTATTGATGGCTGAATAATTAAAGCCCTTTTCCCAGCGGAGGATCTTCACGGCCTGCCCCCCTGGGAGGCTGCCCTGCCCTAACAGGGTCTTCCCCTGTTCCAGGGGCTTTCCTGCCAGTTCTTGGTAATAGCTAAAAATCTCCTGCCCCGTACTGTTATTTTCCACTAAAATAACTTCATAATTCTGGTAGGAGGACTTCTGTAACGAAGCCATACAGCGCCGCAGCACGCCTGCCTGGTCTTTATTGGGAATTAAGATAGACACCAAGGGGGCGCCTGTAACCGCATACTTTACCCGGTAAAAACCAAAATGCGGCAGCTGGGACACTTTTCCCCGTTCCCCTGCCCTGGCCAGCTGCGCTTCTACCGCCCGCTTCCCCGCCTTGTAGGCATAGGACTTGCTCATGGGGTTATCAGCCGTTGAGCCGCTGTGGATCCGCCAATGGTATAAGACCTTCGGGATATGATGTACCTTCTTTGCAGCCTCCGTGCAGCGCAGGATAAAATCATAATCCTGCGCCCCGTCAAATTCCTTACGGAAGCCGCCCACCCGGTCCAGCAGATCGCCCTTCACGCAGAAAAAGTGGGTGATATAATTATTGGAACGGAGCAAATCTGGGCTATAGTCCGGCTTAAAATGGGGCTTTTGGTGGATCATCTCCCTGTCTTTCTTCTCCTCCACCTGGTCTTCGTCGGTATAAATCGCTTCTATCTCTTTATCCTGGATAACCGCCATGGCAAGCTCATACAATGCGTTTGGCGCCAACAGGTCGTCATGGTCCATAAACCCAATCCAGTCCCCCTTTGCCAAATCCATCCCAGAATTGGTATTCTCCGCTATCCCGCCGTTTTCCCTCAGGCGGATATAATAAATCCGGGTCTCATCATAAATAAAACGGAAATTGCGGGCTAAATCCTCTACCCTGGAGGATGTAGAGGCATCTGCAAGGCAAAGCTGCCAATACCCGTAAGACTGCTCATGCAAGCTTGTCATCAGTTCAAAGAAATAATCCAGATTTGGATTATAGCAAGGCACTACGATGCTGAACACCGGAGGCTTCTCCAATTTCCTTGACAGCTTTGCCTGCTGCCGCAGCTCTATGCTGCCGGCCTTATGCCGTTCAAACCAAGGGCCGTAAGGAACCCGTTCCGACTCCATCTTATCTTTCAGCCGGTTCCAGAATGCCTTCGGCCCATAGTGTTTGAGATACAGAACCCCTTTTTTTATTCGGTATGGCGTAATTTTCATAACCCTTCCCTAACCCTTCTTCTATTCTTTTCCTTTGTAAGCATATATCTTATCTTCTGTAAGCATATATCCCATCCATTCCGGCGCTCTTTCCTAACATTTGGCTGACAGACGGTTGGAATATGCCGAATGCTTGCCCTTGCCCCCAAAGAGGGAAAAGGATTTTACTTTATAGTAATAAGTCTTTCCCTTAGAGGCATTTTTATCCGTCCAGGATACCGTTGTATTCGATGCAATCCTCTTCACCTGCTTATAGGCGCCATTCTTGGACGTGGAACGGTAAACCTTGTACCCCGCGGCATTCTTAGCCTTTTTCCAAGTCAGCTTAATCCCCTTAGAAACCCCTTTTGCAGAAGAAAGGGCTGGCTTAGCAAGAACCGTGTCCACAGACAAGGTCTTGGAAAAACCAGAAGTTTTCGTACCCTGGGAGGTCTTCACAAACGAACGTATCTTGTAATAATACTTGTTCCCCGCCGACACTTTCGAATCTGACCAGCTTAGCTTCGCATTGTCTGTAATGCTTTTTACCCGTGTGAATTTCCCATTGGCGGAAGTGGCACGGTAAATCTGGTAGCCCTGTGCTTTTGCATCCCTAGACCAGGAAAGCTTCACCTTGCTGCCTCCTGAAACCACTGCTTTATCCAAGCTGGCGGCAGGCATTTTTACCTGGATGGCCTTGGTAGGCGTGTAAGACGAATAATAATTTACGCCATTAACCTTATTATAACAGCGGATACGGTACGTATAAGTATGGCCCGGCAAGACTTTGGTATCTTTATAACTAATCTTTGCCTTATCTGTGATTGTCTTAATACGGGTAAATTCCCCATCGTCTACTTTGCGGTAAATCCTATACCCCGTCACCGGCGCCTCGTTCCAGTAAAGGACTGCCGTTGTGTAGTCTTTTAGCTTCAGGTTCCTCCAGGAAGTCTTGGAGACCCCAAAATCCACTGATTTGGCCGCTGAACTGGAAGATTTCATGGTTCCTCCATAGAGCCTTAGGAACCCGCGCACTTTGTAGGAATAAACCTTGCCCTGGACAATATTTTTGTCCAGGTAGGAGGTATTCTCCAGCCCATTTACATTCTTCACCTTGCTGTATTTCCCATCCCCTTCTGCGCGCAGCACCTCATAGCCTATGGCGCCCGGTATTTCTTTCCAGGTCAGCTTTACTGCGGAATCCCCGGACTTTGCAGCGCTCAGCGTAGTCTTTTTCAAGGTTCCCCCTGGTTTCCCGCATGCTGCGGAAGGCATATTTTTGTACACTGGCACCTTGAATACGAAGCTGTTGTCGATGGTCCCCATCTCTGTATAGCTTTTCCGGACGCTTTTGCCTTCGCTGTCTGCGGCAAGCAGGTTCTGCATATACTGATGCCAGTACAGCCCATTATAAGAAGCGTCCACATCGAATTTCTGCAGGTAAAAGGTGTCCTGCCCTTTGGTGATATAGTCTGCGGAGACAGATTCCGCCCCGCCCTTAAGGGCTTTGTAGCGGGTATTCCAGCCTTTGCTCTTTGCCTCCTTAAGGCCATTGATAATCACGGCTTCCCCTACTCCTGTGGCCTGCCTGTTAAAGTAATTATAATATCCCTTATACCCGGGGTAAGTGCCTGAAATCAAAGAGGAACTGCCGCTGACCCCTTGCTCCTGGCGTACACGGCTGGCCAGAAAAAAAGGGCTTACTTTCAGTTCCTGCCCAATTTTCATAAATGCCTGGGCATAAGTAATCCCCCCGCCAGATCCATCCTCCAGCTTCTTACCGCTCATAAATGTCCCGCTGAGCACCTTCTCCACGCCGGCTTCCGTATGGTAACTCCCATTATAGGTCAGCTGCTCAAATTGGAATACGGAATCTTCATTTAAGAAATTACGGGGATCCAGGTAATATTTCAGGATGGATCTCGATGCCTGGACCCAAGTGCTCCCTTCCTTCACAATCCACTTCCCGGTGGAAATATCATAGGAATCAGCATCCGTGGATTTCCAGGTATCAAACGTATTCGGGTCGCTGTTATCCACCAGGTTCACTTTCGGCTTAGCCTCATTCTCTACAACCTCGCTCCAGTCCAATCCCGTATTCATCGGCACAAAGGTCCAGTTCGGATGGGCTGCTACCAGCTTCTTAATATAAGACTGGTAACTCTTGGGGAATGCGGATAAATCCGTATTCCCCGCAGCCCCCCGGGCAGAATTGCGCACCCCATATGTACCCTGCCTCAGATCCTTCCACTCCTGCAGCCTGGTATCCTGGGTCACAATATAATCCTCCTGGATATACCCCCGGTATGAGACATCCTGATAGCCATATTCCACCTGAAACCATACCATATCCTGGGTTACCACAACGCCTGCCAGCTTCACTTGGTATCCGCTTGGCAAGGTATGCAATGCCTCAGAGGATTCTTCGGGCATACGGCGCACCGGAAATTCCTGGCCATTTGCCAGCATGGCATATAAATCATATCCGCCAACCATTTCTGCAAAAGCCTTTTCCAAAGCCTCTGCCTGCCCGCCGCTTTCTGTACCCTCCCCGGCATCCTCTTCATTTGCTTGGGAAATGCCGTCATTCTCCTGAGTCCCGGCATTGCTTCCTGCCGGGCTTCCGCTCCCTGGGGCTTCCCCATCAGTTCCTGCTAAGTTTCCTCCAGTTCCTGGGGCTTCCCCGTTGCTTCCTGCTGAACCTCCGTTCTCCTGGCTTCCAACATCGCCTCCTGCTGGGTTCCCGCTCCCTGGGGCTTCCCCATTGCTTCCTGCTAAGTTTCCTCCAGTTCCTGGGGCTTCCCCATCACTTCCTGCTGAGCCTCCGTTCCCTGGGGCTTCCCCATTGCTTCCTGCTAGGCTTCCGCCAGTTCCTGGGGTTTCCCCATTGTTTCCTGCCGGGCTTCCTCCGTTCTCCTGGCTTCCAACATCACTTCCTGCTGGGTTCCCGCTCCCTGGGGTTTCCCCATTGCTTCCTGCTGGGCTCCCGCTCCCTGGGGCTTCCCCATTGCTTCCTGCTGGGCCTAAGCCAGTTCCTTGGGAAACGCCTGTACTCCCTGGAAGGCTTCCTTCTTGGGTATCCCCGTTATTGCCTGGCAAGCCCTCATAGCCTCCCTGGGCTTTTAGGCTGTCCTGTTGCCCAATTCCATTTGCATAGGAAGGAATACCGCTTCCAAAAGCATTTACGGATATTACGGATACTGCAAGTGCAACTGCCAAATATCTTACATTTTTTTTCAAAATTCCATCTCCTCTTACCTTTTTTCCTAATTTTGGGAAACCCCTTTGCTCTTTACATCGGAATACCCACTGTAGTATTTCTTCCCTGAGGCTACCCATACTGTCCTGACCTTATAATAATAAGCGGTCCCTTCTTCTAGCCCCACATCTGTGTAAACTGTCCCCTGGCTGGCTTCCCCAACTACCTGGAACCCTTTATCTGGCTGCTTGCTCCTCCTTACTTCATACCCGTAAGCCCCTGAAACGCCTGCCAGATGCAGCACCAGGCTGCCGCCGTCCCCTGCCGTAATGGACTTTATCCCGCTTTTCGGCACTGCCGTGGATGCCGTTACAGGCGCTGGCTCATTTCCTATGCCTTCCAGCCCCCAGCTCCCGGTTGCCGATACCTTATAATAATATGTCTTATTAGGCACAACTGCCACATCTGTATAGGAAGTCTTGCTGGCGCCAGACACTGACCCCACCACACGGTAGCCCGTGCCTTCCTTCGTGCTCCTTAAGATTTGGTAACCGTCTGCCCCTGTTTTTTTCTTCCAGGACAGCTTTACCTTATTTGCCTTTTGGGAAGAAACCTTTATTCCCTTGGGGGAATCCACCATCCACATTTCCTGCGCAGAGGTATAGCTTCCATACCCTTTCACAGTCCCTGTACGCAGGGCGCGGATTTTATAAAAATATTGGTTCCCGACCTCCACATTCGGATCCGTAAAGGTTACGGAAGACTTTCCCTTTAGCTTCGCCACCTGCTTATAAGGGCCTTTCTTGGCGGCGCTGCGCACGATTTGGTATCCATTGGCGCCTGCCACCGCTTTCCATGTAAGCTGGATGCCGCTGTTTTGGGACTGCATGGACTCCACTTTCACGCTGGCAAGGTTCCTGCCTGATACGGGCTTTGAATTACCGCTGTAATTATTTACGCCGTTTTTCTTTACGATTGTCTCTACCACATAATAATAATTCTTCCCGGAAACAATGGTGCTGTCCACATAGGTATCCTTACTGCTGCCCTTCACATCGGCAACCTTCTCATATGTGCCTTTCTCTTTTGTACTGCGCTTGATGCGGTACAGGTAGGCGCTTGGATCCTTCACCCATTTGATTTCCATGCTTTTGCTGTTTTTGGAGCGGACATGGACAATGGATGTGGGGGTTACCGTATTTTCTGCTACTGGGCTGCTATAGCTGCTGACGCCATTTTTCCCATTCACACGGTTGATGCATTGTATCCGGTAATAATACTTAACGCCCTTCTTTAATTTCTTATCGACATAGCTTACCGTGCCTGCCGACCGGATAGTAGCGATTGTAGCATACCCCTTGTTCTTATACGCGCTCCTCTGGATGCGGTATGCATAGGTATTGGGGACTTGCTTCCATTTCAGCAGCATGGAGGTGCTGGTCTTGGAACTTACCCTTGTAATCTGGGCGGGCTCAATCGCCCATCCAGACAGGGGGACGGAGTAGTCTCCGAACCCATTCTGGTCCCCGCCCCTCGCCCGGACTTTGTAATAATAAGGCTTCCCTGTCTCTATCTGCCCGTCCAGATAAGAATTGCCTGCCTGGGCATTTAGGGTAGTCACCTTCTTATATTCCCCATTTTCATCCTCACTGCGGAAAAGCTCATATTTTACAGCGCCCTCTGCGCCGTTCCAGGATACCAGGAGCTTCCCGCCCGATTTGGATACCACGGAAGCCACCTGTGGCTGGGGGATAGGCTTAGCCTCATAAACATTGGAAAATTTGGATACTTCCCCGTCTGCCAGTACTGCCCGGACTTTGTAGTAGTAGGTTCCCTGGGGGTCTAATTTCTTGTCATCATACATATCCCCTGTGACCGTTGCGATTTTCGAATACTCGCCGTCTTTCGCGCTGCTTCTGTATACCTGGTAAGAAACCCCGTCTGCAATGGCTTCCCATTTCACCCGCAGCTTTTGGCTCCCCCTGGACTGGACCCATAGTACCTTAGGCGCTGTCCCGCGCAGGGATAGCTTGTAATAACCCGCAACCGCCTCGGCGTCTTTTACGCCTAGTTTTTTTAGCTTGGCGTCCGAATTTAAGAAATTCGCCACATCCGATTCATTGCTCAGGAATGCATGCTCAATCAGCACGGCAGGGAACCCTGCCAGCTTGCTCCTTCGGATGACAGCCAAGTAATCTGCCAATGACCCGTCTGGGTATGTAGTGTTATTTTCAGAATTGCGGATTAAAATACCGTCTGCCCAGGTGGCAAGGCCCAGTTCCGATAACTTCTGGTAAATAGCCGTGGCAAGGCCCTTGCCTTCTTCCCCGATAGGCTTCTTATAATTGCTGTTCGGGTAATACACGCCAACCCCTTGCGCCCCTGCGCTCGGGCTGGCATTCAGATGGAAACTCACATAGGCGTCGGCGCCCTTGCTCTGGGCGAACTCTACCCTCCTGGCATTGCAGGTAGCCGAATCCACGCCCTTGCCCCCATAAGGGCAGGCGCCCGTCTCCCTGGTCATGTAGATGCTGACGCCGGTATATTTCTGCAGTTCTTCCCTGCAGTACAAAGCAATTTTCAAGACCAGATCCTGTTCCTTGTAGCCAAAATAGCCTGCGCCGGCATGGGTACTGTCATGGCCTGGGTCTAGGATTACCACCATATCCTTTGCACCCTTGGGGGCAGAACGGAGCAAGGGGCTGCCTTGCCCTTCCGCCTCCTGGCCAAGGATATCCCCAATGGACTGGCTGGAAGCTACGCTGCCATTTTCATCCATCGTCACCACATTTGCTTCCACCTCTTCTAACAATTCCTGGTTTAAAAGAACCTCATCCGGCTCTGTCCCCGCCTGGCAATCCACGCCGTAAGACACCTCCATGCCCTGTTCTTCCAGGTTGGCTTCATAGGATTCCCCGCCGGCCTGGTAACGGATGCTGGCAAGCTTGTAAACCCCAGCCTGCCCCTGGCTTCCATATTCCATGGAGAAACGGGCCATATTGCCGGAAATCCCCTGTGCCTCAACGGTAAATCCCTCGCCGCTATCGGTCTTTACATACTGGAGGGATGCGGATTCCAGTACAGCGCCCTCTTCCCCTAACGCAGCCGCCACATTCTGGGTTCCTGGAACCTGTATGGATTCGCTCTCCTGCATAAGGAACTGCACAATGCCCTTCCCTGGCAATTCCTGCCCGCTCTGATGCGCTTCTTCCACGGCCTGCGGCTGCCCGCCATGGATCCCCTCCCCTGCCTCCAGGGCCTGTGCCTGCAGGGGAGCCGCTGCTGTAAAAGCCATGCATATGGCTATGATAAATGCAAGGGGTTTCTTTCCTTTTCTCATTCTCTACCAACTCCAATCCAAATCTTGTCTCACTGCTGCCTTAATACCCTGTATTTGCACGGATAGCCGCGCTTAAATCCTTGACTGTCTGGGAAGTGGAATATACTTCATTGGCATATAGGAACTGATGGAGCTGCACCACGTTCGCCTCCAAGTCAATCGGTATTACCATGTCCCCCATATTGCCTATATCCCCAGACTCCTTCTCAAAGGGGAACCCTGTGTTCTCCCCCATATGGTATTTCCCCGCATCCTTAGCCAATCCTAACAGTTCTGTAAGGCTAAGGCTAGTGGAAACTTTTGGCAGGATTTCATCCAGCAGGTTGTTCAAAGTAAATACATCGCATTGCTTTGCCTTCTCAAACATCTTCTGGATTACCGTCCTCTGCCGCTCTGTACGCTTAAAGTCCCAGCCCTCGGTATAACGGATCCTGGTGTAAGCCGTAGCCTGTACCCCGTCCACATGGACGCCGAGCCCTGCCGACACATGGGGGCTTTCCTTCCCCACAATCTGGCCTGTGGTGTCGATATAGTCATTCATATACCCCACTTCATCCTCCTGGATATCCAGCTCAATACCTCCCAGCAGGTCAATCGCCTGGGCCAAGGCGCTAAAATCCACACTCACATAATCCGTGATATCCAAATCCAGGTTCTTATTGAGCATTTCAATCGCCTGCTTCGGCCCTCCGTTGGCATATGCCGCATTTGCCTTGCGGAACTTGTCCGCACCGATATCCAGGTAAGTATCCCTGTATACGGAGGCCATCTTAATCTCCCCCGTCTCTTTGCTGATGCTCACCACAATGATGGCATCGCTGTTCCCGCTCTCAAACTCCCCGGTGGAACGGTTATCCAGCCCAAACAGGGCGATGCTCTCATAACCTTCCAAGGCTTCCTTGGTCTCTGGGGTCAATTCATTTATTTTAACATCCTTCTCTTTAATCAGGGTTTTTCCCATTTTATCGTATTTATTCCATACAAAAGCAAACGCCAGGCATCCCAATGCCAATAAGATAACCACCAATACCAGGATTACCTTCCTCCGCTGGCGTTTCCGCTTGCTGGCTCTCTTCCGTTTCCTCATGTTCTGCGCCTGGTTCCTGCCATTATGCTGCATCTCTCTTCCCATCTCGGATCCTCCTTGTCCTCCTTTACTGAACACCCTTGCCATAGCCTCGGGTACTTATCCATTCATACTGCTTTTCTGGCTAGTCGAGTATAACACAAAAAAATGCTCTTTTCCACAAAGTTTTTGAAATGCCGGAAGAATTAATATTATTTTAATATTTCCTTGCTAAAATAATGCAATTCTTCTATTGCTTTCCTGTCCTTTTTCATGTAAACTATCCCTAAAAACGGCTGTGCGCTATGCTGCTGGCTGCAGATGAAAGGAGATAATTTTATGCTGGAACTGGCGTTATGCCTGCTTATGATCCTATTGTTACTGGCAGAATTTATCATTTATGGGGTTGGCGCCCAAAAGCTGCTCCGCCTCCGCCTCCGGGCCTATGAAACCGCTTTGGCTGGTTTTTTCCTGTATTTCGGTGTCTTTCAGGCTGCGGCATTGCCCATGGTCCTGCTCCAAAGGCCTTTCCATGAGCTGGCTGCCCTATGGGCTATCCTAAGCCTCCTTATCAATGGGGCTGTGCTGCTCCTGGCCCGGCGGGAACTCTATCGCCTGGCCTTTGGCATGTTTTGCAGCCTTTGGCAGGCAAAAGGCATCTTGCTCCTGGGCGCCCTATCCCTCGTGGCCTTTACCTGTTATTTCCAATCTGCCCAGCAATATATCGGGTGGGATACTTCTTATTATATCGGCACTGTCAACACAACGGTATATACAGACAGCATGTATATTTACGACGGGGCTGCCGGGACCGTAAGCAAATACCTGAACCTGCGGTACGCCCTATCGACGTTCTATATGCACTCCGCCGTACTGTGCAAATTAAGTTCTGTGGATGCCATCCTGGTACAAAAATATGTGGTTGGGACTCTCTGCATCCTCCTGTATGCGCTTATCCTTTTTGCTATGGGCAAAAGGCTTTTTGCCCAGGACACACGGAAATCCCTGGCCATGCTGATTTGGGGGATGCTCCTGAATTACGGCTTCAACACCATTTATACTACTTCATCTTTCCTGCTGCTGCGGGGATATGAGGCAAAGGGCTTCTGTGCTAACGTAGCCATCCCGGCCGTATTCTATTTTGCCCTCTGCCTCTGGGAGGGCCGCCGGGAACGGGAGCATTGGTGGCTGCTGTTCTTTGTCGGCTTTGCCAGCGTGCCCTTGTCCATGTCCTGTATTTTGATTGTCCCTGCCCTGATTTTTATTATCTTGGTAACGGAATGGATCGTAAGGCGGGATTGGAAGGCGCTTTGGCGGGGGTTTTGGTGCGTGCTCCCAAACGGCCTGTATCTGATTGCTTATTTTCTGTACACACAAGGATATAAAATCCCGATCCATCAATAACTGAATTCCCTAAAGGAGCGCAAGATATGTTTCAAATTGAAGATATTGCCCAGATGGTCCAGGCCTATATGGGCGAAACCATTTATCTGCCCATCTTCCTCTGCTGCCTGCTCTTTTGCTATTGCACAGGCAAGGAAACCAGCCGGAAACGGATGCTGCTGTCGGCCCTTTTAAGCATCGTCCTGGTTTTTAACAATTTCTCCATGAGGATGATTGGCAAGGTGACAGATATTATCACTTATTACCGTTTCCTATGGGCCGTGCCTATCCTTTTTATCATTGCATACACGGTTACAAAATCTATCTACGGGCACAAAAAGCCCTTAGATAAAGCAGTGGCTATAGGATTTGCCCTCCTGCTTTTCCTGGGGTGGGGCAGCAGCTTCCTCACAGAAAGCTGCCGGTGGTTCCCGGAAAATAAATACAACCTGCCAAGCGAGACCATCGCAATCTGCGATATGATTGCCCAGGATAAATCCACGGAACGCCCAGTGGTGGCTTTCGACATGGGCACACAGCTCTCCGCAAGGCTTTACGATCCTTCCCTTGTCTGGGCTATCCGCCGTACTGCCTATACCCAGCACAATGACACGGAAGGCTACGGCAGCGCAGGCAAATACCGCCCCGATAAAATCCTTATCC
This sequence comes from uncultured Lachnospiraceae bacterium, assembly GCA_910588965.1. Taxonomy (GTDB): domain Bacteria; phylum Bacillota; class Clostridia; order Lachnospirales; family Lachnospiraceae; genus Petralouisia. The sequence continues at coordinate 32,515 of CAJUSO010000019.1, read as the reverse complement.
ACGCCGTCAATTACGGCATGCAGGGGGAACCCAAAAGGCTGTCCCATGCGCTCTCCAAAAAAAAGGTGGACTACCTTGTGACCTTCACTTCTTATGGGATGGACGCCTACCTGGAAGGGCTTGGCTACCCGCTGCTGGGAAGATGCGGGGAGAAAAGCGTATATGCCAAAGCCCTGCCAGAATAAAGCGCATGGCTTATCCCAAAGATACCACAAAGGCTGCTGCAAAACACAGGTTTTATTTTGCAGCAGCCTTTTGTGCCCCGGGGCACCAGGAAGCCCTCTTACCACAGGGACTGCACTACCTTGCATACCCTATCTAAATCCGTATCTGACATCTTGGTATCACTGGGCAGGCATACGCCGCGGGCGAACAGCTGCCCCCCCACGCTGCTGTCGGCGCCCATGTCTGGATCTACAATCCGAAGCCCCTTCTCGGAAGACACAAAATCATAGCCTGCAAACACGGGCTGCAGGTGCATAGGCTTCCAGATGGGGCGGCTTTCCACATCATCCCTTTCCAATGCCAGCATAAGGTCAAGAGGCTTTACCGGGCAGCCCTCTGCCAGCTGGATGGCAGTGAGCCAGCAATTGCTCCTGGCTTCCTCCCGCATGGGCATGAACCCTATGCCCTCCAGATGGCCCAGGCGCTCCTGGTAATAAGAGAAGATATACCGCTTTTTCTCTATCCGCCGGTCCAATACCTTCAGCTGGCCCCTGCCGATACCGGCCACAATGTTGCTCATACGGTAATTATAGCCGATTTCCGTATGCTGATACCAGCGGGCAGGCTCCCTGGCCTGAGTGGACCAATAGAGTACCTTCGCCGCCTTCTCCTTCGCATCCGGGGTATTGGCCAGCAGCATGCCCCCGCCGGAGCTGGTGATGATTTTATTCCCATTGAAGCTGATAATCCCATACTCCCCAAAAGTCCCGGTATACCTGCCCTTGCAGGTGGTGCCAAGGCTCTCCGCCGCATCCTCAATCAATGGGACCTGGTAACTTCTGCAGATTCCTGCAATCTCTTCAATCTGGGCGCACAGCCCATAGAGGTGCACGGCAAGGACGGCCTTCGGCCTTTTCCCCAGGGCCTCATATTTCTCAAAGGCCAGCCGGAGCGTCCCTGGATCCATATTCCAGGTCTTTCTGTCGCTGTCAATAAAAACGGGGACGGCCTTTTCATATAAGATAGGGTTTGCCGTAGCGGAAAAGGTCAAGTCCTGGCAGAACACCAAATCCCCCTGCCCCACGCCTACGGCCTTTAAGGCCATATGTATGGCAGCGGTCCCGGCAGACAGGGCCACGGCGGCTTTCGCGCCCAGCTTTGCTGCCATCTCTTTTTCAAATTCTGTCACGTTTTTGCCAAGGGGGGCAATCCAGTTGGTATCAAAAGCCTCCTTGATATAAGATAGTTCGTAGCCTTCCTCGCTCATATGGGGGGAAGCCAGGAAAATATGCTCTTTCATTCTCCAATCATTCCTTTCTGGTATGAAGTCCCTTGCCTGTCCGCCGGCTCAATCTTTCCCCCATAAATCCCTGGTGTAGACCTTCTCTTTTACATCTTCCAATTCATCGCTCCAGCGGTTCGCAAGGATAATATCGCTTTTTGCCTTAAATTCCCCCAGGTCATGGTACACCTGGCTGCGGAAAAAGGAAGCCTCTTCCATCGTCGGCTCATAGACAATGACCTCCACGCCCTTTGCCTTAATGCGCTTCATGACCCCTTGGATGGATGACTGCCGGAAGTTGTCCGAATCTGCCTTCATGGTAAGGCGGTAGACGCCTACCGTCTTCGGGTTCTTCTCCAGGACGCTGTCTGCGATAAAGTCCTTCCGTGTACGGTTAGCCTCCACGATAGCGCCTATAATGTTATTCGGCACATCCTTATAATTAGCCAACAGCTGTTTCGTGTCCTTGGGCAGGCAGTAGCCGCCATAACCAAAAGAAGGGTTGTTATAATGGCTGCCAATCCTGGGGTCTAAGCCCACGCCTTCGATAATCTGCCGGCTGTCCAATCCCCGGACTTCCGCATAGGTATCCAGCTCATTAAAGTAAGAGACACGCAGCGCCAGGTAAGTGTTGGCAAAAAGCTTGATGGCCTCTGCCTCTGTCAGGTCCGTAAACAAGGTAGGGATGTCCTCCTTGATGGCGCCCTGGGCTAAGAGGGATGCAAACTCCCTTGCGCGCTGCGCCATGGCCTCATCCCCCTTCGGGGAGCCCACAATAATCCTGGAGGGATACAGGTTGTCATACAGAGCCCGCCCCTCCCTTAAAAATTCTGGGGAAAATAAAAGGTTCCCTATCTGGTATTTTTGCCGGATGGATTCGGTAAACCCTACCGGGATTGTGGATTTTACCACAATCGTGCTGGACGGGCTCACACGGTGCACAAGCCGGATGACCTGCTCCACGGAGGAAGTGTCGAAATGGTTCTTCTTGGGGTCATAATTGGTCGGCGTGCACACAATCACGTAATCTGCATCCTGGTAAGCCATCTCTGCGTCTAATGTGGCAGACAGGCGCAGTTCCTTGCCTGCCAGGTACGCTTCTATCTCTTTGTCCACGATAGGGGATTTCCTGCTGTTTATCATGCTTACCTTTTCCGGTACAATGTCTACGGCATATACCTCATGCTTCTGGGACAGCAGGACTGCCATGGACAGCCCCACATACCCGGTGCCTGCAACTGCTATTTTCATTTCCATACCTCCTGGATCTTATTTTTTATTCTCCCTTGTGATGGATGCAAGGCTTCGTATCTTCTCCCAATACTTCTAATAGCGTGCCTTTCCCTTTCGGCCGGCCATTGTATTTTTTCAGCAGCTTGCGGAGCTGTTTGTCATTTTCAGTAATATTGATATCCCAAAGCCTCCCTGCTGCCTGTGTCCCCTGGATATATGCCAGCCTTTTCTGTTCTGTAACCAAAACCGTCGGGATATGGTTCATCAGGGACATCATCTTTATCCATATATCATCTGCATGGGGGCAAAGTTCCTTGATTACCTCCCAATCAGCCGTTTCCTTCGGAAGGCAATGGGGAGGGAAGAGGGTCCCTGCGCCTGTCGTCGCAAATAAATCCATCCTGGGCACGCCAATATAATCTGAATTCCCTTTGATCCACTCTGCATAGGGCCGGACAGACCCGTCTTCGCCAAATGTTATCTGGTGGGTCCTGACCGTTGATATGCATTTCGGATACTTCTTATAAGAATCATATAAAGATTCAATCATGGTAGGGGGATAAATCAGGTCGTCGTCCACGGTAATCAGGATATCCTCCGGGAATGCCTGCAGGGAAGGCAGTATTTTCTTGTAAGAACGGTAATCCTCGTCGCACCACCGGATTTCCAGCCCCTTATCCCGAAGCTGCAGCAACCCTTCCGGAAGCCATTCTTCGCCAGAAGGGAAATTATCCTTTGCCAGCCACAGCACAATCTTATCCGCCTTAACTGTCTGCAGCATGATGCTCTTGATTGCCTCCTTCACTGTCCCAATCCGGGCGGGGAAGGAGGTCATGGATACGATAATCCTGGGGCTCCTTGTACTAGCGCAGACGCCGCTCCAGCCCGGGTTTTCCATAAGCTGCGCCAATACGGCAGATTGGCCGGACGACTCTATCATCTGCGTCAATGTGGCGACCTGGTTCGATAATTCCCGCACCCTCTTATTGAGCAGGCGTATCCTTTTGGATTCCAGGGTCTGCCTTTGGAACAGCTTCTTCGTCCGCTGTTCAAAAAATTTCCTTGAAAGGGGCAGATGCCTCCGGATAAAAAGCCTAGGCCTCCTCACAAGCCTTACCCAGAGTTTCTTGCACAAATGCCTGCTATAGGAGCATTTCCTCACATCTTTAAATTTCTTATAAAGTTTTTTGTAATTTAATGTGCCTTCCGTGACCTCCTGGAACATCTCCCTTTGGAAAATCCCGTGGATGCTTTTATAATATTCACGGTAAAATTTAGATTGGGGCTTCCCTGCATAATTTTCCAAGGCATATATGAAATTACTGATTGCAAAATAAGCTATCGCATTTTTGATCGCACCTGCATAAGGAAGGCTGCTGGCTTGCTCTATGACACTGTCCACGGCTGCAATCACATTACCCAGCTTCTTCTGCTTAAACGACGTAATGGCTGACTCACGGTTAACCCGATAATACATAAAAGGCTCGTTATAATATACCACCTTCTGCGCCATGGCCACGCTTAATGCTGCAAACGTAATGTCATTTGTGGTCGATAAGCCCAGGTACTGGAGCTTGGTCGCCTGGATATAGCTCCTCCTGTATAGCTTATTCCATGGCGTAGGGTTCACAATGGTCAGTATACGGTTGGGCACGTCCTGATAATTAAAGGAATCCTTCCCTTTTGGCAGCAATGCCCGGTTCAAGCCATGGTACAGGATCTCCTTTTTGGTGATTTGGTCTACCCGGTAATAATCAAACACCACAATGTCTGCCTGGGACCCATCTGCTTTCTCCACCACATGCTCCAGGAAAGGGGGGATGCAGTAATCGTCCGCATCAAAGAAATACAAATATTCCCCAACAGCATGCTCCATACCCAAATTCCTGGCAATACCAGCCCCCTTATTCGCCTGGTGCAGCACCTTTATCCTTTTATCCGCCTGCTGGTATTTGTCCAGTATCCTGCAGGTGGCATCCGTGGAACCATCGTCTACCACAATGATTTCAATGTCCTCTAACGTCTGGCTGATAAAGCTTTGGAGGGTTTCTTCTATATATTCTTGTACATTATATGCTGGTATAATGATAGATACTTTTTTCATCGGGTTTCTCCTCTAATAGATAATATATGTACAAAATCCACTGCCGCCCGCCCCTTCATACAATATACCTGCGGAGGACGGGCACATGGTTTAAGATTGCGGATATGCCAAATGAGGCCAAAAAAACAACCACCCCATTCAGCGGCACCGACAGCAGCGGATGATAGGACAGCGTATCCCAGCCCATCCTGCGGCTCATCTGCTCAATCACTAAGGCATGGGCCAAATAAACGCCAAAACTATATTTCGCAAGCCTCTGGATCAGGGATTTCACCCAGCCTGGGACATTTGCAAGCTGGCAATGCTTCCGGAAGAACACAAATACCGCTATGCTTTCCAGCAGGACATTTACCGTAAAATTCCCATAAAACAAAGTGCTCCCTTTCTGCTGATGGTTTGAGATTATCTGGGAACATAGGACGGTGGCGGCAAATCCCCCCATCCCCAACACATACACCGCCCCTTCCGCCTTCCGGGAAATGGTGCATCTGTCCAGGTAAAACCCCAGCACAAAATAGGCGGCATACCCTAACGTAAAGTGGAAATCCAAATCCTTAACGATGGCATTTGCAACCGCGCCCGCGCGCTCGGAGGCATATGGCAGCAGGGACAGGAATTGCGGCAATACAAAAGAAAAGGCCAATGCCAGAACCAGAAAATATTTCCCCAGAAAATCAGATTCCACGATTTTCCTTAAAAACGGTATGATCAGGTACAGCCCCACAATCATAAACAAAAACCACATATGGTAATGCCCGCGCAAAAAATGCAGGGAAATGCGGGGAATCTCCACGCCTTCCAGGTAATCTGCCGCCGTGTACACACAGGACCAGAAGCAGAAGGCTGTGATAATCCGAAAAATATTCTTTTTAAAAATCCTCTCCAGAGCCTGCTGCCCGTTTAAAAATAACGCCCCGCTTATCATTACAAAAATGGGGACCCCCCATCTCACAATGCTGTCATAAGCATTAAAGGCCTTCCACTCCAAAGAACCGACATCTGCCTTATACCAATTTTGGGCGGCTATATGGAGAATGATAACTGCATAGGTGGCAACAACCCGCAAGAAATCAAAATACCCTGTCCGTTCTGCTGTAAGGGTTCCCTGCTCCATTCCATCCTCTCCCTCCCATTGTCTTTTATCTGTAACAATCCTATGCCCGCCTGCCAGCGCCTTCCTGCTGCCGGCCCTATTTCTTCACTGCTGTCACCTGCCCCTTATCGACCCCTTCCGTATTTTCCTTCTGGAAAATAATCTTGAAGGTCATAAGCATGAGCTTGATATCCAGCCAGAAGGAATACCCTTCAATATAAGTCAGGTCCAGCTTTAGCTTATCATAAGGGGTGGTGTTGTATTTCCCATACACCTGGGCATAGCCCGTAAGGCCCGCCTTTACCTTCAGGCGGAAGCTGAATTCCGGGATGATAGCCTCGTATTCCTTGGCGATGGACTCACGTTCCGGCCTTGGCCCTACAAAGGACATCTCCCCTCTCAATATATTAAAAACCTGGGGCAGCTCATCAAAATGGGTCTGGCGCAGCACCCGCCCTACCGGCGTAATCCTGCTGTCCCCCTTCTTGGCAAGCTGCGCCCCATCCTGCTCACTGTTGATCCGCATGCTGCGGAACTTAATAATCTGGAATGGCTTCCCATCCCTGGTAAGCCGTTCCTGGGTATAGAATACAGGGCCTTTGTCATACGCTTTGATTGCGGCTGCAATCAGCAGCATGACCGGCGAGGATATGAGGATGGCAGCCGCAGACAGCACAAGATCCATAATCCGCTTCACAAACCTCTGCTCAATCGTCAGCCCCCGGTTCCTGGCCAGCATCAGAGGCGAGTCAAAGAGATGGATCCGGTCTGTCCCTGTCAGGATAATGTCTGAAATCTTAGGGGTGATATATGTCCTTTTATTCTGGTCATAACAGAATTTTAGGATAGGGTTGCGCATTTTGGTAGGCAAATCGCACAGCACAACCGCCTCATACTCCAGCACCTTACGGTACAGGGCCTCATATCCCATATAGACGCTTGCCGTGGCGCAGACATTGTATTTATCCTTCCTGGAATTAATCTTTTGGATTAAATCATCTGGGGAATGCTCCCCATAGATGACAATCATCTTCCTGGGCGGGTACAGCCTGGTATAAATCCGCCGCACCAGATAAACTGCCGGCAAAATCACCAGCAGTTCCATCCCCATCAGCACGGCCATAGGATGGGGCGGCAGGTAATCATTGGCCACCAGGCAGACCTGGAAGTACCCCACCGCATTGGCGCAGAAAATAGACAGCGCCTGGGACAGGCAGATATCCGTAATCCGCAGATACCCTACCTTGTAGCCCCCAAAGGTCCTGGTAAAAAAGTACATCACCAGCAGATACATGCCAATCACTGCCCAATTTCCCCTGTTGAAAGGACGGTTTGCTTTCTCTAGCATAGGGTAATACACCATATACCAGGTATACCCAAACATCACTCCCTCAATGGCCAGCATCATATAATTTGCAGCCAGGTTCAACAAATGCTTGTACTGTTCTCGTCTTTTCATGTCCTTATCCTTTTATCAGCCTGGAGACTTTTTCCTTCAGGCGCCCTTTGGGCTTGAACCTCTCCATCAGCAGGGTCGCCGTCTTTTCTTCCAAAATGCTGATTTTATAAGTAACCTCTATGTGGCGCCTCCCTTGGGGAATCCCTTCGATGATAATCCCTGGATCCGAATCGTCATATAGGAAGCAATTTTTCTCAATTTCATATCCTGTCGTGCGGTAGGGGACGGGGGTCCCATCCTTCCACTGCAGCCGGAGGCCGCATAACAGGCAGGCGCTGAAGGCCGGGTCTATCCGGATATTCTGGATCCCTTTGGGAATTGCGGCACGGAAACGCACCTTATCCTGGAATATCTGGTCAATAAAGTAGGAATTTTCCTCTGAAAAGCCCTGGCCGCTGTCCAAGTACACCTGAATGCGCCTGCGGCCAGAATCCTGCAGGACTTCCCCTAAGGGAACAGCCGCTTTCCCCATGGTACGGTACAGCTCGCCTACGGAGGTGTAACCGCCGCCCTTATACTTCTGGAAATTCCGTTCCATTGCCGCATAAACCTGGCACATTTCCCGGCTAATCCCAAAATACCCATATACATCCTGGAGCGCCCCCGGCTGGCTGTTTTTCTCCACATATTCCTTGAGCGCCGCCCTCTTAGAGGCGCTTTCCAAGTAATAATGGAGCGCACGGTAGGCGATAAACCCTACGGGCACCGGGAAAAAGAAGGTCCACTCATAATCCAGCAGGTGGCAGTTCCCTTCCCCATCCAGCAGAAGGTTCTGGAATATCATATCAATATCCGAAACCCCTGCCGCCTGGGCATCCGGGGGAAGCTCCGCCTCCCCAAATACCTCCCGGAACCCTGCCGTCATCTGGAAATCCTGGGTAGGCACGGCAGAAAGGATACGCCCTAAGGCCTTTTCTATCTCAGACAGTACCTCTTCCAGCCTGCCTTGCTCCAGCAGCCTGTCCAAAGCCTCCTCCACGGTAACGCCCTGAAGGTATTCAAAATATATCCGATCCCCTTCCAGCCTGCACCGGTTCAGCTTTAAGATCCCCTTTTCCTGCAGAAGCCCCTGGAGTTTCCCGGCTGCCTGGGCAATATGGCGGATATGCCCCTGCCCTTCTTCATACTCTGCTATTTTATAGATTTCTAAATCCCCATCTTCCCCCATCCCCCCAGAAGCTTCCTGGCTCTTGCCCCTCTCGGCAATCCGGGTCTGGATGGCAAATGCAGGCGCACGCCCATTAGAATACTTAGTGTAGAGAACCCGTTCCTGCTCCGGGGCCTGCGCCCCCTTCGTAATCTCCACAAAGAAAGAATTGGAATAAAGCCCAAACAGCCCGTCCTCTAAAACCTGGTCAAAAGCGCGCCCTTCATCCATCAGCACCAGGCGGGGGCGGTCAAAGTTACAGGGGTTCCCCACCAGTTCCCCCTTCTGGGGCAAGCGCCCATCGGAATAGATTACCGTAGGGAATTTATAATCTGGGTAAGGATAGTAAAAACGGTACTCCTGGCATCCGCATTCTTCCAAAATCTTTATCAGCCCCGGCTTGGTAAAGGTGCGTACGCCCCCTGCGCCCGGATAGCCCTCAATGCCTTCAAACAGCTTCCCCACATGGTCTTCCGTGCAGCCTGCCCAGTATTTCAGGCCAAATTTATTCTCAATGGCCAGCAGGAGCTTCCCGCCAGGCTTTAAATGCCCCATAACTGTAGTAAGGAATTCATGGTATGGCCGGTCTCCGCCAATATATCCTTTTCCGTACTCAAATACGCCAATCAGGGTGGCATAATCAAAATCCTGCCCTAAATCCTTCTCGATATCTTTGAAATTGCCGATACAGATTTTCACATTGCCGCGTCCCTGGTTGCGCAGCGCGTTGATGGTACTGCGCCTTTTCGAAAGGTCGATGCAGGTCACAGAAGCCGCCTGGGCAGCTACCGCGCCTGTGACAGCGCCGCAGCCAGAACCTACCTCCAGAACCTTTGCCCCTTCCTTGAAGGGATACCAAGACAAAATATTGCCCCGCTCATGGGCCAGATGGTACATGACAGCCCAGTCCCGCTCACGGGCAATCACCCGGTTGTAATCCCCCTCCCTATACTCTTCTGCCAGCTTCAAAATCCGTTCTTCCACTGCCCCGTCGCTATATAAATCCTCTCCCGGGTAATGGGTATCATCCAGAAGGACGTTTCCTATTTTATCCATCTCTTATCCTTTTCCTCCCAATTCAATAAGACGCCGCACCCTTAGCCTTCCACGGCCACCTGCGATTCCATATCAAAGAAACCCACGGTATTTTTGTCAGATATCACTGTCAGGCTGCACACATCATATAAACGGTGATGCACCTCAAACTTCTCATGCTCGTACCCTGTGCAGCCCAAGGACAGCAGATATTCCCCGCCTTGCAAGGCCATGCGCTGGGTAAAGGCAACCGTCCTTGTATCCCCAGCCCTGCAGGGTTCCATGCCCTTCTTCTCCAACATTGTGTTAGTGCCGGTAATCTCAATGCCCATCAGGTTCTTCAAGGTAAATGCAAATACAGGCTCCGCCACATCCGCTAGGAAGCGTACCTTCATCCGTACCGTGCATTGCCCGCCTTTTTCAATGATGTTCGTAATCTTACCTGTGTGGTCTGTAATGGCAAAATCCACAATCTCCGCTTTCTTGTCGCCGTATTCTAAGGTATCCGGATTCAGGGATAACTTGCTGCGCCATTTTTCCCCGTCCTGCCCAGGCTTCCAGAGGGAAGTATTCTCCCTGCGCTGGGCTTCCTCCTGCTCTACCAAAGCCATTTTGTACCGGTCCACGGCTTCTTTCGGCGTGCCTTCCATGACCTTGGCGCCTTTATTCAGCAGGATGGCACGGTCACAGTATTTCGTAATGCTGCTCAAGTCATGGCTGACAAACAGGATGGTCTTCCCCTGCTCCTTAAATTCTTCAAATTTGCGGTAGCATTTGGACTGGAAGAACACGTCGCCTACCGACAGCGCCTCGTCCACAATCAAGACCTCTGGGTCGATATTAATAGCCACGGCAAAAGCAAGGCGCACAAACATGCCGCTGGAATAGGTCTTTACCGGCTGGTGGACAAACGCCCCAATATCGGCAAATTCCAGGATGGCGTCCAGCTTCCCGGCAATCTCCTCCCGGGAAAACCCCATCATCGTGCCTTGGAGATAGACATTCTCAATCCCCGTATATTCCATATTGAACCCAGCGCCCAGCTCCAGGAGGGCAGAAATCCTCCCATCCACTTCCACGCTGCCTTCGGTCTGGCGGATAACCCCCGTGATAATCTTTAAGAGCGTGGACTTGCCGGAGCCGTTGGTCCCGATAATCCCCACCGTCTCGCCCTTCTGGATTTCCAGCGTAATATCATGCAGTGCTGCATGCTCCCTGTAATTCTGCTGCCTGGAAATGCCAAGGGCGTCCTTCAGCCGGGCAGCCGAGGTGTCATATAACTTATATACCTTACTGACCTGCGTTACCTTAATCGCTGTCTTCTGCATCTTTCTCTCCAATTCCTGTGATCCTATACCAAACCCTTTACAGCACATCGGCAAAGTGTACCTTCAGGCGCTTAAACACCGTTACGCCCAAGAGGCAGGCCAGAGCCGTAAACCCCCAGAAATACAAGGTCATGCCAGGGTGCTCCCAGAACCATACTTTATCGATGAAAGTTTCACGGTAGCCCATTACAATATAATAAAGGGGGTTGCATTTTAAAAGAACCATTGCGGCTCCCGGAATCTTTTCTTTCATGTCGTCAATATTCCACATAATGGGGGTCATCCACACCCCTACCTGGAGGGCGATATTCACCACTTGGCGCACATCCGGGAACAGCACGGATACCGCGCTGGTCAGGTATGCGATGCCCAGCGCAAGGATGAGGACGCCTAGGCTGTAGTATACGGCCTGCAGGATATATAAATCCGGCATATAGCCAAAGGCCAGAAACAGCAGGACGGTAAACACCACAAAAAAGGCATGTACAAAAATAGAGGATATAACCTTCACAACGGGAAGGATATCAATATTAAAGACTACCTTTTTTACTAAATAGTTGTATTCTACCAGCGCCACAGTCCCCGCGCTGACACAGTCAGAGAAAAAAAACCATGGCATAATCCCAGACACCAGCCACAGGACATAGGGCAGCGGCAGCTCCCCCCGGATGGAAGCGCGCATGCCGATGGCCTTATCAAAGACAAACCAGTAAATCAGCACGGTGACCACCGGCTGCACAAAAGCCCAGATAATGCCCAGGTAAGCGCCTGCAAATTTCGTCTTGAAATCATTTTTGGCCAGGCTCCTGATTAAGCCGCGGTTTTCAAATATTTCTAAAATGATATTTTTTGATTTCCGATTCATATGATTATTAATGTTCCTTTTCTGAATAATTGTTATGCATGGCATATGAAAATAACGGGGTATGGAACATAGTATACCATCTTTTCCCAAAAGAATCAAACATTACTGTAATGCAAAAATATGATGGAAATACGGGAAATCTGCGGAAAATAACAATAACCATAAAGAAGGGGCCTCCAGGAAGGCAGCCTCCAGCCTGTAGATGGTTCCTGGAAGCGCCTGCCCTTTTCGGCCCATTCTCGTCTTATTTATTTACGTTTCCATTTTGCATAAAGCGTCATGTTTTTTGTCACTTTGCTTTTGAAATTCCAGGCTTTTTTACACTTCTTATCCTTGTACCAGCCTACAAACTTATAGCCGCTGCGTTTGGGCTTTGGCTTCGAAAGCTTGTAATTATAATGCACTTTTTTGGATGAGACTTTTTTGCCGCCCATGGCATTGAATTTGACCGTACACATTTTGCCGTAAACTTTTACGGAGCGGAGGGTGCTGTCCCACCTCTGGTCTTGGACGGCAACCGCCCTTACCTTTACATTGGAGGATACCTTAAAAGGCTTGGTATAGCGGTAGCACTTGCTGGAAGAGGGCGACGGGGCTTTCCCATCCAAGGTGTAATAAATCGTGGCCCCCGGCGTGCCCGTCTTTATTGTCACCTGCATGCCGCTGGACACTTTTTTGGTGGAAACCGTAGGCCTCTTCACCTTGGAGGCAGGGGTTTTGTAGGTTCCGATGCTTGTAAGGGTAGCGCCGGAATCCAAGGTACATTGCGGCACCTTTTTGGCATAAAAGTATTCCATCTGGTGGAAATTGTTCCGATCCAGGGTTTTCGTGATTAAGGCGGTATTCCGGCAGAAATATGTATAGACTCCTTCATAGCCGCCAGCCCCGTCCCTATCGTCCCAGGTACAGTCTACCTGATACCAGGAATCGTTCAGGCGGATCAGGTTCCAGGCATGGGAAGTGCTTGTTACCGCCATCGTGTCAATGCCCGCAGCATTCATCAAAAGCTCAAAGGCTTTGGAATAGCCCGCGCATACGGTATATCCCTCAAAAAATACGCTGTATGCACTCTGGTGGTAGCGGGAACGGGCATAATAAGGATCCTTATAATCGTGGTCATACTTTACGTTCTGTATAATCAGGTCATGGGCAATCTTAGCCTTCTCTACCTCTGTCTTGCCCTTGGCAATTTTCTTGCCCATCGTATTAATCTGTGCTTTGATGGCATTGGTCTCCGCCCTGCGGTCCAGCCCATTGGCAAATTTGCCATAGAAGAACATAACCCATGAGCCGTCCGTATTTGCAGGCAGGGCAGCGCTGTCCAGGAAATAATACTGGGGGTTGGAATAGGAAAACATGATAAACGTGTTCCGGGCTTCCTCCACCGTCAGCCCCATCTGGCCATAGAGCACCTTCCATTCCGGGCATGCATAGCTCCAGTTATAGGGATAAGCGATAGCATTCAAATCCTTGGTAAGGTACTCATTGCACACATAATCCAAGGCGTCCCAGAACTTCTTCTGCCTGGCGCTAAGGTGGTTATAAATATAATTAGAGGAATAGATATCCCAGGCGGAACTATATCTTTGGGAACCCCTGGCGTCCCAATCTATCCCTGGGCTGCCAAGCAGGAATTTGGGGTCAGTGCCGTCAATGCCTTTGGCCCTGGCCAAGAAATCACTGGGCACCTCCAGGAATTTGATGTCCATCCCATCCAGCGGTACATCCCAGTTATCCAGGAATTCCTGGCTGCCGGCATCCCCTTGCCCCTCATATAAGCTGACAACACCAGGCACAGACCCGTCCTGCCCGCCAGCGGAACCCTCCTGCTGGCCTGCAGCATCTGGCGCACCCCCATTGGGGAAAGGGGCTTTGCCGCCTGCCGGATCCTGCCCGCCTGTCTGGCCTGGGTTCACAGGCTTGTATTTATTTGGGCCTTTCTGCCCTGGCTCTGGGGCTTCCCCGGGATTCTTATCCCCTTCCGGCTCCTCCGTATCCGGAACCTCTCCAGGGTTCCCTGGTTCCCCAGGCTCTGGCGTCTCCCCGGGATTCCCAGGGTCTCCAGGATTTGGCGTTTCCCCAGGATTCCCAGGTTCTCCTGGATTCGGCGCCTCCCCAGGGCTCCCTGGCTCTCCTGGATTCGGCGTCTCCCCAGGGATTCCTGGCTCTCCTGGATTCGGCGTTTCCCCAGGGCTCTCAGACCCTCCTGGATTCGGCGTTTCCCCAGGGCTCCCAGACCCTCCTGGATTCGGCGTTTCCCCAGGGCTCCCGGATTCTCCTGGCTCTGGCGTCTCCCCGGGATTCCCGGGCTCTGCCGAAGTTAGCGCCTCCCCGAGGAGCCCGGGCCCTGCCGGAGTTAGCGCCTCCCCGAGGAGCCCGGGCCCTGCCGGAGTTAGCTCCTCCCCAAGGAGCCCGGGCTCTGCCGGGGTCAGCTCCTCTTTGGGGCTTGTATAGATCCCAGCCTCCCCTTGGAGGTTTCCTTCTATGCCTATTCCATCCCCAAACGGCATCCCTGCCGCAGCAGCTACATCCACCGGCAGCATGCTGCATGCCATAGCCCCTGCCAAAAACCACGCCAATAATTTTTTCCTCATACCTTTCCTCCTTTATTGATGAAGGCCCTTGGCATACTCCTGGATGCCGCCCCATTGTTTATCCTTATCAGATAAAATCAGATCCTCTTCTGACATCCCTTCCGGCATAGGCCATTGGATCCCGATGCCGCTGTCTTTCCACAAGAGCCCCCCCTCATCATTGGGGTGGTAAAAATCAGTGACTTTATAACAGAACTCTGCATACTCTGACAGCACGACAAACCCATGGGCAAAGCCGCGGGGGATAAAAAACTGCTTCTTATTCTCTGCCGACAGCACGACGCCGAACCATTTCCCAAAGGTATCCGAACCTTCCCTTAAATCCACGGCAACATCAAATACTTCACCGTTCACTACCCTCACCAGCTTATCCTGGGGATAGTGTATCTGGAAATGCAGGCCCCGCAGCACGCCTTTTTTGGACGCCGACTGGTTATCCTGCACAAAGGTGCAGCCAATGCCTGCCTCTGCAAAATCATTGTAATTATACGTCTCCATAAAATATCCCCGTGCATCCCCAAACACCGCGGGCTCTATTACTTTTAAGCCTGCAATCCCATTGCAGTTATCTTCCACTTTTATTTTTCCCATGATATCCTCCATTCTTTGGGATGCCGCCGCATGCCGCAGCCCCCTTACCCTATATCCATACTTACCCACGCTGCATGCGAAAAGGCCGCCGAACCCTTACAGGCCGTCCGCCACTTCTATCAGGTATTTCCCATACTCCGTCTTCATCAAAGGCTCTGCCAGGCTCCTTAGCTGCGCCTCATTGATAAATCCCCGTTTATAAGCAATTTCCTCGATACAGGAAATATAAAGGCCCTGGCGCTTCTGGAAGGCAGATACAAAATCCGCAGCGGCCAGCAGCATGTCGTGGTTCCCTGTGTCCAGCCATGCAAAGCCGCGCCCCAAGGTCTCTACCTTAAGGGTCCCGCGCTTTAGGTATTCATTGTTGACGCTGGTAATCTCTATCTCCCCACGGGCAGAGGGCTTGACATTCTTTGCAATTTCCACCACATTGTTGTCATAGAAATACAGCCCCGGCACGGCATAATTGGATTTGGGATGCTCCGGCTTTTCTTCAATGGAAATGGCTGTGCCACCTGCATCAAATTCCACTACCCCATATTCCCTGGGGTCACGGACATAATACCCAAAAACCGTGGCGCCCTGCCCGCGCCTGGTCCTCTCAGCCACCCGTTCCAATACCCTGGAGAAACTCTGCCCATAGAAAATATTATCCCCTAACACCAGGGCAACCGCATCCTTCCCTATAAAACTGCTGCCAATCAGGAAGGCGTCGGCAAGCCCCCTTGGCTCCTCCTGTACCTTATATACAAACCGCATCCCCAGCTGGCTCCCATCCCCCAGCAGTTCCTCAAATACCGGCAAATCCCTGGGCGTAGAGATAATAAGCACCTCGCGGATCCCAGCCAGCATCAGCGTAGAAAGCGGATAATAAATCATCGGCTTGTCATAGATAGGCATAATCTGCTTGGAAATTGCCTTTGTCAGCGGATAAAGCCTTGTGCCGGAACCTCCGGCCAAAATAATCCCTTTCATGGATGTCCCTCCAATCCAACCGTTTTTCGTTATATTTTTCCTAATTTTATCATTTTTTATGAGGATATTCAACCCTGAAATAGCGTTCCCAGCAGGAAGCACCTGCAGGCAGGGTATAGGCAAAAACAGGGCTGCTGCAAATCTTGCAACAGCCCCTGCGCCTATTTTAAACTGCAGTCAAAGCGGTCAATGGCGAAATTACGGTTGTAATAGGGATCCCCATCTGTAAGGATCTGCTTCCACCTTTGTTCAAAATAAGCCGTCTCCCGGTTAAACCGCTCGCTTTTCTCCGGGGTGTCGTCGCTTCCCCTGGACTTGGACTCATAGTGGAACAGCTCCGCATAGGGGTTATATACCACCAGCTTCCCAAGGCCGCGGATCCGGAGGCATAGGTCGATGTCATTAAAAGCCACCTGGAGCTGCCCGTCGAAGCCCCCTACCCGGTCAAAAGATTCCCGTTCCACCATCATGCAGGCGGCCGTAACGGCGCTGTAATCCTGCTGGGTAACCACCCTGGCAAAATACCCTACCTGATCCCTTGGGGTGCCGGAGAAGATATGGCCTGCAATGCCGCCCAATCCCACCACCACGCCTGCATGCTGTATGGTGCCGTCCCCGAAATAAAGCCTTGCCCCGACCACGCCCACATCCGGGCGCATGCAGAAGCCCAGCAGTTCCTCTAGGCAGTCCTCATTGATTACCTCTGTGTCATTGTTCAGGAACAGAAGGTACTGCCCCTTGGCATGGGTGACGCCGAAATTATTAATAGACGAATAATTAAAGGCCTCTTTCCAGTACAGCACCTGTATGCGGCTGTCCTTTTCCTGGATTTCCTCATAATACGCAAAGGTATCCTGATTTTGGCTGTTATTTTCCACAACCAGAATTTCATAATTCTGGTAACTGCACCGGGAAAGGGAATCCAGGCATTTCGACAGATCCTCCACATGGTCCTTGTTGGGGATGATAATGGATACCAAAGGGGTTTCCCTCAGCTTGTAATGGGTACGGTACACGCCCAGGCACTCTGTCTGGGTGACTTTTGTATTGTCCCAGCCTATCCTGTTATAATGGGCCTGGATTGCCCGGGCGCCAGCCTCAAAAGCATACATTTTGCTGGCTGGGTTTTCTGCCGTAGAATCCATATGGGCGCGCCAATGGTACAGGATCTTGGGGATATGGAAGATACGGTCCGTCACTTCCGCACAGCGCAGGACAAAGTCATAATCCTGCGCCCCGTCAAAGGCAGGATCCAGCCCGCCTGCCTTCTTCAATACCCCCCGCTCCACCAGGAAGAAATGGCAGAAATAATTGGTGGAATGCAGCAAGTCCTTATTATAATCCGGCTTGAAATGGGGCTGGAAATACCGTTTGCCCTTCATATCCACCTTATCCTCATCGCTGTAAATTGCCTTGGCCTCCGGATGCTTTTCCAGCATACGCACGCATTCATACAGGGCATTGGGCGCCAGCAGGTCATCATGGTCCGCAAAGCCGATATAATCCCCTGTGCTCAGGCGTATGGCGCAGTTGGTATTTTCTGAAATCCGAAGCTGCTTCTTATTGTAGGCCACCTTAATCCTGCTGTCTGACCGTTCCAGCCTTTTGAGCAGGTGGGTCAGGGGGGAATCCTTGCCGCTGCCGTCTGACAGGCATAATTCCCAGTTATAATAAGTCTGTCCCTCCACTGACTTCACAAGTTCCAGCAAGTAGTTCCTGGGCGTCTTGTACAAGGGCACTACAATGCTGATTTTAGGCTCTTTGGCAAACCTGCGCTTCCTCTGTTTATCCAGCCCCATCTCATCCGGCATATTTTTCCTCAGCCACCGCGCATAAGCCTCCTCTTCCTGGTCAAACAGCTTTTCCTTTGCCCGGTCGACCATGCACCAAAACCCATGGCGCTTGTAATAGGCATAAGCTTTCTTCACATTCCTGGCAGCCGCCTGGCCATACACTTTGGCTTTTGGGGGATGCAGCGCAATGGCCTCCTTTACCACCTTATTGCCATATTGGAAACAAATCCTGGCATAGGGGCTGCCTGTGGATGGATAGGAAAACCGGAACCCCTTGACCTTTTCCGGGGACGCTTCTGGGAACGCCTCTAAGACGTCCCGGCGGTACCCATATTTCACTTCTGGGTATATCATGCGGCCTTCCTGGCCTAACACGCCGATTTTCACATTTTTGTAGTCAATATACCACCCTGCCACCTCAACGCTCCCGTCAGCCTCCCGAACGCTCTCGATGGCATAGCGCAAGGTCCGCTGGGACTTCAGCAGCTTCTTCACGGAAACCTGATAGAGCTTTAGCTTCCCATAATAAGAAAATTCAATGATTTCCAATTTCCTGCAGCGTTCTATGTCATCTGGGAACACACAGGAAAACAGATGCTCCGTGTCAATGGGATAAGGGAAGTTCCCATACCGCCTGCGCACGTCCACTCCCTGCCTTACTTCTTCTTCCAAAGGTATGGGAAGGTCGTCTACCCACAGCGTCACAAGGCTGCGCTCCCTTTTGTTCTGGCTGTAAATCCCACGGAATACAAATTTGTTCTTTTCTGTCAAATGCATGTGTGACTCTACTAACTCAAACCGGTTCCTTTCCCTGTTCATAACTCAACACTCCTATTTTCGGTACATCTTTTTTAACCTGCTTTTCTTGTAATGGGGCACGGCCTTCTTCCAAGACTTTGCGCCAATCATATGCAGGTATTTATTCGTGTAACGGAAGGATTGGCTAGTATCCATATATTTAAAGACCTGATAGGCCTCCTTCCCTACAATCCCCATAGCCAGGTTCTGCTTTACCTCCTCCGGCGCATCCCGGTAGCTCCGGATGATAAAAGCGTCCACCATAGGGTTGCATGCTGCAATATAATAACTGTATGCAAGGGCTGCCGCCTGGTTCGCCTGGCCCCAGGTAGAGGAATACCCCTGCTCAGACAGGATAATCCGCACGGAAGACCCGTATTTTTTCTTCACATAATTGGTCAGCACATCCAGGTTCTTCATGGTTACAAAAGGAGTATGCGCATTATTTGTGATTCCATACCCATGCCAGAAATTTGTATAAGTCAGGGGGGCGGAATAGGCATGGTATGCCAAGTTCCATTTCAGGCCCTTCTGCACCTTCTTCAGATGCTCCGTGAAGGAGGACATCAGCTTTTTGGCGCTGTATCCCCCGCTGACTGCCGTATTCCAGAAATTATCCGCACAGATAAAAATCTTTGCATTGGAATATTGGCTCCGGACAGCCGTATATAGGGTCCGGAACACATGGGCATAAGTCCGGAAATATTCCCAATCCGTCATCTTCCCTTTATAATTCCATCCTTTGGGGTTGTTTACCTCATTCCCCAAAATCCAGTTGGAGGCATAACAGTCCTTCTGCCCAAATTCCCTGCCCAAATAAGAGAAAATAGCCTCCATCTTCTCCCTTGGCTTATTATTACGCATATTCCATGTGTAATAAGGGGCGGCTCCCGGGACCCTGGCCTGGGTATGGATTAAATCCTCATGCCCTGGCTGCCAGTCCAGCATCACCTGAAAAGTCACGCTGATATTCTTCTTGTTGCAGGCCCTTACGATTTCCTTATAACGGTCCATAGGGTTAAAATAATACGTCGTCCCATTATAGGTATAAGGATTGACAGGGGCTTCACTGCATACAAACCCCGCCGTGATATTCAGGAAAATCTGCTTCGCCCCGCAGGCGGTTATTTCATCCATGCCGGCATCAAACTGTATGCCCTTCTTGGTCTTGCCCGGATTGTACTTTTTCTTGTTCTTGGCTGCCTTCTCTGGGTTCTTCACATAAGAAGCCGCGCTGATTAGCTTGTATTTCCCGCTTTTCCTCACGGCAATCCCAAACATGGACACCACATACCCCTGGTTTTCAGGGATTGACAGGGAGAAGGTCAGTTTTTTCTTCTTATATGCCTTGGCTGCCGACTTACAGGGCTTTTTATTGATCGGGTTTACATACACCAAATAGTAGCGGTCATCGGAACTGGCCACCCTTGATTTCACCGTGGCCTGCACCTTTACTTTTTTGGAGCTGACAACCTTGCAGGAGGTTATTTTGGCAGAATTGCTCTTGGCCTTCCCCTTGCACTTCACCCATTTGGCATAAAGGGTCAGGCTGCCCGTGCTGCCGCTTTTCACCTGTCCGACCCTCTTTTTAAATTTCTTGTCCTTATACCAGCCGTCAAAATCGTAACCCTTACGGGTAGGGGATGGGAGCTGGAAGGTCTTCGTGGTAATAGAATAAGTCTTTTTCGCGGATTTTGCCAGCTTCCCCCCGTTGGCCTTATATGTAATATTGTACTTTATAGGCTTCCACTTAGCAAAGAGTAGCACATACCCGCCTTCCTTATATGCCAGGTTCTTCACGGTTGACTGGTCTTTCAGCGTCTTGGTTTTCCCTGCGCCATAATCCCAATAACTCCATCCTGCAAAGGTGTATCCTTTTTTCTTAAATGGATTCTTCTTCAGCTTAAAGGAGGTCCCATAGACATGGATTTCCTCATACTGCTTGATATTAACCCCAACGATATCTTCCGTATAAAACACAAGGTAAGTAACGCCTTTCCACATGGCATACAGATTGACCACCGCGCCTTCCTGGCTGCTTAAGGGAGCCACCTTCTGCCCGCCTTCGTAAGTAACCCCCTTCCCATCCTGCCTGGTATTCCATCCTACAAAGGTATATCCTGTGCGCTTGAAGGTATTTTTCCGCAAGGTTTTGTCCTTGCCGCACCTACCTGTCTGGCTGTCCATCTTCCCTGTCCCGCCGTTGGCATTGTAACGGATCTCATACTTGCCCCGCTGCCAAGAAGCGGTAAGGGTCACGACTGCGCCTTCCTGGCTGGCCAGGTTCTTCACCTCTTCCCCATCCTGGCACAGCAGGAGGCCGTTCAGCTTCCATCCGGCAAAGACATGGTCTGGCTTTGTGAACCCATTCCGGGACAGGGGCTTTTTCTCATCGTATGCAAAGGCCTGCTCCGGCATTTCACCCTCTCCCCCATTGGCGTCAAACCGTACCCGGTAGCAGATGGGCGCCCAGCTTGCCGTCACTGTCCGGTCCCTCCTAACCGGCTGGGAGAAATCAAAGCCTTCCCCGGCCTCATCCAGCCAGCCCCCAAACAGATACCCCGTCCGGATGGGATCCGCTACTGCCCCCACACCTGGCGCCTCCCCTGCATTTACCTCTTGGTAAGCCACCTTGGAGCCATCTGAGAGATAGCCGCCTGCCAATTCATAAGTAATGGTATAGACCGCAGACTCTTGCTCCCCTTCTCCTATCTCCCCTTCCCCAGCAGGCTCTTGGGACTCCTGGCCATTGCCTGTGCCATCTCCCAAATCCCCGCCGCTGCTATCCTCTTGCCTTATCCCTGGTACATCCATCCCTTCCCCGGTATCCCCAGGCAAACTTGCTTCTTCCTCTGTTCCCTGCTTGAATTGCTGCACCTCTGGCGCACTGCCTTGTACGTGCAGGCTATCCGCACCCACGCCGGCTGCAAGGACAAAAGCCATGCACAATGCTATCATGCGTCTACTTATCTTTTTCATGTAATATCCTCTTTATTTTCTAGACTTCTTAAAATAAGGAAGCACATATTCCATCACAATAGGTTCCCTGGCCAATAATAACACTCCGCCATAAATGCCAAAAAAAGCCGCGGCCGTCACGGCCAGCACCAGGAAATACCCGCCCTCCGCAGGCAGGCTGCCTGCGGCTGCCTGTGAGACAGCCAGTTTCAGCAGCCAGGCGGCCGCCAGCGCTGGCAGGACAGCCAGGGCATAATACCACAGCTTGCAGCTTTTCCTGATGTCTGCCAAAAACCCCCGCAGGCACACAGCCTGTACGGATAAGACCACCCATTCTGCCGCCAACGTCCCAATGGATGCGCCAGACGCCCCCAGCTTCGGGATAAGTGCCAGGTTCAGCGCCAAATCCACCAGGCCCCCCAGCGCCACAGATTTCAGCACTTCCTTTTCCCGGCCGGTAGGCACCAGCACTTGCATCCCCAGGATATTGGACATCCCAATCAGTACTACGGTAGGCAGGATAATGCGCATGGGCTCCACTGCCGGCTGGTAAGCCTCCCCTGACAGGAACCCGATGCTCTCCCTTGCAAACAGGATGAAATACACAGCCAGGGGCAATGATACCATGGCCACAAAGGAAAGCGCCTTGGAAGCCATCCGCTTAAATTCCCCCTGCATGCCTTTTTCCACATAGTAAGAAAGCCTGGGCAGGAGCACCGCCCCTATGGATGTCACAAGGCTGGCCACAATGGTCTTCACCTTCACAGCCGCATCGTAATACCCCACCTGCGCATCCCCGCTGATAAACCGCAGCATAACGGTATCCAGGTTCGTATAGATGCTGGTGGCAACCGTCATAGCGCAGAATATGCCGATAGGCTTCATATGGCGCTTCAGGTTATAATGGCCCATAGGCTTTATTATAACATACTTCCTTAGCCGAAGGAAATTAAAAACATAAGATCCCACATTGGAAATTACTGTAATCCCGCCATAAACCACATAATCCTGCCGGCTGCGCACGAACAGGAACATCAGCACGATCCCAACCGCCTTAAACGCCAGGGAGGCCGCTGTGATATAAGCATACTGCTCTAATGCTGCATAAAGCCAGCTGACCCCAATCACATTTAAAAATATGGTAACGCCCACTACTGCCAGAAGCGCCCTGTCCTCTGCAAATTCAGGCACCAAAAACAGCGACGCCCCAAAGGCAATATATACCACGAACATCATGGCCACATTGACAATCAGGATCTCCTGCACGGTCCGGGACAGCTTATCCCTATCCTCCCGCACCTGGGCGCATGCCCGGATGCCATAAGTAGGTATGCCCAGCATGGCGATCATGGAAAAATAAGAGACAACCGCCGTAGCAGAAGCAACCTTCCCGGTCCCCACCGGGAGCAGGACCCTAGATACATAAGGAAACGTAATCAGCGGGATAACAAAAGAGGAGGCGGTCAATATAAAATTCATGATAAAATTAAATGCCACAGATTTTTCTTTTCCCATCTTCCCTAACCCTTCCAAGCTATTTTAAGCATGCCGCCAGGTCTTTCCCCCTGGCCCTTTTGGCACGGCATGCAGACGGGACGGCGCCCCCTACGGCTTCTTATACCGCAGCGTACTGAGCCCGTGGTTGAGAAAGAAGTCCTTCACCACCGTAATCCATTCCCATTTCTTGCTTTCCCACTTGGTGCTCTTTGAGACCTCTGTCTCTAAGACCTTCACCTCCGCTACCTTAAGCCCATGGCGCAAGAGGAATACCATCAGGAGCCGCTCAGACAGGAAGCCGAAAATACGCTTCTGGTAAGCATCATAAGACGCCAAATCCACCCGCGCCTCACAGGCCTCCAGTATGCCGAACAGCCATGCACAGTACCGGTCAAACAGTTTTTTCCTGCAAACCATCATATTAAAGGAAAACAAGAAGCATTTCGACATGGCAAGGTCAAAACTCCCCAGGTAATCCGGGTACTTTTCCTCTATGATCCGCCGTACCAGCGCTAAATCCCCCGGGCTATGGAACCGCTCAAACTGAGCCTTCACATTCCGCTCCACCCATTGCCGCTTTGCGACAATGATATCCGCTTCCCGCAGGATGGCCTTGGCCTTCCCCATGGGAAGCAGCGCGCCGGCCTCTTCAAAAAACCTCCGGTAATGGCTAATCCCCACGTACTCCGCTCCCTGGTTTTTCCAAATCCAATAAAGCCCCGTCAATTCACAGTAATTGGAATTTTTGTCAGATATATTAATCCCAGAATCATCAAAATCATAATCTTCCAAAGAGGACTTCTCCTGGGCAGAAAGCCTGTATGCCCCTACAAACAGCTTCCTGTAATGCTCCGGCAGGCCAATGCCCTCGATTGGCTTATGGGTAATGACATAGATTTGGCTGGTTGGCAATGATTCGTCCTCCTATCTTTTTTATCATAACATTTTTCTTATCGGGGTTTGTGTGAAAAATGTGTGGAAATTGTAAAGAAAACCTAAAATTTTTTCTATATTCCCATTATGGAATCCCCGTTATATTTTCCCAATCAGGAATAAAATCCGGATCGCCGCCTCCCCTGCTAGCCGTGCACGCAGGCGCTTGGGATAAAACAGCTTCCTAAGCTGCCTCTGAAGGCTGTTGGGGGCAGTAAATAGGCTTAAGGCCTTCTGCTGGGGCTTCATAAGCCGGTTCCCAAAGGTGCGCTGGAAATATGCCAGATGCTTTTTGCTGTCCGTCATGGCTGTGCCGCCAATCTCATTCTGTAAGAAGCTGCGGATTAAATTAGAATTACTGGAATCTTCTGCCGTAACTGCCTCGGAATGGCGGATATGGGCGGCGCTGCAGCGGGGATCCGGAAGAATGCTGCCAAAACAGGCAGCCCCCCGCAACAGCCAGCGGTCGTGGAGCTCACTTCCTGGATCCACCTTTAAGACCAGTTCCTGCCTGGCAGCTTCATTAAATACCAGGAGGAAGCCGGAAGCAGGGGTATAATAAAGGACATCCGT
Source organism: uncultured Lachnospiraceae bacterium (assembly GCA_910588965.1). Lineage (GTDB taxonomy): Bacteria > Bacillota > Clostridia > Lachnospirales > Lachnospiraceae > Petralouisia. Next base: position 8,092 of record CAJUSO010000019.1, on the reverse strand, counting down.
AAGGGTAACCTCCCCTTCCCAGGCAGGGGAACGGCGCAGGAACTCCCCCTCATCCGTATAGTAATCACAAGCTGAAAAATAGACGCAGGGGCGCTGCCTGCCAGGCGCCCGCTCCCGGTTTTCCTGGAGCCGTTCCACCGCCCACTTGATTTTATCCGGATACCAGATATCGTCCTGGTCACAGAAAGCATAATAATCCGCAGCCTTGCATTCCCGCAGGATTTGGTAAAAAGACGCGGGGCAGCCGAGGTTCCCGCCATGGCTGCCCAGCAAGATAATTTCCCTCCCTGCCTTGCTGCGGGCAACATATTCCTTCAGGATACCAACCGTCCCATCCTGGGAGCCGTCGTCCCGGATATACACAGCCAGGTTCGGATACGTCTGGGATAAAAGGCTGTCTAACTGCCTGCGGATGTGTTTGGAACCGTTGTAAGTAGATAGGATGATATTTACAGCTGGCATGGCATGCATAAAAAGTGAACCTCCCTTTCCGAACAGGTCGTTGTGCCCCCATTATATGCCATCTGCCGGGCTTTGTCAAACCAAGTGGGGGACGCCATGCCTTACTGCAGATTACAGCCCGCACTGCGGAAATAGGTGCTTAACCATAAGCATTTCAAAATAATAGGGGAAATGAACCATTAGAATCTGGAAAAGCGTAACAACATGAAATCATAGAAATAACCCTTAAAAAGAAAGCACTGCATGCATTATAAAAATGATTGGCCACTATGTGTACCATCATTCAAGCCTTAACCACCCCTTTACGGTTTCCACAGCATAGCCAACAGCCTGTGCTATCTTCTCCGTATCAAGTCCCATTTTATACAATTCCACAGCTGCTTCCTTGGCTTTCTTCAATTCACCATCCTGCTCACCGATTTTCCGTTCTTCCATCCGAATTTCCTGTATTGCCTGGCACATATCAATTTTTGCCTCACTTTCATTATATTTTATTCCCGAATTGGTAATCGCCTCTATCACATCTGCCGCCCTGCGTTCCACTTCCCGGAAACGTTTTTCATTAGCTTTCAATATGCGGCTTAAATTCTCCCTATCCTTCGAATATTTGATAAACAACATGACTTCCCGCAGGCTGGACTGAAACTTCATGATTTCTTCGTCCACCATCTGCGCTGGGGCAATCAGCCGGACATGGTAATTGTCAATACAGGCAAACACATCTGGGTCTGAAACATCCATCATATCAAACAGGCTTAACGGGCCATCCCATTCTTCCGGACCAAAGAATATAGTTACTGTGATAGATGGTACAAGCCTGTCATCTGACCAAAAGCCACTTAAAAATTCACCTGTACTTGGAGTTTTCCTATATTCCCCAGCGGAGGTTCCTTCCTGCCCCTTTTCCTGTTTCATTTTCTTCCGATGTGACTTTGCCGCCTCTTCCACCTGCCCTGCATATTCCAGTGCATCGTAAAGATTGTTCTTCACAGCCATAGCGTAATGAATCTCCGCCTGGTTCTCCACACCATAAAGGACATACTCCATTCTCCCGTCTGTCATTGCGGCATACAGCTTCTGCACATCACGAAATTTCTGGACTGGAACCAAAGCCCCATCCGCACCATATGGCAACGCAATTTTAGTGGAATCTCGCTCAGAAAGCTGCTCTGGCAGAATTACCTGCCGCCCGCCGTAAATATAGTAATTGAAAATATCTGCAAACACGCCTGCATCTTTTACATAATCCTTTGTAATTGTATCTGCTTTCAACAGCCTACACCGCCTTCCTACATGTATATACGGCAGGTATTCCGTTAAATCCCCGCTTCTGCCACGATTCCATTATACTAAAGGAAACGCCTTTTTTCAAGCATACCTGCATTATCTCCCAAAAGGGTAACGTTTACTTCCCCCGGAGCACAAACCTGCCGTCCCCCTCCTGGAAATTCGGGTTATATGCCAGATCGCCCCGCTGCCACTGGCCTCCCCATTTCTTTTTCAACCGTTCTAATTCCCCTGGTTCCATCCCATACCCCTTCCTATGCCCCTCATGGCAGATAACCTTCACCCTGCTGTCACACACAGCTTCATAACCGCATGCACGCATCCGGGCAAAGAAATCCACTTCCTGCGCCGTGGGGGACAGGCCTTCTGTAAACTTCCCTGCCTCCTCCCATGCCTTCTTGGACAGCAGCACGAAGTCTAAGGTAAGGGTACTGACGTTTGCCGGGATATCCGCCCGGTGGCAATAACCCCGGTAAATCTCCGGCAGCCCCTCAAACAAGGGCGATACCTTCCCTTCCCGGGATACCTTCATGCCATTCTGGATAATCCTGCGCCGGGGGGTCTGGATGCTGCCGGACACCGCCCCTACGCGCCCTTCCTGGCAGAAGGCCAGCAGCCGTTCCAGCCAATCCCCCCCTTTGGGGACCATCCAATGCCTGGCCAGCAGGATAAAATCCGCATCTGCGCCTTCTATTCCCTGGTTGCTGATATCTGGCATATCATAGCAGGAGATTTCTGTGCCCTTGGATTTCCCTGCCGATGCCTTCAGCGCCATTGCATGGTCTCTTGTATCTGACAGGATTACCACACGCATCCTGCGGTTCCGGAGATAGGACACCTGGTACACTCCCAAATCCTTGGTCAATCCCACCTCCGCTTCCACGCCCTGGCTACGCAGGTATGCAAGGATGGCCTTCTTGCCGTTCTCATAGGCATAGAGCTTAGAGCCCGGGTCATAGGCCGTGGAGGAAGGATGGATCCGCCAGTGGTACAGGATTTTCGGGATATGGTGGAACCTTGCGCCGTGCTTCCTGCAGCGGAGCACAAATTCATGGTCCTGGGCCCCGTCGTAGGCGCTGTCCAACCCTCCTGCCTCTTCCAAAAGCTTCCGGGAAAACAGCAGGAAATGGCAGATATAATTATTCCTGCGCAAAAGCTCCTCATTGTAATCCGGCTTAAAGCTAGGATCGCAGTATGCTGTGGAATCCCCTACCATTTTATCCTCATCCGAGTAGAGCATGTCCGGCCTGGGGCTTACTTCATTCAGGGCTTTTACCATTTCATAGAGCGCATTGGCCGCCAGCAGGTCGTCATGGTCAAGGAGCGCCAGGTATTCCCCGCTGGCCATGGCAAAACCGCAATTCGTATTTTCAGAAATCCCGCCGTTTTGCTCCAGGCGGCGGTACACAATGCGGGGATCCTGGTAGCTCCTTACTACCTGTTCCACTTTGCCTGTCTGGCTGCCGTCTGCCAGGCACAGTTCCAGATGGGGGTAGGTCTGCCCTAAGACAGAATCCAGAAGCTGGCGCAGAAAGGTTTCGTCGGTCTCATAAGTTGGCACGACAATGCTCACCAGCGGCGCATATGCCCACTGTTCCTCCCTCTGCGCCTCCAACTCCTCATGGGACGGGAAATAATACTCCGGATGCGCCTGGTACGCCCGGTTCCGCCCCCTTACCTCATACCACTCCCGGAACCGGTAGTAAAAATCCCGGATGCCATATTGTTTTAACAGTGACAGCCCCATGCTCGCCTGGGTCTTAAAATCCATTGGTCTTCCCTCCTTTTACGCTGTACTGGTCCGATGCCGCACCTTCCTGCCGTCTGTACGGGCCCTTACGGCTTTTTGCCAAAAAACCTAGCTTTCACACTTTCCCCGCATTTGGCCAGGGAAACCAAAGATATCAGGCTCAGCAGAGGGTAGGCGGCGCTTAAATACATATAGCCAATGGCTGGGCAGTTCTCCAGATGGGTGACCGCCACACCCGCAAACAGCACCAGCAGGCTCAGCCCTATCCCTGTCACCACCAGCCAGGCATTGACGTTCTGGAATTTCCGTCCAAACCATTCCCACACAGCCAATACCGTAAACCCAGCATAGGCCAAAAGCCCTGCCCATGCCATCCATTTCCCGGCCGCATGGTAAAGCCCATACACCAGGTTGCAGCGGCTGGCTGCCTTCTGTGCCCTGGCGGTCACCCTCTGTTCCTCCGCCTTTGCAAAATAACCGTCCACAGACCCTATACAGACATCCTCTGGGGCTCCTTCCATGCCAAGCTTACTTACCTTCACCTTCCCCACCTGCCTGCCTCCCTCATAGCCTGCCAGGTAGAACTCCGGCTGTGCTTCTTCTCCATTATAGCTCCATTCCACCTGGAAACGGCATCTTCTGGCTCCCTTGATATCCGGATAGGCGTGCCGCACATCCCAGCTCTTTTCAAACTCGATCTGGGCAAGCCGGTTCCCCGCCGCATCTTCTATATAGCAGTCCATCCCCGCCAGGTCATGCTGGGGGTAAAGCACCCAGCCCACGCAGGCATAATCCTTGTTAAAATCCGCATAGCAGGCATTGTTGCGGGTCACCAGCTCAAAGCTTTGGCTCCCTACGATTTCCTTTTCCCCGAGCAGGTAGGCGTCGGAAAACAGTTCATCATGGCTAACCACATAACTGCAGATTTCACCGATGGTAGCTAGCAGTTCCTTCCGTTCCTGGGCGGTGGATACATGGTAACCTGCCCCAGGAGGGCTTTCCTTCAGGCGTATTTTGCCCTCTTCCACGGCAGCCGACAATTCTTCATAAACTTTTTTGTAGAAATCACTGGCCGTCTGGCTGCTCTGGTAATAGCCGGCTCTTTGGAACCCACGGACCAGCGCCCATCCAATCCACCCATTTTCCACATTCCCGTCCTTGGGGTGGGTATCATAGGGATCGTATTCTTCCATGACCCGTAAGACCCTTTCCTCTGTGGATGCAAGCGTAGGGGAAAGCTGGCACAGTTCCCGGAATAATTGGGTGGGAAGGCTGATATTTTCCGTAACGCCTTCGGCGTCTATATGGGTAAGCAGATGAAGCGCCTCCCCATAATATGGGACGCCGGAAAGGCCATAGGCCCTTTCATTTTTCATGATTACCAGCTTGGGGAAGAGGGAGACCCCTATCAGGGGGATAACCAGAAGGGCAGCCCTGCCAAGAACCTTCCAGTTCCTATACTGCCTTATCAGGAGCACAGCCGATATGCACAGCACAACGATGGTAAAGGGCATAAGCCAGATAGTATCGCTTTTTGTAATCCATAGGAATCCCAGGCTGCCTGCGGCCAAAAAAGACCATAGGATAGGATAACGGAGGGGTTTTACCCCAATCTCAAAGTAGAGGTTCAAGAGGCTGCCAACGGCCCAAAGGGTCAAAGCCACGGCAAACCCGTTCCGGTACACCCTCTGCCCGGTCTGCACAGCCGTCATAATGGGGTGGTACAGGATGACGCCGTAAATCAGGCACAGCGCCCATTTCTGTTTCACCACATGGCTGGCAGCATAAGCCAGGATGGCTGCCCCTGCCATATAGAGCAGGTTCGTGGCCAGGATATACGGCAGATGCAGCCGGTATGTAAGCGCCAGATAAATGGCAAAGCCCACTTCCTTTGTGAAAATATAACAGGAAAACGGCCCCGTCCAAGCCCCGTTCGCAATCTGGAGCGCCCAGTTCTTCATAAGGGCGTCGTCACACGCCGCCGTTGGGATGGGGTAAATAGGCAGCCCCCACACCAGTAAGGCCTTCCCTACGGACAGTATGGCGATAGCCAGCCAAAACCAGCCTACACGTTTTAACCATTGTTTCTTTTCCATAACTCATTTCCCCTATCTGATGCCAAACGGCACCTATTTTATTCCTCTTATGTACCCCTTCCCGGACATACAGCCCCCTGCTGCCTCTTGGGATCTATTTATGTTTAATGTGCAAAATCCCGATAAAGAAGCTGCCAAATACCATTTCTATCCCCACCACGATAAACAGCATGGCAGGGATGGTGATCCGCATCATACTCTCTGGCGACAGGCCGCCAAAGCCAGCCTTGCCCCAGAGGCAGAAAGCTACAATGGTGGCGCCGACCCCCAGCAGGCACATAATAAGGCCAATCACCACGCCCCGTTCTGTGGACGTCCCATCCAGCCATCGATCCAGCTTGCCCTCGGTAGGGATAAACCCCGTCACGCTGGCATAGCTCCGGACGAACAGGGAGAACATTACCAGGTTCGCCCCTACCATCAGGGCTGCCGCTGCATACATCATGGTGTGTACGCCCAAGCCCACCGGCCCAATCTTTATGCTGCCAAAGCACAGGATTACCGTAAAGGCCAGCCCCAGGAAAAAGAGGATAAGCCCTGGGTACATAAACAGCCAGTTCGGGCTGTGCATCAGCAGGAATTTCAAATGCCGCCATCCGTCTGACCAGCTCCGCAGGTGGGGGGCATGGGAACGGCCGTCCTTCTTCAGCGTGGTGGGGACTTCTGCAATCCGCAAGTGGTTTAGGGTAGCTTTTACTACCATTTCACTGGCATACTCCATGCCTGTGGTCACCAAGCCCAGCTTTAAGATGGCTTCCCGGTTATAGCCCCGCAGGCCGCAATGGTAATCCCCGATTTTACACGGGAAAAACAGCCTGGCGATAAAGGACAGCACTGGGTTGCCCAAATACCGGTGGAGGGGCGGCATCGCCCCCGGCTCAATCCCTCCCTTAAAGCGGTTCCCCATCACCAGGTCATAGCCTTCCCTAAGCTTTTCCACAAAGGGGGCAAGGTGCAGGAAATCGTAGCTGTCGTCCGCATCGCCCATAATCACATATCTCCCCAAGGCGCCGTTGCAGCCGCCAATCAGGGCAGCGCCATAGCCTTTTTCCGGCACGTGCACTACCCTTGCCCCTTCCGCTTCGGCAATCTTTTGGGAACCGTCTGTACTCCCATTATCTGCAACTACCACTTCCCCATGGACGCCGCTCTCCTGCAGGTAGGTTTTCGCCTTACGGATACAGGCAGCCAATGTCTCTGCTTCGTTCAGGCATGGCATTAAAATCGTAAGTTCGTACTTTTCACTCATTTCGCTTCTCCTTCACTCATGTCATCCGACTTGGTTTGATTCCTCCCCTTTGATGTAAAAACGCATCAGAACACGCGCAGCCCACCTGGGCCAAAATTTCAGGAACATTTCATAATCCTCTTTGGCGCGGATGTTCCCGTTATTAATGGCGGCAGAGGTCTCTGACCCTATGTGGATCCTATGGCAGGTTAAGGGGGACGGGTCATAGGTAAATTCCCCTTCCTGCCGGGAGATAATTTCCCATGCCTGCCAGTCAATGTTGCTTTTAAAGCCTGGGATAAACAAAGGGTCTGGGAGGCTGCCCTTGACATAGGTGACAGAAGGGCAGGAAATCGGGTTGCCCATAGACAAGATCCTGCGGCGTACAAAGCGGCTTTTGCGGAAAGCCCTGGGCCTTAGGGGGAGCAGCATCAGCCGCTTAATCCTTAACAGGCGGTTGGAGGATACTTCCTGCCCATTGCGGAGCTCATGGTAGTCCGTAAAAAAAATGAGGGGATGCCCCGCACGGTTCAGGGCGGCAAGCATATGGGCCGTATAGGCCGGGTGGTAAGTATCATCCTGGTGGGCCAAGGTTACCAGCTTCGTCTGGGCACAGTGGTAAGCAAAATTCCAGTCCTGGGCAATGCCAGAAGGGCCAGGGCTCACATAAAGGGGGATTTGGTATTCCTTGGCCAAGGACTGGATGGATGCGTTTGGGGTAGAAGTGGCCATAATGATACGGGTACGGACAGACTGGGATTTCAAGGATTCTATGCAGGAACGCAGGTAAGGGCTTTCTTTGTAGGCACAGATGGCAAACGTATGGTCTTTGGGGGTGTAATTCGTATGCATAAAAATAATCCTTTCTGCAAAGCCAAATCCCCCGCTGCAAGCTGGCGGGACATGGCTTAGCTTGTTTTTCGTACCCTTTACACGCAAAACCCTAGGAACGGCTCTTGTACATTTCCTCGTAATATTTCTGGTAATCGCCGCTGGTTACATTTTTCATCCAGTCTTCATGCTCAAAGAACCAGGCAATGGTCTTGCGGATTCCTTCTTTGAACATGGTCTCGGGCTCCCAGCCAATTTCAGACTTGATCTTGTCCGGGGCGATGGCATACCTCCGGTCGTGGCCCTTCCGGTCCTCCACATAGGTGATCAAATCCTTGCTGACCAATGCCTTCCGGGGATCGGAGTCCGGGAGCATTTCTTGTAAGGTATCCAAAATAATATGGATAATCTCAATATTCTGCTTTTCGTTGTGGCCGC
>CAJUSO010000018.1 GCA_910588965.1 uncultured Lachnospiraceae bacterium | reverse complement strand
TATAACAAAAAAACTCAAAAAATGTATGTTTTTTTCATTCATGCGTTTATTCTGGAAAAATTCTTATATCCTATTTATTTTATCCCCATCTGCTTTCACCCATTATTTGTATTCCTTACATTTTATTATATTTAGTAATCGTAAAATGTCAACCTGTTCCATAAGTTTGTCAACCGCGTATTCCTATCACTATCCCGTCAAAAAATGCCGCTATCTCCGCATAAGCCGCTTCTTTCCCCGTTTCATTTAAGATTTCATGGCGCATGCCGGGAAATAGGCGGCTGCGGACGTCCTGGTAACCGATTCCCTGCATCAGGGACACGGCATCCTGGAACTTCCGTTTATTTATCATACAGGGGTCGTCTGCGCCTGAGAGGAAGAGGATTGGCAAGGAAGGGTTCTTAAGCGCCCAGCCCTGCCTGGAATACGTCTGCCTTACCAGCCACAGAAGGGACTCATAACCGTTCAGGGTAAAAGTAAAGCTGCAGAGGGGGTCGTTATTGTATGCTTCCACCACATCCCTGTCACTGCATACCCAGGCGTGCGGGAGGTTTTCCTTGCGGAAAGGTTTTTCAAAGCCCTTGGAAAAGAGGGCGTCAATCATGCGGCTCCTGGCGTGGGGGCCTTTCCGCTTCTGTAAGAGCCTGACGATGGCCAGGCCAAGGCCAGCCATGGGATTTTCACTGGGGCATCCGCATACGGCAAGGCCGTCTAAGGCGGCGTCATATTTCTTGGCATAACAGCGCACGGCCAGGGAGCCCATGCTATGGCCGAAGAGGAAATAGGGAAGGCCTGGGAATTTCTGCTTCATCTCTCCCGTAACCTGGAACAGATCCTCCACCAGGGCTTCGCCGCCGTTATCATAAAAATAGCCTAAATCCCCCTGGCTCTTTACGCTCTTGCCATGCCCCCTGTGGTCATGGATGACGCAGGCATATCCACGCCGGGACATAGCATCCATGAAGGGGAGGTAGCGTTCCTTGTGCTCACACATTCCATGGGCAACCTGCAACACGGCTTTGGGTTCCTGCGGCACGGCCATAAGTGCGTCTAAGGGCAGGCCGTCCTGGCCTGAAATAAATTTCAAATGGGTTATCTGCGGCGTTTTCATAGCAAACCTCCTCCAATGCTTCTTTTTTTGCTTCCCTCAAAATTTCTCCCAAAATATCCTTGCCCCGGCATTATAACACAGCCTCCCCCACAAGTAAACTGCCTGCTGGTTTCCAGCCAAACCTACCTTGCCGGAAAAATGCCTCTTGACAATCCAGCAAAGCCACGATATGATACATATGACTGAAACATTATTTTAAGTCACATAATAGGAGGGACATCTATGGCAAGGGGCTTTACAGAACAAGAACAGGCAAACATCCGGATGCGCCTACTGGAAGCATGCAAGCAGGGCTGGACACAATATGGCTATAAAAAGACAAGCGTGGAGGAACTTTGCATACAGGCAGGTATTTCAAAAGGGGCTTTTTACCTTTTCTTTGCATCAAAGGAAGAACTTTTCGGCGAGGTCTTGTGTTCCGTGCAGGGGCAGATTTTCCATACGGCCAGCAAGATTATGGAGGGCGAGAAAAATAAGCATGGCGTGGCAAAGGCGTTGAAATACATTTACCGGGAATATGACAAGAACAATTTTTTATACCGTTCAGACAGCATGGACTATACAATCCTGAGGAACAAGCTGCCCAAGGAACAGGCAGAAAAGATGGAGGAATCTATGGAGCAGGGCAGGCAGCTTTTTTTGGGGCAGCCCTACTTAACCCTAAAGGTCCCTCCAGATATGGCGTTATCCGTCATTTATTCCCTGATACTGAATATCAAACACAAGGATGGACTTGTGCACGACCACATAGAAACTTTTGATTTTATGGCTGACCATTTGATTGGATGCCTGTATGAATAGGAGGTAACACATGAAGACAGAAATCATCAGAAAAAATAACCAAGAAGCGGCCGTGATATATAACGATGGGCTGCTGATAACAGATCCCCCATCCGCCTTGGATTTTATTATGTCCGTAAGGTATGGGACGGGCTGTACAAATATTGCAGTCAATAAGGAAGCTATCACGGAGCGTTTCTTTGTTTTAAGCACCTGCCTGGCTGGGGAGATACTGCAGAAATGTACCAATTATGGGGTACGGCTTGCCATATATGGGGACTTTTCGGGATACACAAGCAAGCCCTTGCGGGATTTTATGTATGAATGCAACCATGGGCGGGATTTCTATTTCCAGCCCAGCGCTTCTCTTGCAGCTGACAGGCTTTTAGGGCAAACCGCCCCTCAGTGATATAGGGATGCTGCATCTTACCATTTTTCCAGCAGCAACGGGAGTACCTTCCTGTAATCCCCCACAATCCCAAAGTCTGCCACATCAAAAATACTGGCATTCCGGTCCTGGTTGATGGCGACCACATATCCCGCTTCCGCCATCCCCACCGTATGCTGGAATGCCCCTGATATGCCAACGGCAATATACAGCTTTGGGGCTACCTGCTTCCCGCTTAGCCCCACCTGGATATCCTTGGGATACCATCCCTTGTCCACAACCGGCCGGGATACGCACAATGCCCCTCCCAGCTTTTCTGCCAGCCGTTCCAGCAGCTGAAAATCTTCCCTGCTTTTTATCCCCTGCCCCCCTGCAACCAGGCATGCCTGCCTTGCGATATCATTCCTTTCCCCGCTGTCTTTCTTCCTGGAAATCAGGCGTACCCTTTTTGGATAACCATCCGTATCCAGGAAGATAATCTGGCATTGCCTTTTTTCCTTGTTTTTATGCCCGATAACCTCTTTTTGCCTACCATTTTGTTTCAGCGTGCCAACTGGCAGCCTGCCTTGCAGGAAGCCATACCGGATGATTTCCCTGCCCTGCCCGGAAGGCCTGTCAAAAATCAGGATGCCCGTCTCAGATTCCCTGGAAATCGCTACACAATCCAAAACAGAATCCGTATGGAGCCGTATGCCAAGATGGGACGCCAGCTGGTTCCCCAAAGGGCTTGCCGGGAAAATGACAGCCCCAGCCCCCGGATCCTTCGTTAGGTACTGTGCCATACGGAAAATCCCTTGTTCCAAAACCTCCAAGTCCCCCCATTCAGGGATCCGGAGCCATAAAAGGGTGTCCACCCCATAAGAAAACAGCTCTTTTGCATAGGGGCCTGCCTGCTTGGGGCCGCCGCGTACAAAAGCCATTACCCGGCCTTTTGTACCTGCAATTCCCACTGCTGTTTCCAGGCATCCTAAATCCAGCATGGACAGCTTGCCTTGGGGCATTTCCAAATACACGTAAATCCGCATCATGGCAGCATCCCCCTTTCCTTCCAACGTTGCTGCAATACTTTTACCGCATCTTCATAGGGGGAAACTTGCCCTGCCTCATCCAGGACGGGAATGCAGTTTATTATTTCGCCCGCACAATCCCCTTCTACGGCAATCCTGCCTAAAACCTGCAGGCTGCCCATCCCCTCCAGGGTATCCCGGCGCAGGAAGCCGCGGGTAAGCCTTTCCCCTTCTTCCTGCGGCACGAACCGCAGTTCCATCCCAAAAGCCTGCAAAATCTTATCGACCAGAAGCGGCGCTGCCTTCTGCTCCTTTTCCCCTACGGTAAGCAGGCATGGGAAATCCACGGCGGCCTCCTCCTGCGTGCCATCCCCTGTGCGCCTTACTTCCACCTGATGCCCGTCTACCCGTATCATATCCGTCACCCCGCTGACATGCGGGATTTGGAGCAGCTCTGATACCTGGCCGCCAAGATATGACGTCCCCCCATCCAGCGCCCGATCCCCCATTAATATGATTTCCCCGCCTGCCTGGGCAGCCAAGGCCGCTGCCAGATAAGCATCCATCCCTGCCTGCCGCGCTGCCTTGCCGCCTGCCGGCCTGCCAACCCCAGCGGCAAGCCCTGCATCCGTCCCTTCCTGCAATGGCTGCGCCAGGATTGCCCTGTCACAGCCGGATGCCAGCGCTTCCCTGAGGTAGATCCCATCCTCCTCCTGGGCAATCAGGATCGCGGTTACCTGCCCCTTGCAAAGTTCCTTAAGCCTGCAGGCCAGGGAAATGACATTCTTACTCATAGGGTCTAGGCGCTTTTCCCCAGAATCTTTTTTTATGTTGGAAAGCTGTGTGTTATCTAAGTATACGGTAATGCCTGCCATGTCCTCTTCTCTCCAAACGTAACCTGGTTATGGTATTGCTGCAGCCTATCCCTCACTTACCGAAAGATAGCCCCGCTGATTATCAGCCTCTGGATTTCATTTGTCCCTTCATAAATCTGCGTAATCTTAGCATCACGGAACATCCGCTCCACCTGCTGCTCCCTCATATACCCTGCGCCCCCCATACTCTGTATGCATTCCATGGTTACCCGCATCGCCGTATTCGTGCACACGAGCTTGGCCTTTGAGGCGTCTACTGCAAAATCTTCCCCGTTCTGCTGCTTCCAGACCCCTTTATACAGCAGCAGCCTTGCCATGTCGATTTCCGTCTCTAAATCTGCCATCCGGAATGCAGGGTACTGGTTTGCGCAGATTGGCTTGCCAAACTGTTTGCGTTCCTTCATATATTCTTTGGTAATATCAAACGCTGCCTGCGCCAGCCCAATCCCCTGTGCCGCCACGCCAAGCCTCCCAGCGTTCAGGGCAGTCAAAGCATATTTGAAGCCTTTTCCTTCCTGGCCGATCAGGCGGTCAGCCGGAATCCTCACATCCTCAAAAATCAGTTCTGCAACCTTTGCACAGCGGATGCCGCATTTGTTTTCAATATGCCCAACCTTCACGCCCGGGGTGTCCTTCAAGTCTACCAAAAATGCGCTCAGCCCTTTTGCCCCCTTGGAAGGGTCTGTGTTGGCAATCAGCATGCAGTACTCTGCAACTGCGCCGTTTGTGATAAAATGCTTCGCGCCATTCAGCACATAATAATCCCCTTCGCGGATTGCCGTCATCTTGGCAGCGCCTGCATCAGAGCCCGCGTCCGGCTCGGTAAGGGCAAAGCACCCAATGGCATCCCCGGAAAACAGCCTTGGCATACAATGCTGCTTTTGCTCTTTGCTGCCAAACAGTTCAATCCCGGTAGTAAAGGTGGAAGAAATCGCATATGCAATCCCAAAGGCGGAATCCACCTTACACAGTTCCTCCACTGCCAGGATAAAGGACAAGTAGTCAATCCCTTTGCCCCCCATTTCTTTGGGGAACTGCAGGCCAATGAGCCCGGCATCGCCCAATTTCTTTAGGATATCCATAGGAAATTCTTCCGTCATATCCCGTTCAATTGCCCCTGGCGCCAATTCTTTCTCTGCAAACTCCCTTGCAGCCCTCTGTATTAATTGCTGCTGTTCTGTCAATGCAAAATCCATTCTATCCCTCTCCTTTCCCAGGCAGGCCATAGGCCGTGCCTCCTGTCTTTCTTACCCCCTATCCACTCCATCTTGCGGGGATCCCCCGCCTGCGGCGGGCTGCTTTCGCAACATCATTCCTTACCGCCGCAGACCGGCTGCCTCCTTGCCCCTTAATTGGCCTCGTAGATAAACTGGGTCACCGTGCACAGGGGCGGATCTTCCAGCACGTCGATGGAACTTGGGAAGGGCGGGTTTTCTGGTACTTCAATAATTTTAAAGGCGCGGACTTCTATCAGAGCCTTTTTCCCTTCCGTTTTCTTGATGCGGGCAATATATTCCATGTAATCCCCTGCAAATACCGGCACATACAGGCGGACTTTCTTTACCTCCAGGCAGTGCCCTACATTGTGGAACACCTTTGCCATCAGGCGGTTTGCAGCATCGTTCATCAATGTGATGCTCCTGGCTCCATTTACGACGCCGCCGCCGTAAAATACATCTCTGTCAGACATCCTATAACGCATGGTAATTGTTTCCATAATCATTCTCCTTTCCTATCTTAACGGTTTACAGAACTCTATAACGTAATCTCTTCATCCTCTGGGAAATCTTCCAGCTCGCGCCATGGGTCTTTTACAAGGCCGTCCGGCTGCTCCCCACGCTGGAGGTGTTTCTTTACAACCAGGCGTACATTGCCCTCCGTGCACAGGACAGGTTCGTCAAACCATACCATATCCCCAGGCTTTGCGTCTTTTACGCCTGCGCGGGCTGCAGGGGTTGCAAGCTTAAATACTTCTATCCTGCAGTCCCGGGAGGTGTTCCCTATATGGGTCATGGTTGCTTTATACTCCATCATGTCCCCTACATAAGCATCCTGGTAAATCTTGCAGTCATGGTAACCCAGGCACAGGGATTCATCCCCGTCATTTAGGATCATCTGCTCCGTTTCAACGTCGCCGATAAAATCCCACTGGCGCCCGAATGGCACCAGCCCATCCTGGTTGTTGGCATCAGCCGTAGTCATGTTGTAGCTGAGATAAGATACTTTCCTTGCCATAATTTTGTTCCTCCTTGATATATGTAAATTTTTTTGGTAAGCATTTTGCCGCTGCCAGCGCATCTATGGTTCCCTGTCCCATACCGCTGCCCAGCTTCCCTTTCTGCTAAATAACCCCTTCTTCCTGCAGTTTTGCTTCTTCCTCCGGGGTAAGGCCAAACACCTCCCGGTTATGCTGCCCCAGCAAGGGGGAAGCCGTCTCGACTGTGCCCGGCGTCTCGGACAGCTTGGCCACCACGCCCTGGAAGGACATGTCTCCTACGGTTGGGTGTTCGCAATGGACAATCATTTCCCGGGCTTTTGTATGGGGATGCTCAATGGCTTCCTTCATGTTCAGGACAGGGCCGCAGGGAATGCCGGCTTCATCCATCATGTCCTCTAATTCCTTCTTGGTATAATCCTTTGCCCAATCGCGGATAAGCCCCTGGAGGGATTCCAGATAGTTCTTTACCCGCAGGTCATTTGTCTGATACCTCTCATCTTCCAGCAGGTCTTCCCTGCCGATGGTCTTGCAGAATTTCTCCCAGAGCCGCTCATTCCCTACGCCAAGGGCCACATACCCATCCTTGCAGGGGAATACGTCAAAGGGGGCGATGGACGGATCCACATTCCCGTTCCTCTCTGTAACCACGCCGTTCATGGTATAGTATGGGATGGCTGCCTCCAGGAGGCTGAAGATGGTGTCAAACATAGCCACATCCACGTGCTGCCCTTCGCCGGTCCTATCCCTGTGGTGCAGTGCAATCAATGCCCCTACGGCCTGGTAAATGCCGGATACATGGTCTGCCACGGACGGCCCTACCTTCACTGGGGCGCCCTCCTTAAATCCTGTCATATAGAGCATGCCACCCATGGCCTGGGCCACCACGTCATAACATGGCCTGTGGCTGATGGGGCTGCCTTCCCCGAAGCCAGATCCGGACACATAGATAATGCCGGGGTTGATTTTGCGGATGGTTTCGTAATCTATTTTCAGCTTCTTGGTGACGCCGCCCTTAAAATTTTCGCAGAGGAAATCTGCATCCTTTACCAATTCATAGAACATCTGAAGCCCTTTTTCTGATTTCAGGTTTAAGGTGCACCCCTTCTTGTTGCGGTTTGCATAGCAGAAGAACCCGCTCTCTCCGCTTTTCTCATCAAAAGGCCCCCAGGTACGGCACTGCTCGCCCCCAACCGGCTCAATCTTAATGACATCTGCCCCATAATCCCCCAAGAACATGGTGCAGAACGGCCCGCTTAATGCGGTTGTAAGGTCAATCACCTTCAATCCCGCCAATGCTTTCTTCTCTGACATGATTTTTTCTCCTTTTTTCTGTATTGATTTTTTGTTCCTAATTCTTTCCTGCCTATCCCCAATGGCTGTCCCTTCTACGCACTGGCCGTTTCCCCGGCGCCTTTATACACGCACCAGCCAGCCACAAAGGCCACGATTGTCCAAGGGATCCACGCCAGCGACACGTTTGCCAGAGGGAGCTTTAAGTACAGCCCGCAGATGCCGGCAGGATCTAGTTCAAACTTCACCAGGTATTTCCAGGCCATGTCCAGCATGCCAAAGGCAAAAGCTGTGTACATCCCCCATTTGCATGCATACAGCGGGCGGCTTGACAAAGCGCGGGGCATAAAGGCGTAATAGATGACCAGCACGATTGCTGCCGGGTAAATACCATCCAGGATGGGGCCTAGGATGGAAAGGATATTGGTAAGCCCCAGGCTTCCGAAAATAATGCTTAATACCAAAATGACAATAGAAAACTGTTTGTAATTATATTTCTCCTCTGTGGTATCCACAAAGAACTCGGCACAGCCGGAAGTCATTCCGATTGCCGTTGTAAGGGCAGCCAGGAACAATGCCCCTGCAAAGAGGTAGCCGCCGACCTTCCCATAGAGGCTTGCCGCCACGGCCGTATACAGCGCCGTATATTCCAGATCAAGGGTACCGCCTGTCTTTGCCCCGATTATCATATGCGCCAGATGGGTACAGGACAGCATGGCAATCCCTACGATGCCCACGCGGATCATATTCGCAGTCATCCGGCTTTCCCCTATGCCTTTGTTTTTCAAGGTATTGAAAATAACCACGCCGAAAATCAGCCCGCAGAGGATTTCTGCCGTCGCGTAGCCGTTTGTAAAGCCATAGGCGAAGGCGGAACCTTCATATGTCTTTGCCACTGGCTCTGCAATGGGGTTTAGGATCCCTTTCCCCACGACAGCCACCACGATTATCAGAAGCACCGGGAACAGGATGCTGGAAATACGGTCCATGGCTTTCCCCGGGTTCATCAAGAAGAAATACGTGATGACATAGAACACCACCGTAAAGGCAACCAGCAGCACTTTATTGTTCGGATCCAGCCCAAAAGCCTGTACGATAGAATCCCAGGAAGCAGCGCTCATCCTTGGTATGGCGTAAAAGGGCCCCAGGATCAGGATTGTCACGCAGGTGTAGAAATTGCCAAATTTCGTCCCCACAATCCGCTTTGTTATCTTATTGTAAGTTCCATCCCCCTTGGCAAGTGCAATATAGGTAATCACCACTAAAAGCAGCGATGTAATGAATGCCCCCGCAAACGCAGGCCATACAGACGACCCGCTTTCTTTCCCCCAGTTCATCGGCCACACCATGCTGGATGCCCCAAAGTGCATGGAAAACAAGGCGCCCCCGCACATCAGCAATGGGAAAAGCTTCAAATCCCCATTTGAAGTCAGATTCTTATTCATACCATTTCTCCTTATTTGTATTTTCCGGAATACGCCGTACGGTTGTTTCCTTCGGTGCCTTTATTATCCTGGATACAGAAAGTGGAGTGTCAACAGGGAATTTTATTTTTTTTATCCTTCTTGTACATTGCCCTCCTTGGACCCTCCCTCTTTGGGATGGAGCATAACCAGGGAACGGACTGTGACTGCAGCCAGGACAATGGACGCCCCGCATAGGGAAACCGCGCTTGGGACCTCCCGAACGGCAAGCCAAACCCAGATGGGGTTTAAAACCGGGTCAATCACTGGCAGCATGACGGACTGGATGGCAGTGAGGTTTTGGGATGCTTTGATAAAGAGCAGATACCCTATGGACATCACCGCCCCGGCTGCCAGCAAAACTATCATGCTGGTGGAATCTGGGAGCTTATGCCCCACGGTAAAGGGGATGCCCACAAAGAAACCAAGGAAACCTCCCAAAAAAACAGAATGCTCTTTATGGCCTTCCTTCATCATCCGAAGGAAAATATTAAAGCACGCAAAGCTGATGCCATTCCCGATGGAGATTACATAGCCAAGGATGCTGCCTTCCCCCAGCTGGTCTGCCAAAAACAGCAGCATGCCCGACAGCACGGCAGCCAGGCAGATCCAATCTGCCTTGTGCACCTTTTCCTTTAGCAAGATGCCTGACAGCAAAGCGACATAAACCGGGGCGGCATATTCCATCATTACGGCATTTGCTGAAGTGGTAAGTACCGTAGAGACCACATAGCAGTAATTAAAGGCGGCATAGGACACGGCCGCCCCTACCAGGGGCAAAGACCAGATAACCTTCTTTTTCCTGGTAAATACCCACATCGTCGCAGCAGCAGCCAGGCACCGGATACATACGATAGGGATTGGCTCCCAGCGGATGACTTTGATGAACACGCCTGCCAGGCTCCATAAAAAGGCTGTCACAAGCATAAGCAGGACAGATTTTTTCTTTGCTTCCATAATTATTCCCTCCTTTTCCGTTTTGATTACGCCTCTTAAACCCTCCACTGGGTGGAGGGTCCATGGCTTTTAATTTGGCAAATTCCGTTGACAAGCAAAAGACGCCTATTGTAAAATTTCTATATCTAAATTGGCGTTGGCCGCTACCTTCTCTGGATTGGCGCCAGCAGCTATCTTCCCCAAATATATCCGGCAGAGAAAGGAGAACTTATTTTGCACACAAAATATTCTATTGGAGAAGCTTCCAAGGCCTGCAATATCCCCATTAAGACACTGCGCTATTATGACTCCATCGGCCTGCTGCAGCCGGAATACCGCAACCAGGAAAGCAATTACCGCTATTACAGCAAAGGGCAGCTTACCACGCTCCTGATTATCCGCCGGCTGCGGGCGCAGGGATTCTCCCTAAAGGACATCCGGGATATCATCACCAACACAGACATGGAAAATTTAGAAAGGCATATGCTGCGCCATTGCGATGACTTAGATGTGGAAATACGCCTTCTCCAGGTGAAAAAGGAATCCTGCAAGTCCTTATTGAGCCGCATCCATGAGGGCGCCGAAATTATTTCCCAACAGGCTAAATCCGCTTCTGCACTTTCTGGAAAAATCCAAATTGAATTCATCCCAAAGAGCAAGATGATTTATTCCAGGGAAATCATGAAGCAGTACCGGAACGCAGATGTTTCCCTCTCCCGGTGGATTGACATCTACGATATCTGTACCGAACTTGGCTTCCACATGAAAAGCCCCGTCATCGTCACCTTCCACAACCATATCCTGGAACAATTCCTGATGAAGGACTGCGATGTGGAATTTGGCGTATGCATTGAGCCTGAACATGACATCCCCCCAAAAATCACACAAATCCGCGACTACGGAGGGTACAAGGCCGCAACCCTCTGCCATATCGGCCCCTACAGGACCATCATGCAAAGCCATGTGGCGCTGCTGCAATGGATTAACCAGAATGGCTACGAACTTTTAATTGACACCGTATCGGAGGAGTTCATTGTGTCTCCCTTAGACGTAAATGATGAAAGCCGCCACGTCACCAAAGTGATTATGCCCATCCGCTCTGCCCGGTGAATGGCTAGGCAGAGCGGGCTTCTGTCCAGTAGTTTTGGATATAGTCTGGAGGATATAGCAGGTGGAGTGTCAATACCTTTTTTGCTGCCCCAGGCGCCTCCCCTCCTTTTTCCTCCTGCCAACTGTCCATCTGCTGGGATGTTTGGCCTGGATCCATACCTGGGTGCAGGCACACGGGGTTTTTTGTACCGCCCAAAGGGACTGCCTGCTGCATACGGTCCAAAAGGCTTTTACGATGGAAGAAAGGAGCAGCCCCATTAGCCCGCAGGTATTTTCGGCATAGCTGCTAAATAGTACATGGCTTCCCATACCGGCATATCTGGGTATAACGAAAATTCCTGTGGGAGATAGCCAGCTGTTATTTTGATTTCCATAAAAAAACTCTCCTTCCAACGTTTGTGATAAGGAGAGTTTAGCAGGGATTTGCCTACGTTCCGTCACGCCGTATAGACCAGATACCCTTCTGTCTGTAAATGCAGTTTTACCATATTGCATATGGATTCTTCATCATCAACAAAAAGGCGGTACAGCCCTTGGAACTTGGGCTATACCGCCTAACCGGGAGTCACTTCCTAGTAACTGGGGACATTTTTCTAGGATGCGGCGCCCCCTTTCCTTAAAGCCCGCACCAAACCGTAATATCTTCCACTGGCTCCCGTTCGCTGACTACCTGGTTGGCAGCGAACCCATTATCCGGATATCCGATGGAAATCCCTACCACAAACCGTTTGTTTTCCGGGATCCCCAGGATTTCCCTGGCGCCTTTCTGGTATGTAACCGCCTGGTCAGCCACACAAGTGCCCAGCCCCTTTTCCATGGCTGCAAGGGTAATGTTCTGGGTAACGCATCCCATATCCAGCCGGTAAGCCGTCTCTTCCAGGGAATCATCCATCAGCAGGAAAATCACTGCCGGTGCGTCGAAAAAGCGGAACCCCCGCTCTCCCCACCAGGCACGTTTCTCCTTGTCCTCCCTTGTAATCCCCATGGCTCCTAACAATGCCTTGCCGATTGCCCGGCTCCTGTCCCTGTAAATCCCATCCGGGACTTTTGGGTCTGCACGGTCTTCGGCATCCCGCCTGCGGAATGCCGCTGTATTGTACGCTTTTAGTTCGTCCAGCTTATCGCCAGCCACCACATAAAATTCCCAAGGCTGGCTGTTTACCCCGGAAACTGCATGTACCGCAAGCTCCAGGACTTCACGGATTACCTCCCGGGAAACCGGCGTATCCAAGTAGCCCCGGATAGAACGCCTCTTCATCACCGCCTCTTTTAACTCCATAAAAACCCTCCTTTCCCTGTCTGGCGCCTTATGGGATCCCCCCTTAGCAGATGCCCTTCCTGGGCGGGGGGTTTTTAGCTCCCCTAAGGTACAAAAAAAGGATACATGCTCCAGGGGATGGAGAGTCAACCCTTTTTTACATTGATGCAGGCCAAAAGCAGCACAGGAAAAATAATGCCTGCCAGGACGCCCATTTTCAGATTATCCCCCCATGCCCCCGATACCATCCCCACGAAGGTAGGCCCTGCCGAACCCCCAATATCCCCGCCTAAGGCCAATAATGCAAACATGGCTGTCCCGCCCTTTGGCAAGGCGGCGGACGCCCTGCTGAAGGTCCCAGGCCACATAATCCCAACGGACAGCCCACAGGCTGCACAGGCAGCCAGGCTCAGCTGCGGCATGGGCAACAGGGAAATCCCCAGGTAAGACAAGATGCACAGGCAGCTGCTATAGGCCATAAAACGTTCCAGATGGATACGGTCCCCATACCGGCCATAAAACAGCCTGGAGGCGCCCATTAACATTGCAAATGCCATAGGCCCAGCCAAATCGCCTGCAGTTTTGGAAATCCCAAGGCCCTTCTCTGCAAATGTGGACGCCCATTGGCTTACTGCCTGCTCGCTTGCCCCCGCGCAAACCATCATTACCAGCAAAACCCAAAATACCTTCTTTTGGAACAATTCCTTAATTTGCAGCCCTGGGCCGCCGTCTTCTATTAAGGGCGCAATCGGGACCTTCCAGAAGGCACATGCATTCCCAGCGGGGATAAGCGCCCAAAGGATTGCAAGGATTTTCCAACGCCCGATGCCTGCCACATGGAAAAACAAGGTTGAAAGCAACACAACCCCGGCATGCCCCCAGCAATAGAAGGAATGCAGCATGCTCATTGCCTTTTCTTTGTTGCCAGAAGGGCACGCCTCCACAACGGGGCTGACCAGGACCTCTAAAAGCCCCCCGCCAATGGCATAAATCATTACGGCGAGCAAAACCCCGGCAAAAGGCGTCGGCAAAAGCTCCGGCAAAACCGTAAGGAGGGCCAGGCCAGCCGCAGACAATACATGGGCTATCAGCATGGACGCCCGGTAGCCTATCTTATCAATAAACCCAGCAGAAAGAAGGTCCGTCAATAGCTGTATCCCAAAATTAAACGTCACCAGAAGCGTAATCTGGAAGAGCGGGATATGGTAGTTTTCCTGGAAATGCAGAAACAGCAGCGGCGTAAAATTGTTGACAATGGCCTGTACGATATATCCCACGAAGCAGGCGGCGATTGTTTTATTATATTGGTTATCCATGTTCCTTTCCTCCTTGCAGGCAGGATGGCAGCGCAGAAAACAGCAAAGCGCCCGCAAGCTGCATACAGCCCTGGATTCTACGGGCAGGCCTTGGCGCCCTACCCTAACTCAGCGTAAATCTGCCCCATCATTTCCCAGGCAGCATCCCTTTCCTGTTTCTGTTCTTGTGTCAGTTCCTCGTATTGGCAGAGCATGGGATGCTGCCTTTCTGCGTCATCCCGGATTGGGCCATAACTCCAGTTATAAAAGATATAGAACCGCAGCCACCGCATATGGTCCAGCTTGCGGTACATTTCCCTGATATCTTCAAAACGCTTTGTCTTACAATACATTTCATACGCCCTCTTTACCGCAAATGCCGTCGTGTCTGTAATCGTTTCATCCTGCAGGAGGATCCTGGTCTTCATCAAAAGATGGTCCGCCGCTGCAATCTTCGACTGCTGGTGCAAGTCGTCCAGCTGGTTCCAGTCCAGCGTGGGATAGGAAACAGACATACGGAAAATCTCATTGATGATGATAGCTGCCTTATTCAGGTCTGTACGGATAATCTGCTGCGTGGTATAGATATCCTCATTTGCCCCAAAGCAAGAGATCCCTGGGGCTTTCCAGCTGCTGCGCAGGTCAATGCGCCCGATGGCTTTATAATATTTTTTCAGCGTCCAAAAAATATCCCAGCCTTGCTGCTCATCATCTTCACAGATAATCACCCGGTCTGCCCGCTCCAGGATGGTACGGTTCTCAGACCAGGTTTCCGTATGGAAAACCAAAGAATCCCTCTCCTCGGATACCTGATTCAATGCGAACTGTTCCCCCAAACGGTAATGTACGGCAAGGAATTCCCTGGCATCACCAAAAATATGGTACGCCACATGCTGGTTTACAGAAATAATATTGGCCAGTATGGCCCGCTCCAGGATGCTGCGCCCATATTTCCCAAAGCCAATCAGCACAATGGTATCTTCGCAGTTGCACAATGGCTTGGAACGCCAATACTGCCTGGCACAGCATTCATAGCTGTGGAAAAAATTGATATTGCCCGAAAGGCGGTCCTGCCCATTTGTCGTCCTGGCATACACTTGGACCGGCAAATGATGCAGGCCGGTGGCCCGCCGATTAATGCCGATATCATTTTCTTTCATTAAGAAAACTTTGCACTCCGTGCCGGCATGTTTCTTTTTTTCCACAATCTTGCCAAGGGGGGCGCTGATATATATGCAGGGATAATCCAGGATCTCACGTTGGCTGGCCCTTTTCTCCCCATAGATAATCAAGGCTTTGGGGTCTTCCTTATAAATATTGGCGGCAAGCGCGTTTGATTCTGCTTCACAGTCTGCAAAGTAATACCAGTTTTTGCGCCGCTGCAGGCTAAGCATAAGGAAAGGCATCCCTTCGCTGGTAAGGAACGTCGTTACGGCGCCAAGCAAGGTCACCATAATCCCGGCAGACAGGATTAAGAATACCATTCCCACTGCGTGCCCCAAGGGCGTCACCGGCACCAGGTCACCGTACCCTACCGTGGTCAAGGTCACCAAAGAATACCAAAAAGCGTCCCCAAACGTCTTTATCATTGCATTTCCATTTGCAGCTTCTGAACTGTAAAGGAGGGAGAGCAGCCCAAGGTAAACAAATAGCAATCCGAGGATAACATACAGATAGGCTTTTTTCCTCCCCCTCATAATTCAAGTTCCTGGTTCTCATGCGTAACGGCCAAGATCCTGCCCTGTTCCCCCGCGGGCAGCCCCTTACGGTATTCCAGGGCTAAGCGGTACTGTTTCCAGAGATGCATGGGGACAACATGCCTTGCCTTTACATGCTCCATAAAATACTGGATGCCCAAAAACTGGTACTGCTCCTGGCGCGGATCCATCACCACAAAAGCCAGGTCAATGTCCCGGCCGGCCAAAAGCCCTATCTGCTCTTTGTAAGTACGCTCCTGATAGGCATTAAATTCCTCTGGCTCCCCTTCCCATTTCCACCAGTTCAGATCCCCCGCATGGTAAACCGTCTTCCCAGAAACCGTCACCAAAAACGCCACGCCGCTGTCTGTAGAAAGCAGCGTCTCTATCCTGGCCCCATCTATCCTTATCTGCTCATTGTGCTTTACATAGGTGATTTTTTCTTTGATCCCCTCTCCTACCCCCTGCTTCCTCAGCACAGAGCTGCCCAGCTTTTTTTTCACTTCCTTGGCAAAAATATAGTGGATATTCGGATACTCCTTGTACCACTGCAAGACCTCTGGTGAAAAATGATCCCTATGGCTGTGGCTGGAGAACACATACAACGGCGTCTCCCTGGGCAATTCCGGCATTTTCCCATGGTAAGTGCAATCCGGCACTCCCTTCCCATCATAATAATCAAATACAAGGGCTTTCCCCTCTGTTTCTACGCAGAACGTGCTATGGTGGATGTATGTCACCTTCATAAACCTATGCTCCTTTTCCTATCCCTGTGCATCCTGTGGAAAGACAAAAACCCCGCTGTAAGCAACGGGGTTTTTGTACCCATCAGGCGTTTCCCTTACCGGTACTTCACATGCAGCAATGCATGCTCCCTGTTTTTCAGCAAATCATTGTACAGGGTCTGCACTAAGGGGTTCTCTTCGCTCCGTTTGATCTGGAGCGCCTTGTCATTTTTATATAACCCTTCCGCGCGGAGGCGCTTCTCTGTAGAACGGGCAAAGGGCTGCCCAGCCCCGGCGACGCAGCCGCCGGCACAGGCCATGACTTCCACAAAGTCGAACTGCTCCTCCCCGCTCTCTATTTTCCCAAGAAGCCTGTCTGCATTGCCCAGGCCGCTGACCACGGCAATCCGGAGCTGCCTGTCTTGGTAGGGAAGCTCGCATACCTTCACGCCTTCCATCCCGCGCAGGCCGATAAATTCGATATCCTTTAGGGCTTTCGGGCTCTTATCTTCCACTACCCGGCGCACGGCAGCCTCTGTCACGCCCCCGGTAGCGCCGAAAATAACGCCTGCCCCAGAATAAATGGAAAACGGCATATCATAAGCTTCTGGCTCCAGCCGGTCAAAACGGATGCCAATCTCCTGGAGCATGGTAATAATCTCAGAAGAAGTCAGGACATAGTCAACGTCTGGGATCCCCTTCCGCTTAAATTCATCCCTGGAAGCTTCGAATTTTTTGGCTGTACATGGCATGATGGCCACAGATACGGTCTCCACGCCCTCTTTCTTATCCTGTTTCTTATAGTATTCCTTAATCACTGCCCCAAACATCTGCATAGGCGATTTTGCCGTGGACACATAAGGCATCAGATGCGGGTATTGTGTCTCCACAAAACGGATCCATGCCGGGCAGCAGGAGGTAAATAAAGGATATTTCCGTTCTTTCTCCTCCAAGGACTCCAGCAATTCCCCTGCCTCTTCCATAATCGTCAGGTCTGCCCCAAGGGCGGTATCAAAAATAGCGTCTACGCCTAGCCGGCGCAGGGACGCAACCAGCTTCCCAATGGTGTTCTCGCCTGGCTCATAGCCATAGGCCTCCCCCACTGCTACCCGGACAGCCGGGGCAATCTGCACCACGACCCGCTTCTTGGGGTTATGGATGGCTTCCCAGACATCATGGGTATCCTGTTTCACCGTAATTGCGCCTGTCGGGCATACAGCCGCGCATTGGCCGCAGCTGACGCAGTTGGTGTCTGCGATATCCTTGCCAAAAGCCGTGGAAATCTCCATATTAGAGCCGCGGTGGGCAAAATCAATGGCGCCCACATGCTGTATCTCGCTGCAGACCCGGACACAGTCCCCGCATAAAATGCATTTATTGGGATTGCGCACGATGGACTTCGAGGAAGTGTCAATTGGCCGGATGGGGTTTGTATTCTCAAAACGGACGCCCGGAATCCCAAACCGGGTCGCCAGTTCCTGCAGCTTGCATTTCCCATTTTTCTCGCAGGTGGTGCAGTCGCGGCAATGGGCTGCCAGCAAGAGCTCTAAGATACGCTTCCTGTGGTAATAAAGCTGCGGGGTGTTGGTGCGGATTTCCATCCCGTTCTTAGGAGGCGTGGAGCAGGAAGCAATGATGCCGCCCCATTTATCCTCCACCACGCACATACGGCAGGCGCCGTAAATAGACAGGTCCGAATAGTAACAAAACGTTGGTAAGATAATTCCTGCCTTCCGAATGACTGCAAGAATATTTTTCTCATCGGTGAACTCTACGTGCTCACCGTCAATCATCATATATTTTTTCATGTCAGCCACCCTCCTACGCTTCGGTTATTGCATGGAAATTACAGCCTTCCTTGCAGGCCCCGCACTTGATGCATTTTGCCGGATCAATTGTAAATGGTTTCTTAAGCTCGCCTGAAATCGCGCCCACTGGGCAGGCCCTTTGGCACTTGCTGCAGCCTTTGCACAGTTCTGGGTCAATCCGCAGGGACACTAAGGCCTTGCACTGGCCTGCCGGGCATTTTTTATCCACCACATGGGCTAGGTATTCTTCCCGGAAATACTTCATGGTGCTTACCACCGGGGAAGCCGCCGTCTTCCCAAGGCCGCACAGCGCCGTTGCGGAAATGGTCTCTGCCAGTTCCTCCAGCATGGTAATGTGCTCCATGGTGCCCCTGCCCTCGCAGATGTCGTTTAAAAGCTCCAGCATCCGCTTCGTGCCTTCCCGGCAGGGGATGCATTTCCCGCAGGATTCATTCTGGGTGAAATTCATGAAGAACCTGGCTACTTCTACCATACAGCTCTTGTCGTTCATCACCACAAGGCCGCCGCTGCCTATCATAGCCCCTACTTTTTTGAGGGAATCAAAATCCAGGTGCAGGTCCAGGTGGTCTTCCGTAGGGTTGATGCAGAGGCATCCGCCGGAGGGGCCGCCAATCTGCACGGCTTTGAACCCGCCGCCCTTCACGCCGCCGCCAATGTCAAAAATAACCTTCCGGAGGGGGGTTCCCATAGGCACTTCGATTAAGCCCGTGTTCATGACATTCCCCGTCAGGGCAAAGGCTTTGGTGCCATGGTTCTTGTCAGGCCCCAAGGTCTTATACCATGCGGCGCCCTTGCTGATGATTGGGGGGACATTACAGTAGGTCTCCACGTTATTCAATACGGTTGGCTTCCCAAAGAGGCCCTTTTCCACCGTACGGGGCGGCTTTACCCTAGGCATGCCCCGGTTCCCTTCTATCGAGGCGGTCAGCGCTGAGCCTTCCCCGCAGACAAAAGCGCCTGCCCCTTGGCTGATTTTCAGGTCAAAGCAAAAGCCGGAACTTAAAATATCCTCTCCCAGCAGCCCCTTTTCCGTAGCCTTGCAGATAGCGTTCTGCAGGCGCTCCACAGCCAAGGGGTATTCTGCGCGCACATAGATATAGCCATAGTGCGCCCCTGTGGCAATCCCGGCAATCAGCATGCCTTCTATCACACGGTGGGGATCCCCCTCCATCATGCTCCGGTCCATAAATGCCCCCGGATCGCCTTCGTCCCCGTTACAGACAATATATTTTACCTCTTCCTCCTGGTCCAGCACCTGCTGCCATTTCCGCCCCGTAGGGAAGCCGCCGCCGCCGCGCCCGCGGAGGGAAGCCTCTGAAACCTCATTTACAATCTCCTGCGGCGTCATGTCAAACAACGCCTTAGCCACAGCGCTGTACCCGCCTACGGCTATGTATTCTTTGATAGATTCTGCATTAATATGCCCACAGTCCTCCAAGGCCACACGGGTCTGCTGCTTGTAGAACGGGATATCCTCCTGCCGTTCATAAGCCGTCCCCTCCTGGCTATGGTATACCAGCCGCTCGATTACCCTGTCATGGACAATGCTCTCTTCTATAATCTCTTCACAGTCTTCGGCACGGACCTTGATATATAAGATGCCTTCCGGTTCAATCCGGAGCAGAGGCCCCATCTCACAGAAGCCGTGGCAGCCGGATTTCTTTAGGCCGATACTCTCATCATGGGGCTCTTTCTCCAAGACTAAGGAACACTTGATGCCCCGGGCGATCAGGATTTCCTGCATCTTGGCATAAATCTGCAAGGAGCCCCCGGCTACGCACCCCGTACCGGCGCAGATTAGGATCTGCTTCCGCTGGGTCTTCAGGGAATTGGCGTATTCCTTTCTCCTTCTTTCTAACTCTTCCCTCGTATTAATCCTCATCTTCTGCCTCCTCTCCTACCCCGGCCTCTGCCTTTAATTCCTGGATAAGTTCCCGTGCCTTCTCTGGGGTCATGGCTGCATGCACCACGTCATTCACGGTGCAGACCGGCGCCAGGCCGCAGGCTCCCAGGCAGGATACGGTTTCTACGGTAAATAGCATGTCATCCGTGGTAGGCTTCTGGGCAGTTACCCCCAGCAGCCCGCGGATTTCGTCCAAAATCGCTGTGGACTTGCGCACATGGCAGGCTGTACCGTCACAAATCTTAATTACATATTTGCCCTTGGGGTCTAAAGAGAAATTCTCATAAAAAGTCGCCACCCCATATACTTTCGCCTCGCTCAGGTGCAGCTTCTTGGCCACATAGCAAAGCATCTCCTCTGGCAGGTAACGGTATATCCCCTGGATATCCTGCATAATCGCAATGACTGCCGTTGGGTCGTAACTATGGGACTCTAAAATCTCATTCAGCACTTTCTGCTCTTTCGCTTCCAACCTTGCTCCTCCTTCTTTGTATGTTTGGTTGCTTTGGTAAGTTTCCAAGCCAAAACAGCATTGCGCGGTAATTCGCCTGTCTGTTTCCTACATAAGTATAACATTGTGAAAACCGCAACGCAAATGATTTGTTTTGTTTTTCTATATTTTGGGGTTTTACCGTCACCGCTTTGCCTTCCGGTATCCCGCGGCCTTTGCTTCCTCCTCGTTCTGGAAAATCACCAGGTTTTTGGAGCCTTCCATTTCTTCGTAAGCAGCCTGGCCTGGGCAATGGTAAATTTTAGAGCGTGCGTTCCCGCGGATTTCCCCTTCCTGTACGCCTTCCTCCCCAAAGCCTTCCTGTTCCCCTTGGGCGCTTTCCCCTGTCGCATAGTCAATAGACACGCCTGGCTGTACATTGTACACATAGACATTATAAGAAACCCCTTCCCCCTGGTCTTCCACGGAGTATGCCTCCATCTGCACGCCGCTGGCTACCAGGTTGCCCCCTTCGAAAACCGGCGTGACCCGGTACATTACATGGTTGCCCGTCTCATCCACATAATCCGCCACCATGTTCTCAAACGGCAGCATCCCCTCTACATTCATATACCGGGTGCCCGTAATCAGGTTCCTTTCATTTGCATTCTCCCCAGAGAGCTGGTAGCCAATCAGGTGGCAGCGGTTGTAAAGATGCTTCCCATCCACAAACTCATAGGTTACGCTCTGCCATCCCGTAGGCTTCACATGGCTGATATTCCCCCGTTTCTCCGTAGGCATTAAATCCTGCCCCACGCTGGCCAAAGCCACGCCGCACCGCCCCAGGCTGTCCAATTCGCTGTAGCTTTCAAAAGAGTCCTCCGTAATCTCATCCTGGGAAAAATCCGGCTCATTCCCTTCTATGGCAACATAGGGTTCCCCTCCGTATGCGGGTATTTCCCCCATTGTGACGGTTTCCTGCCCTTTGTGCGCACTGCCGGACGGCAGGCTGATATCCTCCAGGGGATTTGTACAGGCTGGTAAAAATAAACTGCACAGTAAAATAACCAGAAGCTTCCAATTTGTTTTCTTATGTCCCATTGTTCCCTCCATCTGTTTTCTTATGTCCCATTGTTCCCTCCATATCTGTCCAAACCGGAATAAATGCACCTGTATCCACCCATGCGGCCAATGCATTTTTCAGAAACACGGCAGGCCTCTGCTGTTTCTTATCAAGCCTTATTGTAAACTGTTTCCTTTCAATATCCCAAACATGCCCAACTGGAAAATAGTATCTGGTGTTGGTATATCTTGAAACAATCTCACCATTTAATGCTTTTTTCGTTAATTCACTCTTTGATTTGTCCAGATATTTTATGACCGCAGACGCAATGGATATCCCATCATCATCTACATATTTTACATCAACAAGCCCAACCTATTTATGCAGACATACCATACACCTCCATTTGCTTTTCAGTATATCACACAGAATTACTCACTCGCAACAGAAAAGAACCAGCCATCTGCTTTATTTTGACGGCTGGTTCCAAATATTCTTTCTTATAGTCAGGCATTTCCATATTATCATTTATACTATGCCTGTTCTTCCGGTATTTTATATGTTCCAATATACAATTCATCATTTCATTTTTGAATAACAATCTCATCATTAGCATTTAATTGCTTGCGGCGAATGAAAACTATTATTTCCTCTTTATCTTCAAACCCACTATGAGGTTTACACTTATCTTATTTTATGAATTTCTTTCCTCTAACAACCGTTTCAATTTTGTATCGAAAGTCTTTATTTTGTATCCTTTTATTCTGTTGTATGCATACAAAATGCAATCCACAAAATCCAAGTTTTGCTCTGCGTAAGTTTCTAATCCAAGTTTCATCACCTCTGGTTCAATCGGCTGAATTTCTGACATAAAATCTAACAGGCATGACTTTATTTTTTCCCGCTCTATGGAATAAACGCCTTTTAAAACATATACAACTTCTGCAACAACTTCTATCGGCACTTGTGCAGATCCTTCCTTAATGATTATCTCCGCCTCATCTGCCATCTATTTATTATCATTCAGCAGATAACGTAAAATCATATTCGTATCAAGCATCTCCATATTTTTTTACCACCGCCCTTTCCCAAGCAGAACGTTCTTCCTTCACCAGTCCAGGTTTCGCATATTCTGATAATGCTCCCCGGAGAGTATGCACTTCAGTTTTTGGCGTTTCTTCCATAAATTCATCTAATATCGTAATAATCAATTTCTGATTTTTTTTTGCATGTATCTTTTCCAATGGCTGCACTGTATTTCCATCATAATATCCTTGTAATGCTAACATAAACACACCTTCCTTTCATAACAATAAAACTCCGATTCCCAAACACACCATTTCAACTATATATAAAATAAGTATATCACACTGCCTAATGCCCCTGCAACACAAAATGGCTATCCAAACAATCCTCCACAAATATGGGCAGACGAACAAACCCTTAAAGATTACCAATCCATCTCTTTTAAGTTAAGGTCATTCCCCCGAATCAATTTGTTAAACTCACTGATTATAAACTCTTCTTTAACCGCATGAATATATTTTGTATCCGTCAAAAGCCTCTGGATGGTTACAATCAGCCCGCCTATATCCAAATCTTTGATTGCTGCCTTATCATCCAATGCCATCTTTATGCCAACCCCTATGGCATTACTGGCAGACGCAATGGCATTGGAATACATAATTATCTTCTTTGTTTTTACTGCATATAGATCCTGTGACAAATATTCCTCTGGATGATACAACAAAAAATGCATTGCACAAATCAATGTATTGATAAAATCGGCTATTTTGGCAGAAGCCCCTATTTTAATCAAATCACCCATACTGATATATTCTGTAAACTTTTGCACATATGCCTTAGAAAACACCAGATTTGAAGCAGGAATTTGGATCCTGTATGGCGTATATAAATCTGTCCCAATATGTAAAATCTGTTTTATCAAGGCCGCAGCAAATGCCGAAGGTTCCTGAACTGTTCTTCTGATTGCTTCTTCGAGCATCCGTATGGTGGAAGCGTAAATGCTGATTTTGGGGTTTTTATAATTGGATGAATAAATGACATGATTGGATGTCAGGATAGGTATCCCAAACGCCCCAGCAACATTTGCATCCCGCACACATGTTATGGTATTTGTCATAATATTTCCAGTTCCAAACACAAGCCCTAATACCGGGTCATGCCCCAATGTAGAGAACCTATGGTTCGCTCCCTGAAACAAAGATAAATTATCAGTTACCAAACCTTCTAAATCAAAATTCCAGGATATATTCTTGCCCAGGAGTTTTGTCAAGGAAGCCTTGCTCAAATATTCCGTCGTATCATAAGGTACGCCATAAGTACAAACAATATGATCCAACGATGCATAATACAACTTCTCATCTGTATGTACGCCATTATAATAATTTTTCATCAGCTGATTCTGAAATTTATGCAACGTCTTTTCATTTCTGTTTCCGGATCCTGCTTTTTCAATCTTAGTCAAACGCTGTATAATGACAATGCGGGCTAGCTGCAAGCCAACTGCCAGAAACAGGAACGCCAAGTCCTTCCCGTCTAATCCCGTCTGTCTTTCAAATTCCCTGTCAATATCATCCAGAATCAGTCTTGCATGATGCGCAACATCCGCTACCCGATAAGACTCATCTGCTATTTTTTCCATATTTTCCAAAGTAATCTCCGCATTTTCTTTCAGGCGCCCCCGCTTTCTCTGCAGTTCTTCTAAACTCATTTTTCACACCCCTTTATCAATATTTTAAGTGCCTTAATTCGTTATACTGGTTTTTCATCATTTTAATTTTCTGTGCGTTCTTGTTGTTCTGTTTTGCCTCTAATTTGTAAATATAACGCTCATATTCATCTAATAACTGCTCGTATGCATCTATCTCTTTTCGGTAATTCCTTATTTGTTTTAGGAACTCATCCGCCTGCGTGCGAAGTTTTTCTTCATATTCAGCCGATGCCAGTTCATAGCCTTTCCTGACGCCCTCTAGGCGTTCTTGCCCCCACCTCTCAAAAGGATTTAAAGACCTTTTATATTCTCCAGATGGCTTTGTGCTTACAATATCATCCCATTGTGATACCTCATCTTTCAATCTCTGTAATAAGGCTTTCATGCCATCTTTTAAGTACATTCCGCCACACATCGTATACCCACTGCCATTTGCAAGCCGTATCTCAAGAGTTGCCGATTCATCTAGCTTCCCTCCATTATACGGAATGACGCGCATGGAAGTAATATCTTTATAATTAAAATAATACACTTCATCCCCCATTAAATACCTAAAATAGATTCCTGTTAAAGTGAATACATAGCCTGCCTTTCTACTTTTAAAAATTGAATCATCATAAAATGCCACCACATAATCTGGATTTAAATTTGGATCAAAATACTTCATAATTTTCACTTTCACTGGATCAGGAATTCCTGGATAATAGTATACATCTCCACAAGAAAATACTTCAAAATCGTTTTGAATGATTCTCTTTAAATTCATTCTTTTGCACATTGCATATTCTTCCTTTCTCGACAAGTAATTTAGTTGCCTACATCATGCCTTCCATACCAGCATTTCCAGCATTTCCGCTAGTTTTCATTTCCAATATATGCCTTCTTCCATTCTTTTTGAATCTGGTACTCGCTCTCATCCAAAACATGGTACTTCACATCCATTTTTATCCCCGTCTTATCCACGATAATCGTCGCCACATTATACTGATTGGGAATGTAATGCACGGAGCCTTTGATTATGCCTACAATCCCGGAAAAAACCTCTGATAATTCATTCTCATCTAATTCATACTGTTCCGCAAGCGTATAGCATTGCACTGCCTTTCCATCTATAAAAGCATAAAAATATACTTCCTGGCTTGTCGCGGTGATTCCCGCAAAGAAAACCGTTTTCTTACTATTATCGGGTATAATCTTTCTTATCTTGTCATAAATCAATGTTTCTGCCTTCATCATGGCCTCCTATCTGGGATTATATTCCTTATAGCTCTTCGTCCCCTCCGACTCATCAAGAATTCCCACTGTTATTTTTGCCAAATTGCCATTCTCATCATAGCGAAACCTCGCAGAAGTAATTGCCGCATCGCAGCCATCCTCTTTCATCTCCTGGATCATCCGCTTTAAACGGGCGTAATCCCCGTCACTTATTTTATCCTCTAACGCATCCAATAAAACAACGGAATTTTCTACATTATCAAAGACACACACTGTCTTTCTGCCATCCATCGTGTATTCTGACCTAATTTTAGATGGCCTTCCTGGATTATCATCATATGTAAGATCCGTATGCATAGAAACCGTTTTCCCCTCCTGCAGAGCCTTAGCAATTTCATTTTCCATCCTCTTGTAATCGCCACGGTTAATGGTTCTTCTCATAGGAACCAGATTTTCCATCCCTTCTGACCCTCCAAGGATTCTGGCTACAATATGGCCGCCATCATCATCCTCTTGGCGTTCCTCGCCTCCGGATTCCTTTTGCTCCTTCTTGTTACGGGCGCCTTCTTCTGTATATACAGGCCTAGCGTCACAAGATACGATATTGCCCAGCCCATCTGTTTGGTAGATATTCCCGTGAACCTTATATGCATTATTGGGGAGCAGTTCTCCATTTTCCTTATAAATCTGTCCATTCTCATCGGTTTCGTATCTGGATGCCTCCTGTTTTGTTTTATCCATGCCTAGAGCCTTCGGTTTCTCAAAGAAATCTCCGCTATCAAATAAGCGATTAAACTTTTCTTCCCTTTCCGCAGGATTCAGGGCAGGCTTTTGGCTGCCACGTTCCAGGGCAGCCTCTTTTATCCAGTCATCTCCCATAAGATGATCAAACTTATCACGAACCGCTTTAGGAATCTCTTTTCTTTCTGTTCCCCTTTCTTCTGAAACCTCAGAAACCCCATCCATACCTCCGCGAAATTCCATACCATCACACTCCTCTATATATGCTCTATCAGCCTTTCAAAAAGATCTGCACTTTCTGGAGTTTTATCAATCTGTTCCTTTTCCCTTGCCAGAAGGGCTATAATTTTCTGCTGATCCTGCTCATTCAATAAAAGGATAGACGGATCCAGCATCTCCCTGATACAGTCATACCAGGCCGCGATATCGCTTTCCCTTCCCTTTGCCAGCCCAAATGCCGTTTCTGTATTAAATAAATGATATACCACCTGCCCCCTCAGTCTCTGGATTTCGTTCTTATCCGCAGCCGCAGCATAGCGGATAAACGCTGCCTTGGACTCTGCCGGCATCGGAAGCTTATACACCTCCTGAATCAATCCCGCAATATATGCCCTGTCCAGTTGATTCCGTTTCTCTATTGGCAGAAGCAAAAATTCAAGAACCCGTTCTTTCCAGACAGCATCCTTCCGTTTTCCCTCATAGTGATAAGGCAAATGCTTTTTGAAATCCGCATCAATCTGACACAGCACGGGCTCCAGCCAGTTATTCTGGTATACCGCGGCGACAAAATTCTTAAGCCGTGAAAGTTCCAGGATCTGATCCTCATTTAAGCTTGCTGCCCTGCCTACAAGCTCCCTGTCTGCCAAATCCGGAAGACGCAGGATTATCTTGGTGTTCGTGTTCCGGATTACGGACAGATCCATAAGCCCTGGCGCCTGGTCTGCAATGAGAAATCCCTCTCCATATGTCCGCATCTCAGCAATGGAGTTTGCAAGCATTTCTACGGATTTTCCCTGCACATTAGAACCCTCGCCTGGCTGCCCGGCAGAAGCCCGCCTTAAAATATGATGCGCCTCTTCCAGCACCGTCACATGACAAAGCGGCGCATTGCCGCCCGCTGCATTTGACATGCGGTATTCCTGCAGCTTCATAACCAGCAGCCCCATGAGCAATGACTTGGTTTCGCCTGCCCCTACCCTGCTCAAATCAACAATAACATTCTCATCAAACAGTTCTGTCCCAGGTAACTCATCATTGGTGAAGATCCGCCCATAAAGCCCATTCGTTAATGATTTCAGCCTCGTGCAAAGCGCCCCTTTATAATCCCCTTTGCTGTCGGAAGAATACGAAGACTCATCCATCACGGTATGGATCTGGCGCAAAACATCGACAAAGGATGGGAACAATGGATTCCCGCTATCATCTAGATAGCGGCATTCCGATGTTTCCAAATTCCATCCTGCAACAATATATGCCCTCTCTACAGAATCCTTGAGGACAGCCGGCATTGCCGCATACATTGGCCAGCACACATGAAAGATTTCAATCAGCCTGTCGATATGCTCCAATACATGGATATCTTCTGGGAAGCTAAAAGGATTGATTTTCAGCAGCGGCATTTTTTTATCATTTGTCCCATATACCTTTACATCCGGATAGCTTCCAAAACGGTCCTTATATTCTCCCTTTGCCGGTTCGATGACCATAAACTTTATTCTATCATCTCTTCCCTGGACATTCTGTCGCATCAGTTTCTCTAACATGGCGTAAATCGTCGTTGACTTGCCCGCCCCGGTAGATCCGGTAATAAAGGTATGCATGGAAAGGCTTTCGATCTCAATCTTTACTTTCTGCGCCTCACTGGCGCCATCTTCCTTATGCCCCATATGATACAGGCAACCAAGTTCTATTGTTTCATTTCCTGTTTCCATCACATTCCGGCCAAATGGAGCCATCGGAACGACCGTAACCCCCTGAATGGATTTTTTCGGTAGGCCAATCTGGATTGCCAGCTCATTTCCACTGATGACGGATGCAGGCGTAACTGTGATTTTATCCTGCCTGTTCTGGTAAAACCTGGGGTGAACCAAAGATCCCAGGTACTTTCCAAAAACCTCCGTATCCTCTGCCTTGTACCAGGAATTAATATGGGACGCCTGTACGCTTGAATTTTTCCCTCTCATCAACGCACTGTAATTGCTTGCAACGGTAAGCGCAGTTTCCCTTTCTTCGGCAATCACATATGCGGCACAGTCAAAGGCGCCAAAACTCTCACATGCATCCAGCCGTTCTAAATGCCTATCTATCTTGTCCAGCCATGCTTTGACCGCTCTGTTCTCGTAGGTTAGCTGAAGGCTCTTCCCTGCTGTCTTTGAGGACGCGGCTGTATCCGTCACATTTCTGTTTCTTTGCCTGCTCTCCGTGGTGGTGTCCGTCTGCCCTGCCGTATCAGAAACGCTGCTATTTACGCCTGCACGGAATCCCACATTTGCAGACAAGATACCAAAAGGCAGCCCACCGCTTACGCCCATACTTGTGTCAAAGGATTTCCCCTTTGTCCTCGTTTTGCTTTGCGTCATTGCAATCCCTTTTGAAATACCTTCGGATATTCCCTCTGTCCGCGCCTTGGAAAGGGACAGCGTATCACTCTCATTGATTGTTACGGAACTTTTTGCAAACGTGGAAAGCTGTGTATGCAGCATTTCATAGCCTTGCTTGATCCCCTGGATTTCAGAGGTAGCTACTGGGTCTGCAAGCATCACGATGGTATATTTCTGCCCTTTTAACGAATCCACCAGGTTCTCAATCCCCTGCACATAGCCCTCTATGCTCTTATCCTCTTCCTCACGGAGGGCGACAATTCCCGATACCGCAGAATAGCAGTTCCCGCTCTTTGCAAGCGCCTTTTCCCGAAATGCCTCTACTTCTGCTTTTGATAGTTCCTTCACTTCCGATCCCATCAGGTTGCCCATTAAGGCGCCCTGGAACGCCGCAGCGTCTGCCCGGCGGCGTTTCATGCTCTTCTCTTTCAAATCCCTGGCATTTTTGGAAAGTATCCCCAAATAATAACAGATGCCAGCGCCATTACTTCGGATGATGGTAACAATACTGCAGTCAATGGAGGACGCCACATTTACAATCGTCGTCAGCTTATTGAGAAAATTTTCCTCTTTGTTTAGGACAAGCTTTGACAGCTTATAAAACCGCCCGCATTCTACTATGTCAATATCAATGTCTTCTTCCGATGGCCGCACAATCTCATACTCGTCCAAGCGTGCAAAATAATCCTTCGTTATAATTGCAGATGCATTTTCCAGGGAACGGCGCAACGCATCCTTCTGTGCTTCCTGTGCTATTTCTATTTCCTTCGGCATAAGGCTCCTCCATCCTATGGCAGCTTGCCAATTTCTGTTTCAAGAATTGCCGCATAACCCCGATAATCCGCAATTTCTTTCTCCTTATTCTCACACTGGCTCAGCAATACTTCAAATTCCTTTGAAATATTGGCAAGAAGCGACTCCTCTACTTTCTGTCCCATTGCAGACATTTCCCGCTTAAATTCCTTGACCGCTTCCTCCAGTTTTTTCGACAGTTCCTCACATATCCTGGATATTGCTTTGGATAAAGCTGCGGATAATTCCGTCTTCTGGCCCGCCGAAGTAAGCTCGCCCTGAAACTTGCTGGCAATGCTTCCCATTGCATCCGAAATATCAAGATCCAAGATTGGAAATTCAATCCCGCTTACCGTCTCTTCTACCATAATCCGAAACAGGGAAGAATCGTATGTCTCGCTTCCCATATCAAAATTCTGGACGACAACGTTCAGCAGACGCCTTTTTATTTCTTTGGCCTGTATGGCCTCGCCAAATACCTCTTCCACTCTGCTTGAGGCATCCAGGCCATACTTGCGCAGATTTTCAATTGCATCCGCCGCAAGGCAATAGGAATAATGCTCTTCATAAGTATAGACATGCGTCTTCTTCCAGAACCAGAATCCTGTCGTATACGAACCTGTTTTTGTGACGCTGCCCGTCCGTTCCCGGACATTGAGATACTCCTTGCCAGCGCCCCTCAGTTCCCTGATTCCAGTCAGTTTTTCTGCTTCTAATTTTGCATTCAGTTCGCCAAATACAGCCGCAAGATCCGCTTTGACTGCCCCCATCTGACTTTCCATCTGTTTCTTTTGCTTGAGAAGCGCATCCCTGTCATTGTGTTCCAGCGCCTGGGCTCTCTGCTTCGCTTTTTCAAGATATCCCATCAGGAGCCCCTTCAGCTCTTCGGTTGCATTGGGGAGAAAGCTCTTTGCTTTTGCTTCTAAAATCGCTTCTTTTTCCGTTACCACCTTACCAAACAGCTTTTGGACTTCATCGAAATTGCCGAGAAGCTTCAAATCCGATTCCATATCATCCGAGAACTGCTTTAAGGCAGAATATAGGTTCTTTTCTTCCGAAGAATACGCTCCTGGATCCTTCCTAAGCATATTATAAGCCAATGAAGACACCATCATCGGCTCTGCACACTGCCTGATTACGTCAATCAATTCCGGGGAACTTCCACGGCTTTCCAGATCCCTGACAAATTCTCCTACTTTATCCCTCGCCCGTTTTTTCAGCTTTTTCTTAATCATCCGGCAGGCTTTGGGAACGTTATCCGCCGTATTCTCATCTTCCCCAAAAATATCATCTTCATCCCGTACCCTTAATACATCCCGGATACCACTGTCGTATTTACTTGCAATCAGGACAAGCTTCTTCACTCCTTTCTGCGGTAGCTGGCTGGACAACAGAATCCAATCGCTCTTATCAAGGAAACTTCCTGACTGGCTTAAGAAAAATACCACATCGCACACCTCGATAAACTCTTTGGTCCGGATTGTCCTGGATGCGATGGGGTCATTTAATCCCGGCGTATCGACAATAGACAGCCCTTTAAACTCTTCCTTATTCAGGAATAAGGTTACAGCCTTTACCATCGGGGTATAAGCCCCGTCCTCGCCAACATAATCATTTAGGCTGGAAACCAGGTCTTCATAGGTATCAAATTCAATTCTGTCCTCTCCTTTTTCCAGATAAGTGGAAGAATCCACTCCATTTTGCCTTACCATTGCGACAATCTCTCTGGCTGACGTGTAAATTTCATCCTCAAGATCCACAGCGGCATTCTCCTCCAGGACGCCCCATTCGTCTGGTGAGTAATATTCCACCTGAATAATATTTTCTTTGGAATATTCCATTTTCGTAAGGGTTGCCGTTTTAGGGGTGGAAGCTTTGGGAAGAATATCTTTTCCGTCAAAAAGAAGCGTATTCAGGAACGAAGATTTCCCTGCTTTTACCTGCCCCACAACGCCAATATTCAGTTTTCGGTTCTCTCGGTAGAAATCATCAATTTTAATCTCAAAGTTGGAACTCAGTTTATTCAGACCTGCAATATCTTCTTTTTTGGCATGTTCTGACAACGCCAAAATAATGGATTCCATCTGCTGTGTAAATGCATGGAATTCTTTATTTTCTCCTGCTAAAATGTTCATTACAAGACCTCTTTTCTGTTATTATGTATCTGCCTGCTTCCTCCTTGCCTTAAGCCAGGCTTTAATGAAATCCCGATTGTCTGTTTCGGCTGCAAGTACGGCGTAAGATATATGATTGCCTTTGGCAAAAAAATGGTTCCTGATGTTGGGGCTTTTATTTCTTTTATATTGTTTTTCGAAGCAACATCTGCCTTAGTTCTTTCATCAAACACACCACTGCTCCATAGTTCCATATTTTAACTATCAGACAAATTCCACGCTCCCTATAAGAAACCAAAATACTTTTTATTTTCCCCTTTTATTGAACGCTTTCACAAAATGCAGCCGAGTTTTCAAAACTACAATTTTCTGCAGCAGAACCTTCGGGAAACATTGTTCTTCTCCTATCTTTTGGATCTTTCTCATCATATGCGTGGAAATTCCAACAATTATCAAATTGACAATTACAAACATAACATCTTTTATTCGAGATAATCTCCGATGCGTAATAATAACAATGATAACTATTTATCCCTCCACAAGATAAAAATTTTGAATCCATCAAATTAAGTCTTTTTATACTCTTTGGCTTACCTGAATAAATAACCCCCCCTAATGATTTCCAAGTGTCGCCATTCGTTCTGCTATATCTCACCATACAATTAGAAAATTCACAGCCATCAATTAAAATGTCCGAAATATCCTCAATATAGATTGTCCTTGTAGTAAACTCTGCAAATTTACAATTTTGGATAATCACATGTTCACAATCTAAAAATCGGATTGGGTATCCACCTCCTGTAAAACGGCAGTCTTCCAGTATTACCTTTTCCCTATTACAAAATTCCAAATTGTAATTATTCATAATTTCTGCACCAATTATTTTAATGCACGGGGTATCTATCTCATTTATTTTCTCTAATGCCTGCACGGTAACATCTTCTTGACAGGTCGGCCGGAAAATCGTTATATTAGCATTGCTGCACATACAACTCTTTGGCATCAGATACATATAGTCGCTGAATATCACATCTGGAACCGTATCTTCTTTTATCTCATACGTAGTTATGTAATCGGACTCATTCATACAAAGAATTGCCTTGGCCATAGCTGCAATATAACGGAGTTCCTCTTTCGATACTTCATACGATTCACAAAAATGTGCAATCAGCGCCAGTTGCCCCTCTATTTTTTCTTGTACGCAAGTTATGATAATCGCATCTAATACCCAGCGGTATTTTAATTTTAGTTCTTTGCATTCGAGGCAAAAATTGATGTAATCCTCTATTTCAATATCCAAAGCCATGCGCAGGTAGTCTTCTGCTGCATTCTCTACTTTGGCGCCTTCTACAATTCTTCTAAAAACCTCTAACTGCGTTTTCAAAATATTACCGGACTGCTGCATCACAACCGCCAGCATTTTAAGGTAGCCATTTTTGATGTAGTCACTGCTTTCCGCCAATTCTGCATTTGCAATCGGATACTGTTTTGCTGTATTTTGTTCTAAATATTCACACAGGAAATCTATTTTACTTTTCTCCATCTCACGCTTCACTCCTTATACTTCTGCAATCAATGCTGTGTATTCCGCTGTATTTTGGTATACGTCATTAATATGGTTCTTCCCAGGGCTGATATTGCAGACTCCTGCAAGCAAGGCCACATATTCTGCCCTATTCCGATAAATATCATTAATATGGATCCCCTCAGGGCTGATACTGCAGGCATCCTTTATCATTCCAACCAGTTCTTTCCTGTAGCCGCTGCTTCCAGCGCTTTTGGTGATTGCCGGCTCAATTCCTGCAAGCATATCCTGCAGCAAACCTACCAGGGAACGGTCCGTCTGAATCCCTTTTCCCTCCTTATATTCTTCAATCATCTGAAGCGGGTTTTGAACCTTATCCTGGAGAAGATCTATTTCAGACGGTTCTGGCATGGCGATGCCAACGATATCTGAAATAGATTTAATCTCTGTGAAAAATTCGTCCT
Source organism: uncultured Lachnospiraceae bacterium (assembly GCA_910588965.1). Taxonomy (GTDB): domain Bacteria; phylum Bacillota; class Clostridia; order Lachnospirales; family Lachnospiraceae; genus Petralouisia. The sequence goes on along the minus strand of CAJUSO010000018.1, from coordinate 25,252 downwards.
GCAATTCCTTCAGTTTCCCTCGGATTTCTTTTAAGGCATTGACATTTTTCTGGGCATCCTTCACCATTAACTGCAATGGCTCCAGAATCTCCGTCTCAATTTCCTCCGCTGCGAGCCTGGTAATGGAGGTATTCAGCCTTGTCAGCTTGCGGCTTTCCTCGTCAATCTCGTCCTCATAAAACTCCTTGCATCGGACGAAAATCTTCTTGAAATTCCTCGCAAAATTAGACTCGTATACTTGTCTGTCCCAATCTTCTATCTGCTCTCTGATCTTATCTGCATCATGCATAATAAATGCTTTTAATTCCTCATCCTCAATCTGTTCCAGCCTACTGGTAAAGGCCCGTACACTGACATAACGGACGCCTTTGATATCCAGGTTCGACTTAATCTTGGCAATGATATCTTTGAGATCAGACAGGTTCTTTTTGTCCGCTTTGTTTACCACAATGAGCATGGGAATATCTTCCCGAAGCGTCTTGATAAACTTGATATCTTCCTCTGTGATTGTCCCTGCGTCTGCCTGTACAAACCATAAAATATAATTGCTTGCATTCAGTTGGCCACGTGCGATCTGTTCGTCTGTCTTTGCCGTATATTTTTCTGAATCAGGCTTGGAATATCCCGGCGTGTCCAGAAATGCAATGCTGCCATATGAATGCAGAGGCGTTGAGAAAAAAATGCTTTCCAATACATGCCCCAGCGTTACAGAATCTGTCACCTGCTCATCTTCCTCATCCTCTACTTCCCCAAACCCATGGGCAATTTTGCGGATATCACGCGGCAGCATCTGCACCTTGGAATCGAACACATTGATCCCTGTCACCTTGTGCTTATCGCCTTTTACGATGTAGGTAGGGACGGACGTGGAGGGGTCAATATCCGCTGGCAAAACATTCTTTCCCATCAGCGCATTGAGGAAACTGGATTTTCCGCTGGAAAAGCCGCCGCCCAATGCGACAATGTTTTTTCCAATTAATTTGTCATAGAGGATAAAATCCCTGAACTTCTCATATTCGGATTTGAAATCGGTATAGAGTTCATAAAAATCCTCAGGAGCGTTTTTCTTCAACGTATCTGGTATCTTTTTATGGATAATCTCTTCTATCTTGGAGAGGTCTGCTTTCATTTGATTCCCGGAAGTATTTTGCTTTATGATTGTACAAAGAAGATTAAAATTCTGAATTAGCCTCTCATATACTTCTTCATCGTAAGCCATTTTTTATTTCCTCCACCCGTTCTAAATCTGCTTTGATATCTATTGCAAGATTTTCTTTTTTCGCCTTCTCATCATTCATCTGCTGCCTTATATCCGACACTGCTTTTTCCAACGTATTTTTCTGGGTTGTCAATTCTTCTTCCATCGTAGCGTTTACTAACTTTATCTGTTTCGTAATTTCCATTTCCATATTAGTGCCAATTTCCCGCAGTACCTTTGGGAATACCTCTCCCCTGAGCTTCTGCCGGATCTTCTCTCTCGCTTCCTCCCTCTTTCTGTTTCCAGAAAGCAGCGCAACCATTCCAGTAACGATTCCAGCAATAATGCCCACAATGGGCCCGCCTACCAACGCGGCGGCTGCCACTGCGACAGCGTTGCCGACGATATCCTGATTCAGCTTTTCTACGTCAAAGGAACATGAAATATGGACGTCCCCCAGCGACTCGCTATTAATAGCTTTGTCTACTCTTCTAAGGTACTTCTCAACCTTGGGCAGAAACCGTCTCTTCACGCTTATGGTAACTGCCTTCCTCACTACAGCATTCAAATGCTCATTTATGCCCTGATGATTCATCGCCATTGCAACCAAGGAGGATTCTTCCGCTTCCATTGCGCTTTGTACATCAGACTTGATCTCTTGCACACATTCCGCTATTTCCAAATCAAAATCCTCCTGCTCTTTTGAGAATTTCGAGCCCAGAGATGCAAGCTGTTTGTGAAGCCTCTCTTCTTTTTCATCCAGTTCCGACTCTGACAACTGACTCCCATTTAACTCCGTCTTCAGATAATTCTGCGTATTTTCAAGGATTGGCATCAGCAGTTTTCGGTACTTACCCGCAAGGATATCTTGCGACTTTTCCTGTATCTCTGCAAGAAATACCTCCACTTCCTCAGCGTCGCCTGTAAAACTGCTTGTCCAGCAGTACCTGATTTCCCTGTCGCCTACAAATCTCTTAAGGCTTTCCTTCATGTTTGCAAAGGTTATGTCAAATTCATCATTCTTTTTATCATATTTGGTAATGACGACACAGAGCGGCATCTCATGCAGACATAATTCCTTGAGGATATTGCCCACGCTGCTCCTGACAATCATGTCGTCTGCCGGGAAGGCAACAAGATACGCTAGGCTTTGCGGCAAATAGTGGTCGATTGCCTTGTTATGTACCTCATAACCGGATTCAAAGCCTGGCATATCCACCAGCATCACATCTGGGATTTTTTCCAGGAAATGATTGCGGAGCTGGATGCGCGTATGTTTCACAGTACTTGCATCCGCCTCATAGCCCCTGTAATCTTCTATAGACATTGTCCTGCATGTGCCGTCATTTCCAATAACTGCTGCCAGCTCTTCTGTGTCTGTATAGACAATCTCAGCAGGAACCGCCGTCTCTGGAGTGATGTCTTCCCTAAATATTTTTTTGCTATACCCTAGAATCGTATTTACCAATGCGCTCTTTCCAGAACTGAACCTGCCAATAATCGGCATACATACTTTAGCTTCTGAAATCTCAGCTTGCAGCTTGCAGATTCCATCTATTGAGATACCATAAGCGTTATTGATGCTTTTTATTTCTTCTAACGCCGAAACCACTTTTTCCATAACGCCAAACCTCCCTCCTTCTCTGTAATTTCAGATGCCTCCTACCCCAATACTTCTACCATATCCCCCTGGCTGCGGAGCCACATGTCAATCCCTTTGCCGAACACCTCGGCCGCGATGGTATAGACCCCGTTATTCTCTGCAAGGATTTTTGCCGTGGGCAGTTTGTCCAGGATGGCGTCCACGTCGTTGCCGTAATACTTAAATTTAATCTTCTGCAGTTTCCCGCCGTACATAAACTGGATCCGCTTGCGGAATTCCCCTTCCTCAAAACGGCTGCTGTAGGGGATATGGAATTTCTCCTCTGACAGCCGCAGCCTCTGGATGCGGTCAATGCGGTAGATGGTAGGGAAGGAATCATTGATTACGTCAAAATTCTTGCGTACTTCCTCGTCATCAATAAAAGCCGTCAGATAAAAATAATATCCGGAGAACATAATTGCCACCGGCTTTAATTTCCGCGTCACCACCGCCTTATCCTTCGTCCGCAGGTAATCCGCTTCGATAAACCTGCACTCCCGGATCGCCTCCCCCACCTGCCACATGGTATCCAGGAACTGCTTCCTATGCCTTGGCTCCACATAATGGAACATCTCGTTGCGGATCAAGTCCTTGACCAGCTTCTGGTTCTTGGCCGGGATACAGCAGGAAATCAGCTTGTCCAGGATATCCGTCATCTCGTCCTTCCGCAGGGACCTGCTGTCCAAAAGAATCTTACAGATGGCAAGAATCTCCGCATTGCTCAGCTTCAGCTGATAAATCTGTTCCAGCCGGTAGCCTTTCTCCTTGTGATTGTACACGACCGAATTAACAATTCCCGTGGCGGAAATGTCCGAATCTAGGTAATGGCGGATATCATCAATGTCCCTTTGGATACTCCGTTCATTGACCTGGTAAACCAGCGCTTCCTCCGCCTTATTCACCAGGTATCCGCCCATCAGCTTGGTGTATATGCCCAAAACCCTCTGTATCTTATTCTTATCCATTCTGCCCTCCTGTCTTTTCTGTATAGGCATATGATAGCACAAAAGAATGACAATATCTGTCACTCTCTGATTATTTTTCAAGATTTACCATAAAACATTTCAATTCCTGGCTCGGAAGGCCGCCCATCACAGCGCAGCCCCACAGAACAACCCCGTTAACGATGCAACTTATCAGGCTATTATAAACATATTTTAAGATTTTGTAAAGTTATTCCATCCAGGGTATAATATTATTTAATACTTAAAAAGGAGCACCAATCTGTGTTTGGCGATATTATCAAAAAATTAGGGATTGCCCACAATTTAAACCAGGTACAGCTGGCTGGTAAACTGAATATTTCCAAGCAGACGGTTTCCAATTGGGAGAACAATAACATCCTCCCTTCCATTGAAATGCTTGTGAAGATAGCCCGATTTTTCATGGTCAGCATAGATTACCTGCTGGAACTGGATCAGCGGGAGTACCTAGAGATTACCAGCTTGACGGATGAGCAGACCGCGCATTTCAAGGAAATTATCCGCCTTATTTGTATTTATCAGATGTTCTTCCCGGGCATAATGCCTCCTTATTTGATCAGGCACTCTTCCAGGACAGCGATGGCGTAATGGTAGCCCTCCTGAAAAGCCATATTCTGGACGCTGTCCATAATTTTCTCCACTTGCTCACATACTGCTGCCCCTCCCTTTCCTGCCGCAAGCATGGACACTTCGTTCACTGCCTGGGCAAGGCGCTGCTCATATTCCTCCTGGCGCTGTACCTTTTCCTCCTCCTTCAGCTGTTCTAAGAGTTCTGTCCGCAACTCTTTTCTGCCATCCCTTCCCATTTCCGTCTCCCGGCCTTCCAGCCTGTAAAACCCTCTTTCCTCTTTCATATTCTCTTCTATCCTTTCCGCTCCTGCATTAAGAAAGGTTAAACATTAACTTCGCCATTCTTTAATCCTTCCTCACTTCTCTATCATATAAAATAAGAAGGACACACCTGTGTCCTTCTTATTTTATATGATATGCATCTTTTACTTTCTCATGATAGTATCTATCACCTTCTTAACCCAAATACATCTCAACCTTAATTTCTTATCAAATAAATGTTTCTGATTCTTATCATGCTAACATTTTTACTCTATGTATTCCTCTAAATCCTCCTCGTCAAGCAATTCTTCTATTTCCGTGTAATCCCTATCTTCACTTAACCTTCCATTATCCTCCTCATACCTTTCTATGTCTAATTCAATACTTTGCATTACCTTCTTTATTTTTTCAGACATCTCATTCCCAACTGCCTTTAGAAAAAAACGCTTAATATAAATAGACCATTCCTGCTTATCACAACTATCTTTGTATCCTTTTTTTATATTTGGTAAAATATACTTACATACAAGTATTACTAAATCTATATCTAATTTTAAATTATCTGCTTCTTCTGAATATGGTCCAATATACTTATTGGGATATATCTTTCCACTATTTCCAATATATAGCTCTATATTTAATTCATGTTCTCCAAATTGTATTATAGGCCGAAGCGCACGCAAACTCTCTTCTCCTAAAAGCATGCCTAATGTACCTAACAATGCTGACACTCTAATACCTATTCCTCTAACAGCATTAATTTTATCATTTGTACGCCCTAAATAACTTATTATCCCATTTAGGAACATTTTGGGTTCCTGAACAATCAATTCTTCTTGCATTTCTCGTAAACGATAAAACAACCAATACAGCATATCCTCCGAAACATATTCATCCGCTGTAATTTCTCCCCAAACTAATTCATTACTGAAAATCCTTTTGATAACTACTTCTGCGTTTCTTTGTGATGCCAATATAACAACTTTTAAGATACCATTTTTCTCAAATGCAATGATTCTTTGTATAATATCTCTTACTTCATATTCATCTATTTCCTGATTTTTTCTGCATATTGGACAGTTTGTCCCAACTGCAACAAATTCTATCGTCTCACCCATACATTCCATTGTAGCAATTGAAAAATCCCCAAAACCATCAAAAATCCCTATTTCATTTTTCAATTCACAATTTCTATATGGTTTTCTGGGTTTCTGAACCACAATCCGATTTTCTCCAATAACTTCCAGAAATTTCTTAAGAGAATGAAAACCATTAAAATTCCATATCGAAAAATTAATCATAAACTCTCCTCCCTATGTGCTATTTTGATAATGCTTCCCTTTATGTGCCAAAATAATGAACTTATTATTAACTTATTCCTTTTCCAAATATAAAACTCTGTTTTTATCACATCATCCCATTTTATAGTCTTATTTGATTGAATTGCTAAGGTAAAATATACTTTTTCTGATTCTGGAAAATTGAATAGATTAACATCTATATATTTTGATGCATTAGAACAATCTATAACATTTTCGTATTCTTCTTCTCTATCAACCACAATACTTGTATTTTTAGAGTTCTTAATTCGCATAACAGGCTTTCCATGCTTTTTATACCATCTTAAAAGCCATTTATATTTGGAAATCACTTTTACTGAATACTCTATCTTAGAACTTCGGTTACAAGAAATCAAAAGTTGTTCTACGTCTTGCCAACTTCTTGCTTCTACCTCTACTTTTATTGGAAAACTCAAAAATGATAATAATGTATTTACAAATAATGTTACTATAGCCGAGTCAACTGCCACCCGTATTGAATCGCTGGATAAAATCACATGATCTTTAACCTGAAATTTCTCTAAAATCGGAACAATAATACTCACATCTGACAAATAAAACAAAATAATACAAATAGGCGATAAAACCTTCATCGCCCATGATAATGTCGCTTCACGTCCTATTTTCTTTATGCTCACATATAATGCTATGCAAATGAAAAAAACTATAGATACTATTACAGAATTCCCTTTCATAAAACATCCTTAAGCAATCTAAATAACTGTACAATAATTTTTTCCGAATCAATTGCTAATACACCATTATTATAAAAATAGAATCTACAAATTCTGTCATCTTGCTTCATTCCAAAAGTCATATGACTGATATCTATTCCCTCATCATAATTGTACCACTTAAGCATATCTAGCAATGATTTCATTAAGATTTCATCATCTTTATTTTGATTTATATCTTTAATATACTTATAAAGACAATCATTATCTTCTTCAAATAATGCATTCAATTTTACTTCGTATATATCTATTCCATTTTTTACGAAATATAATAAAAGCTTATAAAAAACACTAGCAGTAATAATATATTGGGTTGTTGGCATTTCTGACATATCTTCCAATAATTTTTTATATCCATTGTTTAAATAATCATATTCGATAGCAACAACATACTCGCTGACTTTTTCATACATATAATTATCTAGTAATGGCATGACATCATCAACCACATCTCTATCAATTCTATATAATTTATATTGTTTTTGCATTGTCATACCTCCTCTCAAAGCAAGTATATTAATTTCAATAATAATTATAACCCATTTTTTTATTTTTTCAACTGTTCTGAACAACTTTTCTTATACATATATGTAACTCTAGCAAGAATAAACAATGCATCAATGCCCTACTAAAACAAAAAACAATCAAAAGGGCTGTTAACAACTATTTTTCCCATAATTATTCTATTCTCAACAATTCAAACTGCCTTTAGAATATGTATTACACAAAAACTAAAACCCCCATAAAATGGGCATTTGTAAGCAAAAAAGAATATATGTTTCCACCCAGCTATGCATACATCCATACCACCCAAATAGGGCTACGCAGTGCATCAATGACCCCCAGAAATAAGAAAAGACAGTCGATGAAGCTGCCAAAGACTGTCCTTTTTCCATATTTATTCCATTTCTGTCCTAGCCGGACATTCCCAGAAAACCAGCAGTTAACAACAGAGTTGTTAACCCTCGCGGCATTCGCCAAATGTCCGTGCCAGCACGTCCGCTTGGCTCATTGCTCGCGGGAATCAAGGATTTCAGTCCTTATCCTCAAAGCTGCTTAGCTTCGCCGCCTGGTCGGCTGCAATGCAGGCATCCACAATTTCCTGGATGTCCCCGTTCATGACCTTATCCAGCTTATACAGCGTCAGGTTAATCCGATGGTCTGTCACACGCCCCTGGGGGAAGTTATAGGTGCGGATTTTCTCGGAACGGTCGCCGGTGCCAATCTGGCTCCTCCTGGCCTCCGCTTCCGCATCGTGCTGTTTCTGGCATTCTATATCGTATAGCTTTGCCCTGAGCAATGCAAACGCCTTATCCTTATTCTGGAGCTGGGACTTCTCCGTCTGGCTGTAAATGACAATCCCCGTTGGGTAATGGGTCAGGCGTACGGCCGAATCCGTTGTATTGACGCACTGGCCGCCGTTGCCAGAGGCACGCATCACGTCAATGCGGATGTCCTTCTCATCAATGACCACATCCACTTCCTCTGCTTCCGGCATTACGGCAACCGTAATGGTGGACGTATGGATACGGCCTCCGGATTCGGTCTCTGGCACGCGCTGCACCCGGTGTACGCCGGATTCATATTTCATAACAGAATATGCCCCCTGCCCGGACACCATGAAAGTTACGTTCTTCATGCCGCCGATGCCGATTTCCTCACACTCCATCGTCTCTACCTTCCAGCGCCTTCCTTCTGCATAATGGACATACATGCGGTATATCTCAGCCGCAAACAAAGCCGCCTCATCCCCGCCTGCGCCTGCGCGGATCTCTACGATTACGTTCTTGTCGTCATTCGGGTCTTTGGGAAGCAGGAGGATTTTCAGATGCCCCTCCAAGGCCTCCACCTTTTCTTTGGAATCATTCAGCTCTTCTTTGGCAAGCTCGCGCATCTCCTCATCGCTTTCTTCCTCCAACATCGCAAGGGAGTCTTCTATGCCCTGCTTTGCCTGCTTGTATTCCTTATAAGCCTCCACAATGGGGGCAAGGTCGCTCTGCTCTTTCATCAGCTTGCGGAAACGGCTGGTATCGTTGGCGACGCCAGGCTCGCTGAGCTGGTTCATAATTTCCTCAAACCTAAGAAGGATGTCTTCTAATTTATCAAACATGGGTTCCTCCGTTTCTATAGTGATGCAAAATGATGCAAAATCTTGTTACACGACGGCTGGGAGGTTGCCGCAGACTACACGGCCATGGCCTGCCAGGTCTTTGATTACTCTGATATTGCGGAAGCCATTCTCTTCCATCAGGAAAGCCACATGCTTTCCCTGCCCGTGCCCGACTTCAAAATAGAGGTATCCGTTGGGGTTCAGGAACTGGGGCGCCTGCCGGGCTATCCTGCGGTAAAAGGAAAGGCCGTCCCCCTCCCCATCCAGCGCTTCGATAGGCTCAAAATCCTTTACCTCCGGCATTAAGGTAGGGATGGCGCCTGTGGGGATATAGGGGGGGTTCGAAATAACCAGGTCAAAGGCCCCGCGGATCCCCTGGAACAAATCACTGCGGATAAAGGTAATATCTGCCTGATGCCTCTTGGCATTTTCCTTTGCCACCAACAGAGCCTGTTTGGATATGTCGCTGGCAGCCGCACAAATTTTTACCCCTGCGCATTTTACCAGGCTGATGGCAATGCAGCCAGAGCCTGTGCATAAATCCAGCACGGCCATGCCCGGTTCCAATATTTTCAAGGCTTCCTCTACCAGGGTCTCCGTATCCTGGCGGGGGATCAGCACATGGGAATTTACCTTAAATTCCAAGCCCATAAATTCCTGGGTTCCTGTAATATATTGCAAGGGCACGTGCTCCCTGCGCTTCTTTAGCAGAAGCTGGTATGTGTGGAACACTTCCTCCCCCATCTCTTCCTGGCAATGGAGGTAATAATACCCCCTGTCTATCTTACAGGCATATTCTAACAAATACCATGCGTCTATCCCAAAATCAAGGATGCCGGCCTCTTCTAACATCTTCCTGCCATATCCTAACGCGCCCATGAATGTCATGCTTTCCATCCTCCCCAAAGAGAAGGGTTATGTTTTGGGCCCTTCCAGCCCGTTTGCCCGCAAGCGCTCCACATAACCCTTCCAGTCAAATACTGCCTCTACAGATGCAATCCCTACTTCAATCATCTCATCGTCCGGTTCCCTGGTGGTCAGCCTCTGCAGCAGCATCCCCGGCTTGCTTAAGAAGTTGATAAACGGGTTCTCGCTCCTGCCGGCCAGGCGGATGAACTCGTAGGAAACCCCGGCAATCAAGGGGATAACCGCAAGCCGCAAAACCAAGCGCAGGATTTTAGAATCCACCCGGATGAACATGGTGGCCACGACGGAAACGATAATTACCACAAACAGGAAGCTCGTCCCGCAGCGTTTATGCTCCCGGGAACTCTTCCTCACGTTCTCCAAGGTCAGGTCCAATCCATGCTCGATGCAGTTGATACATTTGTGCTCCGCCCCATGGTACATAAATACCCGCTTAATATCCTGCATCCGGGAAATCAGCAGGATATACCCCACAAATACCAGGATACGCACCAGCCCCTCAGCCAGGAGCACCAGCGTCTCCGACTTTAGGAACCTCTGCAGGAACAAAGAGGCGTAAAACGGGAACACCATAAAAATCACCACTGCCAGCACCACTGCCAAAGCAACCGTAAGCCCCATCTCCAAATTTTCCTTAAATTTGCCCTGCTTTTGGGGCATAGGGGGCTGCCCGCCGGGTAGTTCCTTTTCCTCCTCGTAGAAGGAAGCGGAAAAAGCCAGGCAGGACATCCCTAATACCATGGAATCAATAAAGTTAAATATCCCCCTTATAAATATCAGGTTTTTGAGGAATGCGTTCTTGCAAATGCCAACGTAATCCTTCTTCTCTACAATAATCTCATGGTCAGGCTTTCTTACTGCCACGGCGTAGGTGTCCTGGTTCTTCATCATAACGCCTTCCATCACGGCCTGGCCGCCAATTCCAGAATATGCCAATCTTATCTCTCCCTTTTTCCATCATTTTCCTTTGGGCGCCTCATCCTATATGAAAAAACAATAGAGGATGTCCATAAGCAGACATCCTCCCTTTGCAGCAGAGCCTGCTGCCATTTGTTCGTTAAAAATCCTTACTGGCTGTTTAGGCCATACTTCCGATTGAACTTATCAATACGCCCGCGTGCCTGGGCAGCCTTCTGCTGGCCAGTGTAGAACGGGTGGCATTTGGAACAGATTTCAACGTGAATATCCTTCTTCGTGGAACCTGTCACAAAGGTATTCCCGCAGTTGCAGGTTACCGTTGCCTGATAATAATCCGGATGGATTCCTTCTCTCATCTCTCTCACCTCGCATACTATAACTTCTGCACTTTGTAACTTCTATTAATACACCGTTACGCGCAAAACGATATTTAAGCAACATCCTACTGATTGTAGCACAGATTTTTCCCATATGCAAGTTTTTTACAAAAATTTCTTATTAATTTCTTATAGGAGCTTTGTCTTTTTCACCATCTGGCAGAATTCCCGGTTATTGTTGGTGCGTACAAAAAGGTTCAGGATGCTTTCCACCGCATCGTCAGACCGCATACCGTTGATTGCCCGGCGCATCACCTCCACAGCCTCCTGTTCTTCCCTGTTCAGGAGCAGGTCTTCCCTCCGGGTGCCGGATTTTACAATGTCCACGGCTGGGAAAATCCTACGCTCTGAGAGCTTCCGGTCCAGGATAAGCTCCATATTGCCGGTTCCCTTAAATTCCTCATAAATCACATCGTCCATCCTGCTCCCTGTATCCACAAGGGCCGTAGCCAGGATGGTAATGCTGCCGCCCTCCCGCATGTTACGGGCCGCCCCAAAGAACCGCTTCGGCATATGCAGGGCTGCCGGGTCGATACCGCCGGATAACGTCCTGCCGCTGGGTGGGACAATCAGGTTATAAGCCCTTGCCAGGCGGGTAATGCTGTCTAAGAGGATCATCACGTCCTTCCTGTGCTCCACCAGGCGCCTTGCCCGTTCCACAACCATTTCAGATACCCTCTTATGGTGCTCTGGAAGTTCGTCAAAGGTGGAATAAATCACTTCCACATTTTCCCCTTCAATGGCTTCCTTGATATCTGTCACTTCCTCCGGCCGCTCGTCAATCAGCAGGATAATCAGATGCATCTCCGGGTTATTGCGTGTGACTGCCTTTGCCACCTGCTTGAGCAGGGTAGTCTTCCCAGCCTTCGGGGGGGATACTATCATGCCGCGCTGCCCCTTGCCGATTGGGGACACCACATCCATAATCCGCATGGCCACAGCGGAACGGTCTGTCTCCAGACGGATCCTGCTGTTGGGGAAGATAGGCGTTAAATCCTCAAAATTCGGGCGCCGCAATATCTCAGAAGGATGGCAGCCATTAATACTCTTGATATACAAAAGGGCGCTGAATTTTTCCTGCTGCGTCTTCACCCTGGTGTTGCCTAAAATAATATCCCCCGTCTTTAGCCCAAACTTACGGATTTGGGAGGGGGAGACATAGACGTCATGGTCGCCTGGAAGGTAATTCTCGCAGCGGATAAACCCATATCCATCCGGCATGACTTCCAAAATCCCATGGGCGCTAATCCCGCTGTCCAGTTCAGGGTTGTCAATTTCAATCCCATCTGCCGTAATAATCCGGTTTGGCCTGCGTTCAAACCTTTGCTTTTCCTCCCGGGCAGGGACTGCCCTGTCTTCCCCACGGTTCGCCGTATACCTCTCCTCCCTTTGGGGCATGCGCCTCTCCTCCTTGGGCTGTACTGCCCTCTCTTCCCGGGGCTGTGCTGGCTTCTCCTCCTTGGGCTGTACTGCCCTCTCTTCCCGGGGCTGCGCCGTCCTTACGGCCCGGGCAGACACGCGCTTTTTGGGCTGTACTGGCGCTGCTGTTTCCTTTTTTACAGAATCTGTGTTTGTATCTTCCTGCGACGGCCCTGCTTTCTCCTCCACAGCCGTTTCCGTATTCTTCTCATTGGCTTCTTTTTCATCCTCTTTCAGCATCAATTCCACCAATTCGCTCTTCTTCAACCCAGAAAGATGGCGCAATCCTCTCGCTTTGGCCACCTCCCTTAACACCACAACGGATAAACTTTCATATTTTTCTCTCATATTTTTCTCCTTTTACAACTATAAACGGGAATCTCTGTCTGATTAGACAATGATTTTGCAATAGTGACCATTATACACTATCCGCTCAAAAATAGGAAGCACTTTTTATTGCAACTCTTGTTATTTAACGTTATAATACAAGAAGCATGGATATTTTCATTCACAGTATGGTATACGAAAGGAGGCCGCCCATGCGTATCTGGTTCAAAATATTCCGGGACAGCCGTCTATTAAAAGACACTGTCATTGTTGATAACAGCAACGATACCCGTACCCACAAAATTTTCCATGCGCTGGAACAAGCCTGCTATGCATTTGATTTAGGCAAGCCCATCTGGCTGGATGCCACGGTAACGGAATTCCAGCGCCATTCCAAAGCCCGCTTTTACCAGGACAATTTTGTAGAAACAATTGATTTTGATTATTTGGAAATCCATGTAATAGAAGAATAAATGGACCGGGGGCTGGATTGCGGCTATCCCTGACAGCGGTCTGTCCAGCCTCCCTTTTCATCTCCTCTGCCGATTGGCTTCATACATCAGCAGCGCAGCGGCGACTGCTGCGTTCAAAGACTCTACGCTCCCCTCCATAGGTATCCTTACATATGCATCTGCCAAGCCTGCAGCCTGTGGGCTTAAGCCCTTCCCTTCATTGCCCACCAAAAACCCCACGGGCCCGGTATAATCTGGCTCGTCATAGGCCATGTCCCCCGCCAAGTGTGCCGCATACAGGGAAATCCCCCGCTCTTTAAGCTGCCCGACCGTACCTGCCAGGTCAGAAGCGCTATAAAAAGGCATGCGGTATATGGAACCCATCGTAGCGCGGATTACCTTCGGATGGAAAATATCCACGGTAGACTTGTCCATAATAACCCCCGTCACGCCTGCCCCTTCGCCTGTCCTTATCATCGTGCCTAAATTCCCGGGGTCTTGGATCCCTTCCACAATCAGCAAATGCGCCTGCCCAGCCGGCTGGCCGCCCATAAGGTCCTCCAGGCGGTAAGACGGCATCCTGACCAGGCACAGTATCCCCTGCGGGGTCTCCGTATCGCTGGCAGCGCAAAATACCGCGTCTGACACAACTTCATAGGAATAGCCCGAAACTTCTGCCCTCCTGCCCTCATCTTCCAGGAAAGACTCAGAGACGTACATTGCCTGGATCTGCTCTTTGGGGGCCTCCAGGCACATCTTCATGCCCTCCGCCACAAAAACCTGCTGCCCATAACGGGCTTTTGCCTTCCGGTTCAGGAGCGCAATGCGCTTTATCTGCTGGTTGGCCGTGCTGGTAATCATGCGGCGCCCCCTAAGCGCTCAGGTTCTTGCAAATCTTAAACTGGAATTCCGGAACCTTCTTCTGCATTGCCAGCGCCTCGTCAATATCAAAATCCGTGTAATTCCCATGGCAATAAGCCACGACCCGGTTATTCTTGCCCTGGCACAGCAAATCCACGGCAAACGCGCCCATGGTGGATGCATAGACACGGTCTTTACAGGTGGGGCTCCCCCCGCGCTGCATGTGCCCCAGGATGGTAGCACGTGTCTCAAGGCCTGTAGCTGCCTCAATACGCTTTGCCATGCTGCTGGAATGCCCGATGCCCTCGGCATTGATGATAATGTGGTGCTTTTTGCCGCGCTTGCGGTTTGCAATGATATTATTTACCAGCTTCTGCTCGTCAAAATCATATTTCTCCGGCAGCAGGATATCCTCTGCCCCGTTGGCAATCCCGCACCACAGGGCAATATAGCCTGCGCCGCGCCCCATAACCTCAATAATGGAGCAGCGCTCGTGGGAAGTGGAAGTGTCGCGTACCTTGTCAATCGCTTCCATCGCCGTATTGACTGCCGTATCAAACCCAATGGTATATTCCGTGCATGCGATATCCAAATCTATGGTCCCTGGGATCCCTACCACATTGATGCCTTGGGCTGCCAGCTTCTGCGCCCCGCGGAAAGAGCCGTCCCCGCCAATCACGATAACGCCGTCAATGCCATGCTTCCTGCAGATTTCCGCACCCTTGCGCTGCCCTTCCTCCGTGGTAAATTCCGGGCACCTGGCCGTCTGCAGGATAGTGCCGCCGCGCTGGATGGTATCTGACACGTCCCTGGCGGTCATGTCCATAATCTCTTCCTGCAAGAGCCCTGCATATCCCCTCTTGATGCCCTTTACCTTCTTGCCGTTAAAAATGGCCTCACGCACGACTGCACGGATTGCCGCGTTCATGCCCGGCGCATCCCCGCCGCTTGTGAGCACGCCAATTGTCTGAATCTCTTTTTCCATTGTCCGTTCCCTCCTGTTTCATCTATCATTCGCTCTGTCGCCAGAATTTTTCCATTCTCTTACATTCTAATCTCTTTTGCCAAGATTTTCAATGCCCTTTTCAACAACTTTTACATTTTTTCCGCCCAAAAAATTAGTCAATCTGTTGATTACCCCTGGGAAAATACCAATATTCCAGCTGGGCGGCAGCCGTTTCATCATTTTTTCGCCCGAAATATAGATTACCACGCTGTCTTTCCCATCGCTTTCCTTTATCATGTCCAACAGCTGGGCTTCCTTTTCTTCATATGCCCTCCGGTTGGGGAACTGCAGCCAAAGTTCCTTCTTGGTGTCGTCAAAAGAATACACCTTCTCGCAGATCAGCTTGCTGTTTTTTTCTTCCTCTGCGGAAACACGCCCCCGTACAAATACCTTCCCGTCCACCTCCAGCAGGTGGCTAGCCTTCTCATAACTCTTGGGGAATATAATGATTTCCAATGTGCCTACCAAATCCTCCAGGGTAAGGAACGCCATCATCTGGTTCTGCTTGGTATATTTCACAGTCTTGTCCACAATCATACCGCCTACCGTGGCAATTTCGCCGTCCAGGACCTTTGCCTGCCCCGTCTCTTCGTCCAGCATAAAATCCGCCGTGACCCGGGTGATGTTCTTGCGCCATTTTTCTTCGTATTCTTCCAAGGGGTGGCCGCTGATATAAATCCCCAGCACTTCTTTCTCAAACCCTAAGTAGGTTTCCTTGGGGTATTCCCCCACATCCGGCAGCTTCACCTCAAAATCTGCTTTTGCTTCCTCCCCTGCAAACTCAAACAGCGTCATCTGCCCTGCCATGTTATGTTTCCTTTCCTGGGCAATGCTGTCCATTATCCCTGCATAAGCCATCATCCCCTGCTTCCTGGTGGCGCCCAGGCCATCCAAGGCCCCGCTTTTAATCAAATTCTCCACCATCCGCTTATTTACCTCCCGCTTTGCCATCCGCTCCAGGAAATCCTTCAGGCTAAGGAACGGCCCATGCTCCCGGCGTTCCTCGCAAAGCTTTTCGATAAACACATGGCTAATGCTCTTAATGGCCGAAAGCCCATAACGGATGCTCCCCCCTGACACGGAAAAATGGCTCTCCCCTTCATTGACGCTGGGCGGCAGCACCGGGATCCCCATCTGCCTGCAGGTAAAGATATATTCGGAAATCTTAGTGACATGGCTCATTACGGAACTCATCAAGGAGGCCATATACTCCACCGGGTAGTAATATTTCAGATATGCCGTCTGGTAGGCCACCACCGCATAGGCCGCCGCATGGGACTTATTGAAGGCATATTTTGCAAAGTCCGTCATCTCATCAAATATCCGGTTTGCCACACCCTCGCTGATCCCGTTGCTGATACAGCCAGGCACCCCCTCCTCGGGGTTCCCATAGACGAAATTTTTCCGTTCCTGCTCCATCACGGAGGCCTTCTTCTTGGACATGGCGCGCCGCACCAAGTCGCTGCGCCCTAAGGTATAGCCTGCCAGATCCCGCACAATCTGCATTACCTGCTCCTGGTAGACGATGCACCCATAGGTAGGCGCCAGGATGGGCTCCAGCTGCGGGCAGTCATAGGTGACAGTATCCGGCTTGTTCTTGCCCCGGATATAAGCAGGGATGAAATCCATCGGGCCTGGCCGGTAGAGGGATATCCCTGCAATCACGTCCTCCAGGCTCTGGGGCTTTAGTTCCTTCATAAAACTTTTCATCCCGGCGCTTTCCAGCTGGAAGACGCCCTCTGTCCTGCCTGTCCCCAGGGAATCCAGCACAGCCTTGTCATTGAAATCGATATTGTCAATGTCTAAAGGCACCTTTCGGTTCTCCTGGATGAGGCGGACGGCGTCCTGCAGCACGGTCAGGTTCCGGAGCCCCAGGAAATCCATTTTCAGGAGGCCCAATTCCTCCAAGGTAGTCATCGTAAACTGGGTGGTGATGGCGCCGTCTGCCCCGCGGGAAAGGGGTACAAACTCATCTACAGCCTTTGAGCTGATGACAACCCCTGCCGCATGCATGGACGTATGCCTGGGCAGGCCTTCCAAGCGCTTGGACATATCAATCAGGCGCGCCACGCGCTCATCGTCCTTATAGAGGCTTTGAAGCTCCCGGTTCATGTCCAGCGCCTTGTCAATGGTAATCCCAAGTTCCATAGGAACCTGCTTGGCAATGGAATCCACAAAGGCATAGGGCAGATCCATCACCCGCCCCACATCCCGGATTACGCCCCGGGCCGCCATAGTACCAAAGGTGACAATCTGCACCACACGGTCCTTGCCGTATTTCTGGCTCACATAGTCAATCACTTCCTGCCTGCGTTCCACACAGAAATCAATGTCTATATCTGGCATCGTCACCCGCTCTGGGTTGAGGAAGCGCTCAAAAATCAGGCTGTAGCGCAGCGGGTCGATATTGGTAATCTCCAAGGTATAGGACACCACAGAGCCTGCCGCGCTGCCGCGCCCCGGCCCCACTGCAATCCCATGCTCCCTGGCAAAATGGATGAAATCCCAGACAATCAGGAAATAATCCACATATCCCATTTGCTGGATAATGCCTAATTCGTACTGGAGCTGCCCCTCAACTTCTTTGTAGGGGACGGGGGCTTTTCTGCCTGGGATTGTAACCATGCCGTCCTTGGCCGGATACCGGCGGGATAGGCCTTCGTAACATAATTTATTCAGATACCCCCAGGAATCATACCCTTCTGGGACATCAAATTTGGGCAGCTTAGTGACGCCGAATTCAATCTCTACCTGGCACCTGTCTGCGATTTTCTGGGTATTCTCCAAGGCCTCCAGGGCATAGGGGAAAAGTTCGCGCATCTGTGCCTCGGACTTTACATAATATTGCCCGCCTTCGTACCGCATGCGGTTTTCATCCGCCAATTTCTTGCCTGTCTGGATGCACAGCAGGATATCGTGGGAATCCACGTCCGTGCTATAGGTGTAATGGACGTCGTTTGTGGCCACTAAGGGGATGCCGGTATCCTGGCTCAGCCGCAGGAGCTGCTGGTTCACATGCTTCTGCTCCGGCAGGCCATGGTCCTGCAGTTCCAGGAAATAATTGCCCTGGCCAAAGGTATCCTGATACCACAGCGCCGTTTTCCCCGCCTCTTCGTATAAGCCCCTGGCCAAGAGTTTCTGCACTTCCCCCGCCAGGCAGGCGCTTAGGGCAATGATGCCTTCGTGGTAAGCCAGAAGAAGTTCCCGGTCTATCCTTGGCCTGTAATAGTAGCCTTCCGTAAATCCCCTGGATACAATTTTCATTAAATTAGCATAGCCCTGGTTATTCTCCGCCAGCAGGATGAGGTGGAAATAGCGGTCTTCCCCCTCTACCTTTTCACGGTCAAAGCGGGATCCTGGGGCAACATAAACCTCGCAGCCCAAAACCGGGCGGATGCCTGCCTCTTTGGCCGCACGGTAAAAATCAATGACGCCGTACATGACGCCGTGGTCGGTGATGGCGGCTGCATGCATGCCCAGTTCTTTCACACGGGCCACATATTCCTTTATTTTATTGGAACCGTCCAAAAGGCTGTATTCTGTATGGACGTGAAGATGCGCAAATGACATGGGAAGAGACTCCTTTCATCGTGAATTGGTTCTATTTTAACACATCAGGGGAAATTTTCCTATCCCAAAATGAGGGAAATGCCTGGCTCTTGATTTTTTGATTGGATAGCCCTATAATTAGTGTAAAAACGAAATCCCCCGTACCCTGCCTGTTTCCTGGGATCTTGCAGGGCGCCCTGCAAGATTACGGCGGCGCCGCGCACTGGCATGGCGTTTTCCCGCTGCATGGGGGAAAGAAAGGACGGCCCAGATATGAAAATATTAAAGAAAATAGGAAGCATCCTATTCTGCCTGCTTCCCGTGCTGTTAGCCTTTGGAATCCAAATAGTTGTAACTTTTGCCGGGGTGTTTGCCAAAATGCTGGTTTTGCTTGCAGACGGCTCCCTGGCCGTCCGCGGCTCTTCCCTCGCCGGCCTGGATAACGCCATCTACCAGATATCGTCGGACAGCCAATTCCTGGCTGGGATAACGGCTGTTTATGCTATCCTGGCAGCGGCCGCGCTGGGGATTTGGTACAAAGTCCGTTTTGTGCCCAAGCATACGCCCCGCCGTAGGGCTTCCTCAATCGTAAACCCACACATGTTAGGGGGATTGATCCTCCTGATGCTTGGGATGCAGTACCTATCCTCCTATATGGTGATGCTGATTGCCGCCATCCGTCCCGCATGGTTCCAAACCTACCAGAGCATGATGGAAGGCATTGGGTTTGGGGATATGACGCCGCTCCTTGCGGTTTATACCGTGCTGATAGCGCCCATCAGCGAAGAATTGATTTTCCGGGGGGTTACTTTGAAATACGCTTCCAGGGCCATGCCCTTTTTCATGGCCAACATATTCCAGTCTGTCCTGTTCGGAGCTTTCCATGGGAACATGGTACAGGGGATTTATGCCTTTGTAGCGGGGCTGTTCTGCGGCTATGTCTGCCACAAAGGCGGCAGCCTCTACCTCTCCGTTCTGTTCCATATGATGTTCAACCTATGGGGGGCTTTCGCGCCGGAAGCCCTGTCTTATGGCGGGAATTCTATAGGGATCCATTTGGCAGTCGTAACAGCGGCAGCGGGGATAACCGTTGCAGGGTTCTTCTTATACCGGAAGGGCATCCAAAGGAGGGAGGCATATCCCTGCCATTAATCCGGCCGCTTAAGGGAACAACAGGGATTCCCCCTGCTTCTGGGAATCCCTGTTGTTTTTTGCCTATTTCTTCACTTTCACAGCATTTGAAACTTTACCGCTGCTATAGAGGCCTTTCTTTTCCGTCACGACCTTATAATAATACTTCTTCCCTGCCTTAGCTTTCTTATCCAAATAGGACAGTTTGGAAGCGGATACTTTGGCAATCTTTACGAAGCCCTTATCCTTTTTAACCGAACGGTAAACATGGTACGTTGACGCACCTTTGGCTTTCTTCCAAGTGACCTTTATGCCTTTTGCCCCGGACTGCTTTGCCGTTACCTTTTTGGTATTGGGCGGCAGGGCTGCTACGGCTGCGGCTTTGGAAGCATTGCCGCTGCTGTAGGTAGATTTCTTTTCTGTAACCACTTTATAATAGTACTTGTGCCCCGCTTTGGCTTTCTTATCCAAATAGGAAAGCTTGGAAGCAGATACCGTAGCTATTTTCACAAAGCCTTTGTCTTTTATCTCTGAACGGTAAATATAATACTTCGCCGCCCCATTTACTTTCTTCCAAGTGACTTTCACGCGGTTTGCGCCGCTCTGTTTCGCTGTCACTTTTGACGTATTAGAAGGGATGGACAGGGACACTTGTGCGCTGTTTTCACTGTCTTTGTACTTCGCAGTATCCACTGCGATTGCCTTTGCGTAATAATATGCTTTCTTCCCGCTTGCCGGTTTGCTGTCATAGAGTACGCCTGCCGTTGTCTGCCCTACAAGCGTTACTTTCGTGCCTACCTTGCGGTATACGGCAATCTTCTGCCCTTCTTTCGGCTTTGCAAAAGAAATTTTTACCCTTCCAGCCGTATTTTTGGAAATACAGCTCTTTACCTGAATCTGGGGACGCGGAATCTGTACGGGCTTCGCCTCTGTTTCAAGAAATTCCAGCGTGGCCTCTGCTACCTCCAGTGTGTGAAGCGCTTCCCCCACCAGTTCCTTTTGCGTGCCTGTCAATGCTTCATAGGCAGCGCGTGCCTCTATAATCTGTGCCTTGCTTGCAAGCGTTACATTTCCAAGAGCCCGTATCAGCGCTTTCACTTTATTGGCGGCTTCCCGGTCAGCTTGTCTGCGTTCTTCTTCCTCTTTCAGTTCCTGCAAGAGGGCTTCTGCCTCCTCTAGCGTCCCTAACGTCTCCTGGCCTACCAGGGCTTTTTGGGCTGCGGTCAGCCCTTCATAGGCGGCACGGGCTTCTGCGATGACTGTCTCGGATCCCAGTGTCACGCTGCCAATCCCTGCAATCTTCTGGATAACTGCATTTGCTGCTGCCTGATCCAATTCATCTTGTTCAGCCTGGTCTTTCAGCGCCTTCCATTCTGCCTCCGCATTTGCCAAAACCTCCAGTGCCCCTGCCGGGACCAAGGCTTTCTGTGTATCTGTTAAAGCTTCATAGGCATTGCGGGCTTCTGTGATTGATAAGCCAGACTCTAAGGTTACCTGGCCAATCCCTGCAATCTTATCTTCTACCGCTTTAGCCGCCGCCAAGTCTGCAGCTTCTTGCTTTTTCACTACCAGTTCTTGCTCTGCCTGCTCCAAAAGAGCCAAGGTTCCTGCACTTACCCACTTCTTCTGTGCTGCTGTCAGGGCGTCATAGGCTTGCCGTGCAGACACGATTGCTTCCTCAGATTCCACCGTCACTTCTCCTATGGCTTCAATCTGCCTGGACACCACATCTGCGGCCTCCTGGTCTGCGGCTTCCTGCTTCAGTACGTTGAGCCTTGCTTCCGCGGCTTCTAATTTTCCTACGGTTTCTTGGCTTACCAATTCCTTCTGGGCTACTGTCAAAGCGTCATAGGCTTGCCGCGCAGACACGATTGCTTCCTCGGATCCCAGTGTCACTGTCCCGATCCCTTCAATCTGCCTGGACACCACATCTGCGGCCTCCTGGTCTGCAGCTTCCTGTTTCAGTACGATGAGCCTTGCTTCCGCGGCTTCTAGTTTTCTGACGGTTTCTTGGCTTACTAATTTCTTCTGGGCTGCTGTCAAAGCGTCATAGGCCTGGCGTGCTGCCTGGATGGCCGCCTCGGATCCCAGGGTTACTGTCCCAATCCCTTCTATTTTCTGGATGGCTGCGTCTGCAGCTTCCTGGTCTGCGGCTTCCTGTTTCAGCACATTGAGCCTTGCTTCCGCGGCTTCTAATTTTCCTACGGTTTCTTGGCTTACCAATTCCTTCTGGGCTGCTGTCAAAGCGTCATAGGCCTGGCGTGCTGCCTGGATGGCCGCCTCGGATCCCAGGGTTACTGTCCCAATCCCTTCTATTTTCTGGATGGCTGCATTTACAGCTTCCTGGTCTGCAGCTTCCTGTTTCAATACGTTGAGCCTTGCTTCCGCGGCTTCTAATATCTCTGCCAGTTCTTGCCCTACCAGCTCCTTCTGGGCTGCTGTCAAAGCGTCGTAAGCCTGGCGCGCTGCTTGGATAGCCGCCTCGGATTCCAGGGTTACCGTCCCAATCCCTTCTATTTTCTGGATGGCTGCGTCTACAGCTTCACGGTCTGCGTCCCTTACTTCTATTTCCATTGTGTCTGTCAGGCCAGAAGATACGCTCCTAACGGTAATGACAGCCTTTCCTGCCGTTATGGCTGTTAACCGGCCGCTTACGCTGACAGAAGCCACTTTGGGGTTGCTGCTGGTATAAGTAAGGGCTTTATTTGTTGCATTTTCCGGCAGGATATCTGCTGCCAAATCATAGGTATTCCCGCACCAGAATGCCTCCCCTGGGGTTTTCAGCTTAACGGATTCCACTTTTACAGGCTCACCGGCATATGCTGTGATTTTCACCTCACATGCTGCCTGGACAGACTCGTCTAAAATGGAATAGGCTATCACAGACGCTGTCCCGGCAGATCCTTTGGCTGTTACAGTGCCTGACTGGGTAACTGACACCAGTTCTGGATTGGTGGATTTCCATCCTATGCTGATGCTGTTTACCTCTGGCTTTGTCCGCACGGACAAGGGGGCAGTCTGGCCTGGCAGCAGGCTGAGTTCCTGCGGCTCCACAGAAATCTCATCTATTTTCTGTACGGTCGTCGCGTTGGCATTGGTGCCGATGATTTCAAATTCATACATGGAATAGCCATATTGGCTCACGCGCTTTATCCCAAGCATCCTTACATAACGCCCGTCATATGACTGCGGGAGGGTGTAATTCTTCCAACCGGCCCCAGTGTTATTTTTTTCATAGACCATATCTGTCCATGTTTCAGCGTCATCGGAAATCTGGACCTTATATTCTTTCCCGGCTGCGGCTTCCCAGAGGATATTTATTTTCTCTACGGTAGAGGTCTCGCCCAAATCTACCATATACCACTGGTCGTCGCTTCTGGCGGAAGCCCATCGGGTACCGGTATTCCCATCAATTGCATTGCTTTCCGGATAAGCGGCTGCCCCGCCGGTATCATAGCTGCTGCAGGAAGCCTTCTTGCCAATGGCCATGTTCCAGGCTTCTACGTCCGGCGCACTCCCATCCCCTTTCTTTTGCAGCGCCCGGATGGAGAAGAAGGAATACTGGCTCTCGCTGATGCCCTGCATCTTTAAATAGCGGGCCTGCATCGTTTCTGGGAAATCAAAACGCACATATCCCCCGCTTTCCTGCCCCCTCATTTCTTTCAGGGTTTTCCACTCCGTGCCGTCATCAGAAACCAGAAGGTCATAATCTTCCCCATTGGAATACCACTGGATATCAATGGCGTCAAAGGATGTGCCTTCCCCCATATCCACTTGGAACCACTCTGCCTGTTCCGTATTGGACTGCCAACGGGTCACGGTCGTATTGGTATCTACCGCATGGGAAGTTGGATAGGCCGTATGCGCACTGCTGGCAGATACAGGCTTATTCAGGCACATATCCTTATAGACGGTCAAAGGAAGCTCTGCGGATACCGCAGCGCCGCTTACCGTAACGGCTGCCTTTGTATCGCCCTGCCCCAAAAACTGCAGCGTGCCATTGTTATATTTTGCAACCTCACTGTCATCCGTGCCGTAATTTAATTCGCTTACCCCGTTCATGGGCGCTGTCTTTACCAGGGGCACGGCATCGTACCCAATCACGCCGTCAAGGCGGCTGTCTGCAAAACGGACTTTTTGGACAGGCACATTATCCGGCTTATAATCAAAAGTAACGTCGGACAGGACAATATCGCCTTCCAGGACAAGCTTCAGGTAATTCCTGCCATCCTCCTTGCAGGGGATGGAGAAAACGGTTTTCGTGTAGCCGGCGCTGCCTGCCCCCTGGCTTTCTGCAGCCACGCTTGCAGCCACAAAGGCCTCCCCGTCTTCAGAGGCATATGCCAGAAGCCTGCCGCCATCCTTCACATAAGCGCTCACTTCTGCATCTTGGATGTTGGTCCAGCTGTAAAGCAGCCCATTGTCTGCGGCAGTGGCGCGTACCAGGTCTGTATCGCCGCCGAAGGCTTCTGCATCGCTGTTGGATACAAATTCCACATTGCTGGCCTCATACAGCCTGCCTTCGTTGAGAAGCGTATCCTTAATGGTCTTCCTGTCGCTGTTGCTGCGCATCGTTGCATCAAACTTCGTAAACTGGGGCGCCCAGGCTTTGGTCCTATGCTTTTCCACCTCAACTTTTAAATAATTCGCCCCTTTATTGACACCCGACTCCGGCGTGGAAATCATCTCCCGGAACCAAGCCGTTGTCGGCGTAATGCCCAAAAGATCATACTCCTGCTCCGTCCAGCTTACGCCGTCCTCGGATGTATAGAGGCGGATAACCCCTAAATCCTTATCATATCCGTAGGTCTCCAGATGGAATTCCTGGAGCCCAGGCAGCATGTAGGTAAAGGACTGCACCGTATTCGTATTCCTTTTAATCCGGGTGATATCGCCGTTAAAGTTGCCGGGGTTGCCCGCATCCAGCCCCCAAGCGGATGTATAAGAGAGCATTTTATCAAAATTCTCAAATTCATCGTGGAACTCGGCCATCCCTGGTATGGTATAAGAAGCTTCCTCGCCCAGTCCGCTTACCGAATCCCCATTTTTGGCCTGTGCGGCCAGGTAATAGGTCTCGCCTGGCGTCAAGCCATAGATGGTCACGACATTTTTCTTGGTTTCCACGGTCTTGGTATAATGGCCGCTTTCTGTGCCAACCTGTACCAAATAGCTATCCGCATTGGCAGATTTCTCAATCGTAACCTGCAGGTCGTCCCCGTCCATGCCCACCTTCGTAATCGCAACAGGGCTAAGCTCTACTGCATCATAGGAGAATTTCGCGCGGAAATTCTTCCCCATGGCGCGGTTCACATTGATCCTCAGCTTAATGCTTGGGGACATCTGGAGGACTTCCATGCCGTCGTCCAGTTCCAGGACGCCCTTTGCCGCACGGTTCAGCTCCACATTGATATAGCCAGGGTTCTCCCAGGTGGTATCTGAGATAACCA
>CAJUSO010000017.1 GCA_910588965.1 uncultured Lachnospiraceae bacterium | reverse complement strand
TGAAGAGCGGGGCAACAGCTGTATTCAAGGTAAAAGTTAAGAAATAGGGAATGATTACGGTAACAGTCCAGTTTGCTTGGACGGTTACCAAGCATGTGCCCAGGCAGTATCCTGCCTGGGCATTTCCCGTCTTATAGGATAAAGTGGTTGATATTACCATAGAAAAGTTTTATTATTATTTTGTTACCGCATCATAAGGTGTTATTTGGCGGATTTCTATTCCGAAGATTCCGCGCCAAATATGTAAAATACCTGACAATAAAATGTGCAGGCCTCCCGTATGCTGCAATAGAAAACAGCTATTATCGTGACGCACCGCATTGGTGCGGCGCAGATTGCAGACGAAAGGTCGACGATGTGGGGACTCATGCGGAACTGATGGAAAGGAATGGGCTCTATGCGGCGATGTTCCGGGAACAGGCAAAGTGGTATAAGGATTTATAAGGAGGGTAAGATGGAACCATCACAGATTACGGATTGGTGCCATGAAATCATCCGCATACAGGCGCCGGCGGGCGGCCTGTATGTGGATGCTACCATGGGGAATGGGAAGGATACAGCTTTCCTCTGCAGCCTGGCAGGGGAAAAAGGGCATGTGCTTGCCTTTGACATCCAAAGATGTGCCATAGACGCCACCAGGGAACTGTTGGGGCAGAAAGGGTATGCGGGCAGGGCCAGGCTCCTATTGGATGGCCATGAAAACCTGGACCGTTATGTGGCGGATTCCAGTGTGGATGTGATTTGCTTTAATTTCGGTTACCTGCCGGGAGGGGACCATCGCATTGCCACAGCGCCAAAGACCAGCCTGGCTGCCGTTTCCAAAGGGCTGGCTGCCCTGAAAAGCGGAGGGATGATGAGCCTGTGTATTTACAGCGGCGGGGATACTGGGTTTGAGGAAAAGGAATGTTTGCTGGAGTACCTAAAGAGCCTCCCACCTAGGGAGGTAACGGTGATCGAGAACCGTTATTTAAACCGGGGGAACCATCCGCCGGTCCCGGTGTTTCTGTATAAGAGATAGGAACGTCCTGCAGCTATGGGGAAGCCTGTAGCTGTATTTTTGTCTTATGGGAAAAAAGCTTGTCCGCTTTGTTCCTCTGGCAGGGAACGCCCTCCATGCGGCCTTCTGTCGTCTTTTGTCGTGCAAAAATCTATTTTTTCCCAAAATAACTCTGGATTCCAGGGCTTTTCTATATTATAATAGTTAAGATTTAGGAACGAAAGAGGTGTCAATGGAAGTGGATGGAGATAGACAGGCAGAAGGGGCCATGGTGCCAGGGAAGGCTGTGCCGTTAAACGATGCATACTGCCAGGCCGTAGCGCGGATTTTGGATATCCCCCGTTTTACGTCAAAGAACCCCCTAGAACATACCCGGGCGCTTTTGGCAGAGCTTGGGGATCCGCAGGAGCGCTTCCGGGCCATCCATGTGGCGGGCAGCAATGGGAAGGGCAGCGTGTGCGCCTTTCTTGCCAGCGTGCTCCAGGCAGCCGGCAAGAGGGTTGCCCTATTCACGTCGCCCCATTTGGTGCGCATGGAGGAACGCTTCTGCATAGGGGACGGCAAGCTCCGCCCCTGTAGCCGGGAAGTATTTGTACAGGCAGCGGCCAGGGTGGATCGAGCGGCAGCTGCATTGGCGGCGCGGGGGCTGCCGCACCCTACGTTTTTTGAATATATTTTTGCTATGGGCATGGTAATCTTTGCCCGCAGCCAGGTGGAGTATGCCGTCTTAGAGACAGGGCTGGGCGGGAGGCTGGACGCCACCAATGTGGTAAGCCGGCCATTGCTCACCGTGCTTACGTCTATTTCCCTGGAACATACGGAAATCCTGGGGGACACCATAGAAAAGATTGCAGCAGAGAAGGCGGGCATCCTCAAGGCAGGGGTCCCAGTGGTATATGACGCTTCTGTCCCTGCGGCCAATGGCGTGATTGAAAAGCAGGCGGAAGCTTTGGGCTGCCCTTGTTACCCGGTAAATCCTAAGAAGATTAAAATTTTCTTAAACACAGGAAAAAAGATTGATTTTTCATATGATTCTGGTTATGATGTTAGGGAAGTGGAAATCCCCTTCGGTGCGCCATACCAGGTACAGAACGCATCTGTAGCGCTGCAGGCGTTAGCGTGCCTGTCCGGGTTGGAAGCCATTCCTGGCCAAGCAATCCAAAAAGGTATGGCGCAAGTGGAATGGAAAGGGCGGATGCAGGAGGCGCTCCCAGGCGTATACCTGGACGGCGCCCATAACCTGGCGGGGATTGAACGGTTTTTAGAGGCAGTGGGGCATATTTCTAAGGACTCTGCTGTTTTATTATTTTCCATGGTGAAGGAGAAAGATTATTCCCATGCCGCCAAGCGCCTGTTAGAAGGCGGCAGGTGGGAGGAAATTATTGTGACGGCTGTCCCAGGCTCCCGGGGCGTGCAGTGCCGGGAACTGGCAGAGGCCTTCCATGCCGCCCTAAGGGAGGTCAGTTGGGATTTGCCCCGGCAAGGGGAGGGCAGCCATCCGCAGCCAGGGGGAATGCCCGTAGGGGAGCCTAGGCAGGATGCGTTGGGAGGAGGAAGGCCGCAGCCTGTGAGGATAACAGAAATCGAAGACATTGGCGCGGCATTCACCTATGCACAGAAGGTACGGCGGAGGGGACAGGCATTATTTTGCGCGGGGTCGTTGTATTTGATTGGCGAATTGGAACGAATTGCAGGAGGTATGCAAGATGATTGATTTTGAAGAGGAATTGAAGCGGTTTAAGCCCAGCCTGGAAGTGGAAGAGGCTGAGGATGCCATATATGACAGGGATATGACGGACATGACAGACATTATGCAGGAAATTTTCAAGGAAGCCAGGAAACAGCGTTAGCATGCCCAATCATCCGTAATGCGCCTGCCGCAGGATCTGCCCTTGGATAGGGCGTGCGGCCTGGTAAGCGAATCATATATTTTTAGGAAGGAATCCCATGAACACGTATAATAAAATTATCTCTATGTCCAACGCATTATACAATGACGGATTGGAAAAAGCAAAGGTGCGCGACCTTTCTGGCGCAGCCCAGTCCCTGCGGAAGAGCCTGAGTTATTACAAAGCAAATATCCAGGCCAGGAACTTGCTGGGTTTGGTTTATTTTGAAATGGGCGAGGCTGTGGACGCCCTGAGCGAGTGGGTAATCAGCCGCAGCCTCCAGCCCAAGGGCAACCTGGCGGAGCGTTACCTGGAGGAAATCCAATCCAACCGCTCCCGCTTAAACATGATTAACCAGACGATTAAGAAATATAACCAAGCCCTGCAGTATTGCCAGCAAGGCAGCCATGACCTGGCTATTATCCAGCTTAAGAAGGTGCTGTCCATGAATTCTAGGCTGGTGAAGGGATACCAGCTTTTGGCGCTGCTCTATATGGAAGAAGGCAAGTACGGGCATGCCAGGAAGGAGCTACGGGCTGCGGCGGAGATTGATACCAGCAATATCATTACGCTCCGCTACCTGCGGGAGGTAAACCTGAAGATGGGGGAAGAATCCCATTCTGGCAAAGAGCAGAAGAAGAAAGAGAAGAAGCGGAAGTCTACTTCTTACCAAAGCGGGAATGATACGATTATCCAGCCTACAAATATCAAGGATTTCACGCCCCTTTCGATTATCCTCAACCTTGCGCTGGGCGTAGGGATTGGCATGATGATTGTCTGGTTTTTGGTGATTCCGGCCATGCGGCAGGATAAGGTATCGGATGCCAAGAAGGCAGAGGTGGAAGCCAGCGATTCCCTTGCAGAACGCAACCAGGAAATCAAGAGCCTGGAGAGCCAGATTGAGAAATTAGAAAGCCAGCTGGAACAGAAGGAAGATGCCTCCACGGACGCCCAGAAAGTGGTGGATAATTACGAGGCTTTCCTGAAAATCTATGATGCCTATGCCAAACAGGATATCCTGGGAGCGGGGGATATGATGGGGCAGATTGATATCACTTTGCTGGGGGCGCAGGCTAGGGCCAGTTATAACACGTTAAAGGCGCAGATTGACGAGCAGTATACGGAAGTAGTATACCAGCAGGCGGAGGAAGATTATAAGGCTCTGCGGTACGCAGAGGCGGTCACCGGGCTGGAGAAGGTGGTTGCTGCAGAGGAAGATTACAACGATGGCTATGCCATCTATTATCTGGCGAATTCCTACCGGGAGACAGGGGATATAGAAAACGCCAAGAAGTATTACCAGCGGATGGTGGAGCTGCACCCAGGGACGCAGCGTGCGGGCCGTTCACAGCAGTATCTGAATGAATTTGGCCAGCAGGAGCAGCCATAACCTTGGCATAAGGGGATGATAACAGAAAGATGGGGCAGGAAGGCAGGTCCTGCCAGGGGATACGAAAGACATCATAACAGGTTATGGTGTCTTTTTTGCGGTTAAAAACAGAATGGAGGGAAATATGGAACATCGCTTTGAGAAAGAGTATGGATGCCTGGTTTTACGGATGCCGGAAGAACTGGACCATCACCAGGCTGAATTTTTGAAGGAGGAAGCAGATGGGCTGATATTAAAATATCCCGTGCGCAGCCTGATTTTTGATTTCTCTGATACACGGTTTATGGATAGCTCAGGCATTGGCGTGATTATCGGCCGGTGTAAGAACGTGCGCTTTTCCGGCGGTTATGTGAAGGCCGTGAACCTAAATGGGCAGCTGGACAGGATATTCCGCCTGTCGGGGCTGAAGAAGATCATTGAAGTGGAGTGAGTAAGGAGGGAGGCTACGATGGAAGGATTTCAAAACGAGATGAAGATGGAATTTTCGGCAATATCCCAGAACGAAGGTTTTGCAAGGGTGTCGGTAGGCGCCTTTGTGGCGGAACTGAACCCTACCGTGGACGAGCTGGCAGATATTAAGACGGCAGTCAGCGAGGCGGTGACAAACTGCATTATCCATGGGTACGAGCAGAAGGAGGGGGATATCTGGATCCGGTGCGGCATCCTGGGGAACGTGGTGGAGATTTCTGTCACAGACACCGGGAAAGGGATTAAGGACATTGCATTGGCCAGGGAGCCTTTATTTACCACAAAGCCAGAGCTGGAACGTTCTGGCATGGGCTTTGCCTTTATGGAGGCTTTTATGGATGAAGTGGAAGTGGTGTCTGAACCGGGGAAAGGGACCTGCGTGACCATGCGTAAGGCCATTGGGGAAGGCCAGATGGCCTAGGCCTTGGGGCTTGCGGAAGGGAGGGCGAGGCAGTTGGAGAATCTAAGGTGCGCCGGGCAGGCGGGAGGTACATATACAGCAGGGGCTGGGGAAACGGGCGGGAAAACAGATGGGGTAAGGACGCTCTTGCTGGAGGCTAAGGAGGGGGATAAAGGGGCAAGGGATGCATTGGTGCAGCAGAATATGGGCTTAGTCTGGAGCATTGTGCATCGGTTTGCCAACCGGGGCTACGAGCTGGAGGATTTGTTCCAGGTAGGGAGCATAGGGCTGATGAAAGCCATAGATAAGTTCGACTTGTCTTTTGACGTGAAGCTATCTACCTATGCCGTACCTATGATAACTGGGGAGATTAAGCGTTTCCTGCGGGATGACGGTATGATTAAGGTTAGCAGGAGCCTCAAGGAGAGCGGGGCGAGGATGAAGCAGGCAATGGAGAAGCTGCAGGCAGCCCTGGGCCGGGAGCCTACCCTGCAGGAACTTTCCCAGGAGACGGGGCTTCCCCGGGAGGAAATTGTCATGGCGCTGGAGGCAAATGGGGAGGTGGAATCTATTGACCAGGATTATGCGCCCGGCGGCGGCCGGACGGCCTGCCTTGCAGACCGCCTGCCCCAGGAAAAAGACGGACATGAGGCGCTGCTGAACCATATGCTGCTGGAGCAGCTTTTGGCAGAGCTTGGGGAAACGGAACGCTATTTGATAGAGCTCCGGTATTTTGGGGACAAAACCCAGACACAGGTAGCGAAAGAACTTGGCATCAGCCAGGTGCAGGTCAGCAGGCTGGAGAAAAAAATCCTGCTGGGGATGCGGAGCCGGGCGGTGCATTAAAAACGGCTCTATGAAGCAAAACTGCCCCATGAAGCATTGTGTGGGAGCGCTAAGATGGCTCTTTCGGATGCTTCATGGGGCAGCTGGCTGCCTGCGCCTAGATGAAGTACGCATAAAAGACATACATTGTGTGTGGCATTTATGTATGGGTTAATCCTCTGGCAAAAAGGGCGTATCGTCCATGCCAGGGAGGACTAATCTAAATCTATGGTACCGTATGAGGATGCATTGCTATAGCTGTCTTCCATCGTTGCCCCGCTATGGGCATATTCTTCCCGAAGCTTGAATTTTGCCACCAGGTTTTTGAGGATTTCAGCCTGGCTGGAAAGCTCCTCGCTGGTAGCTGCGCTTTCCTCTGCCGTAGCGGAATTAGTCTGTACGACGCTGGAAATCTGGTTCACGCCTACGGTAACTTGCTCAATAGCGCTTGCCTGTTCTTCGGCTGCATCTGCAATCTTCTCTACGTTGGAGGAAGCCATGCGGACTTCGTCCACGACCTTGGCTAGGGACTGTGCTGTGGAGTTGGCAATCTGCGTGCCGCGTGCCACCGCTTTGATGGAACTTTCGATTAATTCCGCAGTATCCTTGGACGCCGCAGAACTCTTGCTGGCCAGATTCCGTACTTCATCTGCAACAACGGCAAAACCTTTGCCGGCAATGCCTGCACGGGATGCTTCCACAGCCGCGTTAAGGGCCAATATGTTCGTCTGGAAAGCAATATCCTCAATCGTCTTAATGATGTTGCCAATCTCATTGGATTTACGGGTAATCTCTTCCATAGCGGCCATCATGTTTTCCATCTGTTCGTTGCATTCAGCCGCTTCATTGCCAGCCATGCTGGACTGGTCTCTTGCCGTAGAGGCATTTTCTGCTGTTTCCTTCACCTGGTTGGAAATACCGGTGATGGTGGTGGCCAGCTCTTCCACTGCAGAAGCCTGCTCTGTTGCTCCTTGTGAAAGGGCCTGGGAACCGTCGGACACCTGCTCTGCCCCGGAGGCAACCAAGTCTGCGCTCTGGTTGATCTGCCCTAAGGTGGAGCTCAAATCCTTGTTGAGTTTGCGGATGGATGACAGCAGGCTCTGGAAATTCCCCACATAACGCTCTTCCGCATTTGTGCGTACGTCAAAGTTGCCGTCTGCCATCTCACTCAGGAGCATAGAGGCGTCAGAGATTACATCATCCAGGATGGAGGTCATGTTCTTAAATGAATTTGCCAGGCTGCCCAATTCATCCCTGGATTGGTAGGAGATGTCAATGTCGAAGTTCCCTTGCACAATCATGTCAGCAGATTTCTCTAACTGGCGTAAGGGCTTCGTGATTGCCTTTGTGAGGTAGGTGGAGAGCAGCAGGGTGATTACTAATGCAATCCCGGCCATGCCCAACTGCAGGGCAACCAGCATGCTCTGCATCTCTTTGGTCTCCTCGTAATCTTTTTCAGCGCTTTTTGCTGCAGAATCGCTGATTTTCACCAGCGTATTGACAGCCTTCTCGACAAGGGGCTGGTATTCTGTCAGCAGTATGGATTGGGCCTTTGACAAATCTTTTTCGGCTGTCTTGATGACAGTATCCTGCATGGACACGGCTTGCTGCACGTCTTCAGCAAAAGCATCCAGCAGTTCCTGGTCGCCAGTAAAGTTCTTAAACAGCCAATTGCCATTCTCTTCCAGGAGATCGAGCTCTTTTTGCATGTCATCTGAATATACCTTGCTCTTTTCCTCGTCGTCTTCCATTGTAATGAAAGAAAGATCCTTGACGATAATCTGGAGCCCGCGGCGCATGCTCATTACCTTATTGGTAATCTGGTAGCCAACGTTATAAAATTCGGAATATTTGTCCGCATTTTCTGTTAACCCCATAATTGCAATTGAGACTGTCCCGCAGAACAGCAAAATGATGAGCATGAATGTTACCAATAGTTTTGTCCTGATCTTTAAGTTTTTCATTTGGGTCCCCCTGTAATTCTTCATGGGCAGCGGCAGTCCGCCAAAACATGGCCCTGGCATTTTGGGGATGGAGCCTAGCCCATGGTTTTAAAGGTTTATTCCTATAGGCATAAAGCCAAGCTGCCGCGCCTTGCACGGGCTTATGGCAGATGCCGCAAGGAGCCAAATACCCAGCTAGCGTGCAAAAAGGCATTTGGCAGTGTGGATGATACACCTTAGATTATAATAGAATATTCCCAATCTGTCCACTATATTCTGCCATAGAATGTAGAAATTAGCCTGAATAAAATTTGGATATTATGGCATACTATTCCCAAAGCTGGAAAAGGAAGTGAGCATATGAAATACCGTACAATTTATAGGATCTGCCTTCTGGCAGTTATTATCCTTACCCTGATAGGCGGGATTACCTACTATGTGAATTATGTGGAGCGGAAGTCCCAGTTTACGGAGGGCACTTTGGTGAAAGGATGGAAGCAGGAAGGAGAAAAGGATGGCGTCCGATACCGTTTACTTGAAAATAGAGCAGAATGTGCTGGTACGTGAGCCTTCTGTTACCCTAAAGGACATTGCGAAAATAACCTCCGCAAACCGTCCCTTGGTCAATAAATTAAAGGAGATAAAGGTCTATAGGTTCCATACCCCTGCGAACCAAGGCAAGAAGAAAAAGCAGGTGGAAGTATTTTCGGTACTGAAAATCATAGAACTGATTGGGCAGGAATTCCCTAATGTAGAAATCCAGAATATCGGGGAAAAAGACTTTGTCCTGGAATATGCCCCTATGGATGAGATTATGTGGCTGCAGTATCTCAAGACGGCGGTCTTATGCGTGCTGGTGTTCTTTGGATCGGCATTTACCATCATGACATTTGACAATGACGTGGGCGTTGGGGAGGTCTTTGCAGACTTCTACCAGCAGGTTATGGGGACGGAGTCCAATGGATTCACAGTGCTGGAGGTGTGCTACTCCATCGGCCTGTTTTTTGGCATAATGATTTTCTTCAACCATTTCGGGCGCAAAAAGATTACCCACGACCCTACCCCTATCCAGGTGGAGATGCGCACCTATGAAAAAGATGTGGATACTACCTTCATAGAGAACTGCGGCAGGAAAGGAACCAGCAATGATGTGGATTAAACAAGTGTTTTTAGGTTTTATTGGGCTGGCCAGCGGCGCGGCCATTTCAGCAGGAGTGTTCAGCTTTATCATTTCCGTTGGGGTAGTGCCGCGGATTATAGGGAAAAGCCGCACGGCATTTGACATTATGGCTTATGAGAATGCGGTGCTCCTGGGCGGGACGGCCGGAAACCTAATGGCGCTGTTCTCCTTCAAGGCGCCGCTGGGGATTGCGGCGGTAATTGCATTTGGCCTTTCCGCCGGGGTATTTACGGGCTGCCTGTCGGTGGCCCTGGCAGAAATCTTAAATACCTTTCCCATTATGTTCCGGCGCCTGGGCGTAAAAGAAGGGCTGGGCTGGATCCTATTCTTTATGGCGTTGGGGAAGGCGGCGGGCGCACTTTATTTCTACACCAACCATATGCAGAAAATGTAGGCGGCAGGGAAAGAGAAGCGTAAAGATAGCTGGGCCGCCAGCGCATTCGATAACAAGCAAAACGGAGGGAAACATGATGGAACAAAACAACCAAGGGGAAAAAGCGGCGGGGATGAAGCCCGCAGGGCAGGAAGCGGCAGGGCAGAAGGCGCAAGGGCAGGATACGGCAGGGCAGGAGACCTTGGAAGAAAAAGAAAAGAAAAACCAGGAATACAATGCTTATGTGAAGCAGGTAACCCCTACCCATTCCCTTCCTGCAAATATGGCAAAAGCTTTTATCACAGGCGGCATAATCTGCGTGCTGGGGCAGTTTATATTAAATATGGCGATGAATACCTTCGGCTTGGACAAAGAGACAGCCGGAAGCTGGTGCAGCATGCTCCTGGTGCTTCTCAGCGTGCTGCTGACAGGGGTTAACATTTATCCCTCGGTGGCAAACTGGGGCGGTGCAGGCGCGTTGGTGCCCATTACGGGATTTGCCAATTCAGTGGCGGCGCCTGCCATTGAATTCCAGAAGGAAGGGCAGGTATTTGGCATTGGCTGTAAGATATTTACGATTGCAGGGCCGGTCATCCTGTATGGGATTTTTACCAGCTGGGTGCTGGGAGTGGTTTACTGGGGGTTAAAATTGATGGGGGTTTTTTAAAAAGAGGGATTATATGGAAAGCCTGGAGCAGGAATTCTGTTGATGCTGCGCACGTGCTTGCCCCGGGGATATTTGCTTTGCAGGTCTCCCCGGGGCTTTTCAGTTAGATTGGGAATAATTGAAGCTAACCATGGGAAATGAAAGAACAGATGCGCAGGGGAGGGAAATCTGACAATTGCTTGGTTTGGGCATGGCAAGAACTAGGGTAATACTTTCTGAAATGGATGACGTTGAGGCATTGGGGACAAATAGGGCAAGAAGGTATCGGCTGCGGGAGAAGGCGAATAAATGAATGCTTGAAATAGTTGGGGATGGGTTAGAAAAATATTTTTACCGGGTTATTTTAGGGGAAAACCTGCTCCGGGGAACCGGAAAATGTATAAGCCCCTTTCTTTCTGGGAATACTACCATAAAACAGAAAGAAGGGAAAATATGGACCGCAAATACGAAATGCCGTTGGGGCTTAGCTTCCAGCTCGGCTTGAATGAAAAAGCGCTGAATGCATATGCCCACCTAAGTGAAGAAGAGAAAAGGCAGGTAGTGGAAGCTGCCAGGAACGTGTCCTCCAAGGCGGAGATGCAGCAGCTGGTATCTGGGCTGGAGCGTGATTTCCTGTAAGGGCAGCATAACATCCAGGGCGGGCTAAAGGCCTTTATGGAAAACTTAAAAAAATCCATTGACAAATAGCACAAAGGGGAATATAATGGCATACACCAATGAGGGCCACATGGAAAATGAGCATCATTCCAGGTGGTTCTTTTTATGGCATTTTATTACAGAAAGGAAGATGAGACATGGCAAAGAGTGTGACAAAGGATATGACTTCAGGTTCCCCGATTAAGCTAATCCTTCAGTTTTGCATCCCCTTATTTTTTGGGATGCTGTTCCAGCAGTTTTATAATATGATGGATACCATAATTGTTGGGAAATTTTTAGGGGTCAACGCCCTTGCGTCCGTGGGAGCGACAGGTTCCATTAACTTCATGGTGATAGGCTTCTGTATGGGCGTGTGCAATGGGTTTGCCATCCCGGTGGCGCAGCAGTTCGGCGCAAAGGATTACCATGCCCTGCGGAAATATGTGGCTAACAGCGTGTGGCTTTCCATTGCCTTCGCAGGGGTTATGACCGTATCGGTCTGCCTGCTCTGCCGCCAGATTCTGGGATGGATGCGTACGCCCCAGGATATCGTGGATGGCTCTTATGCGTACATATTTGTGATTTTTCTGGGGATCCCGGCCACCTATTTATATAACCTGCTGTCCGGCATCATCCGTTCCATGGGTGACAGCAAGAGCCCGCTGGTATTCCTGGTGCTGTCCTCTGTATTGAATATCATCCTAGACCTGGTCCTGATCCTGGTATTCCGCATGGGCGTGGCAGGGGCGGCCTGGGCCACAGTGGTTTCCCAGGCGGTATCGGGCATTATTTGCCTTGTCTATATGATAAAGCGGTTTGAAATCCTAAGGATGTCCAGGGAGGAATGGAAGCTGGAGCGCAGTTATGTGGCAGTGCTGTGCAACATGGGGGTCCCTATGGGGCTGCAGTATTCCATAACGGCGATTGGGAGCGTAATCCTGCAGGCTGCGGTAAATTCCTTAGGTTCCCTGGCGGTGGCAGCTGTGTCTACCAGCACGAAAATCAGCATGTTTTTCTGCTGCCCCTTTGATGCCATGGGTTCGACCATGGCCACTTATGCAGGGCAGAATGTGGGCGCCGGGAAGCTCCGGCGTGTTTCGGAAGGGATGAAGTCTACTTGCGTGCTTGGGCTGGTCTATGCCATTTTTGCATGCGGGGTGCTGGTGCTCTTTGGGAGTGAGATAGCCTTGCTGTTCCTGGATAAATCTGAGACGGCAATCCTTGGGGATGTCCAGCTGCTCCTAACGGCCAACAGCGCGTTTTTCTTCCCGCTGGCGCTGGTCAATATCGTGCGCTTTACCATCCAGGGCCTGGGATTCAGCCGTTTTGCAGTATTGGCCGGGGTGTGCGAGATGGTGGCAAGGGGGATTGTAGGCCTTGGCCTGGTCCCTATCTTTGGTTATCTGGCCATTTGCTTTGCAAGCCCGGTGGCATGGATATTTGCCGACTTATTCCTGGTGCCTGCTTACTTGTATATCATGAAGAAGCTGAATAAGATGATAAAGGACAGGGAAGGGGAGGCTTCGGAGGCTGCTCCTGAAGGGATCGTGGCAGTATCCTGTAAGGGGGAGTGATGGAAAAAAGGGAAAGTATGCGGCATCCGGCCAAAAATTAATAAATCTTAAGAAAGTTTTCATATAAGAGGGGTTGATTTTTTACTTCAAGTCATCATATGATAGGGGAAGTGAATATACTGGATAGAAACCATCACAGCGGATTGGCAAAGCGGCCGGCTTTCCCAGATCTGCTGTAAAAAGGGAAGGGGCGCCGCCCCTTCCCAGGTAAAATACAGGCGGGAACGGAAGGAGCCAGACAGGGAGAAAGATTATGCAGAGACAAAGAGATGATATGCAAAGAAGGATGGGGCGCAGGCGCAAGAGGAATATGCAGAAACGGATATTGACGACATTTGCTGTGCTGGCGTTGATTACTGCAGTAGGGATAGCGGCCGCTTTATTTGCCTCATCCAGGGATGGGCAGGAAGGCAGGGGTGCAGACGCCTTGGCAGTTGACGCAGATGTGCCCAAGAAGGGGGCGCAGAACACACAGGAGAAACATACAGGGACAGAGCCAGTTGCAGAAGTAGGGGAAGCAGGCCCTGCAGATGCAGGCAAGGGAGGGGAAGAGACAGAGCCAGAGGCTGAGCCGGCGCAGGCCAGCGCATCTTCCAGGGTAAGCCTGTTAGAAGAGGCAGAGCGCCTGGCGGCAAGCTATGACTATGATAAGGCAATAGAATTAATCCAGGGGTTTCCTGGGTATGAGGGCGATTCTGAAATGACAGGGGCCATTGCGGATTACGAAGCCCGTAAGGCGGAATGCGTCCCGGTTAACATAGACGAGGTAACCCATGTGTTTTACCATTCCCTGGTGGTGGATCCCATTAAGTGCTTTTCTAACCAGGATACCGTGCCCCAGGCTGTGGGCAACAACCAGTGGATGACGACCATAGATGAGTTTAACAAAATTACACAGGAGATGTACGATAGGGGATACGTGATGGTAGACCTCCATGACCTTGTGGAAGAGACGGTAGATGAAAATGGGGTATCCCATTTTACAGAAGGGGAGATTATGCTCCCGCCGGGCAAGAAGGCGTTTGTGCTGTCCTTGGATGACCTGTCCTATTACCACAGTTATGATAATTTCGGCTTTGCCTCCAAGATGGTGCTGGATGAAAACGGCAAGCCTACATGTGAATATATCCAGGATGATGGGACAACTGTAGTCGGGGATTATGACGTGGTGCCCCTGATGGATAAATTCATCGAAGCGCATCCGGACGCTTCTTACAGGGGGGCGAAAGGGACCATCGCATTGACGGGGTACAATGGGATCTTGGGTTACCGGACGGATATTTCTTACCAGACAATGCCGGATGATCTGGATGCTGATAAGAGGAAATGGCTGGAAGCGCATCCGGATTTTGACTTAGAGACAGAACGCGCCAATGCCAAGAAAGTGGCGGATGCATTAATAGCGGATGGATGGAAGTTTGCCAGCCATACCTGGGGGCATCTCAAGGTTGGGACAATTTCCTTTGAACGGCTGCAGGCAGATACGGAGAAGTGGCTGGAGAACGTGGCTCCCCTGATTGGCGGGACAGATACGATCATTTTTGCCCATGGGGAGGATTTGGCCAGCTGGACAGATGATTATGAAGCGGGCAACCAGAAGTATGATTACCTAAAGAGCAAAGGGTTTAATATTTATTGCAATGTAGATTCTAAGCAGTATAATACGATTATCCGGGACGGTTATGTACGGCAGAGCCGCAGGAACCTGGATGGGTATCGGATTTACTTTAATACGACGGGCGAGATGGATAATCTGTCAGATCTGTTCAATGCATCTGAAATTATCGATCCCAAGAGGCCGCCAGTGCAGCATCTGTAAGAATGCCCGCCCATAGCCATACGGATATCCCAGGAACACCCAAGAGGGAACAGGGCCATTGCGGCAGCTTCCTCTTGGGTGTTTCCCATTTCTGGGGCAATTCTGTTTTTTGGCCGATTTTTCTGAAATTACCTGGGAAATAAGGATTAATCTATTTGCAAATGGGGCAGAATAATGGCATCAAATGCATGAATTGGCAGGAACGAGGAGGGATAATCATGTCACAGATGGTTGGGAGCCAGAGCATCCAGTTTGATGAAGCGCCGTATATTCTGGGAAGCGCCAGCATTGTGGGAAAAAAAGAAGGGGAAGGCCCCCTGGGAGGATTATTTGACGTAGTGGGGGAGGACGACAAGTTTGGGGAGGATACCTGGGAAGAGGCGGAGAGCACCCTGCAGAAAGAGGCGGCTACGCTTGCCCTAGGGAAGGCGGATGTAAAGAAGGAGGATATACGCTATATTTTTGGCGGGGATCTGCTGGGGCAGAATATCGCCACGACGTTTGGCCTGATGGAACTGAATATTCCCCTGTTCGGGCTTTACGGCGCCTGTTCCACGGCAGGGGAATCCCTGTCCCTTGCAGCCATGGCAGTGGCGGCAGGGTATGGGGAACATGTCCTGGCTGTCACATCCAGCCATTTTGCAAGTGCGGAGAAGCAGTTTCGCTTTCCCTTGGAGTATGCCAACCAAAGGCCCTTATCAGCTACCTGGACGGTTACAGGAAGTGGAGCCTTTATACTTGGGAAGCGGAGGGCAAAGGTACGGGTTACAGGGATTACCACAGGAAAGGTGGTGGACTATGGGATAAAAGATTCCATGAACATGGGAGCCGCCATGGCGCCTGCAGCCTGTGACACGATATACCAGAACTTAACGGACTTCCAGAGGCAGCCGGGGGATTATGACAAAATCATCACGGGGGATTTGGGCACGGTTGGGCAGGGAATCCTGATCGATCTGCTCAAGGAGAAGGGGATAGACATTTCCTCGGTCCATATGGATTGCGGGATAGAGATTTTCGACAGCGAAACACAGAATACCAATGCAGGGGGAAGCGGCTGCGGCTGTTCTGCCGTGACCTTAAGCGCATTGTTCCTGCCCAAATTGGAGAAAGGGACCTATAAGAGGATCCTGTTTGTGCCGACTGGGGCGCTGCTTTCCACCGTCAGCTTTAATGAAGGGCAGAGCGTGCCGGGGATTGCCCATGGGGTTGTGCTGGAGTATGCAGGGTAGGCTCCGGGCAGTATGGCTGTATGCATGGAGGGGGAAGGGGCATAGGGACAAGGAACAGGAGGGAATCACATGGATTATATCAATGCATTCTGGGTAGGAGGGCTAATCTGTGCTTTGGTGCAGATACTGATGGAAAAGACAAAAATGCTCCCAGGGAGGATAATGGTGCTGCTTGTATGCAGCGGGGCGGTATTAGGCGCACTGCAGGTTTATGAGCCCTTCCTGGAATTTGCAGGCGCAGGAGCCAGCGTGCCCTTGCTGGGATTTGGCAACACGCTGTGGAAGGGGGTCAAGGAGGCCGTTGGGTCAGATGGCTTTATCGGCATTTTTATGGGAGGTTTTACAGCAAGCGCTGTGGGGATTGCGGCGGCGCTGGTATTTGGATACCTGGCAAGCCTGATTTTCCAGCCGAAAATGAAAAAATAGTTACAAAAATAGATGGATTTTCCACACAGCCTTGCATAGATTTGATAAATTTGACCATATTAATAGAGAACTAAATCTAAAATAAAGGAGAGATTTTATTATGAAACAGTTAAAGAAAATTTTGGTAGGGTGCCTGATGGTGCTGGTATTGGCCAGCGTTGCTGCATGCGGGACCAATGACAATGCGGATAACAACAATGGCACAAATGCAGACGATGGCGCAGGGAATGGGACCACTACAAACGGGACAGGCAATACGGTTGATGATACGGACGGCGCCAACGGAAATGGCGCAGATGACGGTGCCAATAACAAGAATAACGGCTCCACCAACAATGGCGGGGACGGCGTTGTGGACGATTTGGGCGACGATTTGATAGACGGCGTGGAAGACATTGGGGACGACGTGAAGGATGGCGTGGACGATATCACGGACGCAGATGGCCCGGATTCTGATAAGGATGATAATAACGATAAGGATAACGATAAAAATAATGATAATATGAATGACAGTAACAAGGATGAAAGCAATGATAATGTAAAGGACAAGGATAAGGAAGCAAATCCTTAATAGCCGGAAGTATGGCGCATGTTAAGCATGGCGCAGGAAATAAAGATGCTTGGGGGTTAGGGCAATTCCAGACAATTGCCCTGGCTCCCGATTTTATCTTCCTGGCCCAGGGGGGATAAGAATGCCTGCAGCAATCCCTTGCAGGGACAGGCTGCAGGCATTGGCCCTGCGGGTTATTCGTCAATGCTGTAATTCGGCGCTTCCTTTGTGATATGGATATCATGAGGATGGCTTTCCTTCAGGGAAGCTGCAGAAATCTTTACGAATTTGCCGGTTTCCTTCAGCGATTCAATGGTAGGCGCGCCGCAGTAGCCCATACCGGAGCGGAGCCCGCCAATCAGCTGGAATACAGTATCTTCTACCGTTCCCTTATAAGCCACGCGCCCTTCCACGCCTTCCGGCACCAATTTCTTGGCGTCCTGCTGGAAATAGCGGTCTTTTGACCCGTTCTCCATGGCGGCGAGGGAACCCATGCCGCGGTATACCTTGTATTTCCTGCCCTGGTACAGCTCGAAAGTCCCCGGGCTCTCCTCGCAGCCTGCGAACATGCTGCCCATCATGCAGACATTTGCCCCGGCGGCAATGGCCTTGGTCATATCGCCGGAATACTTGATGCCTCCATCTGCGATAATCGGGACGCCGGATTCCTTTGCGGCGCTGTAGCAGTCCATGATGGCAGTGATCTGCGGCACGCCAATCCCTGCTACCACGCGTGTGGTGCAGATAGAGCCAGGGCCGATGCCTACCTTCACGGCGTCTACGCCTGCTTCAATCAGCGCCTTCGTGGCGTCAGCGGTTGCAATATTCCCAGCAATGACCTGCAGGTCTGGGAAAGCCGCCTTAATCTTCTTGACAGCCTCCAGGATATTCTTGGAATGGCCATGCGCGGAATCTACCACGACCACATCTACCTTGGCGTTTACCAGGGCTTCTACGCGTTCCATCATATTGCCCGTGATGCCTACGCCTGCCCCGCAGAGCAGCCGTCCCTGTGCATCCTTGGCAGATAAGGGGTATTTAATCTGTTTTTCAATGTCTTTGATCGTAATCAGGCCTTTCAGGTTAAAATCTGCATCTACGATAGGCAGCTTTTCCTTCCTGGCCTTGGCGAGGATTTTCTTGGCTTCCTCTAAGGTAATGCCCTCCCGTGCGGTCACCAGTTCCTCAGAGGTCATGGAAACCTTGATTTTCTTAGAAAAATCTTCTTCAAATTTTAAGTCACGGTTCGTAATAATGCCGACTAATTTTCCATTTTCCGTGATAGGTACGCCTGAAATGCGGAATTTGGCCATTAGGTTGTCCGCATCCTGCAGGGTGTGTTCCGGGGAAAGGGAAAATGGATCTGTGATAACGCCGTTTTCCGAGCGCTTCACCTTATCAACTTCCTCAGCCTGTTCTTCAATTGACATATTTTTGTGGATAATGCCGATGCCGCCCTGGCGCGCCATGGCGATTGCCATCCTGTGTTCCGTAACCGTGTCCATGCTGGCGCTCATCATGGGGATGTTCAGTGTGATGGAGTGGGTCAGGTGGGTAGAAAGGTCTACCATGTTCGGTGTGACTTCTGAGTATGCCGGAACTAATAATACGTCGTCAAATGTAATCCCTTCGCCGATAATCGTGCCCATTTTTTTCCTCTCTTTCTGTGAAAAATGAAATTTCGTGGTTTTGCTGTTATTCCCTCGATTCTATCAAAAAAGAAAGGGGCTGTCAACGACTGGCGGACAATTTCCTGGAAAAGATTTTTAGGTTCCTGGACAGGGCATGGGGGGAAATGGTAGAATAGCCCTGTGGCTTATGAGGCAGCATGTGCATAGGCCTTGGTTATTTCGGGAAAGAAGGAGGAACGTATGGAATTTCGTCCATGTATTGATATCCATAATGGGAAGGTAAAACAGATTGTAGGGGGGAGCCTGAAGGATGAGGGGGACCAGGCGGCGGAAAACTTTGTGGCAGGGCAGGATGCGGCATTTTTTGCGAAGCTCTACCAGAAGCATGGGCTCTTGGGGGGGCATATCATCCTGCTGAACCCTGTGGGAAGCCCTTATTATGAAGCTACGAAAGAACAGGCCTTGCAGGCGTTGAAGGCTTATCCCGGCGGGATGCAGGCAGGAGGGGGGATCCATGCGGGGAATGCCTTGGAATTCCTGCGGGCAGGGGCCAGCCATGTGATTGTGACTTCTTATGTGTTCCGGGATGGGGAGATCCATTACGGGAACCTGGAAAAGCTAAAGGGCGTGGCGGGGAAGGAACGGCTGGTGCTTGATTTAAGCTGCCGCAAAAAAGAAGGCGCATATTATATTGTGACAGACCGCTGGCAGAAATTTACCAGGCAGAAGCTGGATGAGGCGCTGTTGGAACGGCTTTCGGGGTATGCGGATGAATTCCTGGTCCATGCGGTGGACGTGGAGGGGAAAGCTAAGGGGATTGAGGCAGAAGTGGCGGGGATATTGGGGAATTGGGGGAAAATCCCCATCACTTATGCGGGGGGGATAGGCTGCTTTGCAGATCTGGAAGAACTGCGCAGGCAGGGAAAGGGCAGGCTGGATTTTACCATTGGGAGCGCGTTGGATTTGTTTGGGGGGGATATGGGGTTTGGGGAGGTCCTGCGGTTTTCCTGATAAACGGCATTTGACTTCCTGCAAGAGATTGCTTATAATCATGACAGAGAGCAGCGAATGTAAAGCGTTAAGCTAATCCTGGCACAGCGTTGCCAGGCAGGAAAAGGAGCCAATCCATGAACAAATACACAAAGCAGGATATTATCCGCCTGGTGGAGGAAGAAGATGTGGAGTTTATCCGCCTCCAGTTTACAGACATGTTCGGTACATTTAAAAATATGGCCATCACTAAGAGCCAGCTT
Organism: uncultured Lachnospiraceae bacterium; assembly: GCA_910588965.1. GTDB lineage: Bacteria > Bacillota > Clostridia > Lachnospirales > Lachnospiraceae > Petralouisia. Next base: position 42,560 of record CAJUSO010000017.1, on the reverse strand, counting down.
GAGAAGGCGCTGGACAACCAATGTATGTTTGACGGCTCTTCCATGGAAGGGTTTGTGCGTATGGAAGAGCCGGACATGTACCTATACCCTGATCTGGATACTTTTGCTATCTTTCCCTGGCGCCCCCAGCAGGGGAAGGTGGCCAGGGTTATCTGCGATATCTACCGGCCCGACGGCCAGCCCTTTGAGGGCGACCCCCGCTATATCCTGAAGAAAACCCTGGCGGAGGCAAAGGAAATAGGATACCAGTTCAACGTGGGCCCTAAATGCGAGTTTTTCCTGTTCCACACGGACGAAGAGGGACGGCCCACCACTACCACCCATGAGCGCGCCGGCTATTTCGATCTGGGCCCTGTGGATTTAGGGGAAAATGCACGGCGGGATATGGTCCTGGCCTTGGAGGAGATGGGGTTTGAAATTGAATGCTCCCACCATGAGGCAGCCCCAGCCCAGCATGAAATTGATTTCCGCTACGGGGAAGGCCTGGCAGCGGCCGACAATATCATGACCTTTAAGCTGGCGGTTAAGACCATTGCCAAGCGATTCGGCCTTTTTGCCAGCTTTATGCCCAAGCCCAAGCATGGCGTCAATGGCTCAGGCATGCACCTGAACCTGTCCGTATCGAAAGATGGGAAAAACATGTTCCATGATCCTTCCGGCGAATGGGGCTTAAGCCAGGAAGCCTATTTCTTCATGGGCGGCCTGATGCGGCATATGCGGGGCATGGCTGCCGTCACGAATCCCTTAGTCAATTCTTACAAACGTTTGGCGCCCGGCTATGAGGCCCCAAGATATATCGCTTGGTCTGCCGCAAGCCGCGGTTCCTTAATCCGTATCCCCGCTGGACGCGGGGCGTCGGCCAGGATTGAGCTGCGCAGCCCAGATCCGGCGGCCAACCCCTACCTTGCCTTTGCCCTCTGCCTAGCCGCCGGCCTGGACGGCATCAAGCATCAGGTTCAGCCACCAGCCCCCATCCATGCCAATATTTCGGAGATGTGTGCAAAGGAGAAGCAATCCCTTGGCATTGCCTCCCTCCCGGCAGACCTGCATGAGGCGGTAGGGGAAATGGAACAAGACCCATTTGTCTGGCAGGTGTTGGGCCCCCATATCAGCCAAGGTTATGCCAAGGCCAAGAAGGCAGAATGGGCGTCCTACCAAGCACAGGTGACAGATTGGGAAATCAGCAATTACCTATACAAAACCTAGCCCCATAGGAGAATTGCCGGAATGAACGTGATTGTAGCATTTCCAAAAGCAGAAAACGGAAGAAGCATAAAGAGCATCTTGTTAAAGCATGGATTCCAGGTAGGCAAAGTGTGCGTCACAGGCGCACAGGCCCTGCAGTGTGCCGACAGCCTTTCCGGGGGGATCCTAGTCTGCGCCAGCCGCCTGCGGGATATGCCTTATACCCAGCTGCGGGAATACCTGCCCGCAAGCTTTGAGATGCTGGTCCTTACGCCCCCCAACGCCTGGGACGGGTGCGCCATGGAGCATGTGGTATGCCTGCCCATGCCCATGAAGGCCCATGAACTGGCCAGCACCATGGAAATGATGGCCTACAGCATGGAACGCAGGAAGAAAAGGAGGAAATCCCATCCCCCAACCCGCAGCCCCAAGGAACAGCAGGCCATCCAAAAGGCGAAGGAGCTCTTGATGGCGCGCAACCATATGGCTGAGGAGGAAGCCTACCGTTACATACAGAAGAGCAGCATGGACACTGGCACCGGCATGGCGGAGACAGCCCAGATGATCTTGGGAATGATGGAGGTTTGAGATGGAAGAAAGGAGACATTTTTCATGAAGTTTACAAAAATGCATGGCTTAGGAAATGACTATATCTATGTCAATTGCCTTAAGGCGCCCCTGCCCAACCCGCAGGAAACTGCGAAAACGGTCAGCGACCGCCACTTTGGCATTGGCGCTGACGGCCTGATTTTAATCCAGCCGTCAGAGAAAGCGGATTTTGAGATGGCGATGTACAACGCCGATGGCTCCAGGGCCGAGATGTGCGGGAATGGCATCCGCTGCGTGGCAAAATACGTGTACGATTACGGCCTTACTGACAAAACGGACATCACCATAGAAACGTTAGCCGGCGTCAAGCGCCTGCACCTAACAGTGGAAGGGGAGGACGCATCCTTGCGCCCCCAGCCGCAGCCAGCCCTATCCCAGGGCCGCGGGAAAGTTTCCCTGGTAAAAGTGGACATGGGCGCCCCGGAACTTACGCCCTCAAAAATCCCCGTCATTGCCCCCGGCGGGCAGGCCGTAGGGGCGCCGCTAGAGGTAAATGGGAAAACCTATGAGATGACCTGCGTTTCCATGGGGAACCCCCATTGCGTCATTTTTATGGAGGAGGACGTGCGGGAGCTGGATTTGGAAAAAATAGGCCCGTCTTTTGAGCGCCACCCCAATTTCCCCAACCGGACCAATACGGAATTCGTCAACATCATAGACCGGCAGACCCTGCGCATGCGCGTATGGGAGCGCGGGAGCGGGGAGACGCTGGCTTGCGGGACCGGCGCCTGTGCGGTAGCGGTGGCTGCCATGCTGAACCAGAAAGCGGCTTCCGAAGTGACGGTGCGCCTTTTGGGCGGCGACCTTAAGATATCCTGGCAGGGGACAGGTACTCCGGTTTACATGACAGGCCCTGCCGCAACCGTATTTGAAGGAGAGGTTTGCCTTTGAACTTATAGGGCAGGATGAAGTGATAGGATGCAAGGCAATCCGAAGGAAGAAAAACAAAAAAGGAGGGTTCCCCCAATGTATAAAATCAACGAGAACTACCAAAAACTCCCTGGAAGCTACTTATTCAGCACAATCGCCAAAAAGGTCTCGGCATACACCCAGGCCAACCCAGGGAAAGGCATTATCCGCCTGGGCATCGGCGATGTGACGTTGCCCCTGGCCCCTGCAATCATTGCAGCCATGCACAAAGCCGTAGACGAAATGGCGGACGCCGCCACCTTCCGGGGATACGCCCCGGATTTGGGCTATGGGTTCCTGCGGGACGCGGTTGCGTCCCAGGATTACCAGTCCCGGGGGTGCGGCATTTCCCCAGATGAAATCTTCGTCTCGGACGGCGCCAAAAGCGATTCTGCCAACATCCAGGAAATTTTTTCCCAGGACAACCGGATTGCCGTCTGCGACCCTGTATATCCTGTCTATGTAGACTCCAACGTAATGTCCGGGCGTACCGGCGCCTATGACGCCGCCTCAGGGACCTGGAGCGATGTCATCTACATGCCCTGCACCATGGAGAATGGCTTCGTGCCGGAGTTCCCCAAGGAAACCCCGGATATCATCTACCTGTGCCTGCCCAACAACCCCACAGGCACTGCCATCACAAAAGGCCAGCTGCAGGGTTGGGTGGATTACGCCAATAAGGTTGGCGCCGTCATCATTTACGACGGTGCCTATGAGGCCTACATTTCCGAAGAGAATGTCGCCCATTCCATTTACGAATGCGAAGGGGCCAAGGCCTGCGCCATCGAATTAAAGAGCTTTTCCAAAAATGCAGGCTTTACCGGAGTGCGCTTAGGGTACACCGTAGTCCCCAAGGAGTTAAAGTGCGGCGGGGTGTCCCTCCATGGCATGTGGGCCCGCCGCCACGGCACCAAGTTCAACGGCGCCCCCTATATTGTACAGCGGGCAGGGGAAGCCGCCTACAGCCCAGAGGGCAAAGCCCAGCTGAAAGAGCAGGTGGCGTATTATATGAGAAATGCATCCGCAATCAAATCCGGCCTGCAGGAAGCGGGCTACACGGTGTTCGGCGGCGTCAACGCCCCCTATCTCTGGCTGAAAACGCCGGGGAAAATGACCTCATGGGAATTTTTCGACTATCTCTTAGAGCAGGCAAACGTAGTAGGGACCCCAGGTTCCGGGTTCGGGCCCAGCGGGGAAGGTTATTTCCGCCTGACGGCCTTTGGCAGCTATGAAAATACGCAAAAGGCATTGGAGCGGATTAAGGGGCTGTAAGTTTTTGTATTTCATGAAGAAAAATTTAATTAATCATATCGGCATTTCCCTCCCTAAAATGAAGCAAGATTAAAAAAGAACCAGGGTTCAAATTGTACAAATTTGGCCCTGGTTTTTATATACTTTTACCAAAAATGAGTTTTTTACTAAAATTTTAGTAAAAACACTTGAGAAATATCTTGAAAACATTTAAAATAAAGAATTAAGAGATGGTGAGGCAGAAAAAAACGCTTCCGCCTGGCAGGGGACCCATTGCCCAAGGGCTGCCTGCCAGGCGGGGCAGAGGCAGGATTAGGAAGCCAGGCTCTAAAAAATGAAAAGGAGAGTGGAAAAATGAGAGGATTTAAGAAATGTGTAAGCGCAATGACTGCAGCTGCAGTGCTCTTTACCTCTGTACTGCCAGCAAGCGGGCTTAGCCTGACAGCTTATGCGGCAGGAAGCCAGACAGGGCGCGCAGAGGTTAAGGCAGATGTAAGCGTACAGCTCCAGCCGGATGCAGTTTCCCCGTTTAACGACACGGATGGGGACGGCCTTGGGGAATTTGAAGGCTGGGGCACATCCCTTTGCTGGTGGGCGAACAGGCTGGGCTACAGCGAGAAAATGACAGCGCAGGCAGCAGACGTCTTTTTCAGCGAAAACGGCCTGAACATGAATATTGGGCGTTATAATGTGGGCGGCGGAGACTTTGTAGGGGATGTCCCAGCCCCAGAAGAAGTTCTGCCGAACGATAAGGCGGTTATTTATGACCTGGAGTCAGACCGGAGGCCCAGCTATGCAGGGGCTAACATGGAAGTTAAAAATTACAATGGCTTAAAAGACGCTAAATTTACAGTATCGGACGCCGACTATGGCTTTAACAAAGGCAAGCCGGTTGGGGAGTTTAAGTATATCGGATGGATTAATGGGTTAGGCGACGCGGTAGGCGACGGCGATAACCTGCATTATACCGTAAAGGCAGGAACAGCCGGCAAATATACCATTAAGCTCCTCATGATGCACAACAGCAATACAGACCGTAATGTGGCTATCTCTGTGAACGATGAATCAGAGGTTGAGGTTAGCAATGACGTTATCCAGGAAAGCAAGATTATAGCGGCAAGCGGCTCCAACCAGTGCCTGTTCTTAGTTACCATCCCTGATGTGGAACTGAAGGCAGGGGATAACAGTGTGAAAGTGGCAGGCAAAGGCGGCTGGACATTGGATTTCGTAAACATGCTGGTGGTGAAATCCGATGAAATGGGCGTACTGCCAGAAGAGCCAGACCTTGGCTTTTTGCATGCCCCCCATATCAAGCGTTCCGATTCTGTCGTTCCGGGCTACTGCGTGGATGTGACGAAAATAGACACCACACAGAAGAGCATAGAAGAATATAGGAGCGAATTTACCAGGGTAGATGAAGAGTGCGGCTACGCATGGAATTATGACTGGGATGCAGACAAAAGGCAGGTGAATATCTTAAAGGCTGCCATCGCAGCCAATAAGGAGAGCGGTTCCGACTTTATCGCAGAGGCATTTTCCAATTCCCCGCCATACTTCATGACCTATAGCGGATGCAGCTCAGGAAACGTGGACGCCAGCCAGGACAACCTGCGCAAGGACTCTTACCATGCCTTTGCATCCTACATGGCAGATGTCATCGTGCATTGGGCAAACGAAGGGATTTACTTCCAGAGCACGACCCCGATGAACGAGCCTTACACCAATTACTGGGGCGCAAACAGCGCAAAGCAGGAAGGCTGCCACTTTGACTTAGGCGATTCCGAGTCTGACATTATCGTTGCCCTCCATGACGAGTTGGAGAGGCAGGCAGCTGAAATGCCGGCAGGCGCTGCAAAGACAGCTGTTGAGAATATTATTTTCTCAGGCACGGACGAGACGAATATTGATACGCAGATTGACGCTTACAATGCATTGTCTGACGAAGCAAAAAGCGTGGTGACCCGTATCGACACCCATACATACAGCGGCTCTATGCGCAAGGAACTGAGCGCATTGGCAGAGGCAGAAGGCAAGAACCTGTGGATGTCCGAGATTGACGGGGCTTCCAGGGCAGGGACGAACGCAGGCGAGATGGCTGCGGCCCTTGGGTTTGCACAGAGGATTATCAATGATGTGAACAACCTTAGGTGTTCAGCATGGATTATGTGGAATGCGGTTGACTTGAACGTGGACGCCGACAATGAATTCGATGCAGATTCCATGGAAGAGTTAAAGACGAAGCTGAATGATGCCGGCGAGATCATGTTCGACCCGGTAAACCAGGGCTACTGGGGGCTTGCAGTCGGCGACCACAACAACGAAGAAATCGTCCTGACCAAGAAATACGAGGCCTTTGGGCAGTTCTCCAGGTATATCCGCCCAGGTTATACGATTATCGGCTCTAACAGCAGCAATATGCTGGCAGCTTATGACCCGGAAGGGGAGCAGGCAGTTATCGTAGCAACCAATACCTTAGGTGAAGATAAGACATGGGAATTTGACTTAGGCAGGTTTAAGGCTATGGGCAGCCAGATCCAGGCAATCCGTACCAGCGGCACCATGGAAGAAGGCGAGAAATGGCAGGATGTGACAGCCAGCGACAATATCGTGGCCAATACGGCAGACAGGACATTTACTGCTACCATGAAAGCCAACTCCATCACCACATACATTGTGAAGGGCGTGAAATATGACAAGGCCTTTGCAGAAGGCATTGCCAAGGGCGAAGAAGATATCGCATTTATGGAAGAAATAAAGGGCGAGCTTGCCTCCTCCAGCATTGAGAAGGTAATGGAAGAAATCCCATTGGACAGCAGCATGGTAACGGGCAGCGCACCTTGGAATAACGGTACGGTTGACGTTCCGGCAAACGTAGTAGATAAAAACTTTAATTCCTTCTTTGACGGCGTTACCAACGGCTGGGTACAGATTGATATGGGCAAAGAAGAGCGGATTGCAGCTGTAGGCTATGCCCCCAGGAGCGGTTATGCAGACAGATGCGTGAATGCATCTATCTATGGTTCCAATGATGGGGAGAACTGGGATATGCTCTATACGATTAAGAGCGTTCCCCCAGCAGGGAAATTCACCTATGCTTATACTTCCCAGTTTAAGGTGAAGGACGCCAGGTACCGTTATATTAAATACGCAGTGCCGGAAGGCGATTCCAGCGCAAACTGCAACGTGGCAGAAATCGGCATCTTCCGCCTGACAGGGGATTACACTACGATTGAGACGTTAAAAGAGTTATTGGAGCTTTACAACAAGGACATTGCAGGCAAGGAATATGCGGCAGCAACCCAGAAAGCATACGACGACGCCGCAGCAGAAGCCATAAGGCTGAATGATTCCACAGACCTGGCAGCCGTAGCAGGCGCATGGAAGGCATTAGTGCTTGCTTACAGGAACTTAAGGGAAGTGAAGAAAGAGACATATAACTCGATTTCCGGCGTAGACGGCGCTGTAAGGCGTGATACGAACGGGGATGTCATCCAGGCGCACGGCGGCCAGATCCAGCAGCTTACCTATGATGTGGATGGGGACGGCAAGGATGAGGAGTTCTGGTATTGGATTGGCGAGGATAAGACCCATGATTACCGCCCATGCCCAGGCATCCATGTGTATATCTCTTATGATTTATACAACTGGGAAGACAAAGGATGCGTGTTAAGGACGGTGGATAACTGGGAGACATTTACGACAGACAAGTACTTTACAGACCTGTATGGCAGCCTTTCACAAGAAGACAAGGAACGTGTCTATGCAGATATCTGGACGGCAGACGGTTCCTCCAGTTCTGGATGCGTGATTGAGCGCCCGAAGATGATTTACAATGACAAGACGAAGAAGTATGTGATTTGGTTCCATGCAGATGGGCAGGTTCCCGGCAGCACCGGCAGCAACTATGCCAAGGCTAAGGCAGGCGTGGCCGTATCTGACAGCCCCTTCGGGCCGTTCCAGATGCAGGGCAGCTACCTGCTGAACTACAACGAGGATGCAAACCATGGGTTTGACGGGGATGTAGGCGGCCATGTGCGCGACATGAACCTGTTCAAGGACGACAATGGCGAGGCATATGTCATCTATTCCTCAGACGGCAACCAGACCCTGCACATTGCAAGGCTGAACGATACATACACCAATGTGGCGAAGCCCCAGGGCCAGGCAGTGGAAGGCACGGACTTCACCAGGAACTTTATTGGGGAATCCAGGGAAGCCCCGGCAATGTTCAAATACAACGGCAAATATTACATCATTACCTCCGGGTGTACCGGCTGGTCCCCGAACCGTGCAAGCTATGCAGTGGCAGACCATCCGTTAGGGCCATGGACCACCAAAGGCGATCCTTGCGTAGATACAGGGTCAGGCACTACTTATGATACCCAGAGCACCTGCGTATTCCCAGTAAATGCGGAGAAAGGGCAGTTTATCTACATGGGCGACCGCTGGAGCAACCCGGATACCGGGAATGCACTGAGGGATTCCAGGTATGTATGGATTCCGGTGAATTTCCTTGCAGACGATAGGATTGCCCTGCGCAGGAATGCCAACTGGACTTTGGATTTACTGGAACTGATAACAGCTGTCCGTGAATTTTCGGAGATGGATAAGTCCTTATATACAGGGGCTAGCTGGAAAGACGCCCAGGAAGTTTATGACAGGGCTTCCGCTGTCAGCGGGAACGCATCTGCAACGGCAGAACAGGTGACAAAGGCAAAAGAGGAACTGGCAGCAGCTGTGAAGAAGCTCCAGACAGTGAAAGATTACTTAAAGCAGCAGGTTACAGCCAATACGGTTGCAGATTCTGAGAAAAACAAGTACACGGCAGATAGCTGGGCATTCTACCAGGCAGTGCTGGCAGACGCAAAGACCCTCCTGGGCCAGGAGAAGGTAACAGAAGAAGACGCAGCCAGCGCAATCAAGGCATTAACAGATGCAAAAGCCAAGCTGAAACCTGCCGCAGTAACACCGCCAGCCAAGAAGAACCAGACGATTTCCTATACCAAGTCTTACAAAAAGGCGTATGGGAACAAAGCGTTCAAGCTGAATGCCAAGGTAAAAGTTGGCAACGGCAAGTTAAGCTACAAGTCCTCTGACAAGAAAGTAGCTACGGTTGATAAGAACGGCAAAGTAACCATCAAGGGCATAGGCGTCTGCAAGTTTACCATTACTGCAGCAGCAACCAGCACATACAATAAGAGGTCTGTCAGCGTTACCCTGCAGGTAAGGCCGAAAAAAGCGTCCTTAAGCAGCACAAAGGCAGTCAAGGGCAAGAAGCTGACCGTAAAATGGAAGAAAGATTCCAAGGCAACAGGGTATCAGATCCAGTACTGCTTAAAGAAGAACTTCAAGGGTGCGAAGAAGGTTGTAATAAAGAAATATAAGACCACTTCCACCACGATTAAGAAACTGAAGGCAGGCAAGAAATACTATGTGCGTATCCGTGCATACAAGACTGTGAAAGTAGACAAAAAGAGCCAGACGCTTTACGGCGATTGGAGTGCAGTTAAGTCTACTTCCAAGATTAAAAAATAAGGTTAGGAACAGTCCATGGAGGCGGGGTTACCCGCCTTTCCGTGGCTGTAGCAGTTGATGCGCATACCTGTTTTGACGGAGAAGAAAGGATGAATGTATATGGCTAAGAGAAGATGGAAAGCAGCAGCCTCCTTTTTCCTGGCAGCTGCATTGACGGTAAGCGGCGCGGAACTGGCAAGCCCTATCAGCGCCCAGGCAGAGACAAGGGACGCGGCAGCTACATATTATATTGATGCGGCCAATGGGGACGACGCCAATAACGGTACTTCGGAAGGGACGGCATGGAAGACCTTTGCCAACCTGGAAGGCCTGAAGCTGACAGCAGGGCAGAAAGTACTGCTGAAGGCCGGATGTACCTGGAATGAAGAGAAGCTGATGATTAAGGATGCCAAGGGGACGGCAGCCAACCCGGTGGTACTGGGGAAATACGGCGAAGGCGCAGACCCCGTGCTGAACGGGAACGGCAGCCCTTGGCTGGATGGCAAGATTTCTGTAAATTCCCGGAAAAAAGAAGACGTGGCAGTTGTCCATGTCCAAAATTCCGAATATATCACAATCCAGAACCTGGAAGTCACAAACTGGGAAAATGATGCTTCAGACCTGATGGGGGAAAAGAGCAATTCTGTCATCTATGACCAGAGCAAATCCATGCTGACAGGGATTTTGGTAGAGAACCACGATGCCGGGGAATTAAAGGGCGTTGTGATCAAGGACAATTATGTCCATGACGTAAACGGCTATATGTCCCAGAATGGCACGGAGGGCCACAAGAAAGGCTCCGGCGGCATTATGGCCCTGGTGACAGGGGGGAATACGGAATCCTATTATACAGACCTTAAGATTACGGGGAACAAGGTAGAGAAGGTCTGCCATGAGGCAATTTATATGGAGAGCTGCTGGGCAGCCCGCACCCTGGTAGGCGGCTCAGGCAGCCAGCAGGCGGGGAGCAAGAAATGGGTAGGCTGGCCAAACGTCTATGTGGCCCACAACTATGTCAATAACGTGGCCGGCGACGGCATCGTGCTGATCAATGCGGACGGCGGCGTGGCGGAGTACAACTTAGTAACAGCCAGCGCCAGCGAGCAGTGGAATTATAGCAGGAACCCAGCCCATGCGGCAATCTGGATGTGGGACTGCAACAACGTGACCATGCAGTACAATGAGGCGGCTTATACTACCAGTTACCAGGACGGCATGGCTTTTGACTGTGATTATGGCAACCAGAACGTGATGTACCAGTACAATTACAGCCATGACAATAAGGGCGGGTTCTGGATGGCTTGCCCAGGGCCTTATTATACGGTTAACTCTGTCATCCGCTACAATGTCAGCGTCAACGACGGCTTGTTTGACGGTTCCCGGATTATCCGTGTGGGAGAGCGCGGGAGTATTGGGCATCAGGTCCACAACAATACCATTATCTGGGACGGCAAGGGGTATGAAGTCAATGCCGTAGAGCAGGGCAGCTGGGGGACGCCTCCTACCAGCGGGACAGATATTTACAACAATATTTTCTGCGGGAATACGGAACAATATGTGAATAACGAAGGCATCCATTACAGCAATAACTGTGTCTGGGGCGGCGGCGAGGCCGTGTACCCCTTAGACGAGGATGAAAATGCCATTGTGGCAGACCCAGGCCTTGTGGATGTGGCAAAGCGCACGGACGGCGCATTCAAAGATTACAAGGTAACCCTTGGCTCTGCAGAAGGTTTGAAGCTGCGGCAGGATTCCCCCTGTGTCAATGCGGGGAAAGACCTGATGGCAGTGCCGGAAGAATCCCTCCCAGCAGTGGAAGAAGAGCTGGTTAAGACCCAGATTACATTGGAGCGTAAGGATTATGAAGGCAATGCAGTTCCCTACCCGTCCACGGATGCGGCAAACCGGCGCGTGGATATCGGGGCCTTTGAGTACCAGGGGGACGGCACCTATGCAGGAGGCGGGGATACAGGGTATTTAGCAGCATTGGTTAACCTGGCTTCCAGCTACCAGCAGAAAGATTTTACGCCTGCAACCTGGTCTGTCCTGCAGGCAGCAGTCAATAAGGCAAAGTCCGTGCTGGAATCCAGCCCAAACCAAGTGCCGACAGCGATTGTCCGCCTGGAAAATGCACTGATGGCTATGGTGCAGGCAGGCGAAGAAACGCCGGGCGGTGACAAAGTGAATATCCTGGCATCCTATGGCGGTGAAAAGGACAATGCCGGCTTTGAGAGCAGCAGCACAGATTGGGGCGAATGGCAGGGCAAGGCCGAAGTTTCCACGGAACAGGCACGTACAGGCAACCAGAGCCTGAAGCTGGTGCAGGCACAAAGCGGCAGCACGGCTTATTCTGAAATTGGGAATGTCCCAGTGGAGCAAAATACGGATTATTCCTTTGAGGCATGGGTATACTGCGGGGACGCCGATATCACCAGCCTAGGGCTGGAAGCCAAGCACCATAACAATGTTACCGGGAATGGGGATTATAAACTGGCGAATATGACCCTGGCATCAGATGCAGAAGCAGATGAGAAAGGGTGGAGGAAGGCTGCGTTTTCCTTTAAAACGGCTGAATGGGATAAAATCAGCATCAGCCTGAGCAGCAATACAGGGATAGCCTATATGGATGATGCGGCTCTCTACAAAGAAGCAGGCGGCTCCAAAAAAGAATTGGATCGGACCAGCATTGACGGGGCATTGGCATTAGTCCCGGACAATCCAGAATCTTATTATTCAGCAGAATCCTGGAAGAATTTTAAAGACAAAGCCCTGGCAGCAAGGCTGGAGCGCGTGGATGCGCTGGCAACCCAGGAGAGCATAGACTTGGCGGCAAGCCAGCTGCGGGATGCCTTCTATGCACTGGAAAAGGGCGCGGATAAGCGTTCCCTTCAGCTGCTGTACAATCTGTGTGCCGATAAAGTAAAAGGCAATTATTCCGATGCCAGCTGGAAGAAGTTCCAAGAGGCCTTAAGGGGCGCAAAAGCGGTATTGGACAAAGCAGGCGCCCTTCAGGATGAGATTGACAGAGCGTTTGCAGCGCTTGAGTCCGCCAGGGACGCATTGGCAGTCAATGCGCCGAAGAGCCAGAAAATCAGCTATACAAAAGCATATGAGAAGGCATATAAGTCAAAGGCCTTCAAGCTGAACGCTAAAATTAAGACAGGCAACGGGAAATTAAGCTATGCATCCTCTGACAAGAAGGTAGCAACCGTCTCCAAGGATGGGAAGGTTACCGTCAAGGGCATTGGCGTCTGCACCATTACCGTAAAGGCTTCCGCCACCAGCCAGTATAAAGCCGCTTCCGTGAAGGTGAAGCTGACAGTAAAACCCCAGAAGCCCTCTGTAAAGAGCGCAAAGGCTGTGAAGGGCAGGAAGCTGACGGTAAGCTGGAAGAAAGATAGCAAGGCGTCCGGCTATGTGGTACAGTGCTCCCTGAAGAAGAATTTCAAATCCGGCGTCAAGAAACTGGATACAAAGAAAGCAAGCAAGACCTCCGCATCTTTCTCCAAGCTGTCAAAGGGCAAGAAGTACTATGTGCGCATCCGCACCTACAAAACCGTGAAGGTGAATAAGAAGAGCACAAAGATTTACAGCGACTGGAGCAGCGTGAAAGTAAGCGGGAAAATCAAATAGCCGTTAAGGGAAACGGAAAGCCTGCAAGGATAGGTGCAGAAGCAGTGGGATGCAAATATCTAGGCAGGGAATCAGAGAAAGGAATCAGGGTCAGAATGCGAAACAGGCGCCAAAACAGCTTCCTGTGCATCATGGCAATGGCATGTGCCGCAGCAATCATAGGCTGCGGCACTCCTTCCATAAAGGACGGCGATACCGTAATGGAGATTGCCGGGCAGCCGGTTGTGAAGGCGGAATACCAGATGGTGCTCAAAAGCCATGTGCCGGAAGTGAAGAGCCAATATACCACAGAAGAAGCCAATGCAGAAGATTTCTGGGAAATGGAAGGGGGGGCTGGCAGCCCAATCGGGCAAGTGATGGAACTGGCCCGGGAGGACTTAGCCCGTAAAAAAGTGGTGGCGCGGCTTGCCCAGGAGGCAGGCATCGGAGTGCAGGCAGATTACGGATCCATTGTGGAAGGGATGGGTACAGAGAACACAAAGCGGGAGGGCAGATCTGCTTCTGGGGAAGTAATTTACGGCTTGACATCCTTTACGCCGGAGGATTATTATTCTTATGTCTATACAGACCTGGAATCCCAGCTGTTGGAAAAACTCAAAAGCAGCCACCCCGTGTCCGAGGAAGAACTCGAAGCGATTTATCAGGAGAACCAAGGGCAATACACCAGCGAGATCCGCGTCCAGATGTTAGTGGGGGAAATGCAGGCGCAGGATCCGGAAACAGGCGACGGCGGGGTGCAGCAGCCAGATACAGGCAATGGGCTCCCGCAAGATCCGGAAACAGGCGACGGCGGGGTGCAGCAGCCAGATACAGGCAATGGGCTCCCGCAAGATCCGGAAACGGGCGATGGCGGGGTGCAGCAGCCAGATACAGGCATGGCGGCCGCGCAGCAGGCAAAGGCCTCGATGGAGGAAGGGGCAGATATTGATACCCTTAAGGGGCAGTACCCCCAAATTAATTTCTACGAACTGGAAATGTCTTCCCTGCGTACAGAAGAAGGCAAAAGCGGCGCTTATGCGCAGCGTTGGATGGTTTCTTCCGCCATGGAGGAAGGCCAGGTCTGCGAGCCGTTCCTGATAGGACGGAATATTATGGTGATGCGCTGCCTAAAAAGGGAAGAAAATGTGGCGGAACCTTTTGAAACAATAAAAGGGGTGTTAAAGAGCGAAGTCCAGACGCGCCTGGCGCAGGAAGAGATAGAACAGGGGATACGGGAAGCGGAAATAAGCTTTCAGGAAAAGACGCTGGAGCAGGCCGCCTTGGAGGCGCTGGAAGGAAGTTAGGCAGGTCCTGCGCCGCAGAGGGCGTATCCCCATTGGCTCATTGCCCACGGGAAATAAGAAAAGGAAAACCTGAAAAATGTTAAATATTGTGATTGTAGATGACGACCAGTTTGTCTCCTTATCCCTGAAAACCATCTTAGAATCATCCGGGGAAATCCATGTGCTGGAACTGGGCGGGGATGGGGCCCAAGCAGTGGCTTTGTATGAGCGCTATCAGCCGGAAGTCCTGCTGATGGATATCCGGATGGATGGGATGACAGGGCTGGAGGCTGCTGCGGAGATTTTAGGGAAATACCCAGATGCAAGGATTTTATTCCTGACCACGTTCCTGGATGACGATTATATTGTCCAGGCGCTGCGCCTCGGAGCCAAGGGCTATATCCTGAAGCAGGATTTTGAATGCCTGCTCCCTTCCCTGAAGGCAGTGGCCAAGGGGCAGAGCGTATTCGGGAGCGAAATCGTCACGCGCCTGCCGGATTTCCTGGGCAAGGGCAGCCATGCCCAATATGATTACCATGCCAAAGGCATCACAAACAAAGAACTGGAAATCATTGGACTGGTGGCAGAGGGCTATAGCAACCGGGAAATTGCCGCACAGTTATATTTGAGCGAAGGGACAGTGCGGAATTACCTAAGCGCTGTCTTGGAAAAGCTGGAGTTGCGGGACCGGACGCAGCTGGCTGTGTTTTATTACCAGAACCGTTAGCCAGGAGCGTTAACCCAGGCAGTCCTTTATAGACCCTGGGAGCAGGGCGTATATAGGGCGCCCAATTTCTTTATCGGCTTTCCCAATATCATGCGATGGGAGGGGCCTGGGAAGAGGGATTTGGGATGGAGGCAAAAATCCGGAACCCCTGCCCTTCTGAGAAGGAGAAGTGGCCCTTTAAGCTGTCCACCCGTTCCTTCATATTAGCAAGCCCCATCCCGGGGCTTTCTGTGCCTGCCGGCGCCGTTTTGGCGCCGGTTTTTTTTGTGTCCGTACCGTTGTCTGCCACCATAAGCTGGTAGAAGCTGGGATGCTCCCGCAGCGTAATGGAAATCTTATCCGCATTGCTGTGCCGGGCAATATTGGACAAAGCTTCTTTTGTGATAGAGATAAAACAGTATTTGACTGGGGAGGGGATGGAGCGCCCCATATCATAATCCATGTGCACCTGGTAATTGGAAAAGCCAGAAAGCAGGTCCCGGATTGCAGATTCCAAATCAATGGAATCCTCATGGAGGCCATGGACGCTGCTGCGGATGGCGTCCATAGCCGAAGATAAGGTGGCCTTTAGGGCATTTAAGGGTTCCCGGAGGCCGTCCTGCCGGTTCATTGCCATGAGGGCTCCGGACTGGAGCAGGGCACGGGACAGCATATGGCCTACGTTGTCATGGATTTCCCGGGCAATGCGGTTCCGTTCCTTTAAGGTGGCGATGTGGATTTCATGGTTCTGCCTCTCCATCAAATCCCGGTTTTTCTGCTGCAGGAGCAGATGGTATTCCGTAGACTGGTCCTGCAGCATGCAAAATTCCTGTTTGAGCCGCAGCAGTTCCTTTGTCCGGCTGGCTAAGCCCAAGGCCAGCAGGCATAGGAGGAAGGAAGCCCAGGCATAGAAGCCAAGGCTGCCCCCAAAAGGCGGGGCGGGCAGCGTTTCCCCCAGGAAAAAGCTGTGGCTGCGGAGGGACAGGAAAGGCAGCAGGCAGGCGGCAAGACGGGGATACCCTTCAAATGCAAGGGACAGCTCATAGGACAGGAAAGGCAGCAGGAGGCCGAAGGCAGGGTAGGCAAGGCACGCCGCCCCCAGGATGCCCCACAGGAGGAGTAAGGGGATGCGCCTGTGGGCAGGCAGGCGGCGCAGGGGGAGGGCGTCCAGGTTACAGCAGCTGCAGAGGCAGAGGAAGGTAATGGCAAATAAAAGGGACGCCACATGGAGGGAGGAGATGCTGGGCATGCCGTATAGGAAGAGCAGCATGCAGCTGATGAGGAGTATCAATTTATCAAATAAGATAGACATGGGAGGATCCTTTCTGTTGTCCTGGCTGGGTTCCGTTGGTAACTTAAAGCTATTGTACAACAAAATAGGGTTAATGACAATTGTCATGTGGGATGGTGACATACAGCACTGGTTTTTCCCAGGGAATCTGTTATGATTTACCTATCAGGGAAATATGCTTTTGAAAAGGAAAGGAGAGGCATGATATGGCAGAAAAGGTAGTAGAGATAGAGAACCTGGTGAAGCGCTATAAGGAACTGGTGGCATTGGACCATCTGAACCTTACCGTGGGGCAGGGAGAGGTGTTTGGGCTGCTGGGGCCGAACGGGTCGGGTAAGACCACGGCCATTAATTGCATCCTGGCATTGCTGCATTTTGATAAAGGCAGCGTGAAGGTCTTTGGGAAAGAAATGCAGCCCAACCTATATGAGGTAAAGAAACAGATCGGGGTAGTGCTGCAGAATGTGGCGGTATTTGAGGAACTGACCGTCCAAGAGAATATCGAATACTTCTGCGGGCTGTATATCCAGGATAAGGGAGTGAGGAAACAGTATGTGGAAGAGGCCGTCGCTTTTTCCGGCCTGGAGGATTTCAGGAAATTTTACCCCAAGAAGCTGTCAGGCGGGTTATTGCGGAGGCTGAATATTGCATGTGGGATTGCCCATAAGCCCAAGCTGATTATCTTGGATGAGCCTACCGTCGCCGTAGACCCCCAAAGCAGGAACCGGATCCTGGAAGGGATCCAGGAACTGAACCGCCAAGGGGCAACCATAATCTATACTTCCCACTATATGGAAGAGGTGGAACAGATCTGCAGCCGGATTGCCATTTTGGATAAAGGGAGGTGCATTGCCGCCGGGACAAAGGAGGAACTGAAGTCCATGATAAAAATGGGTGAGAAAATCCATGTAGAAGCGGCAGGCTTACAGCCCTCCCAGCTAGAAGGCATCAGGGGGCTGCGCCATGTATACCAGGTGGAAGAGCAGGACGGGATGCTGGAAATCCGCTGCAGCGGCGGGAAGCATAACCTGGTGCATATCCTGGACTATTTTGCAAGGCAGGAAATCCCGTTTGGGCGGGTGTATTCAGAATTGCCGACCTTAAATGATGTATTTTTGGAAATTACCGGAAAGGAACTGCGCGATTCTGTGGGCTGATATGGATGGCACAATCCATAAGGCCTGGCATCGCAGGAAGGAGGGAATCATGTTTTTTCGGTTATATCGATACAGCTTGCTGCGCATCTCGCGCCGGAAGCTGAATATTTTCTGGAGCCTGCTGTTCCCCATTATCTTAGGGACCTTATTCCAGTTAAGCTTTGGGGGGTTTTTGGATCAGGAGGTGTCTTTCCACCAAATCCCTGTAGCCTATGTGGAAGGGGAGGGGGCAGACGCGGCATTCCAGGCGGTTTTGGAGGAACTGGAAAAGGGCAGCCAGATGATTAAGCTGCAGCCTGCAGGGGAGGAAGAGGCCAAAAAATTATTGCAGGACGGCACAGTGGAAGGGATTTATTCCAATGGGGGAGGGACGCCAAAGCTGCGCCTTACCGTATCGGGGCAAGGGATAAATGAAAGCATCTTAAGCACGGTAATCGGGCAATACCGGTGCATCAGCCATGTCTTTACGCAGATTGGCCAAGAACGCCCCCAGAAAATCCAGGCTGCGGCGGAGGATATAAAGAAGGAGCGCCAATATATCAAGGAATGGGATATCTCTGGCAAGCCTATCTTAAATACCATGGATTATTTTTATTCCCTGCTGGCCATGAACTGCCTTATGGCGGCAACGGCAGGCCTTATGTGCGCCGTGGAATTTAAGGCGGACCTGTCCAGCCTGGCGGCAAGGCGGGTGGTATCCAGTGCAGGCCGTTTTCTGGTGCTGCTGGCAGACTTGGCGGCAGTGGTTACGATGCAGTTTTTGTATCTGGTATTTTCTGCCGGTTACCTGCTGTTTGCCCTGGAGGTCCCGATTGGGAACCAGTGGGGGCTTATGCTGCTGGCGTTATTTGGGGGCTGTGTGCTGGGGGTTACCTTAGGTTTTTTCATCGGGGTTGCAGGAAAGCTGTCCGAAAATGCGAAGGAAGGCCTCTGCGTTGGGATTATGATGGTATCCAGCTTCTTCAGCGGGCTGATGGTGGCGGAAATGCGCTGGCTGGTAGAGGAATATGCACCCTGGTTTGCCAGGATTAACCCAGCTTCCTTGATTGTGAGGGCTTTTTACAGCCTGAATGTCTATGATACCTATGGGCAGTATGCCCAGTGCCTGGGCAGCCTTATGGCCCTGTCGCTCCTCTTGGGGGCAGGATCCTTTGTGATTATAAGGAGGGAACGGTATGCAAGTATTTAAAGCGTTTTTCATCGTGCTGAAAAAAAAGAAAGCATCGCTGCTGATGTATATATCCATCTATATGGTGCTGACGCTGATTTTAAGCAGCGTGCTGGAGGACAGGGGGGAAGAAGATTTTTCAAATGTGTCCCTCTCTGTTGCGGTAGATAACCAAGACCGGGGAAGCCTGGGGGAGGCATTGACGGAATACCTGGGCAGGCGCCATAACCTGCAGGGGATGCCGAAGGGGAAGGAAGCCCTGCAGGATGCCATGTATTTCCAGCGTATTGATTATGTGCTGGCCATCCCAGAGGATTTTACAGAAAAAATGGAGTCTGGGGCAAAGGAGGGGCTGCTGGAGGGGACTGTCGTGCCTGGCAGCAGCAGCGCCCATTTTATGGAAAATGAAATAGGGCAGTACCTGCAGGCAGCTTCTTTGTACCTGGCGGCGGGCTACGGCGTGGAGGAAATAGCCGGCAAGGTTTCAAAAGCCCTGGAGCAGGAGCCGGCGGTGGGCTACCTGGAAGAGGAAGCCAAAGAGACGCTGCCAAGCGGGTATTATTTCTTCCAGTATATCCCCTATGTGTTCCTGGTGCTGATGATACTGGGCGTGGGCGCCGTGGTAAAGACTTTTAAAGAGAAAGACCTGTCCGCCAGGAACCAATGCTCAGCCATGCCTTTCCTAAGGCAGAATATACAGCTGCTGCTGGGCTGCATGGTTTATATCCTGGCGGTGTATGCGCTTTTTATCCTGGCAGCCTGCCTGATAGACAAAGCCTTTCTGTTCAGCCTTAAGGGTGCGCTGAGCGCGGCAAATGCCTTCCTGTTTGCCTTGTGCGCCTTGAGCGTGGCCTGGTTTTCCGTGCAGCTGGTGCAGAACGTGGCAGAACTGAATATTATGAGCAATATCTTCGGCCTGGGCTTCAGTTTCCTGGGCGGCGTCTTCGTGCCAATGGAATTTATGGGGGATGCGGCAAGGAAGATTGCCAAATTTGTGCCTTCTTACTGGTATGTGGCCGCAAATGAAGAAATCCAGAAGGCCAAAAGCCTGGCGGGGGCTTTGCCTGTGTACCAGTCCTTCTTCATGGTGCTGGCGTTTTCCGCAGCGTTTTTTGCCGCAGGCCTGCTGGTAAGCAGGATGAAGGTCCGGGCATAATTACCGTTTTACGGAAACAATTGCAGCGCTGGTGCAAAACGGTTATAATGGAAGTGCAAAGAAGCTTTTATGTTAGGGCCAAAATAGCGCAGGAGAAAGGAGAACAGGATGAAAAAGAAAAAAGGCAGGAAAGAAGATACCCCGGGCATTTATGATGAGGCAGGGCCTGGCGGGAGCGCGCCCCAGGGGGGCGGCGATAAGAAGGATAAGGCCATAGCCATAGCAGGGAGGGCCATATTGGGCATTTTGCTGGCGCTCACGCTTTTTAATACCGTATTTTTCCTGCAGGAGGATGAGTATGGGGTCATCCGCACCCTTGGGAATACCCAGATTGTGGAGACCCCAGGCATGAAGTTCAAGATTCCTTATTTCCAGCAGGTGATTAAGGTCAGCAAGGCGGCAAAGCAATTTTCCATTGGGTATGAACTGGAGTCCGATGCGTCTGTGGAGGGGGAGTCCTTCATGATTACCAGCGATTACAATTTTGTAAATGTGGATTTCTACTTTGAATACCAGATTACGGATCCCGTGAAATACCTCTATGCCTCCGAAACCCCGGAAATCGTGGTGAAGGATTTGGCGCAGAGCTACATACGGGATACGGTCGGCACTTGTAAGGTGGACGACGTCCTGACTACGGGGAAATACCAGATCCAGGCCAGCGTCAAAGAAAAACTCCAAGAGCGGCTGGAACAGGAGGATATAGGGATCCAGGTTACGAATGCGGTCATCCAGGACGCAGAAGTGCCTACAGAGGAAGTGAAGCGCGCCTTTAAAAATGTGGAGGACGCCAAGCAGGGCATGGATACGGCAATCAATAATGCCAATGCTGACGCCAATACCCGTATCCCTAAGGCCGAGGCAGATGCGGATAAGATTATCAAAGATGCAAATGCCAAGAAAGAGTCTTTGATTGCGGATGCGCAGGGGCAGGCAGCCCGTTTTAACTCCCTTTATGAAGAATATGCAAAGTTCCCGCTGATTACCAAACAGCGGATGTTTTACGAGGCGATGGAAGATATCCTCCCCAACATGAAGGTTTACATTACAGACGGGGGGACGCAGACGCTGCTTCCTTTAAGCCCCTTTACCAGTATCGGCCAGCAGGGCGGTTCTGATGGTACAAGAACCGGTGCGGCAGGGGATAATGGGGATCCTGCAGGCAGCGGGGACGGCAGCGCCAGGTCCAGTGGGAGCCAGAGGGCTGCCAGGGAGGAAGAGGATGCTGATGAGGGTGCAGAGGATACAGAAGAGGAAGAAGATGTGGAAGACGTGGAAGTGATAGAGGACGAAGACGAGTTAGAGGGCGAATAAAGTCCCATAGGCGGCCTATGGGGCAGGCAAAAGGGACGGCAGGTACAGGTGCAGAAAGGAACCGTGAAGAAAATGAAAACAAATAGGAAAAAAACATTTACCGTGACAGCGCTGGTGTTGTTGCTGGCCCTGGTTTGGACGTCAGCGGTAGTGACGAAGCCAGGGGAGTACCGGGTCATCAAGCAATTTGGGAAGATTGTACGCGTGGATACGGCAGACAGCAACCCCTATGGGCTAGGCTTTAAGATCCCGTTTATCCAGACAGAGACAAGTATCAGCAGCAAATTGATTCTAAGCGACCTGGCGGCCAGCGAGGTGATGACATCGGACAAAAAATCCATGATCTCAGACTGCTTTGTGCTGTGGAGGATTGAAGACCCTGTCAAATTCATCCAGAAGCTGAGCGGCTCCCAGCAGAATGCGGAGTCCAGGATCAGTTCCAATGTGTACAACGCATTGAAAAACGTGATTAGCAGCCTAACCCAGGAGGAAGTGATTTCCGGCCGTGACGGGGAGCTTGCCATACAGCTGACGGAGAAGCTGGGGGACAATTTGGAAGCCTATGGGATTAAAGTGGCGAAGATTGAGACCAAAATGCTGGATCTGCCAAGTGAGAATAAAGAGGCAGTCTATAAGCGGATGGTTTCCGAGCGGGGGAACATTGCGGCTTCCTACAAGGCCAAGGGGGAGCAGGAGGCACAGAAGATTAAGAATGACACGGACGAGAAGACTACGGTAATGCTGGCGCAGGCACAGAAGAAGGCGGACACGACCGTGGCCGAAGGGGAAGCGGAGTACATGAGGATTTTAAGCGACGCTTATAATGATGAGGATAAGGCGGATTTCTACCGCTTCGTGCGGCAGCTGGACGCCATGAAAGCTACTTTAAAGAACCAGGGCAACACCATTGTGCTGGATAAGGATTCGCCCATTGCAGAGCTGTTTTACCATGCCGAATAAAATGGAATGGTAACTATCCAGCCTTCGGCTCCATAGTTACGGAATCCGGCCTATTAGTTATATGAAATGCAAAAATCTGAAAAAAATCCTTTGAAAAACTTAGGGAAATGAGTTATACTATCCTATGTATGCGGAAATACAGAAAATGGGAAATCTTAGGAGGATTCCTTGCCTATGTTCTGTTTTGATCCATCAGGCCGTATATACAGGTTTTGGATGCCCGTAACTATAACAATATTTTGATTTTTTGCAAAGGATGGTATTTGACATGGCATTATTAGAGCAGTGGAAAGGTATTGCATATAATCAGGAGACCGATAAGGGAGAAATCAAACGTTTTTGGGAACGGTATTTCCTCCTGGAAAAAGGCGTTTATGAAAAATTACTGGAGAACCCAGATGAAGTGGTAGAAGGGACCGTGAAGGAACTGGCAGAGAAATATGGCTTGTCTGTCATGGAGATGACAGGGTTCCTGGATGGGATTAATGAAAGCCTGATCCAGGAAAACCCAATCGAGGAAATGGAAGAAGACACGAAGGTAAGCCTTGCCTTTGACAAAGAGAAGCTGTATAAGAACATGGTGGACGCCAAGGCGGACTGGCTCTATGAACTGCCCCAGTGGGAGAAGATTTACGATGAAGACACCAGGCACAGGCTGTACCTGGAGCAGAAGAAATCCGGCACCGTCCGGAAAGAAAAGAAAGTATACCCCAATGACCCCTGCCCTTGCGGCAGCGGCAAGAAATATAAGAAATGCTGCGGCAGGAACAAATAGGCAGCTGTCCCAGGCAGCCGGCCCCCCAGGAGGGGAAAGGCCGGATACCCCGCTGCAGGCAACGGGGCGTTGGATTTGCAGTGCAGGAATAAAATCCCCTCTTTACAAACCAGGGGAAAAGGTTTATATTATACCATTATAAGAAAAAGCGTTGACAAGAAGAGTAAGCTGTGGAATGCTGGTGATTTTCCCGCCTGGCATAGGAGAAACAGACGCCTTCCCTGCGGCTTTTGGCAGGCATGGGGCAGGCTAAGGCAGGGGGAGCGCGCAGAGAGAGCCGCCCATACGGATCCGTATTGGTGCTGGAAGCGGCTTGGCAGGCAGCAGCCGAAGACCACCTTGGAGCGGCTTTCAAATAGCCCGGTGATTCCGTTACCATCAGAATGAGTGGCCCTGTGTGAAAGAAGCAGGGCAAGCAGGGTGGAACCGCGTATTTTACGTCCCGTGCATCGCTACCGTTGGTGTGGCATGTACGGGGCGTTTTTGCCATGCGGCAGGGAAAGGCCGGGTTGGATTTGCGCCAACCGAATAATTGAAGGAGGATTTACCATGAAGGTTACATTAAAAGACGGTTCAGTGAAAGAATATGGAGAGGCAAAGAGCGTATATGACATTGCGCTGGATATCAGCGAAGGGCTAGCCAGGGCGGCCTGCGCCGGGGAAGTGGATGGGAAGGCTGTGGACTTGCGGACGGTTGTGGATCAAGACTGTGCGCTTAACATCCTGACCCAGAAGGATAGGGAAGGGATCCGGACAGTCCGCCATACCTGTTCCCATGTGCTGGCGGAAGCCGTAAAACGCCTGTTTCCCAATGCCAAGCTGGCAATTGGGCCGTCTATCGATGAAGGGTTTTACTATGATTTTGAGGCGGAGCCCTTTTCCCGGGAAGATTTGGATAACCTGGAAAAAGAGATGAAGAAGATTATCAAAGAAGGGAACCGCCTGGAGAAATTCACGCTGCCCCGGGCAGAGGCCATCCAGCTTATGAAGGACAGGGAAGAGCCTTATAAAGTGGAACTGATTGAGGATCTGCCTGAGGATGCGGAAATTTCTTTCTACAAGCAGGGGGAGGGCTTTACGGACTTATGCGCCGGCCCCCATCTGATGAGCACCAAGCCCATTAAAGCCTTTAAGCTGATTTCTTCTTCCATGGCTTATTGGCGCGGGGATTCCAACAAGGCGCAGCTCCAGCGTATTTACGGCACGGCGTTTGCCGCCAAGGATGAGCTGAACGCTTACCTGGAGCATTTAGAGGATATCAAGAAGCGCGACCATAACAAATTGGGGCGTGAGATGAAGCTGTTCACTACCGTGGATGTGATTGGCCAGGGCCTGCCCCTGCTGATGCCCAAAGGCGCAAAGATGGTCCAGACCATGCAGCGCTGGATTGAGGACCTGGAGGACAACGAATGGGGCTATATCCGTACCAAAACCCCGCTGATGGCCAAGTCAGACCTGTATAAGATTTCCGGCCATTGGGACCATTATACGGACGGTATGTTCGTGCTGGGGGAGGAAGGGAAAGATAAGGAAGTGATGGCGCTGCGCCCCATGACCTGCCCCTTCCAGTATTATGTCTATAAAGCAGAGCAGCATTCCTACCGGGACCTGCCCCTGCGCTATGGTGAGACTTCCACCTTGTTCCGGAACGAGGATTCCGGGGAGATGCACGGCCTGACCCGGGTGCGCCAGTTTACCATTTCCGAGGGGCATCTGATTGTAAGGCCTGACCAGATGGTGGAGGAGTTTAAGAAATGCCTTGCCCTGGCCAAGTACTGCCTGAGCACCTTGGGCGTGGAAGAGGATGTGACCTACCACCTGTCCAAATGGGATCCCGATAACCGCGGGAAATACATCGGGGAGCCAGAGGTATGGGAGGAGACCCAGCAGCATATGAGGGATATCATGGATGAGCTGCAGATCCCTTATACGGAAGAGGTGGGCGAAGCTGCCTTCTACGGCCCCAAGATTGACATTAACGCCAGGAATGTCTATGGCAAGGAAGATACGATGATTACCATCCAGTGGGACGCCCTCCTGGCCGCCCAGTTTGATATGTACTACATTGACCAGAATGGGGAGAAAGCCCGCCCCTATATCATCCACAGGACTTCCATGGGCTGCTACGAGAGGACGCTGGCATGGCTGATTGAGAAGTATGCAGGGAAATTCCCCACATGGCTGTGCCCAGAGCAGGTGCGCGTGCTGCCTATTTCGGATAAGTATGAAGCCTATGCCGCAGAGGTGGAGAAAGAATTAAAGGCCAACGGCATCCTGTGCACCACAGATAACCGTTCGGAAAAAATTGGCTACAAAATCCGTGAGAGCCGTTTGGAGAAGGTGCCTTATATGCTGGTGGTTGGGCAGCAGGAGGAGGCGGACAAGACGGTGTCCGTCCGGAGCCGTTTTGCCGGCGATGAAGGCGTAAAGCCCATTGGCGAATTTATTGGGCAGATCTGCAAAGAAATCCGCACAAAGGAAATACGCAAGGAAGAGGCAGAGGAAGGGCGGCAGGGAAAATAAAGTTTTTTGCATAGGCGGCCAGGGCAGGGAAGAGGCAAGGGCGGCAGGGAAAATAAAGTTTTTTGCATAGGCGGCCAAGACAGAGATAGGAGCGTATAAATCCCCTCCTTTTTAGGGATACTAAGTTACGCCCGGTTGATTGATACGGGACAAGAACTTAGGAAAAGGAGATCTGACATGACAAGGTTAAAATGCTCAGCAAAGAATTGCATGTACAACGAAGACCAGCTCTGTTCCAGGAATGATATTGAGATTGGCGGCCAGGATGCCTCCAGGCCCAATGAGACCCGCTGTGAGAGCTTTCAGGAAAGGCGCGGCAGCATGACCAATTCCGTAGGCCATGCCTGCGAGGATACGGATGTGAAGTGCCATGCCACCAACTGCGGGTTTAACCAGAACTGCAAATGCCAGGCAGAGGAAATCGGGATTGCCGGGAGCAATGCCTGCACCTGCGGGGAAACGGAATGCGCAAGCTTTGACTGCCATTGCAAGTAAAGCCGCAGGTCCCATAACTGCACAGGCAGGACGGCCGAAAGGAAAACTGTCAGGTTCCTATCGGTAAATCCTGTAAATTAAAAAAAGTACTTGAAAAAATAAGGAACAGGAAGTAGAATAAGACTGTGCCGTAAGGGCAGTGTTCTACTTCCTGTTCTTGCGCCATGGATGAAATTTTAGCACGGAGGTCAGGATGCGGAAGAAATCTCATATATCATTGGCGAAATATATTGTGGATAGCTTGGAGGAGCAGGAACTGGTGAAGCATAAGAAAGCTTTTTATTTAGGGAGCATTCTGCCAGACTGTAAGCCTTCTTTTTTTACAGAAAAACATGAAATAGAGGGGACATTCCCCAAGTTCCAGGAGGAACTGAAAGAGTTAGTGGAGAGGCAGCTGAAAGACCAGGTGAACCAGAGGGTGTTCTACCGTAATCTGGGAGAGGCCATCCACTATGTTGCAGATTACTTTACATTCCCCCATAATGCCCATTATACAGGGAGCCTGAAGGATCATTGCATTTATGAAAAGCATCTGAAAAAAGGGCTGAGGGAGTACATTAGGAGCGGCGAGGCAGAGAAGAACAGGGAGGCTTGGGAGCCTGCCCAGGGCCTGGACAGTATAGAAGCCATCTGTGATTATATCCAGAGCCACCATGAGGCATACGTGAAGCTAAAGAACACGGTGGAAGGGGACTGCCGCCAGATTGTAGTCCTATGCCAGCAAGTGGTGGAGGCGGTTATTTTGCTGACGAAGGCAGAGGAATTCCTGCAGGCAGCATAGGAAGCTGTGGGGAAAGCGCTAAGATGCCGCGGCATCTTAGCGGAATGGGTTCCCATATGCATCATTCTTTCATCATACTAGTACGGCAAGGAGGCATAAGAGGATGGATGGTTTGCATAACCTACAGATAGAAATTGAGGCTTTGCGCAAGGAATTGGATGCAGAGGCAGCCAAGGGGTTAAATACACAGGAATGCATGAAGATAAGCGCCCAGCTGGATTGGCTGGTTAACGAATATATGCGCCGTAAGGGTGAGAGGCTCAGGCGTACAGGGGAAATGGCCCAGGCGGCCTATTTGGATGCGAGGGTGGAATTGCCCCGTTATTACCCCATTCCCTAAGATAGGCATCATGTATAGGGAGATACAGGCGGGATACGCTCCTTCCTATCAGGGGTTGGGGATTAGGCGTACAAAAGCTGCTGCATAAGGGAAGGCGCACCCTGGGTTAGGGGTGCGCCTTCTTTATGCAGCAGCTTTTTATCTTATAGGAATAGGAAGGACCGTGCTGCTGTAAAGTATGGAAGGCCTGCATTGCCTTAAGGGCTTATCGCATCGCCTGGAAGAGGTTTATCATTTCGATGGCGGTGCATGCTGCGTCATAGCCCTTATTGCCCGCCTTACTCCCGGCGCGTTCGATGGCCTGCTCGATATTGTCCGTAGTGACAACGCCGAAGATTACGGGGATTTCTGTCTTTAAGCCTACGGCTGCTATGCCTTTGCTGACCTCTGCGCATACATAGTCATAATGGGTAGTGGCTCCCTTAATCACGGCGCCCAGGCAGATTACGGCGTCATAATTGCCGGTTTCAGCCATCTTCTGGGCAGCCAGGGGGATTTCGAAGGCTCCGGGCACCCATGCCAGGGTAATGTCGCCGTCCGTTACCCCATGGCGTATCAGGGCGTCCTGGGCGCCGCCCACAAGCTTTGATACGATAAATTCATTGAACCTGGATGCTACGATGCCGATTTTTGCTCCGCTTGCAACTACATTTCCTTCTAAAATCCTCATGTTCTTTCTCCTTTTCTTCAAAAAATATGTGCGGTTGTGATTAATAATCTGTCATATGCTGCATTTTTGCCTGTTTTGTCTTTAGGTAGAATACGTCCGTATTCTTGGCGGGCATCTGGATGGGGACACGTTCCTCAATGGAAATGCCATAGCCGGAAAGCCCTGTGATTTTCTTGGGGTTATTGGTCAGCAGCAGGAGCTTTTCCGCCCCCAAGTCATGCAGGATCTGTGCGCCGATGCCATAATCCCGCAGATCCGGCGCAAATCCCAGCTTCACATTGGCCTCTACGGTATCCAGCCCCTGTTCCTGCAGTTCGTAGGCCTTTAACTTGTTGATCAGGCCAATCCCGCGCCCTTCCTGGCGCATATATAAGAGGATCCCCCTCCCGGCTTTGGCGATTGCCTTCATGGCGGAATCAAGCTGTTCCCCGCAGTCGCAGCGGCCGGAGCCGAATACATCCCCGGTGAGGCATTCGGAATGGACGCGGCAGAGCACAGGCTCACCGTCTGCCACATCGCCCATAACCAGCGCCACATGGTGCTCGCCGCTTATCTTGTTCACATAGCCATAAATCTCAAATTCCCCGTATTTGGTGGGGAGCTTGGCGTGGGCTTCCTGGCGCACCAGGCTGTCCCTGTCCATACGGTAGCGCACCAGGTCGGCAATCGTGATAACCGTCATCTGGAATTTCCCAGCCAGCTGCAGCAGTTCCGTGGTACGCATCATGGTGCCGTCTTCCCGCATAATCTCACAGCACAGGCCGCAGGGCTTGAGCCCGGCCAGCATGGCCAGGTCTACGGTGGCTTCGGTATGGCCTGTGCGTTTGAGGACGCCGCCTTCCCGGGATTCTAAGGGGAACATATGGCCCGGCTTGCGGAAATCCTCTGGCTTTGCGCCGTCCCTGACGGCAGCCAGGGCGGTTTTGGAGCGTTCAAAGGCAGAAATGCCTGTCTCTGTGTCAATGCCGTCAATGGAAATGGTAAAGGCTGTCTGGTGGTTGTCTGTATTTTCCTCCACCATCTGCTTTAGGCCAAGCTGGGAGCAGAGGGCTTTGTCCATGGGCATGCAGATAAGGCCTTTGCCATGGGTTGCCATAAAATTGATATTTTCCGGGGTGGCAAATTCAGCCGCACAGATAAAGTCCCCTTCATTTTCCCGGTCTGGGTCGTCAATGGCCATGATGATCTTGCCCTGCCGGATGTCTTCAATCGCCTGTTCAATGGTGCCAATATTCTTGCTCATTGTCATAATCCTTTCTGTTTGTATGGGCGGCGCCCGTTTGCCTATGCAAAACCGTGTTCTTTTAAGAAGCTTTCTGTCAGGCTGCTTTGGGGGCTGCCCGTCTCTTGGGGTGACAGGAATTTCTCAATATATTTTCCGACAATATCGCACTCGATATTCAAAAGGCTCCCCGCTTTTTTGGCAGAAAGGGAGGTTTCCTGGCGGGTGTGGGGGATGACGGACACCTGGAAATCCTGGGGGGTGACGGCGGCTACGGTAAGGCTGATGCCGTCTAAGGCAATGGAGCCCTTCTCCACGATATAGCGCAGGAGGCCTGGGGCGGCGGAAATGGTGTACCAGACAGCGATTTCCTCCTGTCGGATATGGGAAATCCTGCCGGTGCCGTCAATGTGGCCCGACACGATATGGCCGCCGAAGCGCCCGTCGGCGGCCATGGCCCGTTCCAGGTTGACAGCCGTGTGGGCGGCTGCCTCAGACAGGCTGCTGCGTCGCAGGGTCTCTGCCATTACGTCGGCAGTGAAAGAATCCCTGGAAAGGGAAGTTACGGTGAGGCAGATGCCGTTCACGGCAATGCTGTCCCCGGTTTTGGTGCCTTCCAGGACTTTTTTGCATTGGACGGTGATTTTGGCGGAAAGCGCCCCTTTTTCTATTTTTTGGATGGTTCCGGTTTCTTCTATGATTCCTGTGAACATGGGCTAGCGTCCTCCTTCTGGGATGGATGGGATCCGGGGCAAGGGGCAATCCTTCCGGAAATGCATAAGTCTTGGCCGAACCTGGCGGTCTCTATCTGCTGTAAGCAGAGGGCTTCTGACATTTTCGGGATGCCGGTGCCTTCAACCGGGGATTTGGCGTCTGCGCCGGCTACCAGCTTAGGGGCCACAAAGGCATAGACACGCTGGACAAAACGGCCGGTCAGGGCAGAAGCGTTCAGTGCGCCGCCGCCTTCTAACAGGATGCTGTCTATCCCGCGGTGGGCCAATGCTTCCAAGAGGGCCTTAAGGTCAAGCAGCCGGGGGGAGCCCGGTGCGGCGGCAGGCGTATCCTGTATGGGGATTTCCAATAAAGCGGCGGATTGCTGCAGCAGCGCCTCCCTGGTATCCTCCAGGTCCTGCTGGGCGAGTTCCCTTAAGGCCTTGGCGCGGCCTGCGGTATCTGTAAGGTTTTGCATCCGGAAGGCCAGCGCTTCCTTTGGGCTGTAAGCCAGGATAGTCTCATATTGGGGGGCAGTCTTTACGATTTGGCTGCCCAGGGGGATCCGCAGATTGGAGTCGCAGATGATGCGCACGGGATCCCGGCCGCCTTCCATGCGGCAGTTCAGCAGCGGGTCGTCCGCAAGGACAGTGCCGATGCCGGCCATAATGCCCCGGTATCGGTTGCGCAGGCGCTGGACGTATGCCCGGGATTCTTCCCCGGTCACCCATTTGGAATCGCCGGACGCACAGGCAATCTTGCCGTCTAAGGTCATGGCGTATTTCATGGCCAGGAAAGGCATGTGGGTCTCCATATAATGGAAAAATACCTCGTTGAGCGCCCGGCATTCTGGCTCCAGGATGCCGGTTTCAACGGAAATCCCATGGTCTTGCAGGATTTGGGCGCCTTTGCCTGCTACCTTTGGGTTGGGGTCTAGGCAGCCCACGTAGACCTTACGGATGCCTTTCTCGATGATAATGTCGGTGCAGGGCGGGGTCTTGCCGTGGTGGCAGCAGGGTTCTAAGGTAACATAGAGCTCTGCGCCTGCCAAATCCTCCTGGCAGCGGAGCAGGGCGTTGCGCTCCGCATGGTAGCCGCCGTAAGCTTCATGGTATCCGGCTGCGATTGTCCTGCCATCTTTTACGGCGATACATCCCACCATAGGGTTGGGGGAGGTACGCCCCTCGCCTTTTTTTGCTAATTCTAGGGCCTGCCGCATGTAAGTTTCATGGATGCCCTTGCCTGCCGGCGTTGGTTGCATAATATCACTTCCATTTCTAGTATAAGATAAAGGGGGGATCCCCTTGAGGGCTTTCCGTGCGCCCTATGAGACGTAAGAAAAAGCCCTGAATCTACGATTCAGGGCCTGTCTGTGCCGCATGGAAACCAGTATCCGCCCCTGCGGATAGCTGCCTATCTTCTCCCATCCAGACTATACTGTCGGTTTTGGATTCTCACCAAATCATGCCTTGCGGCTCACGGACTTGCCCGCTGTGGGGTATCACCGTCGGTCGGGAATTCTTAAAAAAGTCACCCTGCCCTGAAGAACAATGTTTATTTATGGGGTTATTCTACTCCTATTTTGGGGGGATGTCAATAGGGAAACCGTGTGGTTTCCCTATCTGTTACTTCCCTTTTGCGATTAATTTTTTATGGATGGACGCGTAGGCGCTTTTTTTCATTTCTTTCTGCAGTTTCTTATAGTCTGCCGTATACCGCCCCAGGCCTGCCTTGCTGTAGGGGCCGGTGCTGATCCAGATGGTTTTGTCCGTAATCTCCATCTTGCGCCCCTGTTTCTTCATGAGCTTCTGTATCTTCTTTAAATCCTTGGCGTAAGTGCTGATAAGCTTCGCAAAGCTGCTTTCCAGGCTCCGGTAAGCCTGGCAGAACTTCCGGTTCCCCAGAATCCCTTGGTACACCTTTGGGTAATGCTTCTTAGCATAAGAAAGGTAATGCAGGATATAATACTTGAATTCTGCATAGGCCAGCTTGTCGTTCTCACAGGAATTGATATAGGCCTGCCAGGCGTCCCAGCCGGCGTTCTGTGATGTATAATAAGGATAAAGCGAAAGCGTGGTGCTCATCCCCATCCGGTAAGCCATAAACTCATTCAGCAGCCCATAAGCCCCTTCCACGTTGGAAGCCAGGTTTGCCACTGGCTTTGCCACATAGGTCTTATACCGGAAGGTACGGAGCCTGGAAGGGATAGACCCTGCCATTTTCTTCGTATGGAAAATAGCTGTAACCGGTACATGGATGGTCTTTTTCTTCCCTACGAAATAAGCGTTCCAATGTGCCCTCTGGAAGCTATAGGCGTGGGTTTCCTCATGGACGGCCGTATTTATCCCGTCAATGATCCGCCTCCCGCTTGGGAACCAGGCCAATATATGGTCCCCAGCCTGGATCTGCTTCTTCATGATATAAGCGCCGTCTGTATCATAGCGGTTCAGTATCTTCAGCACGTTCTTTTCTGTAACCTTCGCATTAAGCCCCGGCATCTTCGGCGCCGCCATGCTTTTTAATGATGCGCCGGGCGTCCCAAAAAGGATGAAAACTACTAATAGCCCTGACAGTAACCGCTGTATTTTCTTTTTTGTATGTTCCATTCCCAAATCCCTCCTCCCATTTCCTAGGATTGCCAGTTCTTATGGGCCGCGCCCTTGTGCCAGGCTTTTGCGGCCCCGGTGTTTAGATTGCCCGAAGGAGCCCTACGGATTTCAGCAGCAGCACAAGCAGAAGCGCCGGTGCGATAAACCGTATCATAACGATATATAAAGATTTCCTGCCAAACCTGCATCCGGTCTTCTCCACCTCGCTGATAATGGCCTTGGGCTTCACAACCCATCCAATGAGCGCGCACGTCCCAATTGCCACCAGGGGCATCAGGCAGTTATTGCTGATATAATCCATGATATCCAGGATCTGCGCATGGGAGCCATTGGGCAGCGTAATGTCAAAATACAGCTTATTATAGCCCAGGCAGACCAAAATCCCACCGCCCAGCGCAACCAGCAGTTCCACTGTGGCAGCCTTTATACGCGACAGGTGGAATTTGTCCATCAGGCTGGATACTACGGCTTCCATGACAGACACGGCGCTGGTGAGCGCTGCAAACAGCACCATGGCGAAGAAAAGCCCGCCAATCAGGTTCCCAACCCTCCCCATGGAGGAAAATACCTTAGGCAGCGACACGAACATCAGGCTGGGGCCGGAGGCCTCCATCCCTTCACGCCCCATAAAGGTATAGACGGCGGGGATGATCATCATGCCTGCCAGGAACGCTACAGCCGTGTCAAAAATTTCAATCTGGTTGATGGACTTGGCCAGGTTCGCGTCATCTTTCACATAAGAGCCGTAGGCAATCATAATCCCCATGGCAACGCTCAGGCTAAAGAACAGCTGCCCCATGGCGTCCAAAAGGACGGTAAAGAACCCCTTCACGGTCAGCCCCTCCAGGTTGGGGATGACATAGATCCGGAACCCTTCCATCCCTGTCCTGGCCACCCCATTGGCGTCTGTGTGCCTGATCGTCAGGGAAAAGAAGGCAATCCCCACAACCATCAGAAGGAGCAGGGGCATCAGTATCTTGGAGGAAGACTCAATCCCCCGGTTCACGCCCCGGAAAATAATAAAGGATACCACGAATAGGAAAATAGCCATAAATACCAGGGGCTGCCATACCCCTGCGGTAAATTCCGAGAAGTACCCGTCCTGGGCTGCGCTGCTGCCTGAGCCAGTGAGGTAAGCCATAAAATATTTCACTACCCAGCCGCCAATCACGCAGTAATAAGGCATGATAATAACCGGCACCAGGCAGGCCAGGACGCCTAAGAACCCCCATTTTTCCTGGAGCTTTTTGTAGGCGGTCAGCGGGCTCTGTTTGGTCTTGCGCCCAATGGCGACCTCCGTGGTGAGCAAGGTGAAGCCAAAGGTAAGGAGCAGCGCCAGGTAGACCACTAGGTAGAGGCCGCCCCCATCTTTGGCTGCAAGATATGGGAAGCGCCAGATATTCCCAAGCCCTACGGCGCTCCCCGCCGCCGCCAGCACAAACCCGACTGAGCCCGAAAATGAGTTCCTGTTTTTTTCTGTCTTCATAAATCCCTCCGTTCTGTGTAAATGTTCCTATGGTAAGCAGTTGCCAAATATGGAACATTATATCACATAATAAAGGAGTTTGTAATAGTTCTTAAACGTATTTGACAAAAAGTTATTCCCATTTGTGAATAAAAGTGGGTAAAGTTTCTAGAAAATCGCATGGACAAGGAGGAAAGATTTTCATATAATGAAAATGACAGGAGACCTTAGGTTAAACGTACACATGACAAATATATAGGAATGTAAGATGATAAGAATTGGGATATGTGATGATGAAAAGACCAGCAGGAGGATGGTTGGGGAACTGCTGAGAGAGTATTTTATGGAAAAAGGTATGGAATACCTTCCAGTCGAGTATGAATCTGGCAAGGAGTTCCTGAGGCGGAGGGAAAAGACGGATATTTTGCTGCTGGATATTGGGATGGGGGAGGTTTCCGGGATTCAGCTAAAAGACATGCTGCAGAAGGAGGAAGAGGACATTAAAATCCTGTTCCTTACAAACCACATGGAGGAGATGCAGGAAGCCTTTGGGAGGAATGTCTACGGGTTCCTGGGGAAGCCTGCCGAGAAGGCCAGGCTGGGGAAATACCTAAGCAGGATGATTGAGGATGTGGCTGAGAACCAGAAAGTGATGCTTAAGAGCATCAACCAGGATTTGATTGTCAGCCTAAAGGATATCTGCTATTTTGTGTCAGAGAAGAAATACAGCCGTATGGTGGGCATGGAGGAAGCGCATTTTTGCGATATGGGCTTAAACCGGCTAGAGGAAATGCTGGGGCGTAAATCCTTTTTCAGATGCCATAAAAGTTATCTTGTGAATTTTAGGAATATTGCCAAGATTGACGGTAAAATCCATATGGCAAATGGGGAGGAGATACCCGTAAGCAGGAGGAAATATAGGGATTTGAAGGATGCCTTCCAGCTCTATGTGCTCAGGAAGGCAAGATAGGATGAGAAGCATTGCGGTTGTGGCCTTGCAGGAAATCCTGTGGGTTGCGGAAGGCGGTGTGATGATGTGCGGTATCTTCTGCGTCCCATTGGCAAGGCAAAAAGCCATGTTCCTGTGGGGAGCGGCGCTGCTGGCCGTAGTGGGGCTTGGGGAACTCTTGCTGCCAGGGCATGCGTTCCTCCACGCCACGGTGAAGATATTGTCCATGCCGGTTATCCTGCTGCTGTGGACAAGGGGGAAGGTAATCCGGAGGCTGGCAATTTACCTGTGCAGCATTATGTATTTAAACCTCCCGTACTTGTGCATCGATTTTGTATTCTGCTGGCTGTCCGGGCAGCCGGCGGTTTTTGAAGGGCATTGGGCATACAGGCTCCTTAGGAGCATAGCTGTCATTGCCGCCATCGCGTGCCTGTCTGGGGCAGTGCGCAGGATGGTTCCGGGTTACCAAGAGATAATAAGCAATATGCAGACAAAATACTTTGTGATTGGGTGCGCCTCTACCATGGCAGCTTCCCTGATCCAGCATTCCATTGAGGAGATTGGGAAGGCATATGGGGATACAGGGCTTGCTGCCATGATTATTGGGAGCATGATTTTTGTCAGCGGGATGTTCTATGTGTTGTGGGTGGGGATAGCCATACTGGATCTATTCCGCAAAAAATATAAAGAAGAAAGCGGGTTAAAGGATAAGTACCTGGAGATTACAAAAGGATATGTGCGCCTGGTGCGTAAAAATGCCAGGGAAACCAGGAAGATGCGCCATGACCTGCAGGCGCATATCCGCATCCTGTCCTATTATATGGGCCGCGGGGAGTATGGGAAAGCCCAGGCTTACCTGATGGAAATGCAGGACCATATGGAACAGGCAATTAAAAAAGTAGTATCCGTGAACCATGAAATCGTGGATGCAGTCCTGCAGGAAGCAAGGGCCAGGGGAGAGCAGCTCCATATCCGTTGGGAAATTGACGGGATGCTCCCAGGGAAGCTTGGGATTGGGGATTTCGACCTCTGTACGATTTTCTCCAACTTGCTGTCGAACAGCATAGAGGCCTGTGCAGGCGTACATGTGGAGGAAAGGGCCGTCTGTTTGGAAATCAGGCGTTTTGGGGAATATCTTGTGATAGAAATTGTGAACCCTGCCAAGGAAGAGGTGGACTTGGGGCGCCTGGGGGCCGGCACCAGCAAAGGGGATTTGGAACACCATGGGTTTGGCATTGCAAATGTAAAATCTATGGTGAAAAAGAACCATGGGGAAATCGTGTTTGAGAACAGGCCAGGGAAATTCTCCGTAAAAATCCTATTTTTCTTGGAAAAATGACCGTTTATTCCAAAATCCGACCGTTCAGTCCTTTCTTCTTGTGGAAGGAAAAGCCGGGGATTATGATGGTTATAGGTGATTGTAAAGCACAGCCTTCATTCTTTAGTTTAATGCCTGGGCAGTTTTACGAATACTGAATCTATACAGGAAGTGGAGGTGAGCATATGTTTTTAGGAGCCGGTGATTTGATGTGGGAATGGCTGAAGATGCTTTTTGGATGGAAATAACGGAGCCTCCGTCAGGCCGAAGGGAATAATCTGGGAAAGAAAATCAGCAAGCAGGCAACGTATGAAAGACAAAGCAACGTATGAAAGACAAAGCAATAATATCAAAGACAAAGCAGCCTACATAAGAAAAAAGTAACATGAAAATGCAGGGATGCAGATAAGAGAGTTGGACATGAAACGTATCAGAAAGGCAGCCTTCCTCGTGGCATATCTGGGAATTTTAATGGGAATAGCAAAGTGTGCTATGAAAGGGATTAAGAGCAACGGGAGATGAAATGAGGGGTGAGCTATGAAGGCAAAGTCAGGACATTTCGGCAATGCCATTATCATGATCCTGCCTATCCTAATGCTTGTGGTTTTATATGTGCTGGAGTTCGACACAGGCCATATCTATCATGTGGAAGTGGAAATCGGTGAGTCGGAGCTCTACACGGCTGACGAGATAGAGGAAGCTGCAAGCGTTTTGAAATGTTATTTTTTCCTGAATATGCCAGGGTTTGAAATAAGGGAAATATCATACCAGGAAGAAGAAGCCTATCCCCAGATGCTTGCCATGGCAGAAACAGGGGAAATAGGCGGCATGGAAAACGTAATCGTTTTCAGATCCGTCTATGTGAGGCTGCATGGTTATGACGGTGTTGGAGAAAATAACACGGAACAAACCAGGCAATGGATTTTGACTCGTGACAGCGAGGAAGGGAAGTGGAAAGTCGATACCTCCATCCGCCCATAAGGGTAAGTGGCAGGAAGTCTATGGCGGTTTCATGTGCCATAGGGGTTTGAGCGGAGTCACATATATGAGTTGCAGTCTGGGCAGGGAATCCTGCAAGGGAGCCAGGCGCATCCGCCGTGAAGCAGGATGCGCCTGGCTTTGTTTGGCGTTTTTTTTAGATTTTGTAAATTCTATCGTAAAAAAATAAGATTCATCATACTTTTTTCAAAATAATCTGTTATAATGGTCTTGCAGCATATAAAAAAATTCAGAAAACGAGGCATATTATATGAAGAGAAAAAAGATTTTATTGGTAACGATGGCTTGCATAGGCCTTACGGTGTTTGCCGGGTGCGGCGGGAAGAAAGGTACTGGGACTGGCACAAAGGATGAGGCTGGGACAAGCCAGGATAAGGCGGGCCAGGATGAGGCTGGGACAAGCCAGGATAAGGCGGGCCAGGAGGGAGCATTAAGCGATAGCGCGGGGGATTATGTGACACTGGGCGAGTATAAGGGGCTTCCGGTGGAATATATCATCCCGGAAGTGACAGATGAAGATGTAGAGATGTACATCCAGGGGGAGATAGAGGAAAATGCAGAGTACAAGGATGTTACGGACAGGCCTGCCCAAGAAGGCGACAATGTGAATATCGACTTCAAGGGGACGGTAGATGGGCAGGAGTTTGATGGGGGGAGCGGCGAGGACTATGACCTGGTCCTGGGGAATGGGGAATTCCTGGAGGACTTTGAGGCGAACCTGGTGGGGAAGAAATCTGGCGAGACCGTTACGTTTACTACCACATTCCCTGAGGATTACGATGAGGAATTAGGGGGGAAAGAGGTAGAATTTACCGTAACAATCCACTCCATCAGCGAGATTAACGTGCCGGAATACAATGACGCCTATGTGGCAAGCGTGTCGGACTGCAAGACAGTAGCAGAATACGAGGCGCAGAAGAAGGAAGAAATCTTAGAAAGCGAGAAGGAAAATTCCGCGCTGGAAGCAGGGGAGGAGGCGCTGAGCCAGGCGGTGGGGAACGCCACCCTGACAGGATACCCGCAGGAGCTTTACGATACCATTTATGGGGAAGCGGTTGAGAACTACCAGCTTTTTGCTGAATTTATGGGAATGGAATATGAAGAATTCCTGGAAGAGTATGTGGGGAGCGAGGATGACCTCAAGGCAGAAGCGCTGGCCCAGGTCAACGAGGCGCTGGTCGTCCAGGCCATTGCAGAGAAGGAAGGGCTTGAGGTCCAGGATAAGGAGTACAAGGAAGAGGCCGGCAAGATGATGGAAGAAGAGGGGTATGATTCCCTGGAATCCTATGAAGAGGAATATGGCAAGGATTATATTATGAGGCAGCTTTTGCGCAATAAGGTCGTTGATTTCCTGTATAGCTCCGCAAAGGTCAGCGAGGTATCCTCAGATGACCTGGATGCAGAGGAAATGGAGCTTGACGACGGGGGAGATGAGGATTTGGAAGAGTAGGCATGGCAATGCGGAGGGTAGATGTTTTGATTTATACACCATTGACCAAGAAGGCAATGAAAATCGCTTATGACGCCCATCGCGGGCAGGTGGATGCAGGCGGCGTGCCCTATGTGTTCCATCCCCTCCATTTGGCAGAGCAGATGGAGGATGAGGCCTCCGCTTGCGTGGCGCTGCTCCATGATATTGTGGAGGATACGGATGTTACGCTGGAGCAGCTGGCACAGGATTTCCCCCCAGAGGTCATACAGGCAGTGGCGCTGCTGACCCATAACCCTCAGGAAAGTTATTTTGAGTATGTGCGTAAAATCAGGGGGAATCGGATTGCTACGGTTGTGAAGCTGGCAGATTTGGAGCACAATTCCGACGAGACCCGCCTGCTGGGCGTGGAATCTGTGGCAGAGAGGCAGAAGGAAGTATGGCGCGTGAAGTATCAGGAAGCCCGCAAGATACTCCTTGACAGATCCAGTGGAACATGATACAACTTAATAGAAGGATAATGGACTTGATAGAGGCGCGGGATTCATGAGTAACATGCAGCATAGATCCAGGCAGGGGCTGTTTACAAGGCTCTGGGTGCATGTGGAAGGGGATGCCGCCGAAGGGGCAGGAGCCGTCCTGGAAAGGCGCTGTCCCTGGCCTGCAGCAGAATATGCTGCAGGCTGTCACATCAGTGGAGCGCTATCATGGGATATAATAAGGAATGGAATAAACAGACTTTATGCCATGAATCTGCTTCCGGGAAGCATTGTTCGAGGTATGGAGCCTGTTTTTTTATTCTACAAGGAAAGGGAAAGGACATATGATGAGGAAGACCAAGCACAAATGGATGTGGGCGGCCCCGGCGGCTGCGTTAGCGGCAATGTGCAGCCCGATGCTTGTATTTGCGGCGGAAGAGGCGGAGGGATACCAGCCTGCGATGTACGCCACGTTCTGGGCGCTGCTGCCCCCAATCGTGGCAATCGTGTTAGCCCTGATTACGAAAGAGGTATACAGTTCTTTGTTTGTAGGCATTTTGATTGGGGGCCTGTTCTATTCCGGCTTTACCTTTGAGCGCACAGTCACCCATGTCTTCCAGGATGGGATTATCGGGGTGCTGTCCGACAGCTACAATGTGGGTATCCTGGTATTTCTGGTTATCCTGGGCATCCTGGTCTGCATGATGAACCAGGCGGGGGGCTCCGCGGCTTTTGGGCGGTGGGCCAGCGTACATATTAAGACCCGCACGGGGGCGCAGCTTGCCACCATCCTGTTGGGCGTGCTGATTTTTGTTGACGATTATTTTAACTGCCTGACCGTGGGGAGCGTGATGCGGCCAGTTGCAGACAAGCATAAGGTATCCAGGGCAAAGCTTTCCTACCTGATAGACGCGACGGCAGCGCCAATCTGCATCATTGCCCCGGTTTCTTCTTGGGCGGCGGCTGTTACGGGGTTTGTGAAGGGGGAGGACGGCCTTTCCATCTTTGTCCGTGCCATCCCGTATAACTTCTATGCGTTGCTGACTATCGTCATGATGGTGGGCATGGTGCTTTTGGAGGTGGAATTCGGCCCCA
Organism: uncultured Lachnospiraceae bacterium; assembly: GCA_910588965.1. GTDB lineage: Bacteria > Bacillota > Clostridia > Lachnospirales > Lachnospiraceae > Petralouisia. Next base: position 2,585 of record CAJUSO010000017.1, on the reverse strand, counting down.
TGAGGAGGCATGAGGAAAATGCCAAGGCAGGGGATCTGTTCACTACGCCGGACCGGCCCTATGCCAATGCAAAGGAGGAAACAGGGAATGCACATGGTACGGTGCTGGACCTGGTATTCCCTATTTTGGTGCTGATTGCAAGCTGCGTGGTTGGCCTGCTCTACACAGGCGGTTTTTTTGGCGGGGAAAGTTTTGTGACGGCATTTTCTAAGAGCGACGCTTCGGTAGGGCTGGTATTGGGCAGCTTCTTTGCCTTCCTGATTACAGTTGTGTTCTATGCAATCCGCCGGACTTTAAAATTCGGGCAGTCTATGGCCTGTGTGCCGGAAGGCTTTAAGGCTATGGTGCCGGCCATCTTAATCCTGGCCCTGGCCTGGACGCTGAAGGCCATGACGGATAGCCTTGGCGCTGCCGATTATGTGGCAGGGCTGGTGGAATCCAATGCAAAGGGCCTCGTCGGCTTCCTGCCAGCCATTATTTTCCTGGTGGGCTGCTTCCTGGCATTTGCCACAGGGACCTCCTGGGGGACCTTCGGCATCCTGATCCCCATCGTAGTGGCGGTGTTTGCCCAAAGCGACCCCAATATGATGATTATCTCCATTTCCGCCTGTATGGCAGGCGCGGTGTGCGGGGACCACTGCTCCCCTATTTCGGACACCACGATTATGGCTTCGGCAGGCGCCCAGTGCAGCCACGTGAACCATGTGTCCACACAGCTCCCCTACGCCATCACGGCAGCGGCAGTGTCCTTCGTGACTTATCTTGTGGCAGGGTTCGTGCGGACAGCCTGGATTGCCCTCCCGGTTGGGATTGTGCTGATGCTTGGGGTATTGTGCGTGGTTAAGATGCTCCGTGGCGAGGAAAAGGCCATATAAGCCATGCCCCTGCCAGGGAAATAAAAAAAAGATTGCAAAATAAATCAAAGAAGTTTACAATAAAACCTGAAAAAGATAACAGACTATTAAATAGAAGGAGAAAGAGAAAATGAGTTATGTTGATGAAGTGTTAGAACGCGTAATTGCAAAGAACCCTGCAGAGCCTGAATTCCATCAAGCAGTGAAGGAAGTGCTGGAATCCTTAAGGCCGGTGATTGAAGCACATGAGGAGGCCTACCGCAGGGAGGCGCTGCTGGAGCGCCTGACCGAGCCGGACAGGCAGTTCAAGTTCCGGGTGCCATGGGTGGACGACAAGGGCCAGGTACAGGTGAATACCGGATACCGCGTGCAGTTCAATAACAGCATTGGGCCTTATAAGGGCGGCCTCCGCCTGCACCCTTCGGTAAACCTTGGGATTATCAAATTCCTGGGCTTCGAGCAGATTTTCAAAAATTCCCTGACCGGGCTTCCTATCGGCGGCGGCAAGGGCGGCTGTGATTTCGACCCGAAGGGAAAATCTGACCGTGAAGTGATGGCGTTCTGCCAGAGTTTTATGACAGAGCTGAACAAGTATATCGGTGCGGACACAGACGTACCTGCCGGCGACATTGGCACAGGCGCAAGGGAAATCGGCTATATGTTCGGCCAGTTCAAGAAAATCCGCGGCACCTATGAAGGCGTGCTGACAGGCAAGGGCCTTTCCTACGGCGGCTCCCTGGCGCGTACGGAAGCAACCGGGTATGGGCTCTTGTACCTGACCGAAGAGATGCTCAAATGCAATGGCCATGACATGAAGGGCAAGGTAGTGTGCGTGTCCGGTTCCGGGAATGTGGCGATTTATGCAACCCAGAAGGCACACCAGCTGGGCGCAAAAGTAGTGACCGTCAGCGATTCTACGGGATGGGTATACGACCCGGAAGGCATTGACGTTACCTTATTAAAGGAAGTAAAAGAAGTAAAACGCGCCCGCTTGACAGAGTATGCCAAGGCGCGCCCAAGCGCAGAGTACCATGAAGGCCGCGGCGTATGGAGCGTGAAATGCGATATCGCCCTTCCCTGCGCAACCCAGAATGAGCTGTTTTTGGAGGATGCAAAGGCATTGGTGGCAAATGGCTGCATTGCCGTGGCGGAAGGCGCGAATATGCCTACCACATTGGAGGCCACAGAGTACCTGCAGCAGAACAAAGTGCTGTTTGCGCCTGGCAAGGCCGCAAATGCAGGCGGCGTAGCGACCTCCGCATTGGAGATGAGCCAGAACTCCGAGCGTTTAAGCTGGAGCTTCGAGGAAGTGGACAGCAAGCTCCAGGGGATTATGGTAAATATTTTCCATAACCTGGATGACGCCGCAAAGCGTTATGGCAAGGAAGGCGATTATGTGGCAGGCGCCAATATCGCAGGATTTGAAAAGGTGGCAGAGGCCATGATTGCCCAAGGGGTAGTATAAGCGGGCAAAGTTAGAAGCCAGCCGCCGGCAGGGATTATGTAATCCTGCCGGCGGCTGCGTTTTTTCGTTTTCCTGTCTGTACAAGGTTGAACATAAAAGAAGGTTGTGCTATACTTTAGCTAGATATGACAAATAACCATACTGGTTTCCTGGAATGGAGGGAAAGCATGACAGAAAAAGAATTCCATAGGATGCGTCCGCAAGATTTGGTCCAATTGCTGTTGGCACAGGGCGCGGAGGTGGCCAGCCTGCATGAGGATTTGGAG
>CAJUSO010000016.1 GCA_910588965.1 uncultured Lachnospiraceae bacterium | reverse complement strand
AAAGTATTGATTTTTCAAGGTTCAGCACACCAACTGGTGTGGGAAGTTTGAGTAATTTATTATTCCTATGTTCTAATAAATCCTGTCTCAACTCTTTTGAATTATAATATGAATTACCTATTTTTAGAAAATAGCGTTGAATCATGCCTTGCGTCATACCAGTACCACGATCATCTATACGAAACCATAGTTTACCTTCTTCATCATACCACTCCCAAATATCTATTCGAGCCTCTTCACTTTCTGTATCAAATGTGGAATCCATTTCACTACGCAATAAGGTTGCATCAACGGCATTTTGTAACAATTCTCGTATAAAAACACTTAATGAATCATAAAGGTTCTCGCCAGTTAATAATTCGAGAATATGTTTTTGATCCATCGTTAAGCAAAAGTCTCCGCTTTCGTAACCATCAGATATTATGTTCTTTCGATTGATTGAACGCGGAAATGGAAACTGTCTTTGCCATTCTTTACCACAGTTTCTCTGTAAACTTATACAAATCAGAAGTTCATTATTTACCCAATCCAAATATCTCCTTAAACTGTGTTCAGTATTTGGATCATGGCAAACAGCTTCATAGTTTAGATAATTAGTTGAAGGAGTTTCTGGGTAAATAAATCCCAAGGAATCTAAATGCTTCTGCCACTCACTAATGCTTATTTTATTAGTAATATAACTATATAAAATCCTAGGTGAACGTGTATCGTCAAAATCTAATATATCTGCCAAACGCAGTAACATAGCACAAAATAACAAATCGGTTTTATCCGTCTCCTGACACTGTAATTTTGTAGTTATTGCTGTTACATTCCAATCTTCACCGTGAGCTTGTCCTACTTTGATTACACGATCTAAAATAATTCTTTGCCATGCTTCGGAAAAATATGGTCTCCAAATATTCTTACTCAAAACTTCTGCTATTCGAAATGGATGTAACATTCGTAAGTAATCTTGCTTTATATTATCTGATAATTCACTAAATTCTGTTCCAAAATACTCAGGGTAATATTTCTGTAAAAAATGATTGAACTTATTAGCATTTGAAAAACATTTCTTTTTGTCGGTATCATCATAAACCATACCAATATCATGAAAACAGGCTACAAGAATCAGCAATTCAATTTCATCACATGTTAGTCTAACAATTTCCTTCCCCAATAGTCCCCCCATAATGTCAATAACATTTAACACATGTCGTTCATCGTGCATTGTGTAATTAGGAAAAGAATTTCTAACCAATAAAAGAAAATTTTTTGTTGCTTCGAACAACTCTTCTATCCACCCAATTCGTGCATTATATTTGTCTTTCTCAGTAACTTTTTCAATATATATTTTCCAAACTTTAGTTTCTTGTAATGTTTTAGAGTGCTTCATAAACTCCTCCGTAATGAATTACTTTTTATTTTTTGCAAAATATCAGTTCAACTATATCCACTTGACTTGAAAATTATCCCAATTATTCTGCCACTCTTCCTCATTTACAATCGCATCGAATACAGGCTCAAGGAAAGTCTGTATTTCCTCAATGACCGCTAAAAACTCAAGCGTATCATTTTTTATAGTTTTCAAAAAGAATTTCCAACGCTTCTGCATATCCGCATCCTCGGTAAGTGTAAGAATACGCCTGAAGCTATCCTTATCGTAAGGTGTCCCTCGCCGTTCCAATGTTCTGGATATTGCCGTCTGCAATTTCGCTCCGTCAAAATCAAAAGTCCTTGCCAGATAATAAATATCGTAAAAGTCCTTCATTCTGCCTGTCAGTTCAAACCGTTGCAGAATAGCGTCAAACTTTTCGGCTATAGTGCTTTCAAGAGAATAGGTCATAATGACAGGAGCTTCAAAATCGGGGAGTTGTGTATGGATAGTCCGCTGTTCGGCACGGGGAACAATCACATCGCCCACACCAATATCCACATTAAAGGGAACTCGGACATTTTTTATCTTTCCGATAATCTGTGTGCTGATACCGTGATATTTTCTCTGCGGTGAGATTTCCTCAAATCCTTTCGCACTCATCTCAATATAATCATTGCCTGTAGGCGTAGCAAGGATTTTTAGGATAAGGGCTTTTACCTCATCCAACGAATTGGAAACACTTCGAAGCAGGAAATCTACATCAATCGTTGCTCGACTTTCAAAATTGGTGAGCGTATAGATAAACAATCCGCCCTTGAGAATAAGTGTATCATCATATCCAGACTTTGAGAGTTTTCGTAAAAATTCCTCCTGCATAAAAAGCTGTAGGCACTGCTGATAGCTGATGCCAGCCGCTTTCGCCTTGTTTTTAAGCTTTGCCAAAACAGATGCCGCTACATCAGCCATCACAACCACACTCCAATCAATTCTTTTACACGCTTTTGCATACGCAATACTTTTGCATATTCCATCAGATTCGGTATATTTTTTTTCGGGTCTTTTACATATCCTTGTATTGCCTTATTAAAAATCTCTTTATCCATTTTGTTCATATTCCGCAGTACATCGCAAATAGTTCGGTCACGGTCATAGATACGGACATCCACAAAGTTAATGCTGCCTTTCGTTTCTCCAAGGGGTACTAAAACAGGTTCAACCCGATATGCCTTTACAAAGGGGTAGTCGATATTTGTACGGCTTCTGGAGACATTTTTGTCAATCGTAATATTCCACTCGGCAGGATTGCGGTCACTGTACTGATAGTAAAAGAGGGCAGTTTCCATACAAAGCACCGCATCGGGGAAAAGACGGTTAATAATTTTAACTTCCTGTTCGCCATAGATTTCTGTCCAATGATAATAACCCCGTTTGATTTTTTCAATGAAACCCTCATTTAATAGCTGCTGAATATCAGCATAGTAAATTCTGTAGGAATCCAATTGTGCAGTAGTCATTATATAATCATGTTTGGAAAAAATCTTCCTAACAGCGTTTATCGACTTTTCATCAAGCATTGTTTCACCTCTACTAAACCACACGCAAATTTCTCAACGATTGTGTACTTTACTATAGTATACCCGATTTTCTCCAAAAAGTCAACTTAGTAAAGCACACACGATTGAAGTTGACGATGGTGTGGTTTCCTATAGAAAAATGAGCTTGTCCAAGTTCATTCAGACAAGCTCATTTTTTCACGCTTCATAATTATAATAGACATCTGCATCCGCTACCGCATAGAGATTTATCCATCTCGGAGTGCCGCAAAGTTCGATAAAATAAGGTTTTCTGCCGCCTTTCCTATATCTTTCCTCATCCCACTTGCCGATTCTTTCATAGCTGACAAAGCTATGTACAGATAAGCCGAAGGCACTGGGCTTGTCCGCATAGGGCTTAATTTGGAACATTTCTGAGCACAATGTGGGTACAGAAGAACTGGCCCATATGGAAATCATCTGTGCAATTATTTACCAGCTTACGAAGGACTTATGCCCAGATGAGATTAAATCCTCTGGATTTGATAAATATTATGTGGACCACACGCTTGCCCTCTGGCCTCAGGCAGCCGGAGGTATCCCGTTCAATGCCTGTGAGTTCCAGTCGAAGGGCGACCCAATTACAGACTTGACGGAGGATTTGGCTGCAGAACAGAAAGCACGCAGTACCTATGAAAATATCCTGCGCCTGGTAAAAGACCCTGAAGTTGCAGACCCAATCCGCTATCTGCGGGAACGCGAAGTTGTGCATTTCCAGCGGTTCGGCGAAGGCCTGCGGATTGTACAGGATCATTTAGATTCCAAGAATTTCTATGCATTTAACCCTGCTTTTGACTGTAGGGAATAATATCCCATAGGATTTGGCCCTTCATGCCCCTCTTTGAAATTATTTCAGGTTTCAAAGGGGGGCTTGTATGTAAGATGGATTTCTCTTAATAAGCTGCATTGCTATTTCCCCACAGGAGTTATATAATGGGTGGTAAGGCTTGTGGAAGGAAAGAAGCAGGGAAGCCAGGGCGTACAGCAAGAGCCTGCAGCAGAACATAGAAAACGGTCTCCCAGACACATCCAAAGAAACAGCGGGCAGCCATGGATATGGGCTGCAAAAGCAGGCTTGCAGCTTACGGCAGAAGCCTGCGGAACTATATTCGCAGCTGAAAGGCAAAAAAAGCATTGCATTTTTGTAGAAAGTAGGATTTAATAGTGTTATATAGGGGCTCAGATCCCTATTCCAATGCCAGGAAGGAGGCGCCGCTTCTTTTTTGCATATTGCCGTATTTAAAAGTTACTATTTTAGGAAGGAGAAAATACCATGGAAGAAATGGCAAAGAAATATTTGATTGATACGGAGGAAAACAAAGCATTTTTAAAAGAAATCCAGGAAGACTTGCTTGCCTTTGGGCATAAGTTTCCCTCACCGCAAGGCAGTTCCTATTATTTGGGGGACGATGGGTCGCCCTGGACAGACCGCAAGCGTGAGACCTGGATTACCTGCCGCATGGCGCATGTGTACAGCATGGGCGCAGCTTTGGGGCATCCTGGGAGCGAAGGACTTGTGGACGCAGCGCTGAAAGGCTTAACGGGCGAACTGCATGATGTGGAAAATGGGGGCTGGTATCCAGGCGTTACGGCAGAGGGGGAAATCCTCCCGGATAAGCAGTGCTACGCCCATGCTTTTGTGATTTTAGCGGCCTCCTCTGCACTGCTGGCAAAAAGGCCCGGGGCAGAAGCGCTGTTAGAAGAAGCCCTCCGCCTGTTCGAGCTCCGGTTCTGGAGAGAGCAGGAAGGGCTTACCGTTGACACTTGGAACACAGAATTTTCCGTCCTGGATGATTACCGCGGGTTAAATGCAAATATGCATACCGTAGAGGCATTCCTGGCTGTGGCAGATGCAACGGGCAATGAAATGTACCGGACCCGGGCAGGGTGGATCATTGACCATGTGGTTTCCTGGGCCTCCGGCAACGATTGGAGGATTCCAGAGCATTTTACCAAGGATTGGGTGGCTGAACTGGAATACAACAAAGAGTGCCCCGCAGACCCCTTTAAGCCTTATGGTGCAACGCCAGGGCATGGCATTGAATGGGCGCGCCTTATTACCCAATGGGCGCTATCCGTGCACAAAGAGGACAAACAGGCGTTGGAGCCTTATCTAAAGGCGGCTGAGAACCTTTACCAGCGGGCGGTCGCAGATGCATGGGATAGGGACGGCGCACCAGGAATCGTATATACCACTGACTGGAACGGGGAGCCCGTCATCCATGACAGGATGCACTGGACCCTTGCGGAAGCCATCAATACCTCTGCCGTCCTTTATCACGTGACAGGGGAGGATCGGTACGCCTCTGATTATGCACAGTTTATGGAATACCTGGATGCACAGGTCTTAGACCATGTGAACGGCTCCTGGTTCCACCAGATGGATGAGAAGGGAGAGGTGACAGGGAGCGTATGGCCTGGAAAATCCGATATCTACCACGCATTCCAGGCAACCTTAATCCCTTACAGCAAGCCGGAAATATCCGTTGCCTCTGCAGTATACCGTTCGAAATAGGATAACTTTAGAAGGAGGAAGCAATGAAGGCACGTATTGGTATTTTCGGTTATGGCAACTTGGGGCGCGGTGTGGAGAGCGCCATCCGCCAAAATGATGACATGGAACTTGTGGCTGTATTCACGCGCAGGAACCCCAAAGATGTCTCCATTTCCACAAGTACGGCAGCTGTATGCAGCGCACAGGAAATGGAAAATTGGAAGGATAAAATTGACGTTATGATTCTCTGCGGCGGCAGCGCTACGGATCTTCCGGAGCAGACGCCAGAATGCGCAAAGTTCTTCCATGTGGTGGACAGCTTTGATACCCATGCCAGGATTCCAGAGCATTTTGCCAATGTAGACGCTGCGGCAAAGGAGCATGGGCACATTGGGATTATTTCCGTGGGCTGGGATCCAGGCATGTTTTCCCTGAACCGCCTGTATGCAAGCGCTATCCTGCCAGAAGGGAAGGATTATACCTTCTGGGGCAAGGGGGTAAGCCAAGGGCACTCTGACGCCATCCGCCGGATTGCAGGGGTGAAAGATGCAAAACAGTATACCATCCCTGTGGAAGATGCCCTGGCAGCCGTCCGGGCGGGCAAGAACCCAACCCTTACCGTCAGGGAGAAACATACGAGGGAGTGTTTTGTCGTCCTGGAAGAAGGGGCAGATGCAGCCCGGATTGAACAGGAAATCAAGGCAATGCCCAATTACTTTGCGGAGTACGATACAACCGTACATTTTATCAGTGAGGAAGAACTGCGCAGGGACCACAGCGGCATCCCCCATGGGGGGATTGTACTAAGGAGCGGCGTCACAGGATCCGACAAAGAACATAAGCATATGGTGGAATACAGCCTGAAGCTGGAGTCTAATGCAGAATTTACGGCAAGCGTCCTGCTTGCATATGCAAGGGCTGCCTACCGCCTTTCTGCTGAGGGGCAGCAAGGCTGCAAGACGGTATTTGATATTGCCCCAGCCTATTTAAGCCCAATGGGCGGGGAAGCCTTAAGGGCTTCGATGCTGTAGGCAGGGAAGGGGGAATATCCGGCAAAGGCAGGCATCTTCCATATTGCGGGCTTTTGGCAACATAGGGCCGCCGAAAAGTTGTTGCAATGGCAAGGGAGACTGATGAAGGGACAAGCTATCATTACTTTGCGGGAAGTGAGGAAATAAGGAATTTGAAGGACTATGGATTCAGCCTGGGTAATCAGTCTATGGCAATCGCTTTGGAATGTGGGATTGCTTTTTAAGGGAATTGCAGTCTTTTTTCAATTCCTTTCCATACTTCTTATTGAAAGGGAATACAGGCATCTTCTTGGATTGGCTAAGCCACCCATCCAAGGCTCTGTCTGTACTCCCCTCTTTTCATAACAACCAATTATGGCGCCAAGGGCCGGAACTTTAAGCCACCTCAAACTGGGAATGATACAGGTTGGCATAGAAGCCGTTTTCCGCCAGCAGTTCCTGGTGGCTGCCCTGCTCAATGATATCCCCGTCCTTCATGACCAGGATGACGTCTGCATCCTTGATGGTGGAAAGCCTATGGGCAATCACAAAACTGGTCCTGCCTTTCATCAGGTTGTTCATGGCCTTTTGGATCCGTTCCTCAGTGCGGGTGTCCACAGATGAGGTAGCTTCATCCAGGATTAAAACCGGGTTATCCGCAAGGATTGCCCGTGCAATAGTCAAAAGCTGCTTCTGCCCCTGGGACACATTGCTGGCATCCTCATTTAATTCCATCCCATAGCCGCCTGGCAGGGTGGAAATGAAATGATGGGCATGGGCTGCCTTGGCTGCCGCCACCACTTCTTCGTCTGTAGCATCCAGCCTGCCATAGCGGATATTTTCCATAATGGTCCCCTGGAACAGCCAGGTATCCTGCAAGACCATGCCAAAATTCTCCCTTAGCTCGCTGCGGTTAAAATCGCGCAGGTCATGGCCGTCCACCTTGATGCTGCCCTTCTGCACATCATAAAAGCGCATCAATAGCTTCACCATAGTGGTTTTGCCTGCCCCCGTAGGCCCTACGATCGCCACCATCTGCCCTGGTTCTACCTGGCAGCTGAAATCGTGGACTACCACTTTCTCATCATAGCCAAACTGCACATGCTCGAAGGAAACCCTTCCCTCCATCTTTGTAAGCTGCACTGGATGCGCCGCCTTTAAATCCTCTTCTTCCTCCTCCAGGAATTCGAAGACCCTTTCTGCCGCCGCCGCTGTAGACTGGAGCATATTTGATACCTGCGCCATCTGGGTAATGGGCTGGGTAAATTGGCGGACATATTGGATAAAGGATTGGATTTCCCCTACCTGGATATGCCCCCGAATGGCCAGGACGCCGCCAACGACTGCCACTGCCACATAGCCCAGGTTGCCCACAAACCCCATAATGGGCTGCATCATGCCCGACAGGAACTGGGATTTCCAGGCAGACTGGTACAGGTTCCCATTCGTCTCATGGAAAGCCTTTAACATATCTTCTTCTTTATTAAATGCCTTTACGATATTGTGGCCGCTGTACACCTCTTCCACCTGTCCGTTAATCTCCCCCAGGTATTTCTGCTGTGCCACGAAATGCTTCTGGGAAAATTTCACGACAACCCCAACCAGTATAGCTGACACTGGGAGGATGACCAGGGCAATCAGCGTCATAATGGGGCTGATGCTAAGCATCATGGCCAGTATCCCCACCAAAGTGGCCAAAGAGGTAATCAGCTGGGTAATGCTTTGGCTTAAGCCCTGCCCCAAGGTATCCACATCATTCGTAATCCGGGACAGCACTTCCCCCACAGTCCGGGACTCAAAATATTTCATAGGCATCCGATGGATTTTGGCTGAAATATCTTCCCGGAACCGATAACATACCTTCTGGCTAATCCCAGCCATAAGGTAGCCCTGGATCAAAGAACAGGCCGCGCTGACCGCATAAATACAGATAAGGAACAGCAGGATTTCCCAGATTTTCCCAAAGTCAATCCCGCCTGCCCCTGCCACCTTTGCCACCAGCCCGTTGAAGAGCTCCGTCGTCGCCCCGCCCAATACTTTAGGCCCCAGGATGCCAAAAACGGTGGATGCAACTGCAAAAACCACTACTACCAAAACTGCAAATTTATACCGTCCCATATAGCGGAGCAGTTTAGCTGCCGTCCCTTTCAAATTCTTGGCTTTTTCCCCAGGCATCATGCCGCCCGGCCCATGCCCGTGCCCCATCCTTCTTGGCTTTTTCTGCTCACTCATTTGGAAGCGCCTCCTTTCCTTCTGGCACAGTTTTCCCTAAGATCCCCTGTGACAGTTCATTTTCTGACAGCTGGGATTTTGCGATTTCCTGGTAGGCCTCGCAAGTTTCCATTAATTCCTGATGGGCGCCCTTGCCCACTAACCGCCCCTCCTCCAGGACAAGGATTTGGTCCGCATGCAGGATTGTGCTGATGCGCTGTGCCACAATAATTACAGCCGCATCCTTGGTCTTAGCTGCCAGCGCCTTCCGCAGCGCCGCGTCTGTCTTGTAATCCAATGCGGAAAAGCTGTCGTCAAACAGGAATACTTTGGGCTTCTTGGCAATAGCCCTTGCAATAGAAAGCCGCTGCTTCTGCCCGCCAGACACATTTGTACCGCCCTGGGAAATGTGGCTTTCATACTGCCCTTCCTTCTCCAGGATAAAGCCTTCGGCCTGGGCAACCTGCGCAGCCTCTGCCATGGCATCCTCCGATACGCCCCCTGCAAACTGCAGGTTGGTGGCAATGGTGCCCGAAAACAGCACGCCCTTCTGCGGCACATAGCCAATCATGGAACGGAGTTCCTTCTGCCCCATATCCCGGATGTCTACGCCGTCCATCGTAATCCTCCCCTCCGTCACATCATAAAACCGGGGGATCAGGTGTATAAGGGTGGTTTTCCCGCAGCCAGTACCCCCAATGATGGCCGTGGTCTTGCCCGGCTCTGCCGTAAAGGAAATGTGGGATATGGCATGTTCCTTAGCCCCTGGGTAAGAAAAGGACACATCTTCAAAGGCCACCCGCCCTTTCCAGCCCTGGGCAGGAGCCGGCGCCGGCTCTTCTGGATCCAACACCGTCCCTTCCATGCGGAGCACTTCATCAATCCGGCTGGCCGCCACGCCTGCCCGCGGCAGCATAACAGATACCATGGTAATTACAAGGAACGCCATGACAATCTGCATCGTATAGGTAATAAATGCCATCATATCCCCTACCTGCAGGTTCCCTAAATCCACGCCTTTTGCCCCGAACCAGACAATCAAGACTGTAATGCAGTTCATAATCAGCATCATGGCTGGCATCATCATGGACATGACCCGGTTGGTAAATAGCTGTGTCTTCATCAATTCCTGGCTGGCTGCTGCAAACCGTTTCTCTTCATATCCCTCCCTGGAGAATGCACGGATGACTGGGACGCCTGTTAAGATTTCCCTTGAAACCAGGTTCAGGCGGTCCACCAGAGCCTGCATTTTCTTAAACTTTGGCATGGTAACGGACATCAATCCCCCCACCAGCAGGATAATGCTGCCTACGGCAACCCCAATAATCCAGCCCATCCCTGTCTTGGTATTCATCACTTTGGCCACCCCGCCAAACCCAATAATCGGGGCGTAGACTACCATGCGCAGCAGCATGACGGATACCATCTGTATCTGCTGTATATCGTTGGTGCTCCTGGTAATTAAGGATGCTGTGGAGAAATGCTCCATCTCCCCCTGGGAGAAACCCACAACTTTCCGGAACACCCGCCCCCTCAGGTCCAGCCCTAGCTTTGCAGAGACACGGGCAGACAGCAGGCCCACCAGGATAGAGGCCGCCATCATAGCGATTGCCATCCCAACCATTTTCCCGCCTGTGCGGAGCATGTAACGGTTCTGGTAAGCCTCCAGGTCCCAGCCCATAGCCTCATATTCTGCCCTGACAGCAAGCCTTGCGCGCTGGCTGGCCAACGCACTGCCTATCTGCTGCCGGATGGCTTCCCCTGCCGCCTGCAGCTGCCCCTTCCTAAGCTGCCCGCTGTCCAGCATAGCCTGTATCTCTTCGATTCCTTTGCCGCTTCCCTCTATGGGCTGCATTCCTTCCCTTTGGCTGCTTCCAGCAGGCAGCCCTGCAGCATGGGCGCCCATGCTGCTATCCCCGTTTATAGAGTATAAAAGCATAAATGGCAATTCCAGCATTTCATCCAATTCCCCTAACGCATCCGGCGTCATATGCTTCCTTTTATAATTGCCGTCCTCCTTAAGGGCATAGGCATCCTGCAGCGCCCTTGCGTCCTCTTCAGACAGGAACGCCGAAAGCCATGCCAGGGTCTCCCCCCGCATTTCATCCGGCGATACATGGGCAATGCCTCCCTGCTGGATGCCTATGTCCACAATGTCCGACATATACTGGGGCAGTGACAGGTCACAGTATGCCTGTAAGACCAGCAGCAAAATTACGGCTGCAATTGCTGGCTTATACCGGCTTAAGTATTTGAATATTTTTCCCACGCCTATACCTCACTTTCTATATTTTTATGTTTTACCTTTTTTCCTTTTTTATGATAGCCCTTTTCCTTTTTTTGTCAATGAAGGGAATCTTACCTTTCCATAAAATTTTCATAAAATCAGGCGCCCCCCCTACCTTCTCTCACTGGTAGGAGGGACGCCTCCCTTCTTCTTTTTGGGACAGCCAGATCCCATCCGCAAGTATATGGGGCGCCCGGCTTCACACGCCCTTTAGCCATTCCTGTTCTTTGGCCGTCAGTCCTGCCTGCGCCAGCAAATCCGGGCGGCGTTCTTTTGTACGCAGGATGGACTGCTGCCTGCGCCAGGTTTCTATATTTTTATGGTGCCCTGACAAAAGGACATCCGGCACCTTCTTCCCATGCCATTCCTCCGGCCTAGAGTACTGCGGGTATTCTAACAGGTTCCCCTCGAAAGACTCAAATGACCCAGATTCTTGGTTCCCCAGGACGCCTGGCACCATGCGGGAAATTGCATCCACCATGACCATGGCCGGCAGTTCCCCGCCTGTCAGCACATAATCCCCAATGGAAATATAATCCGTGGCAACCTCCTCCAATACCCGTTCGTCAATCCCTTCATAATGCCCGCATAACAGGATTAAATCCGGTTCCTGCGCAAAATCCTTTGCATCTTTTTGGGTAAACGCCCTGCCCTGGGGGGTAGCATAGATACAGCGGGGCTTCCTGCCAATCCGCTCAATCACAGACTGGTAGGCGCCATAGACCGGCTGTGCCTGCATCAGCATCCCTGCGCCGCCCCCATAAGGATAATCATCTACCTTGTGGTGCTTATTATCGGAATAATCCCGTATATTAATAGCTTCCAGATGCAAAAGCCCCGTCTCCGCCGCCCGCCCGATAATGCTGGTACGCAAGCCGTCCATTACCATTTCCGGGAATAATGTAAGTATATAAAAATTCATTCCTTCTGCCAGCCCTTTCTATTTTCCATCCTATAGGCGCCTTCCCGCTTGCTGCATGGGCTATACAAGCCCTTCCATCAGGTGCACCTCTATCCTTTTCCCCTCCATATCCACCCCTAAAATACATTCTTTGATTGCCGGAAGCAGCAGTTCTTTCTTTTTCCCGGTTATCCTGGACGCATAGGGGGATGCTTCCTTGACCTGCACCACATACACATCGTTCGCCCCCGTCTGTATCACATCCGCTATTTCCCCCAAAAACTCCCCCTGGTCCGTCCAGGCTTCCATACCGATTAAATCAGCAATAAAATATTCATCCTTACCGCACTTTACCGCCTGGTCCCTAGTCACAAAAAGCCCCCGGCCCTTATATTTCTCAATATCATTGATACTGTCAAAGCCTTTGAATTTTAAGATGGCCAGGTTTTTAAAAAATTTCACCTGGGACACTTCCAGGGCAGCCATCCCATCCCCAGAATCCAGCCAAACCTCTTTTAGCTTTTTAAACCGTGCCGGGTCGTCCGTTGTGGGGAATACCTTTACCTCCCCACGCAGCCCATGGGTATTTGTAATGACCCCTACCTGCAGCATTTCCTCCATAACTTCCCACCATTCCTTTCCTCAGCATTTCCTTTAAAGGGCGCAATTTCTTCATAATAAAACGGGCAAAACCGCTTCCACTCCCCTTCCCCTCGGCCTTGAGGGGTTTGCACGCTTTGACGCGCCGCGTGCGGCCGCCTTAGCGGCATAATGACTTACATGTGCATAATATTTTTATCTTATAGGAAATCCATAAACTTTAACGCTTTACAGCAACAAGGCCTTTCCAAATAATACAAAAAAATCACAGCGAAGCTATCACTGTGATTTTCCCTGATTACTGCACGATATCCACAATTACCTTTTTATCGCATTTTGCCGCTGCCGCCTTTACAACTGCACGGATGGCTTTGGCAATACGTCCCTGCTTGCCAATTACCTTCCCCATATCTGACTGGGCAACGTGCAGTTCCAGCACGATGGATTTCTCATTCTCAGTCTCTGTAACTGCAACCTCCTCTGGGCAATCCACAAGAGCCTTTGCAATTACTTCTACTAATTCTTTCATTCCCTCACCTCATAAAGGCTATTTCTCGATGCCAGCTAATTTAAAAATCTTCCCTACAACTTCGGTAGGCTGGGCGCCGTTTGCCAGCCATTTCTTTGCGGCTTCTTCATTGACACGGTATTCGGTGGGGTTCTTGGTTGGGTCGTATGTCCCAATTTCCTCAATGAACCTTCCATCCCTTGGGGACCTGGCATCTGCTACCACGATTCTATAGAAAGGTGCCTTCTTCTGCCCCATTCTCTTTAACCTGATTTTTACCATTGCTTTCACCTCCTGGTTATATTTTTTCTATGTGTAATCAGACTTCGCCTAACGGGAACCAGCCCCTGGCTACGTGCTGTTACCAACGGTTTTTAAATCCTGCCCCTATGGCTGGCAAGCGGTACATGCCGCCATAAAAGCCCTGCTGCAAAGCTTGGGCAAGAACTTACCCCAGCCCGAAGGGCAGCTTTATCTTCCCGCGGCGCTTGCCCTTGCCGCCGCCCATCAGGCCTGGAATCTGTTTCATCATCTTCCTGGACTGCTCAAACTGCTTTACCAAACGGTTTACCTCACTGATGTCCACGCCGGCGCCCTTGGCAATCCTGCGTTTCCTGCTGGGGTTCAGGATGGAAGGGTTCGACCGCTCCTTGGGGGTCATGGAATAGATAATCCCTTCAATCCTCGCCATTTTCTTTTCATCCATGGCATTCTCTATCTCAGCAATCTGGCTGCTGTCAAAACCTGGCATCATCTGGAGCATGCTGGCAATACCGCCTAATTTCTTCATCTGGTTCATGGACTCTAAATAATCGTCAAAGCCAAACTCTGCCTTGCGCATCTTCTGCTCCAGCTCCCTGGCTTTTTCCTCGTCAATGGTTTCCTGCGCCTTCTCAATCAAGGTCAGCACGTCGCCCATGCCCAAAATCCGGTTGGCCATACGGTCCGGATAGAACTGCTCCAAATCAGAAAGCTTCTCTCCCATGCCCACATACAGGATGGGCTTGCCTGTCACAGAACGGATGGACAATGCCGCCCCGCCCCTGGTGTCGCCGTCCAGCTTGGTCAGCACCACGCCGTCAATCCCGATTTGCTCCTGGAAAGAAGAAGCTACGTTAACGGCATCCTGCCCCGTCATAGCATCCACCACTAGGATGGTCTGGTGCACTTCTATCTGCTCCTTGATTTCCTGGAGCTCGTGCATCATGTCCTCATCCACATGGAGCCGCCCAGCCGTATCCAAGATGACCACTTGGAACCCATCCGCCCTGGCATGCTCTATCGCTGCCTTGGCAATATTCACAGGCTTATGGCTGTCTCCCATGGAAAATACCTCTACGCCCTGCTTCTCACCATTAATCTGGAGCTGCTGGATGGCTGCCGGCCGGTACACGTCACAGGCTGCCAGCAAAGGCTTCTTCCCCTTCTGCTTCAGCTTCCCAGCAATCTTGGCTGTGGTGGTGGTCTTCCCCGCCCCCTGCAGGCCTGCCATCATAATGACCGTAATCTCATTGCCTGGCCGCAAGGAAAGCTCAGTCGTCTCAGAACCCATCAAAGAGACAAGTTCTTCATTTACAATCTTTATTACCATCTGCCCAGGATTCAGGCCGCTCATTACATCCTGCCCAACCGCCCGCTCCTGCACAGTCTTTACAAACTGCTTCACTACCTTAAAGTTAACATCTGCTTCTAACAGCGCAAGCTTCACTTCCTTCAGCGCCGCCTTCACATCTGCTTCCGTCAAAAGCCCTTTGCTCCGTAAGGATTTGAACACGTTCTGTAATTTTTCGGATAAGCTGTCAAATGCCATACTTTCCTCCCATCTATGTGCCCTGGCTGCCGCCATCCCAACGCCAGGCAGCCTAATACAACCCGCCTGGCTGCCCTTGGGCATCTACAACTCTTTCAATACCTCATCGGAAATGGCTGCAATCTCTGCCATCACAGCCCCATCCGCCTGGTTTTGGCTGTCCTGCGCCAAGGTACGGATCCTGGTAATCTGCCCCTTCATCTTAAGGAAGCGTTCTAAGAGATGGAGCTTCCCCTCGTAGCCTTCTAGGATCCTGTCGCACCGCTTCACCAAATCATGGACGCCCTGGCGGCTAATCCCTGCCTCCTGGGCAATCTCACTCAGGGAAAAATCATTCAATACAAAATCCTCATAGACATTCCTCTGGTGCTCCGTCAGCAGCTCCCCATAAAAATCATAGAGGTATGTCTGCATCACTTTCCTCTCCATATCCAATCACCTTTGGTATCATACTATAAAAAAAAGAGGGTGTCAAGGCTTTTTTCTTTACGAACTATTGTTCGTGTTATTTCTTCTTGTGTTATCCTTGTTTATTTCAATACTGCCGCCTAAAAGGGTGCTTTTATCATAGTCTATCTTTTTCCGTCTTTCTTCTCGAATTTGTCACAGAATTGCCACAACAATTATGATATTCTAACCGTCTGCGCCACCGCTTCCTGCTCTTTCTTTTTATTCTCTGTCAGATGCGTATATGTGTCCAGTGTCACGGATGTAGAAGCGTGTCCGAGGTTCTGGCTTACAATCTTCACATCAGCTCCGGCAGAGTAAGCAAGGCTTGTGTAAGTATGTCGAACCATGTGCGGACAAAAATTCTCAATCTTTTCTGTATGGTTTTCTTCTGCATCCTTGTTGTGCCGCTCCACAATCCTTTTTATCAGTTCCCGGAATCCCGGCTCATTCCATACATTCCCGGATGTATTCACGAACAGAAATCCGGATATATGCCCCCTGATATTCCCAGAATCATCCACATAGGGCAATTTTGCAGCAGGGGGTACACTTTGCATTTTCAGCTTCAGGAGCGTTTTTCTTACTACGCTATTCATTGCAATACTACGAATGGAAGTCTTGCTTTTGGGAGAAGCTACTGCCATAGTAAAACCATAATCCACTTTTCTGTATCGGTTCACGGTCTTACTTATGGTTATGGTATTATCCTTGAAATCCACATCATCCCATGTCAATGCTGCCATTTCCCCAATTCTCATGCCTGAATTAAACAGAACAACAAACGCTGGGTAACTGTATGAATACCGCTCACTATTCTTTACATAACTCATAAACAAATCAATCTTCTGTTGTTCTATGGCTGTCCGCTTCTTACTCTCTGTCTGCGGCACTTGTAAATTCTTTGCAGGATTCTTGATAATAATATCATCATCTAAGGCACATTCAAAGACAATATTCAGACAGCTTTTCAGATTGGACATGGTAGAATGTTTTTTACCATCAGGAGCGGTAATTGTGATGCGTTCGCCGTCAATCATCTTTCGGGACATATACCGCTTATTCTTTGGATCGTAGCATTCGCCAGTTTTGAGATTTCTGCCCCGGTTGTCTTTTCTCTTTTCTGCCATAATAAGCACCGCCTTTCTATAATGTGAGGTAGGCAGCAGACACATAAGGCGCCGCCCACTCCCTTAACTTCGTTACCTGATAAACCACATTGCCGCCTGAATCACATTCCCGGCGAATAGGCTTGATATGTACAACAATCTGAATAGCGTTACAATCAAACTTATTATTCTGCTCACGCTCTAATGTAACGGTCAAATCCTCCGGCTTGAACTGCTGCAGGAACTGTAACCGCTCCTGTCTGTTCTCGAATGTGGTTCCTGCTGCCCGAACTGTCATTGACAGCTTTACCCTCTGCCATGCCTTTTTAAAGGCTTCTTTGAGAGAGCACCCGGCTTTCCGTAATTGGTTAGCCATTGCGCAAACTGTTTTTCTTACTTTGGTAATCTGTTTCATGTTGTGTTTCTCCTTCCATCTCTTGATAGGTCTATTATAGTATTAGCCCCCTAATTTTGTTTATTTTTGCTATAGTCCCCTATTGTAAAATGTACTATGATTTTGGTACGGTGGAGAAGGTGTCGTTATAAATAACCGCCCATGTTCCGTCTTATCAGGTGGAAAACCCCCCTTGTTTGTTCATGGGTGAGCAAGCAGAAACCCCTTGATTTTAGCGGTTTTTCCCTTTGCTTCTTCATTTGTCCCACCCCTCTATGAAAAGTGCGTGAGTAAGGGGGAATAAGTGGGGGAGTAGTTCCGGTTTCTGATAGGAAAATCATTTTATAGGCTGCCTGACCGGGGACAAAATCCTCAAAACCCCCAATACCTATTTATCAGGTAAGGAAAAATACCTTGCACCGTAGTTACTACATTACTTTCACCAATAACCACACAAGGGATATGCCCACCCAACGCAATCTTGCGTTCGGCTCGTACCGAAATACGAACCATGCCAACAAACTGGCACAGGCAAAGGGTGCTAAAATATTTGCAGGGGTTCGACATTGTGTGGAGCGGGAAATTTCCTGTACCTAAGCGCCAGATTGCTCCCACTGGCAACTATATAGTGGTATCCACCATCAGGATAGCCGTTTCATTCCTCATTCAGGAAGAGTGAAGTATAACAACAATCAACGTGTGCGCGTAATCACACGTCTGTGAGAATCCTTTTGCAATGGCTCTATCTGCCCCATATCGGGCTTGTACTGCCTTACCTGATAAAAATACTGTCTATGCCGTTACAACACAAAATAGGGGCTTGTTGCGCATGTGTATAGGGATTCTGAAAAGCGGAAAAGCCGTTCTTGTCAGTTCTCCGATTTCAAATCGGGATATTATCGCCGGATGCCGCCTGGAAAATTCCGGGTACGTTACCACTTGTGGCTATGCTCTGCAAGGTTACATTTCAAATCGAACCTTTAAAAGACGAAATTCGTTGTTTAGCGGCTCTGCCTTGTTTATGTAACGTCTGATAAAAAACAAGACGGCAACAGACGGCATAACTGTATTTTCCCCCCACTTGTGGTCGAATATTGGCGGCGCACCTTGTTGCCAATCTGCATACTTTCCCGGTATCTGCATATTATATCTACGTAAAATACGTATCTTTTTTATGTTTCCCTCTTGGCAATACGTAAAATACGTGTTATTATATAATTGTAAGGAGGAAACATACATGAGATTCAGAGAAGCCGACCGGATGCTAAAGGATGATGGATGGTACGTGTCAGACATAAGCGGCTCACATTACCAATACAAACACCCAACAAAGCCCGGAAAAGTAAGCGTTCCGAATCATCCCGGTGACATCCCGAAAAGTATTGTTAAATCCATACGCAATCAGGCGGGGCTGAAATAAGCCCCTGCCCCTTGCAAATAATATAGATTACACGGAAAGGAGCAATGATTTATGAATTATGTATACCCGGCTGTTTTCTATGAGGAAGAGGGTAAAATATCGGTCATTTTCCCCGACTTAGGGAATCTTGCAACTTTTGGGGATAATGTGGCGGACGCTATGCGCATGGCGGGGGATGCCTGCGGTCTGTATCTGTTTACCGCCCTGCGTGACGGTGAATCCCTCCCGGCTCCCAGTGCATTAAGCGAAATCAATCCGGCTGCCATCCTGAAAGATTTTGAAATGGAATCCGCTGCGGATAGTGTTTTCGTCAATATGGTACTGGTGGATATGACCGAATACGCAAGGCAGCACAGCGATAAGGCAGTAAAAAAGACTTTAAGCATTCCTATGTGGCTGAATACTCTTTGTGAAGAAAAAAGCATCAACTTTTCAAAAGTATTGCAGGATGCCCTATTGGCAAAAGTACAATCGCTATGACTGGCAGCAGTCCAAAACAGAATATGCTTTACCTGATAAGAACACCGCCCCGGCACCCGCCAAAGTACAAAGGGCGGTTTTCTCTGTCTATTCATGTTTAAAACCGCCAATTTGGCAGTTTTACCATTTCCAACTTTCCCTTAAATCCCGAACGTTTTTGCAGAAATGTCAATTCCTACCATTTTTCCAAAAGCCAATGCCCATTTGATAAAGTTGTATGATATTGATGTAATTATATTGCCAGTTATAATATATCCCTCCTCAACTGGTTTACTTAAATTGTCATCCCATCCCACCATTTTAGCTAAATCATTCTCTGAAAATCCCTCTTCAAAAATTTCTTCTTTATTGATACCAGCCATGAATGGTTTTCCATTAAGTAATCCAGCTCTGACAAGTAACAGGGGTGCGATTGAAATAGCTCCTATTGTCTTTCCATCAAACTTTTTGATGAAATCTATTATCCTTTCATTTTCAATACTTTCTCTGATATCCATTGCACCAGGCAATATTAAACTGTCATACGCATCCAAATCAATATTATCAATCGTATCATCGGGAAATACTGACAACCCATCTTCGCTTCTGATTGCCTGTTTTGCAATTCCGAAAACTGTAATTGGTTTTTCAGCAAGTGCCAATATCTCAAGCGCAGGACTAATTTCAAAATTACAAAAAGTTTTCTTCTGCTATTACCGGCTGGCAAAAGGTATCCCTGGCATACTGTCGTATGCGAAAGAAGGCATCAGGCTCTGGTCCAGAACAAAGCATTCTGCATACCGTCAACTCCGCCTTAAGTTGGCTGTTTGAATAGATAAAAGGATATGTCTCCCAAAGTCCGGCTTCGGTGGGGCTTATAAAAGTGCCTCTATTCCAAAGGCTACCATTCTATATTTCTCAAAAATTTGGCAGATTGGTGCTTTGGGCAGACATATTCACTTAACAAAAAATACGTCACCTGATAAGGATACCGCCCCTAACACCCGCCAACATACAAAAGGCCGTTTTCCCCTCTTCGCGTTTTAAAAGCCTATTTCCGCCTTTTATTCCCCCTTTGGCGCCCAATTGCCTGGGTTCATGTCATCCGGCACCAGGCCTGCTAAGATATCTTCATAGTGCTTGACTTTGTCATCCATATATTTTGCCGTAGCCTTGGCCTCTTCCACTTTTCTATGCGACTTCTCCTGCTGGCGGAGGATTATCTGATACCTTGCTTTCAAATTCTCCTCTGATTCCTCCTGCTGGCATAAACGGCAGTATTCCTTTATGTCCTTAATGGATGTGCCGCATTTCTTCAGATAGGAAATGCCGCGCATCCAATTAGCTGAAGTATCATCAAATATGCGCCGGTTTGCGCTGTCCCTCCCACATGGCAGAAGCCCAATATCGGTATAATAGCGCAGGGTATGCTCCGTCGTATGGAACATTCCTGCAAACTGTTTCATGGTATATTTCATAGTATCTCCTCTCTTTCGCATAAAAGGTATTGACTTCGGGTAACCCGAAGCTGTTATACTATTTCCATTATATGTCCCCAGCAGCCAGATGGCAACGCATTTTGCCGCGCTGGCAGAAAATGCTGGGGTAATTATGCAACCAACATCTAAAACGGCATACAAATCTAAAGGAGGTACGTCAGACATGGGATATTTAGGGGAAGACATCCGGAAATTAGGGTTCGGCTTAATGCGCCTGCCCCAGAAAGACGGCGCCATTGACGTGGAACAGGTAAAGGTGATGGTGGATTTATTCCTAGACGCCGGCTTTACTTATTTTGACACAGCCTGGGCATATGCCGGGAGCGAGGACGCCATCCGCCAGGCGCTGGTGGAGCGTTACCCAAGGGAACGCTACCAGCTGGCTACCAAAAACGCAGCCTGGATTAACTGTAAGACAAAAGAAGAAGCTTATGCACAGTTTGATACCTCCCTAGCCCAGACCGGGGCTGGATATTTCGACTTTTACCTGCTGCATAACCTAGGGGAAAGCAGATCCCATTATTTCGATGACTTTAACATGTGGGGCTGGGTGCAGGAGAAAAAGAAAGCAGGGCTTGTGAAGCATGTAGGCTTTTCCTTCCATTCTACGCCAGAGGAACTGGAAGAAATCCTGGACGCACACCCAGAAATGGAATTTGTCCAGCTCCAGATCAACTACGCAGACTGGGAAAACCCTTCCGTGCAATCCCGCCGCTGCTATGAGGTAGCCAGGAAGCATGGGAAGCCCGTTATCATTATGGAACCTGTAAAGGGCGGGATGCTTGCAACACCCCCAGAACCGGTGGAAAAGCTCTTCCGGGATGCCGAGCCGGAAAACTCCGCAGCTTCCTGGGCAATCCGGTTCGCCGCAAACTTAGAAGGCGTCATCGCCGTGCTGTCTGGTATGAGCAATGTAGCGCAGATGCAAGACAACCTATCTTATATGTCATCCTTTGGAGGGCTTACAACAAGCCAGGGAAAAACCCTCCAGAAGGCACAGGAGGAACTGGCAAAAATCCCGCTGATTCCCTGCACCTCCTGCAACTACTGCGCAAAGGTCTGCCCCATGGACATCGGGGTTTCCGGGTCTTTTACCGCCATGAATTACCTAACCCTCTACCGTAGCCTGGGGCTGGCAAAACGCCAGGAAGAATGGCTGGTAGGCGGCCATGGGAAAAAACATGCGGATGCCTGCATCAAATGCGGGAAATGTGAGGAAGCCTGCCCGCAGCACATTGCAATCAGGGATACTTTGGACAATGTAAGGGAAATGCTCCTCACGCCAGCTACACCTTAACCGGCAAAGCTGCAAGGCCTGCTGCCACAGGATAACGCTGAATTATGGTATTTCCATCAAACTTGATGATAGAATACAAATCTAATACAGAAAGGGTGATGTTTTATGAAATTGAACCGTGTATGGAGGGTTCACGTTCCCTAACCCTCCGAAAAATAAATTTTGGAGGAATAAGAATGAAAAACCAAATTTCTATCCGTGAAGCAACCACAGAATCTGATATTGCCGCCTTTTGGGAACAGCTCCGCCTCTATTTTAAGCGGGATATCTTCCCAAACCCAGAGGATGAAGAAAGAGAGTACTTCCTCAGTGATACAGAATACCGAAAAAATATACAGGACATCCACGATAGGCTCGAAGACCCATGCTACTACCTGTTCTTCCAACGGGAGGGGCAGGATATCGGTTTTGCCATGCCAGCCATCTATCGGACAGAAGACGGCAAATGCTTCATTTTGGAGTTCTGCGTCTACCCAAAATTCCGCGGCAACGGAACCGGCAGGGAATGTGCCAGAGTGCTCCTGGATTGGGCAAAAAGGCATGGGGCGCTCTATGCAGAATTGAATTATGGCGGCACTGATTGCCGCCGCCGCTTCTGGGAAAGCGCCGGATTCGTTGAGAACGGCATTGACGAATGGGGGGAGCCTCTTATGATCCTGCCCCCGGATGAGAATGTCCCTATTGTGATTGAAACCCTATCCGCCCCAGAAGACTGGCAGCTTATGAAGCTGGAAAACGGTTACCAGAAGGAGATAGGGGGACAGGCGCTTACAGAACAAAAACAAGAGCATCTCAAACAGGCAATCCGGGATGGCAAGATTGTTTTCTTTGTGGCAAAGCGCGGCTACCGGGCTGTAGGTATCTGCAGCGTGGCAAAATGCTTTTCTACCTGTACCTATTCAGATACCGCGATATTCCAAGACTTCTACATCGAGCCTGTTTTCCGTAAGAAAGGTATCGCGCAGAAGCTGGCACAGGCAGCGCAGGCCTGGTGCAAAGAACATGGCGTCGCAAGCCTCTATGCCTGCTGTGCGCCTTGCGATGAAAGGATGTGCCAGGCGCTGGGCTTTGGGACTCGTTTGGGCACTGCATTTGCACATCTGTGTTAATCCGCATTGGGCTGCCATACAAAAAAACTGGTGCACAAAGCGGGCAACCCCCTTAGGGCTTGCCCGCTTTGTCCCATATTATGCCAAATGCCCTTTTAACCCTCGCAGCATTTGGCAGATTCCTGTGCAAATATGGCCATCTTCCTGATTGCCTACCAGAAAAATATTACTGCTACTGCATTACTTTTTCCAACAGCAATTGATAACTATCTACAACATCATAGACCACATTTTCACTGGATATTGCTTTGAAGTGCTCCCTCGCACAGTGGATTTTCGACTGCTCTACCAACCGGAACTGCATGGACTGCATAGAGCCTTTTGTTTCTGCCACAAAATAAATGTGCTTAACTGTCCCTTCATAGAAAGCAATGGCCCAATCTGGGCTGTAACGGCCCACAGGTGTCGAAATGTAAAAGCCGCTTGGCAGTTTCACATAGACTGCCACATCCGTATCTGTATCCAAATTGGCGGCAAAATCCCGTTCCCTGGCAGAGTCATAAACAATATGGCCATATAGATGCTTTTTCGCTTTCATCGCATTTACGCCAAGCCGTCCCTTAATGGATGGGTCGGTAAAGATATCTGTGCTATAACGTTCATCCAGGACATCATAGGTAATATGCTCAATGACAGCTGTTGCCTTCTCATCATTGATAAGGGTGGCTGCTTTCATGATAAACTCTTCTGGATTATCCTTAAATTGGTTAAATACGGCTGTCTGGATGCCCTTTAGAATGGCAATAAGAGCCTTACGGGTCAGCCCTGTTTCATCCACCAGCTTCCCAATTAAGTCATATTTCACATTGAAATTTGCACTCCTGGCAGTATCATAGTTACAAGTTTCTTCTTTTATAAAAGATGCGCCCAAAAGCAATTCCTTTTTGGACTTGATTGCCTCCATTGCTCCAGTTTCTACTTGAAAGCATATCCTGGAAACACGGAGTTTGCTGTCAAGGGCTGCAATGGCCTTTTTTATCAATTCATCCGTATCAAAATCTACAACATAAACGGATTTTGCATTAATCCTGGACCACAGCGCTTTAAATGCACGGCTGCCCAGCTTTTCATTATCGACTTGCAGTTCCACATTGCTGCCGCGGGCATTCTCTGGCTGCATACTGCGGGCATCATAGATAGAATCTACAATTTTAAGGACGGCAGCTGCGCAGCCCTCAACTTCTTCTGCAACTTGGACTGTTCCGTTTGCTTTATCTTCATAATACTTATCTGTCAAAGCACCTTTGCGGTCAATATAGCCATTGACAATCATATCGTAGTGAATGGCAGAAGCCATATCCTGGTCGATGACCTGCTCATTGCCCTGTAAATCTTGAATGGCTTTTCCAATAAAAAGCCCTACTGTAACAGTACAGGGACGGCTGGCAACCGCCTCTGCCAACTCTGTTTGCAGGCCTTTTGCAAAAGAATCATAACTTTCACTGGCAATAACCGTTAGAATATTGATATTATGTACATCGTTTCCCAGCATGTCCGCATCCATTCGCTCACCACCTTGGTTCACACAGAGACGTAAGCCGCGTCCGACTTCCTGCCGCTTCCGGACATCACTGCTACTCTGTTTCAAAGTGCAAATCTGGAATACATTGGGGTTATCCCATCCTTCCCGCAGAGCGGAATGGGAGAAAATAAAACGGACTGGGGAGCGTACTGGGTCACGGTCAAGGAGCAGTTCTTTGTTCTTCATAATCAGCTCATAAGCGCTTACATCGTCAGAAGTGGTTTCTTTACGCCTGACTTTAGAGTTTACCATCTTGCCCTTGCTGTCCACCGAGAAATAACCAGAATGGGTCTTTGCGGCAGGGATTGCCTGCAAATATCTGATATAATCATCTTCACCCATGGCAATCTGCAGATTGCTGATAACATCTTCGTATTCTTCTTCGAACATGGCGGCATATTTACCGTTTAGCGGATGCCCTTTTGTATCATATTCACGGTAATTTGATACTTCATCGATGAAAAATAAGGAAAGTACTTTGATACCCTTATAAAACAGCTGGCGTTCCCGTAAAATGTGGGAAAGGATGGTTTCCCGTATCTGAATGCGGCGCAATTGGCTTTCGTCTACCGCCCCAACCACATCTCCGGCAAAAATCTTGATTCCGTTCAGGAATTCTACAGAATCATCGCGCCCATCAATTTGTTTTACCACAAAACCATTTCTGTATTCTTCCAGGCCGCCAGAGTAATCATAAAGGTTATCACCAATTTTGACAATACGGCTTTTTTTCTTTGGTGCCCTATTGGCCATTTTCACTTCAAATTGTAAAATAGCTGTCGGGTCACTTTTGGAAAGGTTCAGGCCTTCCAAGTAAAGGTAGCTTTCCGTAGCGGTGCTGCCTGATTCTGTGATGCCTTTCACTGCAATTTTTTTGACCAGCCGCTGATTGTACGCTTCCATGGCATCCAAGCGGAAAACCATATTATAAATACTGTCGCTTTTGTGGGTGGCGGAGTAACGCAAAGTCATAAGCGGATGAAACTCTTTCAGCCGTTCTTTCGTCTGCTTCCCTTCAACAGATTGTGGTTCATCAATAATTAAGATTGGATTCGTCTTGGCAATCATATCTATGGGCCGGCGGGAACGGAACGCGTCTAGCTTCATGTATATTCTGCGTGCTTCCTTGCCCTTGGCGTTAAATGCCTGAGCATTGATAATCATCACATTGATAGCGTTATCCGATGCAAAACGGTCAATTTCTGTCAGTTGCGAGGAATTGTAGATGAAAAAACGTACCTTCTTCCCATATTCCTCTGCAAAATGTTCCTGTGTCATTTCAAAAGACTTATAAACACCTTCCCTGATTGCCACGCTGGGAACCACAACAATGAACTTGCTCCATCCATAATGCTTGTTCAGTTCAAACATAGTCTTGATATAAGTATAGGTCTTGCCAATGCCAGTCTCCATCTCAACAGTAAGGTTATAGCCATTCTTAATGCCTTCCAACTTTTCTGATAGCTTAATCTGGTTCTTGCGTTGGACTTTATTCAGCTGTTCCAGTATTTGCTGGTCTGAAAGCCCTGGCACAATCTTATGATTGCTAAATCCGATGAAATCCTTTTCCTCATTTACGCCAATTTGGTAGTTGCCGCTGCCTCTGTCCATCCCATAGGTGGCGGTCAGATATGGCTGTCCGGCAAAGACATCAACTACAGCTTTCGCAGCATCCGCTTGGAATTTTTGGCGCCTATACTGTATCTTCATACATCCTTTTGCCTCCCTTTTCTTCAGTAATCAGCCTCTCCCTACAGAACCTTCACTCTGGTGCGGGGAGAAAGCATTTTAAAAATCTCATCCACATTAATTTTGGCAGGGCTGCTGGCAAAGCCACTGTCACGGAATACAACCCGAAACGGCTTGCGTTTGGCAATCTCTTTCATGACATCATTCGGGATATTTTCATCAAAACAGGCGATTAGGTCATTACCATTATAAGTGTGGATGGAACAGCCATTAATCTTCTCAGAAGTATACGGCATGGATAAGGGAAGCCCCCACTCCAGCAGGCAACCAAATAGTAAGTCTAAATCAGTGCGGCCAGGCTTGATGTTATTTTCCAGCAACGGCAGCATTTCCTGATGGTATTCACAAGCGGAATAATACACGTCAGCCATGTTGGTGCTGTCCAACCTGAGGACACGGAAACCAGCATCAAAGTGTTTTCCAGGGTTGTCCGCAGCAATCTTTTTGGCGGCACGGCGGATCCGCTCCTTGCCGATTTCGCAGATGTTCCGATAGCCTGCCTTATAGGCTTCGCTCTTCTCATCACAGGTTTCAGGCAACTGCACCATGATAAATTTCCGGTGCCCGCCATCTTCAGCGTTCATCTGCATCACAGCGTGGGCAGCCGTGGCAGAACCGGAGAAGAAGTCAAGGCATATATCATTGTTTTTGGCATTTGCAATTTTAATGATTGCCCGCAGCAATTCCACAGGTTTCGGATTGCTAAAAATATTTTTTTGCCCAAACAATTCTGCCATCCTGTCATTTGCACCTTGATTGTGCCCAAATTGATCATGCGGCCACCAATTTGTCGCACATTGCCCTTCATTTTCACGTTCAAATTGATAGTATTTCTTCCTGGGCATTCCATCACCACCCTTAGGGAAATAAATCCTGCCCTCTTGCAGATACTTTTGGTAAGTGGATTCTTCCCCCATCCATTCACCTTCAAGTACTTTTCCCGTTGGCGTAATAATGGTATATTTACTACCATTTTGGTCTGAACCAACTTTCCATGGTTTGCTAGCCCACGGGCCGTTAGGATCATTATCTGGGTTTGCAAACGTAGCAGTCAGGTCAAGTTTCCCGACTCCAGCAGCTTTCAAAAAAGCTTTATTCTTAGCATACACAATAATATGCTCGGCAACAATGCCAATCATTTTTGTTTTGTCGTTGGGCTGGTTATGCCTTCTTCTCCAATGAATATGCCCCTCAAAATTTTGGCCGCCAAAAATTTCATCGCAAATCTTCCTTAAGCTCCCTTGCTCATTATCATCAATACTAATAAAAATAGATCCTTCATCACATAATAAATTTCTGGCCAACATCAGCCTGGAATAAATCATGCTACACCAATCGGAGTGGAACCGTCCGTTCGTATCCGTATTCTTAAATAGCCTCTCTCCTGTTTCTTCGTCCACCCATCCAGACTCTTTGCCATATTCCTCCCCATTCATAGCAAAATCATCCTGATAAATAAAATCATTGCCTGTATTGTAAGGTGGATCAATATAAATCATCTTCACCTTGCCCAAATAACTTTCTTGTAACAGCTTCAGCACTTCCAGGTTGTCACCCTCAATATAAAGGTTTTCTGTACTATCCCAGTCTACGCTTTCTTCCAGGCAGGGGCGCAAGGTCTTTCGGATTGGGCGGTTGGCCTCCACAATAGCAGCCTTCTTACCTACCCAGGTAAATTCATAGGCTTCATCGCCCTCTATGGCAACATCGGACAGCATCTGCCGCAACAGCGCAAAGTTAACTGCTTTTTTCAGTTTTCCATCCTCTCCCCGCACCTCGGTAATACAGGCAGGAAACAGGGCAGACAGCTTTTCCATGTTGGATTGAACCAAGTCAGGCGTTTCCATTTTCAGCTTGTCCATTGCAATCCCTTTCCTTCTTTTTTTGAGCCTATCCAACTGCCCATCTATCCTAATCAGTTCTTAATCTACCCTTATCATACCACCTACAAATCCATACGTCAAATTTTAATTTCCCGTATTACAGCTGTTTCCTGGAAAAGCAAACCCCTCCAAGCGCCAGGCATAAGAGCGCCATCCCCACTGCCGCTGCCATGCTGGCAGAATAATCCCCCGGGCAGGTTGCCCCTTGCAGCAGCGGCAGGCCATCTAGGCAAGCTACGGGAAGATACTTGCCAAACCTTGGGAACATGCCCATCAGGTAAACAGCCAGGACAATCCCCCCTGTCCCCAGAAGCACCTGTGCGCTGCTTTTCGCAGACGCTGAGAAAAACACCAGAAGCCCAATCACCCATATCCCAAACAGCCAAGCCATTGACGCCCCAAGGAATAGATGGCTTGCCACGCCATTATCCCAAAAATACGCATTGTATCCATAAGTAATCCCGAAACAAAGCCCATACAGCGCTGTCCATGCCGCACATGCCGTCAGTGCCTTTGCAAGCAGGATGTTCCAGCGGGACAGCCCTTTTGCCGCCACAGGGATTAAAGTCCCTCTTTGGTACTCTGATGTAAAACTCCCGCTGCTAAGCAGGGCAAACACGATAATCCCTATTGGGATATTCTTATAAAACTGTGTCCAGGAATCCATGGCGTCTACCGTAACTGCTGTAACGGTAATCCCGGAATCTGCAAGGGATTCTGAAAGCGTTTCCATCATCCAGGGCATCAGTTTGGCCATTGCAGGATTCATAATACCTAATAGGGCAAACACCAGCAGCAGGACCAGGAACCGGCCGGTCCTCCATAATTCCATCCACTCTTTTTTTAGAAATGCAATCATTTTCCCACCACCTCCAGAAACAAATCCTCCAAGGACGCTTCCTGCCGCTCTATCCGCAGGATTGGCATCCTCTTATCTGCAAGGGCATGCAGGATGTCCGGCAAAGCCCCTGCCATTTCCAGTAAAAGCCTATTCGACCCTATCGGCTTTAAGCAAGGGAACATAGACAGCAACCGCTGTGCATCCTTGGGCTGTTCTAATTCCAGTTCCGTGGCCGTAGCTTTCCTCCTTGCCCGCACTTCTTCCAGGCTCCCCTGCAGGACAATCCTCCCGCCGTGCAGGAATGCAATCTCATCACAGATATGCTCTACATCCGAAAGGATATGGGTGGAAAAGAGCACCGTGGCCTGTTCTTTCACAGATACCAAAAGATCCAGCAGTTCCTTCCGCCCTACTGGGTCTAAGGCAGAGGTAGGCTCGTCACAAATCAGGAGCTTCGGGCGGCCAAACAAGGCCTGCGCCAAGCCCAGCCGCTGCTTCATGCCGCGGGAAAACCCCCGGATACGGCGGTTCTCTTGTTCCAAGCCCACCAGGCAGAGCAATTCCTCACTGCGTTCCCTGCTTTCCTTTGCCGTCATGCCGGTAATCCCCCCGCAAAAACAAAGGTACTCCTTGGGCGTCATATAAGGATAAAATTCCGGGACGTCTGGCAGGTAGCCCACCATCCGGTTGGCTGCCGTACTCCCATAGCGGACTTTCCGCCCATTGACGGAGATTTCCCCGCTGTCACTGGCAAGAAGCCCCAGGATTAGCTTCATCGTAGTGGTTTTCCCTGCGCCGTTCTGCCCCACAAAGCCAAATACCGTATGCTCCGGCACCAAAAAGCTGACATCCGTGAGCACCTGTTTT
This sequence comes from uncultured Lachnospiraceae bacterium, assembly GCA_910588965.1. Lineage (GTDB taxonomy): Bacteria > Bacillota > Clostridia > Lachnospirales > Lachnospiraceae > Petralouisia. The sequence continues at coordinate 34,840 of CAJUSO010000016.1, read as the reverse complement.
CCCCCAAAACGCTTTGCGATATGGGAAAGAGAGAGTATATCCATTTAAGCGTCCTCCTTCCCCAACAGAAAATACAGGATAGGGCCGATAAACTGCATCCCCACCAGAACAACCGCTACCCAAAGCCCGCGGCTGCCCCGTTTATAGGTTTTATGCGACAGGATATGGAAAAGGGTATAGCCAAGCAGTGCGAACTGCACTATGGCAAGAGGAACCAAAAACGGCAGCAATTCTTTGATATCAGGCATCCTCCCCACCTCCTTCCACTAGCCTGCGGACAAGCCTCTGAAAGCCTTCTTTTTCCCTTAAGCCATCAAAGGCAGGATGCGCCAGGGGGTCTTGCAGGCTTTGCCGGATAAAGCTTTGGTCCCTGGGCGCCATGCTCCCAAGGGGCAGACAGTCAATCCATGCGTCCAGCAGATGGAAATAACTGTCCCCGTGCAGGCGGATTGGCTCTTTCCCCAAAAGCTTTTCCACACATTTCCCAAAACAGCCAAGCGCCTCCAGAGCTTCCCTTTCTTTCCCATTCATCCCATAAGCGACGGCAGCCTGGTAATAAAACTGGGCCGCAAGGTTCGGATGGAGTGATTCCAAGTGATAGAGCCCTATTATGCCAGCTGTGCGCCGGATGGTCTCCTCACAATGCCCGCTGTCGCCAGCGTGCAGGGAAAGCGCCAGGGCTGCATCGCCTACCAGGTTCAGCAAATCCACATACTGCCTCACCTGTGCGTAACATCTTGCTTTTTCCATATCACCTGCCAGCTGGTAAGCCTGCACCAATAAAGCCCCATCCTGCCCTGCAAAGCGGCTGGGGTCTGCAGAAGGTTCCAGCGCCTCAATCGCTTCTGCCGCTTCCCCCAGCTGAAGATGCAAGAGTGCTTTCAGGACCAACGCATCGCTGCATACCCCGACATCACTGCAGTTTTCCAATATCCGGCTGCACCATCCCAATGCTTCCCGCAAAATCCCTTCCTGTTCCTCCTTATCCGGAGCCAGCATATAGTGGTTGCAGTACAGGACGCCAAGCTGCAGCAGAAAAGGGTAACAGGCATAATATTGGTGGGCAAGGGATCTGGCCTGCCCTAGTACATCCGTAAAAGGAAGGTCTGCAAAGCCCTTGGAAAGCTCCGCATATTGACGCCGGATCTGCTCGCTGGAAAGCTGTGCCTCATATCCTATCAACCGATCCACCGTCACGCCGAAAAAAGCCGCTAACTGGGGCAGGAGCAACAAATCTGGCGTGTTAACCCCTTTCTCCCACTTGGAGACAGAGGCTTTCGTCACACCCAAAAAATCTGCCACTTCTTCCTGGGTCAGTTTCTTTTCATGCCGGAACCGGATAAGATTTTCCGCTAAGTTCAGTCTGTTCATGATTCGTGTCCTCCTTACATCCTTCTATTACTCCGATTTCTGACTACCAAGGTAACTTCTACAGCTGCAATCTTATTATAACAGGAAAACTGCCTGCCATTCAATCGACCATCCCGATACTTTCCTCTACAAAATCAACCAACAGGAAACTTTTATTTTTATTGACATTTATATCGCAGTGCGATATAATAACCCTAACACTATCGCAGTGCGATATATCGTATTGCTATGTAAGGAGGAGGCTTCAATGGATGCGCATATTAAGAAAGTCTATGTCCCAATGACGGAAACGGGATTTTATATCCTCTTATGCCTTCAGGCGCCGAACCATGGCTACGGCGTCGTCCAAAAAGTAAAGGAACTGACAAACGGCGATATTGTATTAGCGCCAGGAACCATGTATGGGAGCCTGTCCAAAATGGAAAAGGATGGATTAATCCGTTTCCTTGGGGAAGAAGAAAAAAGAAAGACATATGCCATTACCCCTTTAGGCAGGGAAGTATTAAGCATGGAACAGAAAAGGATTGAACGCTTATACAGGAATATGAAGGAGATGAGTTGATGGAACAAAAAACGGTGTTCAGATATTTTACAATCCCACAATACCAGCAGGAAGAGGCCTTCTTGATTTCCATGCACAGGAATGGATGGAAGCTGACAGGCATCACCTTCCCCGGTTTCTACCATTTTGATAAATGTGAGCCCCAGAAGGTGGCATACCGCCTGGATTACAACCAAGAGGGGATGAAAAACAAGGCGGAATATGTGCAGATATTTTCAGACTGCGGATGGGAGTATTTATTTGATTTTGTAGGGTATAGTTATTTTCGCAAAAAAGATGGGGACGGGCAGGAACCGGAAGAAATATTCTGTGACGATTCCTCAAGGCTTGACATGATGAAACGTGTCCTGAAAGGCAGGATGCCCCCGCTGATTGCGCTGTTTCTGTGCGTCCTTCTGCCGCAGCTTGCCGCAAACGTGCTGGGGTACGGCGGGGGAGGCCTTATCCAGGATATATGCTCCATCACCTTTCTGGTATTGGCGCTTTCCTATTTGGCCTTATTCGGCATCTTAGCTTACCAGTTCTACCAATATGAAAAGAAATTATCCCCAGAGAAAACAGGCGTGGCCTATAAGTATTGGGGGATATCCCTCCTTCTTTTGTTCCTTGCGCTGTGCATCGGGATATTTTTCTATTTCTCCAAGCGTTCGGTTTATTCCGTTTATGAAAGGACGGACAACTTTACGGTAGAAGCAGGGCAATTAAACAAATCCGTCTCTGCGACATACCGCCTCAGAAAGGGGGATACCATCACGGCCCACCATGATTACAGCGGAGGCGAATTATCCATCCGCATCGGGGAAGAAGGGCAAAAACCCATTTTTTTGGGGAACAGCTATCATAAAATCGAAGATTTTACAATCAAAATCCAGAAAGACGGTCATTACAAAATAGAGTGCTCTGGCCGCGGGGCAAAAGGCACCATCCGGTTTGCCATCCAGCAGCAGTAGCACATCCCTGCCATTGCCTTAGGATGGCACACTCCATTTCCCTGCCTGCCATGCAAGAAGGCCTCCTATGATTGTTAAATTTTATCATAGGAGGCCTTTTATTCTTCTTACAGGTTCGTCCGTACCAGCTTCGGCTTATAGCCCCCTCTCTCCAAGGCGTCCATAATCTGGTTCTTATGCTCCGTACCGAACGCTTCCAGCGTAATCCGAAGTTCCACGGCTGCATTCCGGTTAGTGGTCACAAACTGGTTATGTTCCAATTTAATCACATTCCCTTGTTCCCTGGCAATCGTATCCGCCACCTTGCAGAGTTCCCCTGGCTTATCCGGCAGCAGCACAGACACGGTAAAAATCCTGTCCCTGAAAATCAGCCCCTGCTGCACCACGGAAGACATCGTAATCACGTCCATGTTCCCCCCGCTTAAAATAGACACTACCCGCTTATTTTTCACATTCAGATGCCCCAGCGCCGCCACTGTCAGCAGCCCGGAATTTTCCACAATCATTTTGTGGTTCTCCACCATATCCAAAAACGCCACAATCAATTCGTCGTCTTCCACCGTAATCACCTGATCCAAGTTCTTCTGGATATATGGGAAAATCACCTCTCCCGGCGTCTTGACTGCCGTGCCGTCTGCAATGGTATTTACCCCTGGAAGCGTCACTACCTTCCCTGCCTCAAAGGATTTCTGCATGCAGTTAGCCCCGGCCGGCTCCACGCCAATCACCTGGATATTTGGGTTCAGAAGCTTTGCAAGGGCAGACACGCCCGTGGCCAGCCCGCCGCCCCCAATGGGCACCAGGATATATTCTACCAGCGGCAGATCCTTAAAAATCTCCATGGCGACCGTCCCCTGCCCGGTAGCCACCGCCAGGTCGTCAAAGGGATGGATAAACGTATACCCCTTCTCTTCCGCAAGTTCATAAGCCTTCTGGCAGGCCTCGTCATACACATCCCCCGAAAGCACCACCTCTGCCCCATAGCCCTTGGTGCGGTTCACTTTAATCAGGGGCGTGGTGGTAGGCATCACAATCGTGGCCTTCACCCCAAAACACTTGGCCGCATAGGCCACCCCCTGGGCATGGTTCCCGGCAGAAGCCGTAATCAGCCCCCGCCCCCGCTCTTCCTCTGTCAGCGTGCTAATCTTATAATACGCCCCCCGCAGCTTATAAGCCCCTGTAAACTGCATATTTTCCGGCTTCAAGTACACCTTGTTCCCTGTCTGCTCACTGAAATAGTTACTGTAAATCAGTTCCGTATCCAGTGTTACTTCTTTTACAACCTCGCTTGCTTCCTCAAATCTTTCCAGGGTCAACATCTTTCCTCACACTCCTATTTTTTCTCTTTTCCAACGCACCTATCCTATTCCCCTGCCGCTTCCCTTTCCTCTTCCGTGGCAAACAGCGCATTCACAAACTGTTCTGAATCAAACTTCTGCAGATCATCTATGGTCTCCCCTACGCCGATATATTTCACCGGAACGCCCAGTTCAGACTGGATTGCCACTGCAATCCCTCCCTTTGCCGTCCCGTCCATCTTCGTCAGCACAATCCCGGTAATATCCGCTACTTCCGCAAACTGCTTCGCCTGGGCTAAAGCATTCTGCCCCGTGGTCCCATCCAGCACCACCAGGGTCTCCCGGAACGCATCCGGATACTCCTTTTCCAGGATACGGTGGATTTTCTTCAATTCCTCCATCAGGTTTTTCTTATTGTGGAGCCGCCCTGCCGTATCGCACAGCAGCACATCCGCATTCCTGGCCTTCGCCGCCGCCACTGCGTCATACACGACAGCCCCTGGGTCTGCCCCTTCCTGCCCCCCAATCATTTCCACGCCTGCACGGTTCGCCCATTCGCTGAGCTGTTCCCCTGCCGCCGCGCGGAAGGTATCTGCGGCTGCAATTACCACACGTTTCCCCTGGTCTTTCATTTTCCCTGCCAGCTTTCCTACCGTGGTAGTCTTCCCCACGCCATTTACCCCAATTACCAGCACCACCGATTTCTCATCTTCAAACCGATAAGCCGTCTCCCCCACATACATCTGCTCCTTGATACTGGAAATCAGATGCTCCTTGCACGCTGCCGGATCCTTGATATGCAGTTCCTTCACCTTCGCCTTCAGGTTCTCGATAATCTCCGTGGTGGCATGTACCCCCAAATCCCCCATAATCAGTATCTCTTCTATTTCCTCATAAAAATCTTCATCAATGCTGGAAAAACTGCTGAAAATAGCGTCAATCCCAGACACAATATTATTCCTGGTCTTTGCCAGTCCCTTCACCAGACGGCGGAAAATGCCTTTCTTCTCTTCCTGTCCGCCCTCCGCCTTCTTCTCCTTCCTGCTCTTCCAAAACCCCTTCTTCTTCCCCTCTCCCCTCTCCCCATTCTCCTCAGAAGCCATCCCTGGAAAAGAACCTTCCCCTCTCCCCTCCCCATAGGATCCTCCCTCTTCTACACTTCCCTCCCCATAGGGTTTTCCTTCTCTTCCGCCTTCTTCCCTATAGGGTTTTCCTTCTCTTCCGCCTTCTTCCTTATAGGGTTCTACTTCTCTCCCCTCCCCATAGGATCCTTCCCCTTCTACACTTCCTTCCCCATAGGCTTCTCCCCCTTCTATACTTCCTTCCCCATAGGGTTTTCCTTCTCTTCCGCCTTCTTCCCTATAAGGTTCTACTTCTCTCCCTTCCCCATGGGAGCCTTCCCCTTCTACACTTCCTTCCCCATAAAGTTCTTCTACTTTCCTTTCCCCATAAGGTTCTTGTTCTTTCCCTTCCCCATAGGTTTCTTCCCCTCCTACACTCCCGCTCTGATAGTACCCCCTTTCTCTTTCCCTTTCTCCCTCTCCATTCCCTTCACTCGTACCCCCCCTACCTAGAAAGGCGTCTGCCCCCCCGTCTCCTCCGTCCCCCTCATGCGGCAACACAAACTCCTCCCTATTACCTTCCCCTCCAAAACCTTCCTGTGCCAGTTCCCCCGCATCTTTTCCAATCTCAGATTCTTCTCCTCCCCCAAATACTCTCTCCTCATCCTTTTTTATATACTCTTCTTCTTTCCCTTTCTTCCTCTTCCAAAAAAACACAAACATTCTCCTTCCTAGATAATGATTTCCTGGCCTGCCAAGCCCAGCAGCTCTGTACGTGGAATCCCCCTTGGCAGACAATTCAGGGGCGTCTTTAGCGCAGGTGAAATCCAGCGCTAAGGGAGGCTTAGGCGTGAAGGCATTCCTGGACGTCTTAGCCTCCCTTAGCGATTCGTTCACCGTAGCGTTGCACCGTCTGGCGAAGGGGATTCCGCGTACAGAACTGCGTCCCCTTCCCGCCTGAACGTCTTCTTAGCCTCCCGTCCCCTTATTCCTCCAAATCCCCTTCAATCAAATTCACCGATACCAGCGTGGAGACCCCTTTCTCCTGCATGGTAATCCCATACAGCCGGTCTGCCGCTTCCATGGTCCCCCTTCGGTGGGTAATCACAATAAACTGCGTATCCTTCGTCAGCTTGTGCAGGTATTTTGCAAACCGCCCCACATTGGAGTCGTCCAGCGCCGCCTCAATCTCATCCAGCAGGCAGAACGGCGATGGCTTCAGATTCTGTATTGCAAACAGCAGCGAAATCGCCGTCAGGGACTTCTCCCCTCCGGAAAGCTGCATCATATTCTGCAGCTTTTTCCCCGGCGGCTGCGCGGTAATCCGTATGCCGCATTCCAAGATGTCCTCATCCTCCACCAATTCCAGCGTCCCCTTCCCGCCGCCGAATAATTCTTTAAAGACCTTGTCAAATTCCTTCTGTATCCGCCCAAACTTCTCCAAAAACTGCCTGCGCATCCCTGTATCCAATTCATCTATAATCCCAAGGAGCGTTTTCTCTGCTTCCACCAAATCGTCATGCTGCCCTTTCAGGAACCCATAACGCTCTGAAACTTCTTTATACTCTTCGATTGCATTTACATTGACATCCCCCAATTGCCGGATTTCATCCTTCATCCCGGCAATCCGCTTCTTCATCTCCCCAAGGCTCTGGTAAGCCTCATTCCGCAGTTCCATGGCATGGTGGAGGGTCAGTTCATATTCCTCCCACATGTAATCTGTCTGCTGTTCCATGGATTCTTTCAGTTTCTCCTTCTGGCTGTTCAGGCGGTAAAGCTCCTTGTCCAAATCATTGATATGCAGCGACAGCTCTTCTTGCTTCTGGAAAAACCCTTTATAGGAAAGGGACATTTCCTCTTTCTTTTTCTGGCCCTCGGACTGTTTTCCCTCCAATTCCTTCTGGGCAGCCGCGCTGGCCTTGATGGCATTTTGGATTTCCTGGATTTCCTGCTGCTTTTTCTCCACGTCAGCCTGGGAATCCTTTTTTTCCTGCTCTGCCGCGTCCAGTTCCTCCTGCAGCTTCTGTAACTCCTTTTCAATACGGGAAAGGTTCTCTTGGGCAAAGACTGCCTTCTGGGACAGGTTGGCCTCTTCCAGCTGCACCTTTGACACATCCGCCTGGCTCTCCCCTGCCAGCATATTTTGCTGGGCTAACATCTGCTGGAACTTTTGGGTCTCAACCTCTATCTCCCCTTCCCGCCTGTCTGCTGCCTCTATCTCTTCCTGGATTTGCCTGCGGCTTTCGTTGATTTCCCTCAGCTGCCCCTCGATTTCCCGGCTCTCCGCCTTGAGGCCTTCAAACTGGCGGCTATTTTCTGCCTTCTGCTCCCTGGCGCGTTCCAGGTTCATTTCCTCTGTATTCTGCACCAGCATGGCCTGCTTCAAATCCTCTTGGATTTTCTTGGCATCTTCTTCCAGGAGTTCCCTGGCAATATCTATCTCCTCCAGCCGTTTCCGATGGGACTGCACCAATTCCCGCAGTTCCTCTGCCTGACGCTGGAGCTCTTCTATTTCCCGCTTCCTTCCCAGCAGGTTGCTGGTATTGCGGAATGCGCCTCCTGTCATGGAACCGCCAGGGCTTAGGGATTCCCCTTCCAGCGTCACAATCCGAAGGCTGTACTGGTATTTCCTGGCCAGCGCTATGGCATGGTCAATATTGTCCACTACATATGTCCTGCCCAACAGGTAAGTTTTCAGGCCTTCAAAACGGCTGCCTGCCTTCACCAATCCGCTCCCTAAGCCTATGACCCCTTCCTCCTTAAGAGCCGCCTGGTTAACGGATGGGGGCTTTTTCCCTATGCTGGTTAGGGGCAGGAAGGTGGCCCGCCCATAGCGGTTCTGCTTCAGGTAGCCAATCATTTTCTTGGCCACGCCCTCATCGCTGGTCACAATATTCTGGATGCTGCCGCCCAAGGCCGTCTCAATAGCTACCTCATACTTTTTTTCTACCTGGATTAAATCTGCCACGACGCCCAAAAGGCCTGGTTCCGATTCCTTCCGTTCCATCACCCTGCGGATGGAGTTCCCGTAGCCGTCATACCGTTCTGCAATATTGATAAGGGATTCCAGACGGGACTGCTCCCTGTGGTAGCGGGCAGTATCCTGCTCCATCGCTTTTAAAGAGGCTGCCCGTTTCCCCAGCCATTCCTGGCTCTTTCCTGCCAGCCTCTGCTCCTCTGCCTGCAGGCCCTGGTAAGCCGCCTCCGCCTGCCTATAGCGCTCCTGGCATTCCTCCAGGGCAGCCTGGAGCTCTTCTTCCTCGCCCTTCTGTTCCAAAAGCCGCTTGCTCAGCTGGGCTTTACGGATATTCACCTGTTCCTTCATGGTGTCATACCGCTGCTGCCTGGCCTTTGTGGAAGCCTTGCCGTTCAGGAGTTCAATCATCTCGCTCTTCCCATCCTCAATCCTGCGGGAGCAGCGGGCAATTTCCTCCTGGATTTCCTGATACCTTGCCATAACCTGGCTCTTCTGTTCCCCAACAGAACCAAGCTGCCCATCCAGCTGGGATTTTTCTTTCTCAAACCGGCTTTTTTCTGCCAGGCGCCCTTGCATGTCCCGGTTAATTTCCTCCTGGCGTGACTGGAAGTGCTCCTTGCTCTGCCTTGCCCCATGGATCTGCTCCTGCAGCACGTTGACCTGGCCTTCCAGCTTCTCCTGCAGCACGGTGGCGTCCCCAAGTTCCTTGCGGATGGTAGCAAGGCTCTCGTCTGCCTGCTGCATTTCCTGTTCCACCTTGGCATATTCTGCCTTGATGCTGTCATACGCTTCCTTGGACGCCTCTAATTCCTGCCCCACAATCTGGGTTTTCTCCCCTAAGTCCTTCAGCTGCTGCCCAGACTGCTCCATTTCCAGCAGGAACAGGTTTACGTCATAGGCTTTCAGTTCCTCCCGCTTCTTGAGGTAGAGCCTCGCTTTCTCTGACTGGCGCTCCAGGGGGCCTACCTGACGTTCCAGTTCTAAGAGGATGTCATTGACACGTACCAGGTTCTGCTGCTCGTCCTCTAATTTCTTCTGGGCGGTGGCCTTCCTTCGCTTGTACTTCACAATCCCAGCCGCCTCGTCAAAAAGTTCCCGCCGTTCCTCCGGCTTGCCGCTCAGGATCCGTTCAATCTGCCCCTGGCCGATAATGGAATAGCCCTCTTTCCCAATTCCCGTATCATAAAACAGCTCATTGACATCCTTCAGGCGGCAGGAAGCCCCATTAATCAGGTATTCGCTTTCCCCGGAACGGTAAACCCGCCTTGCCACTGTCACTTCCTGATAGCCTATGTTCAGCTGGCCGTCCCCATTGTCCAGGGTGATGGCCACATAAGCATAGCTTAAAGGCTTGCGGCTCTCCGTACCGGAAAAAATCACGTCCTGCATGCTGGCGCCGCGGAGCTGCTTGGCGCGCTGCTCCCCCAATACCCAGCGCACCGCATCCGCCACATTGCTCTTCCCGCTGCCATTCGGGCCCACAATCCCGGTAATCCCATTGTGGAATTCAAAGAGGATTTTGTTGGCAAAGGATTTAAACCCATGGACTTCTATACTCTTAAGATACATGTACGCCTCCGATGGTCTATTTTTTCTTATGCTCCAAAATCAGGAGCGTCTCATAGGCCGCCTCCTGCTCAGCGCTCTTCTTCGTCCGCCCTGTGCCTTGCCCATAGGGCACGTCCGCAATCCGTGCCTCCACCAGGAACTTCTTGTCATGGTCTGGCCCTTCCTCGCTGACCAGACGGTATACCAGGTCGCCGCCGTATTTCCCCTGTACCAGCTCCTGCAGGATAGTCTTGCTATCAAAAAAGAGCTGTTTATGTTCAATGTCATTCAAGACCACACGCAAAACAAGCTCTTTTGCGCTAGCAAAACCACCGTCTAAATACACTGCCCCAATCACTGCCTCCAAAGCGTCGGACAGGATGGATTTCCGCCCCCTTCCGCCGGTCTGTTCCTCCCCCCTGCCCAGCAGCAGGTATTTTCCCAAATCCAAATCTTTGGTGCAGAAGGCCAGCGTAGGCTCGCATACCATGCTCGCCCGCATCCGGGTCAGTTCCCCTTCTGGGTATTTCGGATATTTATTATACAGGAATTCACTGACTACGATTTCCAGCACCGCATCCCCTAAAAATTCCAGCCGCTCATTGTCCGCATGTTTGCCCATATGGCATTCGTTGGCATAAGAACTGTGGGTGAGCGCCTGCTTCAATAATTTCCCATTGCAAAACTGATAACCAATCCTTTCTTCAAATTCCTTCTGTAATTTCATAACCACGGCTCCTTTCCGCTATAATTAGGCGCATAATAGCAAATAAGGGCGCCTGAATGGGCACGCTTAAGTGTTCTCCTTTTCAGACACCCTTATTCTATTACTGCTGTATGTTTACCAATCAGTTCAATGCATTCTTAATCTGCTCTACCGCATCCCCAACTGTCACGATCTTCTCTGCCTCTTCGTTGGCGATCTCAATATCAAATTCTTCTTCCAGTCCCATGATTATTTGGAAAATATCCAGGGAATCGGCTCCCAAATCGTCCACAAACGTGGTATCCATTGTGATTTCCCCTACATCCACATTCAATACTTCTGCTATGATGCCTTTTAATTTTTCAAATTCCATGATAATTCCTTTCTACTCTTCTTCCATTGGAGCTGTTCCAATATTCTTTCTGATTTTTCCGTTGATATCCTGTTCCTTGAAAGTGACGCACTGGATAATGGAATTGGTTATCTCTTGTGCCTTGGAGCTGCCGTGCGCCTTGACCACCAGGCCTTTTAACCCCAGCAGCGGCGCCCCTCCATACTGGCTGGCGTCAAAGGATTTCAAGGTCTCCTTCAGGGCTGGCTTGGCCAGCAATGCGCCGATTTTACTCCGGGTGGTCGCCATCATCCCCTGTTTGACCATGCCAATCAGCGTAGCGCCTACCCCCTCATATAGCTTGAGGATTACATTCCCCACAAAGGCCTCGCTTACGATAACGTCCGCCTCCCCATGGGGGATGTCCCTGGCCTCAATGCTGCCCACGAAATGGATGTCCGGGCTGTTTTTCAGCAGAGGGAAGGCCTCCTTGACCAGTGCATTGCCCTTCTCCTCTTCTGCGCCGATGTTCACGATAGCCACTTTGGGTTTCTTCACGCCCAGCACGTTTTCCATATAAATAGAGCCCATCTTGGCAAATTGGACCAGATGCGATGCCCTGGCATCCACATTTGCCCCGCAGTCAATGAGAAGGGAGACGCCTTTTTCCGTGGGGATCAAAGGAGCCAGGGGCGGCCGCTCTACGCCTCTGATCCTGCCTACGATAACCTGGCCGCCTACCAGGATTGCCCCGGAACTTCCCGCGGATACAAAAGCGTCAGCACTGCCGTCTTTGACCATATTCATGCCAACCACGATAGAAGACTGTTTCTTCTTACGGATTGCCATGACCGGCGGCTCTGCGGTCTCGATCACCTCTGGGGCGTGCACCACCTCAACCTGGGAACCGCGGTAGGCGCATTTTTCCAGTTCCTCCTTGATGATATCCTGCCGGCCCACCAGATATACCTTAATATCCTGCCGCAGCGTAACAGCGTCTACGGCTCCCCGGACCATTTCTGCCGGGGCGTTATCACCGCCCATGGCATCCACTGCTACCTTTATCAATTCCTGCATGAGATTTCCTCCTTATGGCCTGGCAGCCAGGAAGGGAATTCCTGGTTGCTGAATGCCTATTTAAGAATATACTATAAGTACTGGGATAAATCAATATGTAAATGAAAAAATGAGGGAAGGCTTTTCCTGATACCAGCCGCCGGGCACAGAACAGCCAAAACCCCGGCTCCCCTTATAAAACGGACATCTGCTTCAGGGAAAGCTTCAATACCTCTTCCACAGAACTGCCTGCTGCCGCTTCTGCCTTCCCGACAGACTTCCAGGCCTCAGAAGAAGAATACCCCAAAGCCACCAGGGCCTGTACCGCCTCAGCCTTCACATGGGCCAAGGCATCCTCCCCCTTCCCCTGCCCTTCTTCCCCTTCCTTCGCATAAGGATATGCCGCACCCAGCTTATCCTTCAGTTCCAGGACAATCCTCTGTGCCGTCTTACTCCCAATCCCAGGCGCTTTTGCAATCGCCTTGAAATCTTCCCCCAGCACAGCAAACCGTAAATCATCCGGCGTCAAAGCCGCCAAAACAGCAAGCGCCCCCTTCGGCCCAATCCCGTTCACCCCCAGCAAAAGCTTAAAAATATGCAGGTCGTCCCTGCTCAAAAACCCATACAGCTCCATCAGGCCTTCCTTCACATGAAGATAGGTATAAACCTTCACAGGCTGCCCCGTCCTGGCAAGCCTGCCCATCCTACTGGCCGGAATACGGATTTCATAACCGATCTGCCCTGCCTCCACTACAATAAAATCCTGCTGTATTTCCACTAATTCCCCCCTAATATAGGAATACATGAAAAACCAACCACCTCCCCATAAAAATAAAACCCCCTGCATTCCTTCAGTTCTACCTCAAAGATTTTCCCCACCATCCCCTCATTCCCTGGCAGGTGCACCACAAAGTTATTCCCCATCCGCCCTGTCACCAGACGGGGATCCTGCCCATTCACCTCTTCTACCAGCACCGGCTCTATCCGCCCTGTGAAAGCGCCTGCCTTCTCTGCTGCAATCCGCTGTACCTCTTCCAGCAGCCGCCCAAAGCGCTCCTTGACCACATCCTCCGGCACCTGCCCTTCCATGGCGGCTGCAGGCGTCCCTGTGCGTTTGGAGTAAATAAAGGTAAAGGCGCTTTCAAAGCCTACCTTACGCACCACGTCCATCGTTTCCAGGAAATCCTCCTCTGTCTCCCCTGGGAACCCTACAATAATATCCGTTGTCAGCGCAATGTCCGGCATAGCCCTGCGGATTTTCGCCACCAGGGCAAGATACTGCCCCTTGTCATAGCGCCGGTTCATTTCTTTGAGGATACGGCTGCTGCCAGACTGCAGGGGAAGGTGCAGGTGCCTGCAGATTTTCTTGGAAGCGCCCATTACCTCAATCAGCTCATCGGACAGGTCCTTGGGATGGGAGGTCATAAAGCGGATGCGCGAAATGCCTTCCACCCTCTCCACTTCCCGGAGCAAATCTGCAAATGTGGTAGGGGGATCCAGGTTTTTCCCATAAGAATTGACATTCTGCCCCAGTAGCATTACCTCAGCCACGCCGTCCCCTGCCAGGTCCTGTATTTCCCGGATAATGTCCTCCGGCCTGCGGCTGCGCTCCCTGCCGCGCACATAGGGCACGATGCAGTAGCTGCAGAAATTATTGCACCCAAACATGATATTGACCCCAGATTTGAAAGGATACTTCCGCTCTATGGGCAAATCCTCCACAATCTTGTCGGTCTCCTGCCAAATGTCAATGACAGCCTCCTCCTGCTTCAAGGCCAGGGAGAGCAATTCTGCAAATTTATAGATATTGTGGGTCCCAAAGACCAGGCTGACAAAAGGATAGCTTTTCTTCAGCTTCTCAATGACCTCCGGCTCCTGCATCATGCAGCCGCAAAGGGCGATTTTCATATGGGGGAGGCGTTTTTTGGCGGCATTCAGGTAGCCCAGGCGCCCCCATACCTTGTTATTGGCATTTTCCCGGACGGTGCAGGTATTGTAAATCACAAAATCTGCCTCTTCGCTGTCCGCCCGGGCATAGCCGACAGACGTAAGGATGCCAGACAGCTTTTCTGAATCCCGGGCGTTCATCTGGCATCCAAAGGTCTGGGCAAAAAAAGTCGGGCGGCGCCCCAATTTCCCCTCCAGTTCTTTTACCGCTTGGCGGCATTCCGCCATAAAATAATACTGACGGCCAGGCTCCTCCTGCGGCGGCCCCTGGCTCAAAGAAACCTTATCCAAATCTATCTCATGGTACATGCTCCCGGCTTCCCCTTTCTGTCCCAATCAGGCATCCCAGACACCGGGATAGCCTGCTTCTTGCGCAAGCTGCTTCAGGCCTTCCAGCGCTTCTTCCCTGGAATAGCCGTTCGCTTTTAAAAAGGCATCTTCCTTTTCCCCGATGTACTGGTACAGCAGCACGGCTGCCGCAACTTCGTCCTTATTCTTATAATCAATTTCTTCCAGCAGCAAGTTTTCTGCCTCGTTGATATTTCCCTGGTCCACCATGTCACGGTAAGAATCCAGCTTCCTCCCAGAAACCTCATATTTTCCCTCTTTTTCTGGCTCAACCTGCGTATAGCCCTTGCCCAGGACTACGGAAAAGATAACCCTTGCAGCCTCTTTTATCATCCGCATGAGGTAGTCCTTCTCATCACTATACTGCATATTATCCCTCCCCTTCTGGGTACTGTTCCGGCGCGTCGCCTACGGCTTTGATGACTTTTGCGCCTTGCATACCCCCTTCTTGGACACGCAGCACCTTGCACTGGAACGTCCATTCATCCCCAAAATCGAAGATGTACTTAAACCGCTTTCCCTTTTCCATACCCACCTGTTCCAGGGAATACTGATTGGCGGTACGGTACCCCTCTTCTATGCCTTCTGCATAATAGCAGTCGTTCCTGCTCCATTTGGCATTGTCCATGAAAAAAGCATAAGCATGGTCATTATCAAAGGAAAATGCCTCCTGGATGGCCAAGTGCAGTTCCTCCAAGGTACTGCCCCCAGATATCTGGATATGGCGGTAACACCCTGGGTAAAGGGAGACGCTGATGACATAAGACTGGCTCGCCGCATTCGCTTTTGGCTCAAATTCCGTAATCTTACTGGATTTTGGGGTGTCAAATTTAAAAATACGGTTGATTTTCTCCGCCATATCATCCGGCAGAAGGCCTTGGGACACCATAAGCTTAAGCTGCCCCACCAGTTCTTCCGGCAAATCTTTTAAGTTTTTGGGTTCCAATTCCAGGATGGCGTTTAAAATTTCCATGGCTTCATCCATCGCCCTGCTGCTGCCTCCCCCAAACCGCTGGAAAAAAGCATTCTCCGCCTGGTCCAGCGCAGGCAGGCCTTCCTCGATGCTTACTTTTATCTTCATCCTGCTGCAAAAGGATTTGACAAACCCATAGGTGCGCAAATCCCGTACCTTCAGCTCTTTGGGGCAGACCTTTACCATCAAAAGCCCTTCCATAAACAGGTTCAGGAGCTCCTGCGGCCTTTCTTCATAATGGATGACGGGTGAAACAGGGAGGATATATTCCGTCACAGAATCCACTGCCAGCATGACAAGTGGGAAGATAGGCGCCCCATTTTTGTCCTCGTCGTCCTGCACAGGTTCTGGGCTGCGGATTAGCTCGCATTCCCATGTCCCGGCTTTCTTGATTTTCTTCAGGTTGGCAATGGCAATATCATTGGTTACCTCAGGCTCTGGCCATTCCATCTCCTTCCCCTGGGGGAGGCTGGCAGAGCCCCACTCAAATTTGCCATCTTCCCATACCAGCATGGGGACTTCTTCTGTCTCATCGCTAATCGGCTCGATTCCCAGTTCCAGGGGCTGCTTGCTTTCCAAAAGCCTGGCAACCTCCAGGGCTGCCTCCAAGGCTGCGCAGAGATCTTCCTGATCCTGCTTGTCCTGGATATGCCATGGGCAGCGGAACGGCTCATATTTCAAAAATTGGGGGTATGCATTTTTGCCAGATATCCTTATCCCATGGGTGCGGGCATACTGCTTGGCTTCTTCCTGCTCCTGGCTGCTTAAGCTGTCCCTTCCCTCAAATGCGCACTGCAGGCTCTTCTGCATCAGGAGGCGCTCCTGGAATTCCATGGATGTGATGCTGAAACTGTCTGCTTCCATAATATTGCGGAAGTTCCCAATCCCCTCTTCCCCGATATACAGCGCAAGGGCGCAGTAATCCCCCCTTGCCCCTGCAACGCTGACATAGCCAATCCTGCCGCCTGACAGCTTTATGGCAAAGAGCTCCGCATCCCAAAGGGCTTTCCATAGCTTTGCCTTCTTATATTCAAATGCAAGTTCATATAACTTTTCTGAAATCATAGATTCATCTCCTTTTGTGATTGGCTTGCCAGTAATGGATATTCCATCTGGCAGTCACAGGGCTCTGCTTCAGAAAGCCCCTTGTCGTATTCCCTGGCCTCCACGCAGCCCATGCCATGGTAAAATGCCTGGGTTTCCTCAGCAGAATGGGCTGAGATGTAGAGTTTCCTGGCCCCAAGCTTCCGCCCGGCCATTACCGCGCACTGGAACAGCTTACGCCCAATCCCTTTCCCGCGGTATTCACTGGATACATGGATGCAGGATAGCTGCACATATTGCCGGCTGGACCCAAAAAGCCTGCTTTCCACAGAAGCAAACCCAATCAGGGCGCCTCCATAAAATACGCCGAATACAAACCCGCCTGTATCAATTGTATTTCTCAGGCACTTTACCAAGAACCCATAATCTTCCTCATTCCAATCATCTACAAAGGGGATGTCCTTAAGCTTCCATTCTCCGTCCTCCTTGCGCCAGCACCGCTTCACTACCTGGCGGCGGCTGAAATGGGAAAACAGCTTACGGTCAATCTGCCCTTCTGTCAATATCTGGTACACCGCTTCCATATTTTTCTCCATATTGTATCTGTAACCGTTGTATGCCTCGCCTACGCCCTTTTCTTATGGGCGTACCTGCCCCTCCCCATAAATAATATATTTGGTGCTGGTCAGTTCCTTTAAGCCCATAGGCCCCCTGGCATGGAGCTTCTGGGTGCTGATGCCGATCTCTGCGCCAAAGCCAAATTCAAAGCCGTCCGTAAACCGCGTGGAGGCATTCACGTACACAGCCGCTGCGTCCACCCCGTCCAGGAACTTCCTGGAATTTCCATAATCCCTGGTAATAATGGCTTCGGAATGGCCGGTATTGTATCGGTTGATATGGGCAATGGCCTCGTCAATGCCTGATACCGTCTTGACAGACAGGATGTAATCCAGGTATTCCCTGCCCCAGTCCTCCTCCTCCGCCGGCAAGATACTGCCGCAGGCCTTCCGGCTCTCAGCATCCCCCCGCAGTTCCACCTTTTTTTCCTCCAGCTTCTCCGCAAGGCGGGGCAGCAGCGCGTCCACCACCTTCTCATGGACCACCAGGGACTCGCAGGCATTGCAGACGCCAATCCTCTGGGTCTTGGCATTGAAGATAATATCCACCGCCATGCCAAGGTCTGCCGTCTCATCCACATAAATATGGCAGTTCCCGGTCCCAGTCTCAATCACGGGCACCGTGGCCTTCTCCACGACGGTACGGATCAGCCCTGCGCCCCCCCTGGGAATCAGCACATCCACATACCGGTTCAGCCTCATAAACTTCTCCGCTGTCTCATGGCTGGTATCCGTAATCAGCTGGATGGCGTCTGCCGGCACCTGGCATTCCCCCAGGGCGCCCTGCAGCACTTCCGTGATTGCCTGGTTGGAATGGATGGCGTCCCTCCCGCCGCGGAGGATCGCTGCATTGCCTGCCTTAAAGCACAGGCCAAAAGCATCTGCCGTCACATTAGGCCTGGATTCATAGATAATCCCTATTACGCCCAGGGGAACCCTTTTCTGGCCAATCTCAAGCCCATTGGGACGCCGGCGCATGGACAGCACCTCCCCCACTGGATCTTCAAGCCCTGCAATCTGGCAGAGCCCTTCTGCCATCTGCCCAATCCTTTCCTCTGTCAGCAGCAAGCGGTCCAAAAGGCCCTGGGCCATATGGCTTTCCTTTGCTGCCTCTATATCCTTGGCATTGGCCTCAAGGAGCATGTCCTGCCGCCCCACCAAAGCCTCTGCCGCCCGTTCCAATCCCTCATTCTTCCGGCCCGTAGGCAGTGTCCGGAGTATCCCTTCTGCCGCTTTGGCCTTCTGCCCAATTTCCTCTAATGTAAATCCCATATCCCAACCTCCATACTGGCAATCCCTGCCTTACCATGTGCCTGCTGCCAAGGAGCCCTGGCAGCATCCTTCCCCTTTTACTCTTTCCCATTAAAGCAATACGTACACAGCTTGCAGGGCGAAATCCCAATCGACTCTACCAAATCATCCAGCCGGTGGAAGCGCAGGGTGGTAAAATTCTGCCGTTTTTGGATTTCCCCTACCATCTCATCGTATTTCTTATTTCCTGGGTCTGCATACTCTGCCAGCACCTCTGGCGTTACTTCCTCTTCCCGCTCCTGGATAATCCGCCTGGTAATCAGGTCTAAATCTGATTTTGACCGGGAAAAATTCAGGTATTTGCACCCATACAGCAGCGGCGGGCAGGCAGGCCGGATATGGACTTCCTTAGCCCCGCTGCGGTACAAAAAATCCGTGGTCTCCCGCAGCTGTGTCCCCCGTACGATGGAATCATCAATCAGCAGCAGCTTTTTCCCCTCAATCAGGGACTGTACCGGAATCAATTTCATACGGGCAATCAAATCCCTCTGGCTTTGGTTCGTAGGCATAAAGGACCTGGGCCAGGTAGGCGTATACTTGATGAAAGGCCTTGCATAGGGGATGCCGGACGCATTTGCATACCCAATGGCATGGGCAATCCCGGAATCCGGCACACCGGCTACCATATCCGGCTTTACCTGGCTGCCGTCACGCTTTGCCAGCATGCCGCCGCAGCGGTAACGCATCTCCTCCACGCTGGCCCCCTCATAAGAAGACGTGGGGTAGCCATAATACACCCACAGGAAAGAGCACATCTTCATCTCCTCCCCAGGCGGGCTGACTGTCTCTGCCCCTTCAGCCGTCACCAGCGCAATCTCTGCCGGCCCTAGCTCCCTGTCATGGGTAAAGCCCAAGTTGATATATGCAAAATTCTCAAAGGAAACGCAGTACCCATCCTCCCGCTTCCCAATGACCACCGGCGTCCTGCCATACTTGTCCCTGGCCGCATAAATCCCATCCTTTGTCATCAGCAGTATGGTCATGGAGCCGTCCACCAGCCCCTGTACATACTGGATGCCTTCCACCAGGCTGTCCGCCTTGCAGATGAGGGAAGCAATCAATTCTGTGGCATTAATCTGCCCGCCGCTCATTTCCTGGAAATGGGAACGCCCATCCTGGTATGTCTCCTTGAGCAATGCGTCCAAATTGTTAATCTTCCCAACCGTAGTGATTGCAAAGCTGCCCAAATGGGACTGGATGAGAAGGGGCTGGGGTTCATAATCAGAAATGCAGCCAATGCCCAGATGGCCTTCCAGTTCCTCCGCATCCTTCTCAAACTTCGTGCGGAAGGGGGAATTCTCAATATTGTGGATTGCCCGCTGGAATCCCTGTTCCCCATACATAGCCATCCCCCCACGCCTAGTCCCAAGGTGTGAATGGTAATCTCCTCCGTAAAAGAGCTCCAAAGTACAATTTTTCTTTGAAGCAACGCCAAAAAAGCCTCCCATATGTCTTGTCTCCTTATATCTATCGGTTATTTGAGGTTGCAACTATCAGTTTAACATGAGTTTCCATGAAAATAAATGGTTTTTTCTTATTTTATCCCTTTCTTCCTTGCATAATCCTGGATAATCTCCTGGAAATCCCTTCCATATTTCTCATATTTTACCTTCCCCACGCCATTGACAGCCAGCATCTCCCCTTCCGTTACCGGCAGGGAAGCGCCCATTTCCCGCAGGGTCTTGTCCGAGAAAATAATATAGGGCGGCACATGGTCTTTTTGTGCCAGTTCATAACGGCGTTTCCGCAGCAATTCAAACAGATCCGGGTATCGGATCTCCGCCTGGGCTTTTTTCTTCTTTTCCTCCTTGGGGGATTGGGCCTCTTCCCGTTCTTTGGGAAGCTTTAAGATAATTTTATGTACCTCCCCCCGACCTGCGCCATATGGCGGGCTCCCCCCTATACCGTAAGATATGAGCTCCCGCCCCAGGCGAGTGAGTTTCAGTATGGGATAGTCGCCGTTGGTAAGGAGCAAGTACCCCTTTACCAGCAAGTCATTTAAGACCTGCCGCAGGCGCACCAAAGCCCAGCCCTTTAAGCTGCCGTATTCTGGGTTCTGCTTTAGCCCAAACTGCCGCACCTTGGCCGTATCCGACCCGTGGACAGCATCTAACACGGCATTGATGCCGTACCGCTCATGGCAGGCCTGGACCAGGCGGAGGATGTGGAAGGCCTCCTCTGTTACGTCAATATCCTCAAATTCCGTCAGGCAATTCTCACAGTTCCCACAGTAATTGCTGCCATATTCCCCAAAATAGCGCAGGATATAATCCCGCAGGCATTCGTTGGTAAAGCAGTAGAAGGCCATCTTCCGAAGGCGCCCTAAGTCCCTTTCTTTTATTAGTTCCAGCTCTTCCCCATCCAGCTCGCTGTTCTCACTTTGGATCCCAATCAAAAATTCATTGACCTTCACATCCTGCCCGGCGTAGTACAGCAGGCATTCTGCCGGCTCCCCGTCACGCCCGGCGCGCCCAGCCTCCTGGTAGTAGCTTTCAATATCCTTGGGCATGTTATAATGGATGACATAGCGCACGTTGGACTTGTCAATCCCCATGCCAAAGGCATTCGTAGCCACCATGACCGGCCTTACATCATAGATAAAGTCATCCTGGCTCTGCTTGCGCTCCAAATCGGACAGGCCTGCGTGGTAGCGGGCCGCCGGGTAGCCTTCCTCTATCAGGCACTGCCATACCTCTTCTACTGTCTTCCTGGTATTGCAATAAATAATCCCGCTCTTGTCCCCGTTTTTCTTCAGGTAGCCTAGCAGCATCCCTTTTTTGTCCTTCGCTTTTTTTACTGCAAAGTACAAGTTCTTCCGGTCATACCCTGTCACCACAAGGGTGGGCTGGCACAGGCCCAGGATGCAGACAATATCTTCTTTTACCTGCTTGGTCGCCGTTGCCGTGTAAGCGGCAATCACAGGCCGCTTGGGCAGCATTTCGATAAATTCCACGATTTTCAGATAGCTGGGACGGAAATCCTGTCCCCACTGGGAGATGCAATGCGCCTCATCCACTGCTACCATGGAAACCTCCACGTCCTGCACCAGCAGCTGGAACGCCTCTGTCATCAGGCGTTCTGGCGCAACATAGATAATTTTATACTGCCCCCTGCGGGCAAATTCCATCGCCTTGCGGTATTGGCCTTCCGTCAGGGAACTGTTGATATAGGCGGCATGGACGCCTAATTGGTTCAATGCCGCCACCTGGTCCTTCATCAGGGAAATCAGCGGGGACACCACAAGGGTAATCCCAGGGAACAGGAGGGCTGGGACCTGGAAGCAGATGGATTTCCCTGCCCCCGTAGGCATAATCCCCAGCACATCCCTGCCAGAAAGCGTACTGTCCACCAGAACCTCCTGCCCCTCCCGGAAAGCATCATAACCAAAGGTGTTCTTTAAGATTGTATATTTGTTGTCCATTCTTTCTCCATTGGCGCTCCCGCCAGGCAAACGCCAGGAAAACCTTATGCCCTGGCAGCGCCGTCCACGGACAGTATCTCGCCTGTCACATAACTGGCCATGCCGCTGGCCAGGAATAAAAAGGCATTGGCTACATCTTCTGGCTCCCCCACCCTGCGCAGCGGGATGGTCTTAATCAACGGCTGTATCATCTCGTCCGGAAGCGCCGCTACCATATCGGTCTTGGTAATGCCAGGGGCAACTGCATTTACCCTGATATTGTAAGGCCCCAGTTCCCTGGCCAGGGAAAGCGTCATGCCGTTAACCGCAAACTTGCTGGTAGGATAGGCCACGCCGCCCGGCTGGCCGGAAATGCTTACCATGGAGCTGGTGTTCAGGATACATCCGCCGCCCTGTTCTTTCATAATCTTAACTGCAGGCTTTACGGCATGGAAGATAGCGCTGACATTTAAAGCCATCACTTTTTCAAACTGCCCTTCCTCATAGCTGTCTACCTTGGTGCTGTCCGATACCCCGGCGTTGTTCACCAAAATATCGAGCCTGCCGTATTTTTCCTTGACGCCCTCAATGGCCTTGGCCACCTCCGCCGCATTTGAAAGGTCTGGATAGGCGCCCTCCACCTCCCAATCCTGGTTCTCTGCCTTAAGGGAAGCTAATGCTTTTTCCACCGTCTCTGCCCGGGAGCCAAACAGGACTACTTTTGCCCCATTCTCCAGGTACTTCTTTACGATTGCATACCCAATCCCCCTTGTGCCGCCCGTTACGGCTGCCACTTTGCCTTTTAACATAATCGTCCTCCTTCTGGTATTTGCTATATGTTCCAGATTATCATAATTTCCTGGAAAAGGGAAGCCTTTCTCTGCAATTATGCAAAAAATGGCAGCCCTCCGCAGCCGGCTATGCCTACAGCCACAGGGCTATCTTGCCCATTGCCCGCAAGGGTAGAACGCTTTCTCTGTCATGATGCCGTCCATTGGTACGTCAAAGGCATCCTTGGGCAGCCGCCCCACAAGCTGCGCCTCATAGGCAATCCCGATTTTACGGCATCTCGGGTATTTGGCAAAATAGCGGTCATAATAGCCCTTGCCATATCCCATGCGGGTTCCCTGCAAATCGAACCCCACCCCTGGGGCCAGCACCAAAGGCGACTCCTCCTGCATCATGCGCCCTCCCACGGGCTCCATGACATGGAAGCTGCCTTCCTGGAACC
The DNA here is from genome assembly GCA_910588965.1 of uncultured Lachnospiraceae bacterium. Lineage (GTDB taxonomy): Bacteria > Bacillota > Clostridia > Lachnospirales > Lachnospiraceae > Petralouisia. The sequence goes on along the minus strand of CAJUSO010000016.1, from coordinate 12,109 downwards.
CCTCCAGGGAAGCGACCCCAAAAAATGCCATCCCTTCCCCGCTGGCTTTCGGGAATGCGGCCTGCTTGCCGCTGGCCAAGGCATGCCCTGCCAGCGGCAGCAGGCTTACCTCCCGCCCCAGGGGATAGTAAAAATAAACCGCCTCCGCCTGACAGAACCAAGGATGTGTTTTGAGCCTTGCACAAATCCCTGCTGATGCCTGCAGCGCCCATTCCTTGGAAAGGGCGCTGCGCCTCATAAGCAGTTCTGCGCGTACCTCCTTCTTGGCTTCTGCGGCTTGCAGGCCAGCCTTAATTGGCTTCTTCCTTCCCATATTTCTCCCCCAAATTTTCCGTGGTCCCATCCGGGTTTACCACATCTATCTGATTCAGCTGCGCCCGCAGGTTCTTCCGGATGTTTGCCAGGAACTCCTGCCGTAGGATTGCCTGTTCCTTCCTCTCCGCCTCCGTCAGCCCCTCAGCCTTGGACTTCCTTGCCAATGCATTGATCCTGTCTATCTTGCTTTGTTCCATCATTTCCTCCTTCCAACGCCCTATGCTCCCTTGGGGCAGCGTGCCCGGCTGCCAAACGGCCGCTATTATCCCACGCTCTTTTCTATAAAATCAGCAATATAAAAATCTTCATCGTAATGTTTCTGGAAAAGGGTCCCCACAAACTCCCCTTCAAAAATCCGGTGGAGGATGCCCACATCCTCCCCGTTGGCAATCACCATATCCGCACCTGAAGCGGTTGCAATCCTTGCCGCCGTAAGCTTTGCTTCCATGCCGCCGGTCCCCACGTCGCTCCCCGTGGTATCCTTGGCCATGGCCTCTATCGCCCCGTCCAGCTCCTCCACCAACTCAATCAGCCTGGCCTCTGGGTTCTCATGGGGGTCATCGGTGAACAGGCCGTCAATGTCTGACAGTAGAATCAGCAAGTCAGCCCCTACCAGGGAGGCCACCAGGGCAGACAAGGTATCATTGTCCCCAAACTGCATTTCATAGGTAGAAATGGTATCATTCTCATTTACAATGGGGATGATGCCCATCCGGAACAATTCTTCGAAGGTGTTCTGGGCGTTCTTCCTGGCCACATTATCTAACATGGTCCCTTTTGTCATTAGTATCTGCGCCGCAGTCTGATGGTATTCCGAAAACATTTTCTGGTAGGTCATCATCAGCCTGGCCTGCCCCACCGCCGCACAAGCCTGCTTGGTGGAAATGCTGCCGGGCCGCTCCGTAAGCCCGATTACCTTGCGCCCAACGGCAATCGCCCCGGAGCTTACCAGGCACACGTCAAGCCCACGGTTACGGATGTCGCACAGTTCCCGCACCAGGCGTTCCACCTTCCCCAGGTTCAGCCGCCCCGTGGCCTCATGGTGTAAAGCAGCTGAGCCGATTTTTACAATAACCCTTTTCTTTCCTTGGAAATACGCTTTCTTGTCCATAATCTTCCTTTCCTTTCCCTACTGCCCCTGGCTGGCGCCCTTCCCCCATTCCCCTGCCATCTTCGCGCTGGGATAAATCTGCTCCATGCGCCCATCTGGAAAATTCCGGTCTATCCAGGCTTCGGCTTCATTCCCAGCCGGGATGCCCTCTGCACGTGCGCCATACCTTGCAAGGGCGGCTGCGGAAATCCCCATGTCGCATGCCATAAACACCAAAAACAGCCAGGTCAGCGCCTTCCCCAGCTTCATGGGGATTTTTTCTATCCACTCCGACATCAGGGGGTATAGCCGCTTCATCCATACCCATGCCACAATCCCCCAGAAAAAGCAAAACAGCAGGTTAATCCTCCCGCCCAGGTTAAAGGGGATATGGCTGTAATCCCAGAACACCGCCCCAAAGGCAATCTCCGTAAATACGCTGCAGATATATTCAAAAGCCCCGCCCAGCAGCGTCCCTGCCAGGAAAATATAGCGGTCTTCCCTCTCCCTGTAACGGTAGAGCACCACCGTAGCCCCGGCAAACCCAATGCCCCATACCAGGCTAAAAGCCCCATACACCAGGCTGCTGCGGCTCATCCAGCTCCCCATGGAAATACGGCAGAATACTGTCTCGACCATATCCCCCAGGAAGGCGCCCCAGAAGAAAATCCAGGCCACCTTATGGAACCCGCACCCATAGGCAAAGACTGTCTTTTGGCGCAGGATTTCCTGCTTTTCCTCCTCCGTCTGCGGAATCTTTTTTTCTAGCCTTGGGAATGCCCGCTCCATACGCCTGTCTACCAGGCCAGTGATAGCCGCCCGCAGGGAACGGGAAGCCTGGTTTAAGCCCTCCGCAATCTCTGTCATGGCCTGGTTTTGGTGGGTAACATGCAGAAGCGCCCCCACCGTCATAGCCACATCCACCGCCAAAACAAAAGAAAGCGCCAGCAGCGCCGCTACGCCAGGCAGGTAAGGCAGTTTCTGGGCTATTGACGCAACCAGGGGATTGGCAAATTTTATATTCATAAGCCCCAATACCCCCCAGGCAATGGCATTGGACAGGCAGATATAGCCCCCTGCCTGGAACCGTTTCCCCGTATAGTCCCATAGCTTGAGCCGGAAGGCCTTTTCCAGCAGCAGGCCAGTCAAAAGCTCCGTAACCGTCCCCACAATCATGCAGCCCAAGAACAGATAGAACCATTCCCCCTGCAGGGGCGCCATGAAAACCGCCATAAACACGGCAGAAAAACCATACACTGGGCATAGGGCCCCGTTCAGGAACCCCCTGTTCACAAGCTCCCTCCTCCTGGCCGCCGCATAAGCCACTTCCATGCACCACCCCAGGAAGCTGTACAAGAAAAACATCCACGCCAGTCCATAGACACTGTATCCCATCTTCTTTCTCCTCTCCGTATGCCGGTCCCCACAAATGAAACCATTATAATATTTATGCCGGAAGAAGTCAACCAAAGGCCCCGCAAAAAATCCCATGACTGTTACAATTGCTTCCCCCCGCCGATTATGCTATAATCCTGTTAAACCATCTTGACATGAAGGAGAAGCAGCAGCATGGAAGCATACGAAGAAAACACGCTCCAGGAGCAGGCAGGGCTTTTGGCAGCAATCCAAAATACAGATATCTGCACCTTCTGGTACTACCCACAGGACAAGCTTATCACCGTCAATGAACGGGCTGCCAGCATGTACCGCTGTGACAGGGTTTACAGGGATATGCCAGAGAGTTTTGCGAATGCGTTTGTGCATCCCTCTACCCAGCCAGGCTTTTACCAGATGTACCGCAGGATTGACGCTGGGGAACAGACGGCGCAGGCTTCTTTCAGCAGCATAGACCGGAAAAACTGGTGCACGGTCACCCTTACCACCGTCTCTTTTGACGGGCAGGGACGGCCCTTAAAATCTTACGGCATCATACAGAATATCTCAGAAATGAAAATGCAGGAAGCGGAATACCACAGCAGCAAAAAATTGCTGGGAAATATCATTGACGCCATGAGCAAAATCTATATGTTCAACTACTACATTGACCTTGAGACAATGGAATTTACAGAAATCCTGGGGCTGGATTACATTACGGCCATGTTAGGCACAAGCGGGGACGCTGCCTTGGCCTTACAGCAGTTTGCAGATACCCTGATAGACAGACATTTCCAGGAAAGCTTCCGGGCATTTACAGACCTGCATACTTTGGCGGAACGGATTGGCAGGCGGCAGAATATTTCCTTAGAATACTTAAGCCTCAAGCAAGGCTGGTGCCGCGCCAGCTTCATCGTAGTCAGCCGCAGCCCTTCCGGCAGCCCGGCCCAGGTGGAATTTGTGGTAGAGAACATCAGCGCCCAGCGCAAGAAAGAACTGGAAGCCCGGGAAGCCCTGGAACGGGCTTATGAGAACGCCAATAAGGCAAATGCCAGCAAATCCGCATTCCTCACGAATATGTCCCACGACATACGCACCCCTATGAATGCCATTGTGGGCTTTGCCAGCATTGCCGCTTCCCATATCCATGACCAGGCACGGGTACAGGACTGCATTTCCAAAATAACGGCGTCCAGCAAGCATCTCTTGTCCATCATCAATGAAGTGCTGGACATGAGCCGCATTGAAAGCGGGAAAATCCAAATCCAGGAACAGGAGGCAAGCCTTCCTGTCATCATGCATGACTTTATGAGCATGGTGCAGCCGCAAGTCCGTGCCAAGGGGCTGGAACTTTTTATAGACACCCTGGACCTTACCCATGAAAATGTCTATGTGGACGAGGCCAGGCTCCATCGGATCCTCCTGAACCTGGTAGGGAACTCCGTCAAATTTACCCCTGCTGGGGGCAAGGTTTCCATACGCCTCCAAGAAAAGCCCCAAACTTCCGAAAAGTATGGGAACTTCGTTATTTCCGTCAAAGACACCGGTATCGGGATGGGCAAGGATTTCCTGCCCCATGTCTTTGAGCCGTTCGAACGTGAACGGACCTCCACTGTCAGCAAGGTGGAAGGCACTGGCCTTGGCATGGCGATTACCAAAAATATCCTTGAGATGATGGGCGGGAATATCTCTGCTGAAAGCGAACTGGGGAATGGCGCTACCTTTACCATTGAACTGCCCTTAAGGCTTATGGGCAAAGCCCCTGGGGAACCCCGGATTGAGCAGCTGGCAGGGCTTCATGCCATGGTAGTGGATGATGATTACAATGTATGTGACAGCGTATCCAAAATGCTGGATAAGATTGGCATGGAGCCGGAATGGACCATGTCCGGCAAAGAGGCTATCCTGCATGTCAAATCCGCTTTGGAAATGGGGCGCAGCTTTTATGCGTTTATCATAGACTGGAAGCTGCCGGATATGGGCGGTGCGGAAGTAACGCGCCATCTAAGGCGGCTTGCCGGGGAAGACGTGCCTATCTATATCCTGACAGCTTACGATGCCAGCGATATAGAAGAAGAAGCCAAAAATGCCGGCGTTACGGCTTTCTGCCAGAAGCCTCTGTTCATGTCACAGCTGCGGAGAGCCCTTTTAGAAAGCATCGGGGGGGATGAGGAGGAGGCCAGCCGCCCCGCCCAGGCGCAAAGCCAGGATTTCCACGGGAAACGCCTCTTATTGGTAGAAGACAATGAGCTGAACCAGGAAATCGCCGTGACCATCCTGTCAGAGGCAGGATTCCAGATGGACACGGCCGATGATGGGAAAGAAGCCGTGGGGAAAATATCACAGACCCAGGAAGGATATTATGACGCTGTGCTGATGGATATCCAGATGCCTGTGATGGACGGCTATGAAGCCACCAGGAAAATCCGGGAAATGACTGCCGGATGGGCAAGGCGCCTGCCTATCCTGGCTATGACGGCAAACGCCTTCGAAGAAGACAAAAAGAACGCATTCGAAGCCGGCATGGACGGGCATCTGGCAAAGCCGATTGACACAGCAGAGATGTTCCGGGCTTTAGACGAGGTTTTACGGTAAGATGGACTATGATTTAACAAAAGGGGATATTATGAAAAACCTGCTGAAGTTTGCCTTCCCGATTATGTTAGGGAATATGCTCCAGCAGCTATACAATGTGGCAGATACGCTGATTGTAGGGCGCTACCTAGGGCAGGAAGCCCTGGCGGCCGTCGGGTCTTCTTATACCTTAATGGTGTTCATAACTTCCATCCTCCTAGGCCTATGCATGGGAAGCGGCGCGTTTTTTTCCATGCAGTTCGGCAGCAGGGAGTATGGCAGGCTGAAAAAAGGGATTTTCCTGTCCTTTGTATGGATAGGCCTCACTTCACTATTGCTGATGCTCCTAGCTTATGGAAACACCCGCCAAATCCTTGCCTTCTTACAAGTGCCTGGGGAAGTGGCTCCCCTGATGGAAGAATACCTGCTATGGATTTTCGCTGGGATCCCGGCTGTCTTTCTTTATAATTTCGCGGCTAACCTGTTGCGGGCGGTGGGGAATTCTTTCGTGCCCTTATGCTTCCTTGGGCTTTCTGCCCTTTTAAATATCCTTCTGGACTTACTGTTTATCTGCCGCTTCCACTGGGGCGTGGGCGGGGCGGCGGCTGCGACTGTGCTGTCCCAATACCTGGCTGGCGGAGGCATCCTGTATTACTGTACCAGGCATTACCCCAGCCTGCGGATCCAGCGGGAGCATTGCTGCATGGATAGGAAAATCCTCAAGGAATTAGCTGGGCTGTCTACCCTGACCTGCCTGCAGCAGTCTGTCATGAATTTTGGGATTTTAATGGTACAGGGGCTGGTGAACAGCTTTGGGGCTGTGGTGATGGCGGCATTTGCAGCCGCTGTAAAGATAGATTCCTTTGCTTATGCGCCGGTCCAAGACTTTGGGAATGCCTTTTCCACTTTTGTGGCGCAGAATTTTGGGGCTGGGAAAACGGAACGGATCCGAAAGGGGATGCGGGACGCCGTGGCGGCCGTTTTTATCTTCTGCCTGGCCGTATCAGGCTTGGTATTTGCCTTTGCAGGGAACCTTATGGGGATGTTCTTAGAGGAAGGGAACCAGGAAGCGGCAGCCGTTGGGCTGGGATACCTGCGGATTGAAGGGTCATTTTATTTTGGGATTGGGCTGCTGTTCTTGTTCTATGGGTATTTCAGGGCTGTGCACCTGCCGGGGGTATCCGTCGTGCTCACTGTCATTTCCTTAGGGACAAGGGTGGCCTTGGCCTACATACTGTCAGCAGTCCCTGCCTTGGGGGTGTCTGGGATTTGGATGTCCGTACCGATTGGGTGGGGGCTGGCAGATATCGCAGGAGGATGGTATTATTATAAAGAACAAAAAAAGCACCGTCCCCTTCGGTAAGCCAGGCTGGCTGGCGGAGCTGCAAAACACCCCTAAAGGGCTGCCCTCTGCCAGCCTGTCCCTTTTACGGAATAATGGCGCGATGTCACAGTCCGATTTTGTGCGCTTCTTCGGGCGTGGCTTCGCCGGCCTGAAAACTCTGATACCCGTGGTATGCCACATTGCAGCCCGTTTTCCCAAAGCGTTTTTTCGTTGCAGCCATACGCTCATACGCCCGCTTTACGTTACAGTTGATACCGCTGGCATACATACGCTCATCGGTCTTTTTGTCATTGGAAGCATACTGCAAGGCGGCGTATAAATCGCCGTCCACATACTTCTTATCAATGGTTTTGCGCATAGCCAATCACTTCCTTCGCCTGTTTTTGACAGGCCAGAAGCCCGTAGCAGCCATTTACACCACCGCTTTTTCCCTTTGAGGGAGAATTAACCCGGCTGTGATTCCATCAATCAAGGCGATTATTTTTTCTTCCATATCTGCTGTGATTTTGCCCTCGACAGTGACGCAGAGTTCGTTCAGCTTATAATTAAAATGAAAAGGATATTTCGGGAAGAACGGCTCTCGGCATATATCCCAAAGCACGCTGGCGGAGATATTCCGATACGGAAAGCCCGCACTTTTTGACGTTCTGCGCAATGATATTTTTCTCTTTTCCGCTTACACGAATAAATAAATTTTTGTTCTTGGCTTCGCTCATAATATCAGCCCTTCCTTGACCTTTAAGGGGATTCCCCAAAGGGCAATCGGCTTGCAGAGCCGGTTGGGGTGGAGACTGTCAATACAGTTTCCCTGCTTGCTACAGTATGCGGCACTCTTTTTGCCGTGTACCGCCTGTTGTTTTCCGCTGTTCTTCCCGAATAACGTTCCTGCCTCCATCTCAGGCGCCTACATTTCAATTTGAAATGTAGGCATTTTTCTTTATATTTGTTTACTCAAACTTCCCACACTATTTTGGTGTGCTGAACCTTGAAAAATCAATACTGTAGCCCATAAAAAGACATAAACCACTTGCATGTGGTATGCATGCAAGTCCTATCTGCATTTGGTAAAGGAGTGCAGGAGTCTCCCCTATGATGCATTGACAGCCCATGTATCCACTGTTTTTGCACGGTATAAGATGCTGCCTGTTACACAGCGGCGCAATGTCGGTGACAAAACGATTTACGGACTGTACTTCTGCCTTATGGACGGACTGGATGATACCACTTTCAGACAATCCATGAGGATTATTATAGACGTACTCATGGAATCTGATATAGAATACTTCCATATCACTGAGCAGCAGCTGGAAGAATTTACATCCAGCTTTGTTCAAAGACTGCCAAGGTACATGCAAAAAGCATCGGAGAGCGGTTCCATAGCTGCCTGATTATTATTTTATGGGTTACAGTATTGATTTTTCAAGGTACAAATCCCATTTTTAATGTGGGAAGTTTGAGTATTTTTCATGATGCATATTTGAAATACACTCTCCTGTTTTATTTTGTTTTGTAAAAACAAAATAAGCAATTAAAATTAACTCAAGATTATAAAACACACAATATACGGATAAAATAAAACAATAATACGCAAAATAATATTGCATTTTTTGAAAAGTAGTGGTATAGTGTGAATATGATAAAGAAGAAGGAGTGTGTCACTATGAAGATACAGGCCGTATTGATAGATGGATTTAAGAATCTATCTGATGTAAAGATAACTTTTGATAATATTACAGCTTTGGTAGCACTTAACAATTTTGGTAAGTCCAATGTACTTTCAGGCATTGATTTTGGATTGTCTTTTATAAAGGCATCTATCGACGATAAGACGGCGATGATGGCTAATTCTAATCTGATTCCGCTTAACCAAAGATTGCAAGGAAGAAATTACAAGTTTGAAGTGGAAGTTTTAACAGAGGTTGTAGGACAGGAGTATCGTGTACAATATGGATATGAGTTCTCATGGCAGTGCGATGAAGATGATGAGCCGGAGATTGTTCATGAGTATTTGAAATGTAAGCTGGATGAGAAGGGGCAGAAGTATACGCAGCTTATTAACAGAACAAGAGAGACTGTATTGTATAAAAGTTCCGAGACTGGTAGATGCTCATCAAAGATTAAGGTTGAGACTTCGGAGCTTGTTGTAAATAAGCTTCGGGCATATGATGAGCTTTATTATGCAGAAATCATTAAGAAGCTGAATGGCATGAGAATATATATGGAAAACAACTTGGACGCAAAGAGTTTTTATCAACCAGACCCTATTATTCGTAAAGGGTTTGAAAATGAGATGATTAATGCTGATAATCTCCCACGTGTTATCTTCAATTTGAGGAAACAAAATCCAGATAAGTTTGAGCTATTAAAAGATGTGTATTTTCAGTTGTTCCCAGATATTGAAGATGTTATTGTAAAGAATTTCAAAATTAATGCAGCGGAAAGTGAGCAATTTCCTGAAGATGCACCATTCATATTTACCAATTCCATCTATGTGTTATTTGTTAAGGATAAAAACTTGGCGAACCCAGTTAATTTTTCGATGATGTCAGATGGAGCTAAGAGAGTATTTATGATACTGACTAAGATAATCGTGTCCAGTGTCAGCAATATTTCATTGATAGCGATTGAGGAGCCAGAGAACTCTGTTCATCCAGGACTATTTCAAGCGTATATACAAATTATAAGTCAGCTTTTGGATGATTGTAAGATAATTATTACAAGTCATTCTCCGTACATTATTAGTTATTTAGACCCTTCATGGATTCATGTAGGTGTGAATAGAAAGCCTGGTGTTGCAGAATTCTTTGCTTTTAAGAAATCAGGCCAGAAACAATTGGAGAATGATGCGGGTGGATTTAATATGAGCATGGGTGATTACCTGTTTTCAATTCTGTCTGATTCAGAGAGCAATATAAGTGACTATTTGGAGTGTGATGACGATGAGTAAATGTCTTGTACTTTTTGTGGAGGGTTATACAGAGGTTGAATTCTATAAACAAGTAGTTGCGAATGCTAGAAAACTGCATCCTACGGGTAGATTTGATACCAACATTGAATACAGAAATGTAAGGGGTGTTGGAGGTTTTAAAAGTATTGCCCTTAGAAAATTTGTAAAGGAAATCAAACCAAAATATGATGATGACTGTGAGTTTACGATTGTTTTATGCAGTGATACAGATGTGTTTGATTTTGCACCCAAACCACCAATAAAGTGGAATGAGGTAAAGAAGCAACTTGCAGATAACGGAGCTTCAAAGATTATTCATATACAGGCAAAAAGGTCAATTGAAGACTGGTTTTTGTATGATACAGAAGGAATTTTAGGATTTTTGAGGTTAGGTAAAAACACAAATGTGTCTGGAAAAAATGGATATGAAAAACTTCAACATTTATACAAGCAAGCCAACAAAATTTATTATAAAGGGATACAAAGTAATGGTATGATAGGCCGTCTGAATATAGAAAAAATTGCCGATTCAGTAAAAGAGCAGTTAAATCCTTTGTATCAGGCACTTGGTGTAAATAAAAACTGAATAAGGTTGTTATGTAAGAGTATAACTCTTTACATAGAAAAAGCCAGAGATTAACTCTGGCTGATTCCCTTGCCAAAAGAAGGTTTTTGGACTTATTTTTCTCGCAAACTAATAATACCAAAAAAAGCCCTCTTCTGCAAGGAGATTTTGCAAAGGAGGTATAGCGGTATGGCAATACATCACGGTGGTAAAGTTGGCAAAGCTGGTAAGACACTTGCTAGTAAATCATCTAGCAAACAGTCTAAAAGCAAAGATGGAACAACACTAGCTAATCATAAAGCTAAGTGTTATTGATGACCATCACAGACCTGAGCACGTCTTAAAAAGGCTCTTTTTATAAAAAATTTGTAAAAATGGATTATTTATGTTGAGGTGAAAATAATATGGAACAATATTGTATCAAAGGAAAGAGAATTAGAAACCTATGTATACCTAAAGCATATGACTTGAATAAAATTCAAATTGGAATTCCAGTAATGGATGATGAAGCAGAAAAAATAGGCTTAGTTGAAGTTGGAGATATAGTATTACCTTCTGGAATGTTTGGATCGCAAAGCAGAAAAAATGCTTACGGATATACCTATGCGGACAAAACAAAAGAGAAAGAACGTAGGTATATAACAACAAATTGGGTATATCCTTATGGAAATACTGATGCTTCAAAGGTGGCGGCGGATATTTACCGTGAATGTTACCCTAAAATTGAGGTAGAGCCATATGGTATAGAAGTGCAATTGTTTGAGGATGAAAATAATCAACAGTTTGTTATAATAAATATGACGGATGAAATCAGAAAGCAGTATATGAAAGAAGCAATTAATTTGTTACTCGAAATATATGGAATATGTTATATTTATAACGGTGTGGTTGGAATCGAAAAGGCAATCAAAAGACGTAGGTGTAACTGGGAGATACTTCCACCAGGTGAAATGCCAAGTAAACATGTCGAAAAGCAGTCAAAAGCAATGAATCAAAGTACAGACACATATGATATCGAAAGACTGAATTATGTGGAGACGTATAATGCGTTGGAAATGATCGAAGGCATTAACGGATTTAGAGGATATTATGCATATTTATATAAAAATTATTGTGTGCTAGAATCTGCTTTTTATGGAAATGCGACATATATTATTCCTAAAGATAATTGGGAAGAGTTGAGTCAAAGGACAAAAAGAGAACTAATTGATGAAAAAAAACTGGTCGGGAAAATAGACCATACTGAGAAATGGAAAAAGAATATAGCAAGAATATTTAAAAAATTAGGAATTAGTAAAAAAGAAGCATCATAATTATATTGAACTGTCGTAATTTGATGCTTTTAGAAGTGCCAGTCGGTAGTGTAAAAAAGTTTGTGTCTTTGGTAAAAAATGGCTCCTTTTTGGTAAGAATCAAGATATGAAAATTCTTATCGAAAAGGAGTATTTTTATACCACTAGCGAAAGAGTAGATTCGACAGATTATTGCAGACAACAACTTAAACAGCGTGGCAGATGTCTACACCCTCCTCAGGGATGGCTTCAAGGACATCCTCCAGGAATGGAAGTGGAACTGGACGCGATACTGGGCTATGAGAAGAACCAGAAAGGGAGTATGGAGACCACGAGCAAACGCAATGGCCACTCCCCCAAGAACCTCAAGAGCCAGTACGGTGAGTTCCAGATCTATGTGCCCCGGGACAGGAACAGTGAGTTCGAGCCGAAGCCCGTCCCCAGATACCAGAGGGACGTCTCTGGAATCGAAGAAAAAGTCATCCCGCTCTACGGCAGGGGGATGGGCACCAGGGATATGCATGACCAGCTGCAGGACTCTATGGGTTGTCAGGGTTTGTCAAGAAAAATGTGTAAGTTTTATAAAATTTTCTTACCGGCAGTTTTC
>CAJUSO010000015.1 GCA_910588965.1 uncultured Lachnospiraceae bacterium | reverse complement strand
ATAACAAAAAAACTCAAAAAATGTATGTTTTTTTCATTCATGCGTTTATTCTGATCATGGTAGATGGTAAATTCATGGATGTATCCATTTATACATCAATCACCCTTAAATTACTATCCATTGTATGTTATCTTACTCCCAAAGTCAACGCCAGGATTTTTACGACCGGCAAGGCATAAAGGAGGGCTGCCGCTTTCGCGGCAGCCCTCTCCTTCAGCCAAAGTAACCTTATTGTGCGCTATCTCCTTCTAGCTGCACATCTTCCTATACACTATCGCCTTCCGGCTGGATATTTTCCTGTACATTATCGCCTTCCGGCTGTACCTCTTCCTGTACACTATCGCCTTCCGGCTGGATACCTTCCTGTACACCGCTGTTTTCTGGCTGTGCATCCTCCTTACCGTCCTTGCTTGCCTGCGTACCGCCATCCCCTTGGGCATCCTCTCCTGCCTGCGGGCTGGCTGCTCCGGATGGCTCTGCCGCATCTCCTGTCCCTTCGTCTGCTGTGGATGCGGTACGTGTGTCTGTTAATGTCAGTTCCATAGATACTGTCTTCCCACTCCCATCATTTGCAGACGCAGTGATTGTAACTGCCCCCGCCTTGCCTGCCGGTGTCACTAAGCCTGCTGCGTTTACCGTAGCAACCGCTGTGTCAGAACTTTCCCATGTAAAGGTCTTCCCTGCCGGCAAAGCTGCGCCATTGTTTAAGATGGACAGCTGTTTTGCATATTTTGAATAGGATGGGCCGCCCCAGCCAGAGGTTGGCTCGCCAAACGCTATGGTATTGCCTGCCGTGCCCTCTGGAAGGCGCATTTCCAGGTTCCCTAATTCTTCCCTTCCCGCAACGGTGATAATTACCCTCTGGTAATGCTTCATATTATGTACGCCGTCATCATAGACTTCTACAACCATATGGATGGTATCGCCGTTCTGTGCATCTTCGGGCACGGTAAAGCTCATTTTATCAGAGGAAGCCCCCTTCATGCTAATCTTCCCGTCAAGCGCCCCGCTGTAAGTATCTGCTTCATAATACTGCCACCATCTGTATGACAGGGAATCTCCATCCGGATCGGATGCATCCACATCCATTTTCACGGCTTCCCCCGGATATGCCGTAACGTCCAGCCCCGTAGCCACGGTTGCCGTCGGCCTGTGGTTCGCCTTCTCAAAGCTGTCTGCCACGCACCAGTCCGCCCTTGCGCCGAAATCATTCTGGATATCGTCAAACCACCTGGTCAAGGTAAATGTCGTGTCGTCTTTCCCTGTGATAGTATTGTGGTCCGCCACGTTGTTCTCATAAGTGCCTTCCCCTGGGTTGTCTGGATCGCCATAGCCAAACCTTCCGCCCCAGCCGCCATAGGTTGGGTCTTCCAGGCTCCGCAGCCCTGTGTCCAGCAGGTAGAAGAAGGATGGGGAATCCCCTTCGGAAATAAAGTCGTAACGATCGTATCCGGTTGTCCCGCCAATCCGGTTCTCCCAGCCTCTCTGCTCGTTGTCCAATTCCCCTTCTAAGGTAGTGCCGTCACCCATCGTCTTGTAGTTTGCCAGCAGCGGCCCATGGTTTTTCAGGATATTCTTATAGAACCAGTTCCCGCTCAGCTTTGTGGTAAGTTCTGCCGGGACTTGCTTCCACATATAAGCGAACCTCCAGAACGTCCCCCCATCGTGGATGGTCTTAATATCTGGCCAGTTTACCTTGATGTAGTCCGAGAAGGTGTCGTCCTGGTTCAGGATTATGTAAATCACAGCCTTATCGCAGACCTTCTTATAAACTGCATCCCACTGGCTTGTGCCCTTGTACTGCTCCTCAATGGATTTCAGCGCCCTGGCTGTGGTGTTGGTCCCGCCCCAGGTCTGGATATAGAGGGTCCTCTCATCATTATCCAGGAGGATGTCCTTCATAAATTCAGAGCCTTCCGTTACTTCTTCCATCTCACCCACATTTTTGATATTCCCAATCTTGAGGATGCTCTTTAAGTATGCCGGCGTCGGGTAGCCGTCTGCATGGATTTTCAGGTTCTCATATACTTCCGCATAGTCGTCCAGCACGTCATACGCCCACTGGGTCCCTGTCCAGCGGTAGGGTGCAATTCCTTTCTCTGGATCCCCTGCATAATGGTAAGTGGAGCTTGACAGGATTAAACCTGCAATATCCATCTCATTTGCATACAGCATCAGGCGCATGAAGGAATCCATGTCGTCCACTTCGCCGTCCGTCGTTACAATGGTACGGACCTTGCTGTTGGCTGGGTCGTCTGCTGCACGTGTTACTGTGATTTCTATGCTTCCTTTGATCTCTTTATCTGCCTTGGAGACTGCTGTAATGGTAGCTTTCCCAGCGCTTACGCCCGTCACCTGGCCGCTTTCATTTACTGCTGCAACAGATGTGTCTGAACTTTCCCAGGAAACCGTTTTTACAGTTGCTGTCTCTGGAAGCACTGCTGCTGCCAATGTTATGCGTTTCCCTGCTTCCACCGCCGTGTCCCCGGATACATTAACGCTCTGTGGCTGTGCTGCGCCTTCTACCGTAATGATTACCTGCTGGTAACGGCTAAGGGAATGTGCCCCGTTATCTGTAGCTTTTACATTAATAATGATTGTATCGCCATTTTTCGCGTCTTCTGGTATGGTAATCGTTGCTACATCAGATTTTGCGCCTTTGATGTAAATCCCTGTGTTCTCTTCTGGCTCTGTATAAGTATCAGCCTCAAAATACTGCTCCCAACAGATGGATACATAATCCCCGTCTGGATCGCTGGCCTTTGCATGGAGCATCAGGTCCTGCCCTGGGGCTGCCTTGAAATCCAGCCCTTCTTCAACCGTCAGGGACGGCGTATGGTTGGCATCTTCATAATCCGGCGTGACACACCAATCTGCGCGGGTTGCAAACTGATGCTGGATATCCGCCATCCAACGCCAGTCAGAATTTACTTTCTTTTTCTGCAGCGGGTCATAATCCTGCACCGTCTTATACCAGTTCAGTGCCTGCCCCTTTGAGTTTTTTGTATTGGTGTCCAGGTAATACCTTCCGGCAAAGCTGCCATATGCCGGGTTCTCCAACGACCTTAAGCCTGTGTCCATCAGGTAGAAGAAGCTTGGGGAATCCCCTTCGGAAAGGAAATCATACCTCTGGTACTTCATCCTCCCCCACCATGCGGTGCTGTCCAGCATGCTCTCGTTCGTACCGAACTGGCTGCCCTCTTCCTCACCTGGCAGGTAGGTCCCGTCTCCCCAGGTCACATATTTATCCAGCAATGGTCCATGGCCATAATCCAGGTTCTCACGCATCCATGCGCTGGATAACGTCCGCTTGCCTTCACTGTCCACATCGCCTGCCGTCCTGGACCATGCGTATCCGTAAGTGGTCCCTCCGCCTACGTTCATAAACGGGATTTCCGGCCACTCTTCTGCAATATATTCGTCGTATGTCTGGTCCTGTTTCCCAAAAGCCCCAATCATGGTCTTATCCACGATTTTCTTGCGGATAGCCGCCCAATCATTTGTATTCTTGTATTTTTCCTCAATGCTCTTTAAGGCACGGCCGATGGTGTTGGTCCCGCCCCATGCCATGACATGCAATGTCCTGGGGTCGTCATCCAGCAGTTTCTCCTCTACCAGCTTAGAACCATCCGTTTCTTTCTTCATATCACCCTTAAAGCCAATATTCCCTACCTTAATGATGCTGCGGATATAATTTGGCGTTGGATATGCCGGGTCATGGACATGCAGGTTATCGTAGACTTCTTCATAAGCGTCTGCAAATGTATCCATCCATTCTGTCCCTGGCCAACGGTATGGGTTCTTGGAAGCCTCATCCTCTTCGGACTCATCGCCAATCCAATGGAATTTTGAACTGGTCTGCACGATTCCCTGGAAGTCAATTTCATTTGCATAGAGCAATGCATGGATTAAGGAGTTCTGGTCGTCCACCTCCGCATCCTGGGTAATGACCGCCCTTGGCTTGCCCATAATGCCATCGTAATCAACGGTTACATCCACAGATGCTTTCAGGTTCCCAACGGCAGACGAAACCGTAATGGTAGCCTTACCTTGGGAAACGGCTGTAATCACGCCATCTCTTGATACAGTTGCTGCCTTCGGGTCTGAAGACTCAAATGCCAATCCTGGAAGCTGCGTGCCAGCTGGCTCTGGCGTAATGCCAATCTGTGCGGTTTCGCCCACCTTTAATTTATCTGCTTTCACAGATGCTGTAATGCTGTTTGGGCGGCTGACGCCATTTTCGCTTACCGTAATGATAACCTGTTGGTACCTGGCAAGCGCATGGGCCCCATTATCTTCTGCCTTCACATTGATAACCAGGGTATCCCCATCCTTGGCATCCTTTGGCACCGTGATGGTAGCCGTAGAGGATTTGGCCCCCTTAATATAAATGCCTTTGTTATCCTCTGGTTCCTGATAGGTATCCGCTTCAAAATAATGCTCCCAGCTTACAGCCACATAGTCGCCGTCCGGGTCTTCTGCCTGCGCATGGAGCGTAAGGGTTTCCCCTGGCTTCGCTGTGAAATCAAGGCCTTCCTTCACGGTAAGGGACGGCGTATGGTTGGCGTCCTCATACTTGGGCGTGATGCACCAGTCTGCGCGTACCGCAAATTGATGCTGGATATCCGCCATCCAGCGCCAGTCGGAACTTACCAGCTTCTCCTGCAGCGGATCATAATCCTTTGCTACAGAGTACCAGTTTTCTGCTTCTCCCTTTGAATTCTTACGTTCTATCTTCTGATACCTTCCAGCAAAGCTGCCGTTCGCTATCTTGTTCTCTAAGGACCTTAAGCCAGTATCCATCAAATAAAAGAAACTTGGGGAATCCCCTTCGGAAAGGAAATCATACCTCTGGTACTTCCCAATGAACTTTCCGCCCCACCAATCGGTGCTGTCTACCAGGTCCTCATTTGTGCCAAACTGGCTACCTTCCTCTTCTCCGGGCAGATAGGTCCCATCCCCCCAGACCACATACCTGTCAAGCAACGGGCCATGGCCATAATCCAGGTTCTCACGCATCCATGCACTGGACATCGTCCGTTTCGCCTCACTGTCCACATTGCCCGCTGTCCTGGACCACGCATAACCGTAACTGGTTCCGCTGACTTCCACGAACATGATTTCCGGCCACTCTTCCCCGATATATTCGCTGTAAGTCTGATCTTGGGTCCCATATGCCCCAATCACCGTCTTATCAATAATCTTTTTGCGGATAGCCGCCCATTGGTTGGTATTTTTATATTTTTCTTCTATGCTCTTCAAAGCACGGCCAATCGTGTTGGTCCCGCCCCATGCCATCAGATATAATGTCCTAGGGTCATCATCCATAAATGCTTTTTCTACTAATTTAGAACCGTCTGTCTCTTTCCGCATATCGCCTTTATAGGCAATATTCCCTATCTTAATTACGCTGCGGATATAATCCGGGGTCGGGTATGCTGCATCATGGGTACGCAGATTGCCATACACGGATGCATAGTCATCTGCCATTTCCATCATCCAGTCTGTCCCCGGCCAACGGTATGGGTTCTTAAAATCCTTGCCTTCTTCGGTATACGTTGCGTCGGGGTCGCCAATCCAATGGAACTGGGAACTTGTCTGGACAATCCCTTGTATATCAATCTCATTTGCATACAGCAGCAAATGGATCATAGAATTCTGGTCATCCACTTCCCCATCCTGGGTAATGACTGCCCTTGGCTTATCTGTATCCACGACTGTCACATGCACTTTGGCCTTTGCGCCGCTCCCGTCTGCAGCCTCAACCGTAATGTCCGTGCTGCCCTGGGCAAGCGCCGTGACCGTGCCGTCTGCACTTACGCTTGCGGCATATGGGTCAGAAAGCGTATAGTCCAGCTTCTTATTGGTAGCGTTTGCCGGCGCAACCGTTACCTTCAGCTTCTGCTTGGAACCTGCCTCCATCGTAAATTCTGAGCCTTCCACGGATACTTTCGATACTTTTACCTGCGGCACAGCTTTTGCCTTTACGGTAACCTGGATGGAAGCCTTTTTCTTGCTGCCGTCCGTAGCGCTTACCGTAATGGTGGCCTTCCCTGCTTTCTTTGCCGTAATCTTGCCTTTGGAACTTACTGACGCCACATTTTTATCTGAAGAATTATATTTCAGCTTCTTGATGCTGGCGTTCTTCGGCGTGATAGTTGTCTTGATTGTCTTTGTTCTGCCTACTTCCAACGTTGTTTTCGTAAAGTTTGCCTTCAGCTTCTGGATTAGCCTCTTCTTCACTGTCACTTTACAGGCTGCTTTCAATGTTTTATTCTTTTCGCCTTTTGCGCTGGCTGTAATAGTGGCTGTCCCCGCTTTCACGCCCTTTACCGCGCCTTTGCTGCTGACTGTGGCCACTTTCTTATTGGAACTTTTCCATGTGATTTTAGCCGTTGTATTTTTAGGGGCTTTTGTCACCTTTAATTGTTTTTTTGCCCCTACATAAACTGTCGCTTTCTTCGCTATCGAAATTTTCTTGAGCGGTTTCGCCGCCGCTTCTGCCTGCAAGGTGTTTCCTGGCGTCGCCAGGGACGCGCCTATCATGGCTACGGTTAACAGCCCTGCCAAAAATCGTTTTCCTCTCATCCTCTTCTCCTTTCAGATCCCTCTCTTCTGCCTTCTTCTTCCTGTCATTTTTACAGCTGGATTTTTGTTTGCCTATCCTCCCCCTTCCTTTGCATTATCTATCCGTATCATTTGTGCTGAAGGGATTGCCTGCCCAGGGCTGCCTCCTGGCAGCAGCCCCCTATCCCGGAAAGCGTTCCACTTCCTGGATGCTTGGGATGGATGGGGCCGCCCCTTTCCTTGTGACCGCTATGGCAGAAGCTTTCGACGCCCTGTCCATGGCTTCCTGCAAGGGATAACCCTGCAGAATCCCGCCAAGGAAAAAGCCCGTGAAAGTATCCCCTGCCGCGGTGGTATCCACCGCCGTCACCGGATAGCTGTCCTGCCGCAGGAACCCCTGGCTGCCCATGCAGACGGATCCTTCCTTCCCCAGCGTGAGCAGGATAACGGCATTGGGGAACTTCCCAGAAAGGGCTTTTACCAACCTTTCCCCATCTACTGCTTTCCCCATGCGCCGGCCGGGCTGCTGCCCGCCTTCCCCCTGTGCAGGCTTTACGGCGTCCTGCCCCAGAAGCTGGCCTGCCTCTCCCTCATTCAGGAGGAAATAATCCACATATCCCAGGGGCAGCCCCATAATTTTCCCATCCATGGGGGAGGGGTTTAAGGCAATCCGCATCCCCTGCCTATGGGCCTGTTCCATGATATAAGCCAATTCGTTGATTTCATTCTGCAGTACCAGGAAATCCCCCTCCTGGAAATGCCCCAATACTTCATCTGCCTGTGCGGGCGTAATTGCTTGGTTTGCGCCCCCATAAAGCAGGATGCAGTTATCCCCCTCCCTGTCGTTCTGGATGATTGCATTCCCAGTCCTCACATCTTCTAAAACCGCCACATAATCTGTATTTACGCCGGCCTCCTGAAGCTGCGCCAGCAAGAACCTCCCATCTTCGCCAACTGCCCCTGCATGGTAAGTTTCCACGCCGGCTTTTGCCAATGCGATTGACTGGTTCAGCCCTTTGCCCCCGCTGAACACCTGCAGGGAATCGGAAGACAGCGTCTCCCCCTTCCTTACGAAATGGTCTACTTCATAAGTATAATCCACATTCAGCGACCCAAAGCACAATACTTTCATACCCGCTCCTTTCTATCCCCATACCCCTTCCCCTACCAGGCAGGCATAGGCTTAAGCCGGGAACGCTACCCCTGCCCGCAGGATAATGTTGGGATACGGCGTAAATTCCCCTGTACGGATAGCAAACTTCACATTTGCGGATTTCTTCTTTAACTCCACATGCGGGACCATCTCCCCGTCCAGGCCTTCCAGCTTCTTCTGGATATATTCCAGCAAGGGCGGGTTTTTCCCTGTAATCTCCTCTGCCAATGTGTAAAATTCTACTTCCGTCTCCTCCAGCACTGCATCCATCGTCTGGATAAACGTGGGCACGCCCCCGCATAGGGCCAAATCCACAATGGGCACGCCCTTGGGGATTGGCATCCCTGCATCCCCAATCATAAATTCATCCTTATGCCCCAACGCCGCAAGATACCCTGCCAGCTGCGCATGCAGAACGCCTCTTTTTTTCATATGTGCCTCCTTTTATTTGCCCTCATTCCTGGCCTTCAGCGCCATCTTTGCCTGCAGGTTCCTCTGGAACTGGTCTATCACGACAGCCACTACAATGACCAGGCCTTTGATTACCATCTGCCAGAATTCAGATACGCCGCACATCACCATGCCGTCATTAATGACGCCGATGACGAATGCGCCTACGATAGTCCCGCCAATCGTGCCGATGCCGCCGGCCATGGAGGTCCCTCCTAAGACTGCAGCTGCAATCGCGTTCATTTCCCAGGATTCCCCCGTTGCCGGATGGGAAGCCGCAAGCTGGGAAGATGCGATAATACCCACAACGGCTGCACAGATACCTGAAATCATGTAGACCAGGATCTTCACCTTGTCCACTTTCACGCCGGACAGCTTTGCCGCCTTTTCATTGCCTCCGATGGAAAATACATGCCATCCGAAAGAAGTCCTTTTCAGCAATACGGCAAAAATGGCAGCCAGCACAACCAGGATGAGCAAGCCGACGGGTATGCCCGCCACGCTGGAGCCGAAGAAGCCCCACCCTTGGTTCCCCAGCCCCTCGTATCCTTTCAGGTCTGAATATGTCGCGCCTTTCGAATGGATATTGGCAAACCCGCGGGCTACATACATCATACCTAACGTGGCGATAAACGGGGCCACATGGAACTTCGTAATGACCAGCCCGTTGACCACGCCAATCAATGCGCCCATCAGCACTGCAACCAATACCACAACCGGAACGCTGAAATAAATGGTAACCCCAAATATCTGCAGGGTGAGGCCATTCTGCAAAAGCCCGCCTGCCACCATGCCTGCCAGCCCTACAATGGCTCCCACGGAAAGGTCAATCCCGCCCGTTATTATGACATACGTCATGCCGATAGCCAGGATGCCATAAAGAGCCACATGCTTGCCGATTAGCAGCATGGTATTCACGCTCAGGAAGTTATCTGCCGCAAAGCTGAAGAATACCAGCAGTACGATTAATACAATGAAGGTCCTTCCTTTCAGCAGCGTCATTGCCAACGTATTATCCGAACTTTTCCTTTTATCACCCATAACCAATCTCCTTTACCCTTAATGGCCGTGATGGCCTTTATACGACGCAAGCACCAAAGACTCTTCCTGGATTTCATCCCCCATCAGCTCCCCGGTCTTAATGCCGTTGGACAGCACCAGGACCCGGTCTGCAATCGCAATAATCTCTTTCAGTTCGGAAGAAACTACGATAATCGAAAGCCCCTGCTCCGCATACTGGTTGATGATGTCAAATACTTCCGTCTTTGCGCCGATATCAATACCTCTGCTGGGCTCATCCATCAACAGGATCTTAGGGTCGGTCAGGATGCCTTTCCCAATGACAATCTTCTGCTGGTTCCCGCCGGAAAGGGACAGGATAGGCAGCCTCTTATCCGCAACCTTAATATGGATATCCTGGATTTCCCGGTCTACCATTTCATTTTCTTTCTTGAAATCAATGAACCCTGCTTTCGTATATTTCACCAAGGCAGACAGGGAACAGTTGCGCCCAATATCCATGGTCTGCACCAGCCCTTCCCTCTGGCGGTCTTCCGGCACCAAGGCAAACCCTCTCCCAATCTGCCCCGAGATGGAACGGATATCCATCCTTTCACCTTCTAGCAGGATGTCCCCTGTATGCTCTGGCCGAAGCCCCATAATACACTCGAACACCTCCGTCCGCCCAGACCCCATAAGGCCGTAAATGCCCAGGATTTCCCCTTTTTTCAAATCAAAGCTGACATTATCCAGCAGATACCCCCCTCCGCTTTTTGGCAAAGCCAGGTTCTTAACCTCCAGGACCTTCTCTTGCTTTCCCCAGTCAATCTTCCGTTCCTTCTTGGGGTAGGATTTCCCTTCCCCTGTCATCTGCTTCACAATCCAGGGGACGTCGATATCCTTCACATCCGCGTCCGCCACATATTTCCCATCCCTTAAGATTGTCACATGGTCGCCAATCTGCATGATTTCCTCCAGCCTATGGGAAATGTAGACAATGGAAATCCCCTGGGCAATCAGTTCCCGCATAATCTTAAACAGGACCTGCACTTCTTGCTCTGACAGGGACGAGGTCGGCTCATCCATAATCAGTATCTTCAGGCCGTCCTCCACCAGGTTCTTGGCAATCTCAATCATCTGCTGCTGCCCCACACGCAAATCCCCCACCAGCGTGTCTACCGGGATTTCATGCTCCAGCTTCTTGAGCACCTCCATGGTCTTTTCCCTGTGATACTGATTGTCCATGCCAATCCCTTTTTTCTTCTCCCTGGCCATAAAGACATTCTGGTAAACCGGCAGGTTCGGGAACAGGTTCAATTCCTGATGGATAATGCCAATCCCATGCTTCCTGGCGTCGGTGGTATTCCGGAAATGTACCTCTTCTTCCCCCATATACAATTTCCCTTCGCTGGGCGCCTCTATCCCTGCAATCATTTTCATCAGCGTCGATTTCCCCGCGCCGTTTTCACCAATCAGCACATTTACTTTACCTGTCAGCAAATCAAAGTCAACATTGTCCAGGGCTTTCGTGCCAGGATATATCTTGCTGACTTTTTCTGCATGGAAACACACGCCCTCTCTGCACATTTTTGCCATATCCCAATACCTCCCGCCTTATTTTACTTCCAGCTTTACAGCCGTCACCAAAATCTCCGTATCGCTTTCTGCCGTGAACGTCCCCACGAAATCAATGGTTTTCCCAACAAGGCCTGCTGGGTCTGCCGGCTGTATCACGTTCGTGTCTATCATGCTGTGCAGTTCCTGGGAAATCGCCGCCCATTCCTGCTGGTTCGTATAATCCCCAAAGCTTACCACATCTAAGGTGTCGCGGGTGGAAGAGCCTTTATAAATACTCCCAATCTGGATCATAACCGCCTCCGGCCCGTCCCAGCCCTCTAGCTTTACTGTCATGTACCCAGCCTTTTTCTCCTGGTTCACTTCCTCTACTGTCCCCGTCCCTTTCACGGCATAGCTGATGCTTCCTGACGTGCCCATGGAATATTTCCCATATTTATCCACCAGTGATTTGAGGTCCCCGTTTGCTTCCGCAAGGAAGGTTGGGAAATCTATGGCTTTGCCTTCAATATCTGCCTCTGCGCTTTCCCAAAGTTCCGATACGCTGTCCCCAGCGTTAAATTCCACCTTGCCGGTCAGCGCGCCTTCTTCCCCAATCTTTACCGCCTTCACGCATCCGGCCATAGAGGCAGACATAACCGCTGCCATGGCCAGGGCAACTAACTTTTTATTCATTTTTCCCTCCTATCTGGATACTGCGCTTCCCCGCCCCCAGAACCTGGCACAGGAAGCCGCTAAATGCGGGCGCCCAAAAACAATGGGAGCCCCGAGCCCCCTGCCATGGCGGTTGCCTGCCAATGCCAGCTGCACCGGGCAGGGTACGCCCTTGGCAGGCAATCCTGGCATACATTTAGCTGAGACGGTTTCCTTGTGCTTACCGGATGGCATAAAGGTATCCGCATAGAAATAATTATTCAGAATAAACAAACGTCTTCAGCTTATCCACATTTTCTGATGTAATGGCAACGCAGTCTACCAGCTGCTTTTCATCCAGCCCTGTAGAGCCTTCCTTCAAATATTTGTCTGCCTGTTCTACTGCCATTTCAGCAATTAATGCGCACTGCTGCAATGCCGTCCCTGTCATCTCGCCGGCCTTAATCAAAGCTGCTGCTTCGTCAGAGCCATCCACGCCGATAATCTTGATATCTGTCCTGCCAGCCGCCTTACATGCTTCTGCGGCGCCCACAGCCATCGTATCATTCCCACAGATAATCCCCGTGATCTCCGGGTTGGACTGAAGGATGGTCTCTGTCTTTTCGTAACCTTCGGTCTGCTCCCAGTTGGCGGTCTGCTGCGCTACCATCTCAAAGGTATCATACTGGTCGATAACTTCATGGAATGCGGAAGAACGTACGCCTGCGTTTGTGTCAGACTCCTTCCCTAATAACTCTGCATATTTGCCTTCTTCGCCCATGGCCTCTACCCATTCTTCGGCAATGGCTTTTGCACCCTGGTAGTTATTTGCCACAATCTGGGAAATCGCTACGCCGTCCATGTTGATTTCACGGTCAATCAAGAACGTGGGGATGCCGGCGTCCCTTGCTTTCTGCACAGCCTCTACCGTGGCGTCTGCGCCTGCATTGTCACAGACGATAGCGGCTGCTTTATCTGCAATGGCATTGTCGAACAGCTCGGACTGCTTGGTAGCGTCGTCATCGTGGGAAACCGCCTTTACCTCATACCCCAATTCCTCTGCTTTTGCGGAAGCTGTGTCAGCCTCTGTCTTAAAGAAAGGATTGGAATGGGATGGGGTAATGACATAAATGATGTTAGACCCGCCTCCTGGAAGCGCCTCTGCGTCTGCCGTGCCCGCTGGCTCTTCGGTATCCGACGGCTCTGCCGTGCCCGCTGGCTCCTCGGTATCAGCCGGTTCTGTTTCAGCTGGTTCTGTTTCAGCCGGCTCCGCCGGCGTATCTGGCTGGGACGCCTCTTCTTGCGGGGCGCTGCCCTGCCCTGCATTATTCCCGCTATCCCCGCTATTCCCGCATCCTGCCAACAGCGTCAGAACCATAGCTGCACTTAGTAAAATCCCTAACACTTTTTTCTTCATCTTTCTTCCTCCTTTTAAAATCTTGGGTTTTTATTTGCCCAATCCAGCTTCGCGGATTGGTTTAGGTTTATGGGACATTGCCCTTAAGCCTCATATTACTGGTTTGCCCATCCCTAAAGCGATAATACATTGGAAACCGCTTCTTTCCATCCTGCATACTTTTGATCCCTGCATGCCTTTGTCATATATGGCACAAAACTCTTGCGCCCATTTGCTGTAAACAGCTGTTCTTTCTGGTACATCCCTATAGCAAGCCCTGCAGCATATGCCGCGCCAATGCCGGATAATTCCTCCGCCCTTGGGACCTGTACAGGCATCTGTGCCACATCGCTTTGGAACTGCATCAGGTATCCGTTCTTGGTCGGGCCTCCGTCCACCCTGAGCTCCCCGATGGAAATCCTGGCTTCTTCTTCCATGGCCATAATGACGTCCGTAATCTGGTATGCGATGCTCTCCAAAGCAGCTTTTACAAGCTCTGCTTTCCTGGTCAGCCTAGTCATGCCATAGATAGCTGCCTTGGCGCCATTGTCCCAATAAGGGGCGCCCAGCCCTGTGAAAGCCGGCACCAGGTACGTGGAGTCCAGAGGGTTTGCTTCTTCTGCAAGCGCCTGGGTTTCTGCCGGGGATTTTATAAGCCCCATGCCATCTTTCAGCCAGGTGATGACGGCTCCCGTATAATTGATATTCCCTTCCAGCACATAGCTGACTTCCCCGCCTATCCCCCATGCCAGGGAAGTTGCTACACGGCTGCTGAACACAGGCTCCCTGCCGATGTTCATCATAACCGAAGACCCTGTCCCATAGGTGGCCTTGGCCATCCCCTTCTCCAAACAGCCTTGGCCGAATAAAGCGCCGTGGGAATCCCCCAGTACCCCCCGGATAGGGATTTCCCTATCCAAAAAACCTTCAAAATCTGTCTGCCCATAATCCCCGTCGGAATCTGCCACCTCTGCCAGGCAAGCCCTTGGGATCTGAAAGAGGGCGCATACCTCCTCATCCCATTCCAACCTGCGGATATGGAACATCTGCGTCCGGGACGCATTGGAATAATCCGTCTTGAATACCTTCCCTCCTGTCAGCCTATACACCAGCCAGCTATCAATGGTGCCGCAGCACAGCCCGCCTTTTTCTGCCTTCTCCTGTGCCCCTTCCACATTCCGCAGGATCCAGGCTATCTTTGCGGCTGAAAAATAGGGGGAGAGCGGAAGCCCCGTATGGGCCCGCACCACATCCCGGCCTCCCTGGCCTGCCACCTCTTCGCAGATGGATGCGCCCCTGGCGCACTGCCATACCACTGCGTTGTAAATAGGCCGCCCAGATTTGCGGTCCCAGACAAGCGCCGTCTCCCTCTGGTTGCTAATCCCCAAAACCCGGATTTCCCCCTTCTCTATTCCTGCCTTTTTTACAAGGCGCCTCACCACCTCTAGGGTATTCCTGTATATTTCTTCTGGGTCGTGTTCTACCCAACCTTTCCCATCTACAATCTGGCGGTGGGGCAGATCTGCCCTGCAGGCCAGTGTCCCGGCTGCGTCAAACAGCAGTCCCTTTGTCCCTTGGGTGCTCTGGTCAATCCCAAGCACATAACCTTCCATTTTTCCACCTTCCCTGATATGTATCTTCTATTATTATTGTGAACAAGCAACTGAACTGCTTATGCCCTGCCTTATCCCTATGCCCCCAAAATACTTTCTGCTATTGGATATTTCCCTTCACGGCCCTTGCAATCCCTTCTGCATCCAACCCATAATGGCGGAACACCTCTTGGGAAGTCCCTGTAATGACTGGGGCGTCCGGAAGGGCAAGGTTTACCACCTTCTTGGGGCATTTAGCCGCAACGACCTGGCTCACCCTGGAACCCAGCCCGCCAAAGGGGGCATGTTCTTCAGCTGTCACCACAAATCCCACCTGCCCGGCCACGCGGAGGATAGCTTCTTCATCCAAGGGTTTTACGCAGTACATATCCAGGACTGCCGCGCGGATCCCGTCTGCTTCCAGCAGCCTTGCGGCTTCTAATGAGGGTTTTACCATTTCCCCGCAGGCAATTACCGCCACATCTGTCCCTTCCCGGAGGACTGTCGCCTTGTCCAGTTCAAAGGGGCAGCTCCCTTCTGCATAAATGTCTTCCACGGGGTTCCTCCCTACCCGGATATAGGCAGGCGATTCATCCTGCAGCAACGCTTCTATCAGCTTCGCCGTCTGGAAACGGTCGCTTGGCAGATAGACCCGCATATTCGGGATTGCAGACATAGCCGCGATATCCTGTGCGGAATGGTGGCTCATGCCCAGCGCCCCGTAGCTAATCCCCCCGCTAATCCCAATCAACGTAACGTTTGTATTGGAATAGGCACAGTCTACCTTGGCCTGCTCATAACTCCTGGTAGAGAGGAAACAGGCAGGGGAAGCCGCAAAAGGCTTCTTCCCGCATCTTGCCAGCCCTGCAGAGATGCTGACCAGGTTCTGCTCCGCAATCCCTACCTCAACAAACTGCTCCGGGAACCTTTCCGCGAAGGGGGCCAGGGAGGCGCTTCCCCTGGAATCACTGCACAATACTACGATATCTTTATCTTCTTTTGCTTTTTCCATCAATACTTGGCAGATTGCCTGACGGTTCGGTATCTTATTCATGAAGCGCCTCCTCCTTTTTCTTCCCAAAATCTGCGATAATCTGTGCATATTCCTCCGGGCTTGGGACCTTATGGTGCCAGTTGGCCTTATTCTCCATAACGGGCGACCCGTATCCTTTTATGGTATTGGCGATAATGGCCGTGGGGGCTCCTTTTGTGGCCTTTGCCTCTTCAAATGCCGCCCCAAGCTGCCCATAATCATTCCCATCCTGCACAGAGATTACATGCCACCCGAAGGAGGCCCAACGTTCCTCCTGGATATCCTGCCCCATCACGTCTTCCGTGTTCCCGGAAATCTGGAGGCGGTTCCTGTCCACAACGGCGCACAGGTTGTCAAGCTTATACTGGCTGGCTGCCATCGCCCCTTCCCATACGGAGCCTTCCGCTAACTCGCCGTCCCCCATCACGGTATAGACACGGTAATCTTTCTTATCCATCTTCCCAGCCAGGGCCATCCCCACGCTAACAGGAAGCCCATGCCCCAACGAACCGGAATTCATCTCAATGCCTGGAAGCTTATTGTTCGGATGCCCGATAAACTTAGAGCCAAACTTGGAAAATTCCTGGATTACCTGGCTGATAGGGAAGAACCCCTTTGCCGCCAGCACGGCGTACAGGGCTTCCACAGAATGGCCTTTGCTCAGGACAAAACGGTCCCTGTCCGCATCCTCCTTATTTTCCGGGCTGATATTCATCTGCTCAAAATAAAGCTCTACCAGGATATCCATTACGCTCATATCGCCGCCGATATGGCCGCCCTTCCCTTCCACAATCATGTCTACGGCATCTTTCCGCAAATCATAGGATAATGCTTTTAAATTTTCCATCTTTTTCCCTCTTTCCCACTCTTACTCATGAACTGTTCCCTAATAGCTTCCTATCTCCCGTCACTCCCCGCGTAAGTATGCTTTCACTTTTTCTTCTATTGGGTCATACAAGTCCGGCTCAATGCCCATATATTTACATGCTTCATACAAGACAGGCACCACATCCTTATGGATCCCCACACAATGGTGGATATAAGGGCCTTCTACGATTTTTGCTTCCAGCCTCTTAATGTTTTCAACTTCTACCCAAAGGTAGGTCCCCATGCATTTAGGCCCTGCGACGCCCTTTGCATTCCCAAGGAGCATCGAATACGCCCCGTTATCCCCGTCAAACCTTGCCAAGGTCACACCGCCATGCTTCGCCTCAGCCGTTATGCTGCCCGGATGGTCAAATGCCAAGGGATAGGTAAGCTTGGGCTTTTCCTGCGCTACGGAGATAGGCCACGGCCCGCAGTGCTGCAGTAATTCCCCATCGGCCACATCTGGATGGCGGATGGTCCAGTCCGCAAAAAAGCTCCTAGCTTCCCCCATCCCCGCTGCTTCCACCAGCAGCGCCGTGATAGCCCCATGGATATCTGTCTCACAGACTACAGGGATCCCCTCTTCGTTCAGCAGGGAATTTGCTGCACACGGCATAATGCCAATCTCGCATTGGAGCTGGTTCCAGCACTGGATTGCCACTGCATGGCACCCATACTTCTTTACCAGGCGCCCCATTGCCACTTTCAGGGCAGCCACCTTTACCAGTTCTTCTTCCCTAATCAGGATATCCATCTTTTCCCGGCAATA
Organism: uncultured Lachnospiraceae bacterium; assembly: GCA_910588965.1. GTDB lineage: Bacteria > Bacillota > Clostridia > Lachnospirales > Lachnospiraceae > Petralouisia. Next base: position 50,122 of record CAJUSO010000015.1, on the reverse strand, counting down.
CCGGACAACCTCTGCAACCTCGTCCCCTTCCTCTTCTGCCAGTTTCATCTCGTCAGTCAGTTCCGGCATCGGCACGGGGGAAAGCTGGATATTGAATTTCTCCAAAAGCTCCCCTTCGTTGCACATGGTGCTCCAGAAATCGAAGGGCCTGGTGGAAATCTGCAGAATACGGATATTGCGGAAAGCCTTTACCACATTGCAGACCGCCAGGAAATCCCGTACCCCCCGTTCAAATACAGGATCCTCCAGCCTGCAGTTTGTCAGATAGGTAAAGGGGACGCAAAACCTCCGCAGCACCTTGCCCGTGGCAAACAGCCCGCACTGGCTGTCCCGCAGCCTGTTCCCATCCGGCTCCGGCCGTTCATCCAAAGGCCCCCAAAGCAGCACCGGGACGCCCAGCTCCTTGGCAAGCCTGGCGCATTCATATTCCGTGCCAAAATTGCAGTGGGGGAGGAATAACCCGTCTATTTTCTCCCGTTTAAATTTCTCAGCGATTTTATGCATGTCTTCATCATCATAGAGAAGGCCTTCCCCATTGATGTCTGTGATGTCCACAAAACCAATCCCAAGTTCCCTTAACCGCGCTGCTGTCAGATTCCGGTACTTGATTGCATCTGGCGCGCTGAAAATGCTCCGTCTGGTGGGCGCAAAGCCCAGTTTTATATTTGCCATTGAATTTCCTCCTGATTTTTCTTTTCTGTTCTCTTGGAAACAATTATAAACATTTTAATAAAATATTCAACGATATTTATATAAAAAATTTATTTTTGTTTATATTCGCCAAATTTTGACTAATTTTTTTAAGAAAAACACAGGCTAATTCTCTATTTTTAACAATGAATCTTCCTTATCTCTTATAAACGTTTAGATTTCAGGATCCTTCTTCCGAAATAATCTTTTTATTTATTATAGCAAATTTTTTATGCATAATGTTTTGGTAAATATTTCTTTCTTTCCCTATTTTGGGAATGGAAAGACAGAACATTGATACAGAAATAAACAGATTACATAGAAAAAGCCAGGCCTCTGCAAAACACTTTGGGTTATGCTAAAATCCCCAGATGTACAGCGGCCTGCCTGCGCAAAAAAAGCCTATAACCTTAATTTCATCAGCGCCTTGTCCCAAAGATGCAAAAAAAATAAACTTACAGGCAAATTATTTATAATAAAATTTAAATATTTATATTTTGTTTTATCCCTTTATAGGACACCAAACACTTCATTCAGATCCCGCACCGTATCCCGGATGATGAACTTTGTACATACCTGCGTCTTCACCACGATATTGTCGTTTTTTTCAATCATATCCACAATCCTGCGGACTGCCAGCTGCCCCATTTCCGTATTGGGGACCCGCAGGGTTGTCAGGCCTGGCGTAGAAATCTGGGAAAAGGGCAAGTCATCAAACCCAATGATAGAGATATCATCCGGTATCCGATACCCCCTTTCCTGGAATGCCTTCATCGCCCCCAAGGCCATCAGGTCGTTATCCGCAAAATATGCCGTCGGCAGGTTATTTTTCACTTCCAGGAACTTCAGCACGTCATGGTAGGCCCCATTCAAGTTCGGGGCAACCGTCACCACGCTCTTTTCATCAAAATCAATTTTATGCTTCCGCAGGGCAGACTGATACCCATAGAACCTTAAGCGGAAATTTTTAATCCGGAAGGAACTGCGTATATAGCCAATCCTCCGGTGGCCTTTTTGGATTAAATACTCCGTAGCCATTTTGGCAGAATCCTCATTATTGATCAATATGGCGTTAAATCCCATCCGCCCTGTCCAAGAATCCATAATCAGCAACGGACAGGCCGCCGTCTGGTAAATATCCAAATCCCCTTCTGCCATTTCCGTAGCCAGCACCACAACCGCGCTCCCTGCTTCATTGATGACGGACTGCACTTGGCTCTCATAGCCCTCTTCCCGCTGGTCCACATTGCAGATTACCATCTCATAGCCATATTTCCGGCACTCCTGCTCAAAGCCTGTAATCAGGGCTGGGAAAAAGGGCGTATCCTCTATAATCATCCCATTTTTGCGGAACATTACCAGCTTTATTTTGGTAATCGTGCTTTCGTTAATATATCCAGTCTCCCTTGCTACGCGGAAAATCTCCTCTGCCGTCTCCTTATGCACGCCTTTTTTATTGTTCAGGGCATTTGAGACTGTAGCTGGTGAAAAACCCGTTATCCTACTGATATCCCGGATGCTCACTTTCATTTTTGCATACCCTTACCCTTTTCCATTCTTAATCATCTTTCGATTCTACCACAAGCAGCACGCCCTCCTGGAACGAAACCTCCGCCTGCTCCCCTGTAATCTCATTGCTGACCCCCAGGGAATGGTAGCAACGCAACACCGCATTTTCCAAAGGGTATTTCAGCCCCCGTAAGGTAAGCCCTGATACCTCCGGCGTAACGGGCAGCAGCGAGAGAAAGCCGCCATACTGTTCCTCCTTCTTCAGCACGAAGCCCTTCCGTACCATCCTGACCCGGTTGTAGGGATCCACCATCAGGCACTCCGCCCCCCGCTCCATCGCCATGCCCAACAGATGGATATTCCCCAGCACATGGTCGATACGCGTCCCGGTGGCCCCCAAGAGGTGGATGGTGCCGCATCCCTTTTCAATGGCCATGCGGATGGCAATTTCTGTGTCTGTCTCATCCTTTTCTGGCTGGAACTGCAGGATAACCGGCTTCTTTTGCCCTTCCTCTTCCTGCCCCTCCTGGGATGCCGGCTTCCCGGCGCTAAAATACCCCTGCAGGACCTTTGGCTCTACAGAGTCAAAATCACCTACGATATAATCCGGCGCCCAGCCGTGCCTGGCAAAGAATTCCATGCCGGAATCCGCTGCAATGGCCACGTCGAAAGAATGGCTTAAGAAATAAGCCGCTGCAAAAGAATCATCCAAATGGCCGCCGCTGACAATCAATGCTTGCACTCTTCTTCCCTGCTTTCTCCTTATTTTGCGTTACCTGTATCCCATACGCCCGCTCAATCACAGGCATGCCCCATTTTTCCCAAAAATGATTTCACATTCCCCTCGATATCCCCTTTGAAAACGGAGCTCCCCGCCACTACCACATTCGCGCCAGCTTCTAGGATGCTTTCCACATTTTCCAACGTAATCCCGCCGTCTACTTCAATATCTACAGCAAGGCCCCTGCTTTCTGCCATCTGGCGCAGGCTGCGGATTTTCTCCTTCATGCCAGGGATGAATTTCTGCCCCCCAAACCCAGGATTTACCGTCATCAGCAGCACCATGTCCAGTTTAGGCAGCACATACTCCAAAACATGCAGGCTTGTGGCTGGGTTCAACGCCACGGATGCACGCAGGCCCAGCTGTTTCACCTCATCTATGGTACGGTCCAAATGCCTGCAGCTTTCCGCATGCACCGAAACCATATCTGCCCCGCACTCTGCGAACTTCTTCAGATACCGCGCAGGCTCCTCAATCATCAAATGGACGTCAAAAGCAAGCCCCGTACAAGGGCGGATTGTCCGGATGACCGGCATCCCAAAGGAAATGCTGGGTACAAACGCCCCGTCCATCACGTCTATATGCACATAATCTGCCCCTGCCCGTTCCAGGCATTTTACCTGTTCCCCCAAACAGGAAAAATCTGCCGCCAATATGGATGGCGCTAAGTAATTCATAAAAACCTCCAATCCGTGCCTTTAGGCACATATTCCTATCCTTCTCCTAATATTTCTTGCTGTCTTTCAGTTCTTCATACAAAAGCACATAATTCCCATAACGGGATGTGCTGATTTTCCCTTCCCCAAGGGCTTCCTTCACCTTGCAGCCGGGCTCATGGACATGGCTGCAGCCCAAAAACCTGCAGGAGCCTTCATATTCCCAGAATTCCTTAAAATACCCTTTCAGTTCCTCTTTCCCCATCCCTGGCAGATACATGGAACTAAACCCAGGCGTATCCATAATATAGCTGTCCCCTTCGATGTGGATAAGCTGGGAATGGCGGGTAGTATGCTTCCCGCGCGCCACTTTTGCGCTGATTTCCCCTGTCTCCATAGAGGCCTTAGGCTGGATTAAATTAATCAGGGATGATTTGCCTACGCCGGAAGGGCCTGCCACCGCTGTGGTTTTTTGCGCCAACAGCCTGCGGATTTCCTCTACCCCCGTGCCGTCCGCTGCGCTCGCAAACACTACTTGGCACCCGCTCCCTTGGTATGCCTCCGAAAGCCGTTCCAACTCCCCTTCCCCGGCCAAATCCATCTTGTTAAAACATATTGCCGCCTCTACCTGCTGGCAGCCCATCATTACCAGGAACCTGTCTAATAAGTTAAAATTCGGTTTGGGGCGGTCCACTGCAAATATCACCAGCGCCTGGTCAATATTTGCCACTGCCGGGCGGATCAGCTCATTTTTCCTAGGGAGGATTTCCGCCACATTCCCGGCCTTCTCTTCCAGGCTGATGACATCCATCCTCACATTGTCCCCCACCAGGGGTTTTACCTTCTCCTTCCGGAAAATCCCTTTGGCTTTACATTCAAAGACCCCGGCTCCCGGCACATGCACATAATAAAACCCTGCTATCCCTTTGATGATTTTACCTTGCATCCCTACGCCCCGGCCTATTGGCTCTGGGTGAAAGAAATATTTTCAAGGTAGCTCTCTGTATTCTCTGTGACGGTGCTTCCATCCTCTTCTTCATATTCCCATTCCCATTCTATCACAAAATAACCCGAACTGCAGTTTTCTATATTCCCCTGGCTGACCGCAAAGGGGAAGGTGGTGGCCGTCCATGAATTAATCACATCGTTGCCCTCCGCCTTATACAGCGTTATCCTGGCCTTAAGGTTCATCACGTCATCTGGGATTTCGTCCAGCTTCTGGATCTCATAATGATCCAGTGAATAATAAGTCGTGGTTATTTCCTTACCCAGGCTGATGCAGATGGTGACGGCGGAATTTTCCTCCATCAGCTGCCCTTCTTCCTCGCTTTGCCAGATTACATAGCCTTCCGGGACATCGTCACTGTAGTCCGACGTGGTTGTTACCTGCAGCCCCAGCGCACTCAGCTCCGCCTTTGCATCCGCCTCTGGCTTACGCAGCACGTTCGGCATCCGGATAGGCTCCTTCCCACGGCTCAGGATTACGGTGACCGTCTCGCCCTTCTTGGCATTGGAGCCCCCTTCCGGGCTCTGGGAAATCACGATGTCATTGGCCTGGTCGCTATAGCTGTAATCAAAATTCGGGTAAAAACCCTGTTCCCTTAAGGTAGATTCTGCCGTAGCCTTGTCCATGCCCATCACATTCGGCACTGGGAATTCCCCAACCCCTGTAGAGACGACTACAAAAATTGTTGTGTTTTTATCCAGCATCGCCCCTTTCTCTTCACTCTGGGAAATAATACGGCCTGCCTCATAAGTATCAGAAGACTCCTCCCCGCCTTTTTCAATCCCAAGCTTTATGGTGTTTAAGGCATTCTTTGCTTCCTCAAAGGTCATGTTCTTCACATCAATCATTTCAACCTTCTCTTCTTCCTGCCTGTCATCCTCCTGCACCTTCTGGATTGGCTCTTCCTCTGGACGCTCTTCTTCCCCGCCCCCAAACCGGAACAAGCCCAAAAAACTCCCTCCAATATACACAATGATAATTACGATAATGACAGCCGCCACAATCCCCATGATGGTCACGGCTTTTTCCATTTTGGGGTTCAGGAAGCCATCGTCCTCCTCTTCCTCGTCCTCTTCCCCGTCCTCCTCTGGGTCTTCCGCTTCTTCCCGGTAATACACCTCCCTGGCCTGCCTCTTGATGCTTTCCACCTCATCCGGCTTCATGACCTTCGTCTTCTCTTGCTGGCCCAAGGGGACCATTACCACAAAATCCTCGTCCGGATTAATCAGTGCGCGCTTCAAATCCAGCAGCAGATCGCCAATATTGCCATACCGGCGGTCCGGGCTTTTCTGGGTGCACTTTAAGATAATCTTCTCGATACTGACAGGCAGGTCTGGGGCATAAGCGCTGGGCGCCACCATCTCTTCCTGCAGATGCTGGATGGCAATGGCAACCGTGGATTCCCCGTCAAAAGGCACCCGCCCGGTCACCATTTCATACATGACAATCCCAAGGGAATAGATATCGCTTTTCCCATCCACAAACCCATTCCTGGCCTGCTCTGGGGAGGAATAATGGACAGAACCCATCACGTCCGCATTGATGGTATTGGCAGTCGTCACCCTGGCAATGCCAAAATCTGTGACCTTCACCTTGCCCTCCGTGGAAATAATGATATTCTGGGGTTTAATATCCCTATGGATAATATGCTTGTTGTGGGCAGCCTCAATCCCCCGGCCTACCTGGATGGCAATGCTGACCGCCTCCTTAAAAGAGAGGCGCCTCTTCCTTTCGATATAGGTTTTTAAGGTAATGCCCTCCACATATTCCATGACAATGTAATACATGGAATTTTCGCTTCCCACATCGTAAATATTCACGATATTGGGATGCTCCAGGCCAGCCGCCGACTGCGCTTCCGTGCGGAATTTCGTCACGAAATTCACATCCTCCGAAAACTCCGGCTTCAGTACCTTTATCCCTACAAAGCGCCCCAAGGTATGGTCCTTGGCCTTGTAGACGTCGGCCATCCCGCCGCTTCCGGCCTTCCCTACAATTTCATACCTGCCCGCAATATAAAATCCTTCTCTTAGCATTTTGCCACCTCGCTTCCAAATGCCTCTGCCATAATCACAGTGATATTATCATTCCCCCCATACTGGTTGGCAACATCCACCAGTTCCCTAAGGATTGATGATAAATCCTGCCCCTTATTTATAATTTCAAATATCTCCCAATCCTCCAGCATATCTGTCAGCCCGTCAGAGCACATCAAAATCCGGTCGCCTGCCATAAGCTCCACTTCAAAGAAATCAATGGCAATCCCCTTCCCGCCGCCAATCGCCCGGGTAATGATATTCCTGTCCGGATGGACCCTAGCCGCCTCTGGGGAAAGCTCCCCCCTGCGCACCATCTCCTGGACATAGGAATGGTCCTTCGTAATCTGTTCCAGGCAATCCCCAGCCAGGTACAGGCGGCTGTCCCCAACATTTGCCACGCACAGCTCATCCCCCAGCACCGTGGCCACCACAACCGTAGTCCCCATGCCTTCCAAATCTATATCTGTCTGCGCCTTTGCCAGCACTGCCTGGTTGGCGCACTGGATTGCCTTCTTGATAATCGGGATGGGCGCATGCTCCTTGCTGTTCCTTACGGAATCCACAATTGTCTCCACGGTATACCGGGAGGCATAGTCCCCAGCATTATGGCCTCCCATGCCATCCGCCAATATCAACAGGTTTGGCAAAGCCCCCACCGGCGTATCTGACAGGAACACATAATCCTGGTTCATACGACGCCGTCTTCCTGTATCTGTTCTGGATAATGCTCTCATACAAATTCCGCCTTCCTAATTCAAATATCGCTTCCGCAGCTGCCCGCAAGCCCCATCAATGTCCCTGCCCATTTCCCTTCTTATAGTAACATTTATTCCATATTTTTCAAGGTTATTTTTGAAATTTGAAACCCTCTGGGGGGAAGGCTGCGTATAATCCCGCTCGTCCACAGGATTTATGGGGATTAGGTTCACATGGCAGTTTTTGCCCTTCAGCAGCGCGGCAAGCTGCCTGGCATCCTCTGTGCTGTCATTCATGCCGCCCATTAAGCTGTACTCAAACGTGATTCTCCGGCCGGTCTTTGCAAAATAAGCGTCACAGGCATCCAGCACCTCCAAAAGCCCATACTTTTTGGCTACCGGCATCAGGGAAAGCCGCTTTTCCTGGGAAGGGGCGTGGAGGGATAAGGCCAAGGTAATCTGCAGCTTTTCCTCTGCCAGCCTGCGTATCTTAGGCACAATCCCGCAAGTGGATGCCGTTATATTCCGCTGGCTGATATTTGCGCCCTTATCATCAGACAGAAGGCGCACAAACCGTAGGAAATTCTCATAGTTATCCAAAGGCTCCCCCGTCCCCATGACTACCACATGGGATACCCGCTCCCCTGTGTCTTCCTGGATGCGGTACACCTGTTCCAGCATCTCCCCTGCTGTCAGGTTGCGCACCAGCCCGCCCAGGGCTGAGGCACAGAAGCGGCAGCCCATACGGCAGCCCGCCTGGGAGGAAATACAGACGCTGTTCCCGTGGCGGTAGCGCATAAAGACGCTTTCCACCATATTCCCATCCCCCAAGCCGAACAGGTACTTCCTGGTGCCGTCAGCCTTGGAGCACTGGACCTTCTCCTGCTTTAAAACGGCAATCCGGCAGGTATCTGTTAATTTTTCTTTTAATTTATTGGATATATCCGTCATCTGTGCAAAGGACGCGGCATGCTTTACATGAAGCCAGTGAAAGGCCTGCCTGGCGTGGAAAGGCTTCTCACCCAAAGACACAAACAATTCTTCCAACTCTTTGTTATATAAAGATTTAATATCTGTCTTTTCCATAGATTCCTCTTATCCCTTTGGCTGAGACGACAGCTTCGCCAGGAAGAACCCCTCGCCCGCCATGTCCCCTGGTAAAATCTGCTCTTGCTTCTCTAACGTAAAATGCGGATGTAATTTTAAGAACCATGCCACATTTTCCTCGTTTTCTGCTGGGTTTATAGTACAGGTACTATACACAAGGGTCCCGCCTGGCTTGACATACTGCTGCACCGTTTGCAGGATTTCCCTTTGGAGAAGGGACAATTCCCTGCACATCTCCGGCGTCATCTTATATTTTAGGTCGGGCCTCTTACCCAAAGCGCCCAGGCCGGAGCATGGAAGGTCTGCAATGACAATATCTGCCTTCCCTATCCTCCCCTCATCCAACACGCGGGCATCCGCCACCATGGGACGGACATTCTGCATATGGCAGCGCTTTGCATTTTCCTGGATAAGCGATACTTTATAGGGCGTTAAATCCCTGGCTTCCACAAGGCCCGTCCCCCGCATCAGTTCCGCTGCATGGAGGCTCTTCCCCCCTGGCGCCGCGCAGGCATCAATCACAAAATCCCCTTCCTTCGGCGCTGCCCATAAGGCGGCCTGCATCGAACTGAGGTCTTGTACATAAAACTTCCCGTCCAAAAAGGCAGGGATTTTCCCCAAATAATCGTACCCCTCTATCCACAGGGCATCCGGAAGCCCTACGGCATCCGCTGCCTTTATGCCCTCCGCTGCAAGTTCCTGCCGCAGCTCCTCTTTGCCTGCCCTCATCCGGTTCACACGGATAGACGTAGGGGTTTTAGTAAGGAACGCTTCCAGGAAGCCTTCTATCTGCTCCTGGGAATAAGACTTTGCCCACAGTTCTAGGATCCACAAGGGCATGGAATAGGCAACGGAAAGGTACTGCCAGGGATCCTCCCTCCCTGGCAGGGCAACGCTGTCCAGATTCCGGGCAATGTTGCGCAGCACGCCGTTCACAAACCCTTTCAGGCTCCCAAGCCCTTTCTTCTGCGCCAGCTTCACCGCTTCATTACAGGTTGCAGCAGCCGGGATAGCATCCATATACTTCAACTCGTATACGCTGCTCCTCAAGATACAGCGTACCGTAGGATGCATCTTCCCTAGCCTCACTTTGGAGAACTGGCTAATCATATAGTCAATGGTTATCATGCGCTCTAAGGTACCTTGGCATACACGCGTAATAAAACTCCGCTCCTGCTTTTCCAGGAACTGATACTTTTCCAGGGCATTCCGGATGGCAATGTGGCTATAAGCCCCATGTTCTGCCACCTCTAATAAGATTCCCAGTATAATCTCCCTGTTGTTGGCTTGGCTGCCGCCCATTCTAATCCCTCCTTAGTCGTCGCTCCTCCCGCCAAAGAGAAGCAGAAGGCGCAAAAGCTGCAGGATAGCCGCAGCTGCGCTTGCTACATAGGTCAGGGCTGCAGCCCCCAGGACCTTCCTGGTCCCCCGTAATTCCTCCTGCCCCAAAATACCGGTGTCCCCTAATATCTGCACCGCCCGGCGGGAAGCGTTAAACTCCACCGGAAGGGTGACAAGCTGGAACAGCACCGCAAGGGAAAAACAGATAATCCCAATATTAATCAAAAGGCTTCCCGTGCTGCTGGTAATAAACATGCCGATAATAATCAAAGGCCATGCGGCATAGGAACCCAAATTTGCCACAGGGACAATCGCCCCCCGCACCATCAGGGGCGTATAGGATTTCTGGTGCTGGATGGCATGGCCGCACTCATGGGCCGCCACCCCCACGGCTGCTACAGAAGCAGAGCCATAGACACTGTCTGATAGGCGCAGCACCTTGCTCCTGGGGTCGTAATGGTCGGTCAGGCTCCCAGGCACATGCTGGATGGACACGTCATAAATGCCTGCCGCATGCAAAATCCTCTCCGCTGCCTGTGCGCCTGTCATGCCCGACATACTGCGGACTTTATCGTACTTGTGAAATGTCGTTTTCACCCTGGCGGACGCAATCAGGCAAATCACTGCGCCCACAAGGACCAAAATATAAGTAGGGTCAAAATAATATCCATAAAATGGCATATCTATCACTCCTTTTATTCAAATTTCTGCCCAGCCTCCAGCGGGAACCCCCGCAGGAACTCCTGGGCTGCCATCCGCTTTTTCCCTTCCAGCTGGACTTCCTCTAATACCAAAAGGCCCTGGCCGGCCTGGACCTTCCATATCCCCTTGCCTGCCTCCACAATGGTGCCTGGTTCCTTCCTGCCCAGCTGGGGGACGCCCTCTTCCTGGCAGGAAGCTTTCCATATCTTAAGGGCCTTCCCCTGCAGGAAGGTATAGGCGCTAGGCCAGGGATCCAGCCCCCGGATGAGGCATTCCAGTTCCTTCGCCGGCTTAGACCAGTCCAGCCTCCCCATCTGTTTTTTTATCATAGAGGTATGGGTCGCCTTCCCGTGGTCTTGGGGGGTATAAGAGGCAGTGCCCTGCCCTATGGCTTCCAGGGTCTTGGCACAAAGCTCCGCCCCAGCCTGGGACAAGCGCCCGAACAGGCTCCCGCCTGTCTCCCCCTCCTGCAGACGCACTTCCTGCTGGAGGATAATATCCCCGGTATCCACCCCTTCATCCATCCGCATCGTAGTAACCCCCGTCACTTCCTCCCCATTTATGACAGCCCACTGGATGGGGGACGCCCCCCGGTATTTCGGCAGAAGCGAGGCATGTACATTCACACAGCCAAATTTGGGCATCTCTAATATCTCTTTCGGAAGGATCTGCCCAAAAGCTACAACCACCGCGATATCTGCCCCAAAGCCCCGCAAATATCCCACACATTCCGGCTCCCGGATCCGCTTGGGCTGGTATACCTCAAGCCCATGGGCCAAAGCCGCCTCCTTTACCGGCGGGAACTGCATAGACTTCCCCCTTCCCTTGGGCTTATCCGGCTGGGTCACCACCAAAAGGATTTCATGCCCGGCCTGCAGCAGGCGTTCCAATACCCCTACTGAAAAATCAGGAGTACCCATAAATATCACTCTCATCTTACCACGCTCCTTCCTCTCATATACGCAGGGGCTTTCGGCAGCCCTTCCCTATCAAAAGCCAGCCTAGGCTTCCTCCTCTTCTTCATAGGCCACGTCATGGAGCCCGCCCTCTACCTTCTCCACATACATATGGCCATCCAGATGGTCTATTTCATGGCAGAAAGCCCTTGCCAGCAATTCTTCCCCCTCCAGTTCCACCCGTTCCATATCCTCATTCCAGGCCTCTACCTTCACATACGCAGGCCTCGTCACCTGACCCGCCTTCCCTGGAAGGCTCAGGCAGGCCTCGTCTTCGGTAATCTCTCCCCTGCTCTCTAAAATCCGTGGGTTTACCAGCACAATCGGCCCTTCTCCCACGTCAATCACTACAACCCGCCTTAGGATACCCACCTGCGGCGCTGCAAGCCCTACCCCGTTCGCATCATACATGGTCTCCTTCATATCCTCAATCAATTCCCGGATCCTGGGAGTCATCTCCTTCACTTCCCGGCACTTCTTTGCCAATACTTCATCCCCTAACTGACGGATTTTCCTTAACGCCATCTTTCAGTCCTCCTATCTTATGCTATGGTATAAACCGTTCCCCTCTGTGATTCAAAAACCACCCATTGGGTCAAAATCAAACTGCACCGTTACCCGCACGAACTCCCTGTGGCGCCCCACAAACTGCTCCAGCACATCTTTGATCCCCACCAGTTCCTGGTAGCTGCCATGCTTAAAATACATGACCTTGCGGTAAATATCTTTTATCTTGGCCACCGGAGGGCTTGCAGGCCCTACCACCGAAAGCCCCTGCAGCTTCCCGCCTTCCATGGCCTGCCGGATTTTGCCGGCAAGGAGCTCCATGCAGAGGGACGCCGTCATCTCGTCCTCCGAAGCTACCAGCATCACCATCATATGGCCGCAGGGCGGGTAATGCATCAGGCTGCGGTATGCAACCTCCATCTCATAAAACTTCTTGTAATCCTGGCTCTTGGCCAGTTTCATGCAATAATGCTCCGGGCTGTAAGTCTGTATCACCACTTCCCCGGGCAGTCCCCCCCGCCCGGCGCGGCCTGCCGCCTGGGTAACCAGCTGGAACGTCCGCTCCGCCGCCCGGTAGTCGCTGACATGGAGGGACAAGTCTGCCGCCAGCACCCCCACCAAGGTCACATTCGGGAAATCATGCCCCTTCACAATCATCTGGGTGCCAATCAGGATATCTGCTTCCTGGTTGGAAAAAGCTGTCAGGATCTTCTCATAGCCATCCTTTTTCCGTGTCGTGTCAAAATCCATCCGCAGCACCCGGGCCTTGGGGAACCGTGCCTTCACAATCTCTTCAATCTTCTGGGTCCCCGCCTTAAAGCCGCTGATATACTCTGAGCCGCACGACGGGCACACCCTGGGTATGGGCTCCTCATAGCCGCAGTAATGGCAGACGGCCTTCCCATTGTTATGCTGGCTTAAGGACACGTCACAGTGGGGGCACTTGGGCACAAAGCCGCAAGAGCGGCAAGTGATGAAGCTTGCAAGCCCCCTGCGGTTCAAAAACAGCATCACCTGCTGCCGGTCCCTTAGCCGCTGCTCCATCAGCCCCTGCAGCCTCTCGCTTAGAATAGAACGGTTGCCCTGTTTCAGTTCCTTGCGCAGATCCACCATATGGCAGGCTGGCAGGGGCTTTTCCTCTATCCGGCCTTCCAGCTCCAGCAGGGCGTATTCCCCCTGCCCTGCCTTATAATAACTGTCAATGGATGGGGTAGCAGAACCCAGCACCACCGACGCCCCCGCCATCCCGGCACGGGCAATGGCGGTTTCCCTGGCATGGTAACGGGGCAGCGTCTCGCTCTTATAGCTGGCCTCATGCTCCTCATCTATGATAATAATACCAAGATTTGAAAATGGTGTGAACAATGCAGAACGCGGCCCAATCATCACGTCCACGTCGCCCTGCCTTGCCCGCTCAAACTGGTCGTACCGCTCCCCCTGGGACATTTTGGAATTGAGGATGGACACCCGGTCCCCAAAACGCTGGTAAAAACGCACCACCGTCTGGTAAGTCAGGGCAATCTCCGGTATCAGCACAATCGCCTGGCTCCCGGCCTTTACCACCCGCTCAATCAATGCAATATACACCGCTGTCTTCCCGCTCCCGGTCACGCCATGGAGCAGATAGGTACGCCGGCGCCCCTGCTCCCACTCCTGCCAGATAGTATCCACAGCCTTCTGCTGCCCTTCATTCAGGGTGATTGGCTTCCCATCCTGCCTGATTGCCCCAAAGGGGCTGCGGTACAGCCGCTTTTCCTCAATGCCCAGAATACCCATTTTCTTCATGGCACGGATAACGGCAACGGAAATATTCAGCTTCACCACCACAGCCTCATAAGGGATTGGGCTCTCCTGCATCAGCGCCAGCAGCAGCCTTGCCCGTGCCGTATGGTGCCTCTTCTCAAATAATGCAAGCTGTTCTTCCGCCTCTTCCTGGGAAATGGATAAGGACACGAGACGCTGTTTTTTCTCTGCTGTTTTCTGCTTAATCGGAAGGACGGCCTTCAGGGCGTGGTTCATCGTCCCCCCATAATTCTCCCGCATCCAATCCGCAAGGGCAATCAGCTGGGACTCAATGGGGATGCTGCCCGGCACGATGCCTTTAATTTCCTTTATCTTCTCTGGGTCGTAGGAAGCTTCGCCCGTCAGCCCCACCACATAACCGGTGGCCTCGCGGTTGGAAAGCCCAAAAGGGATGACAGCCCGGGCGCCCACCTTGATATCTGGGCGCAGTCGCTCCGGTATCCGGTATTGAAATATTTTATCCAATTTTTCATGAGAAATGTCAATAATTATATTTGCATACTCTGGCATTGCCGCGCCACCTACTTTCCCTGTGCCAGTTCTTCCAATACCTCCTGGATCAATACCCGCTCGTCCATGGGGTATTTTTTGCCGGCAACCTCCTGGTAATCCTCATGGCCTTTCCCTGCCAGCACAACCACATCCCCTGGCTGCCCATGGGAAATGGCATATTTAATGGCTTCCTTCCGGTCAATGATTTCCACATACTGCCCGTCCGTCTTCGCCATGCCCTCCTTAATATCGTCTATAATCGCCTGGGGCTCCTCAAACCGGGGGTTATCCGAAGTGATAATGGTCAGATCCGCCAGCCGGCCGGATACTTCCCCCATCTCATAGCGCCGCATCTTGGAACGGTTGCCGCCGCAGCCAAACAAGCACACCAGCCTGGCTGGCTTATACTCCTTTAACGTGGCCAATAAGCTCTCCAGGCTCATGGCATTATGGGCATAGTCAATCATCAGCGTAAATGCATCTGACACCTTCACCATTTCAATCCTGCCCTTGACCTTGGCCGCCTTCAGGGACTGCTGGATATCTTCCGGCGCCACCTGGAAATGGCGGCAGATTGCTATGGCAGTCAGGGAATTGTAAATGCTGAACCTGCCTGGCACATCTACCTCCACTTCCAAATCCATCAGGCCCTGCGCCCGGTAGGACACGCCCAAATACCCAGGCCCCTGGGTCAGCCGGGCGTCTGCCGCCCGAAGGTCTGCCTGCCCGGAAAACCCAAAGGTCTCAATGGTGCATGTGTGGCCTGCTATCACCTGTTCCCAATGCTTGTCATCCCGGTTCACAATACCTACCCTGCACTGCTGGAACAGCTTCCCTTTGCAGGCCAAGTATTCCTCAAAGGAACTGTGCTCATTGGGGCCGATATGGTCTGGCTCAATATTGGTAAAAATCCCAATATCAAAGGTAAACCCTGCCGTACGGTGCATCATCAGCCCCTGGGAGGACACCTCCATCACCACACATTGGCAGCCGGCGTCCGCCATCTGGCGGAAATATTCCTGCACAATATAAGATTCCGGCGTTGTATTGTGCGAAGGGGTGGAACGGCTCCCGATGGCTATCCCATTCGTCCCAATCAGCCCCACCTTGTAGCCTGCGTGCTCCAAAATAGACTTTACCATATAAGTCGTGGTGGTCTTGCCTTTTGTCCCGGTTACGCCGATTACTTTCATTTCCCTTGCCGGATGGCCAAACCAGGCTGCCGAAGCCAGTGCAAGCCCATACCGGGTATCTGCAGTATATACCACAGCCAGCCCTTTGGGGGCTTCTACCTCATCCTGGGCCATAATGGCTGCCGCGCCTTTCCTTGCCGCTTCTGCCGCAAAAGCATGGCCGTCTGCCGCAGCTCCCTTGATACAGACAAAGAGGCAGCCTTTTACCACCTTCCTGGAGTCATATACCAGGCCCGTGATTTCCGTATCCATATCTCCCTGCACCAAGGTATAATCCAGGTGCTCTAACAATCTTCCTAATTTCTCCATTGCCGTTCCCCTTTTCTATAAAGCAGTCACTATCCAATCTCTTTCCAGTAACCAAGCGCATACTCGTTTTATTATATGATATATTTAAGGTTTTGGCAAGTTTTCGGCATTATAAAAAGGGAATCCCGCTCCTTGGGACCCCCCTTGCACTGCCTGCTTTTCCTATTTTTCATTTCATCCTGGGCAGTCCTGCTCTCCCATTTTACCTATAGGGGCAACCCCACCCGCCGCTACTTTTGTACATCCGCAAAGGATAGCTTCATCTTCGTGGCCTTGAAAAACTCTTCCTTAGCCTGCTGGAAGCAATCTAATATCACCGGGGAAAATACGCCGCATTCCCCATTTAAAATCATATGTGCCGCTTCGTCCAGCGCATAAGCCGCCTTATAGACACGCTTGCTAACCAGGGCGTCATACACATCTGCAATCGCAACCACCTGTGCCCAAATCGGGATATCGTCCCCTTTCAGGCCGTCCGGATACCCCCTGCCGTCGTGCCGCTCATGATGGTAACGGCAGATTTCATAACAGTAACGGTAGAAATCATCCTCATCCTGCTTAAAATTCTCCAAAAGGTCGCATCCATAGGTAGTATGCTTCTTCATCTCCTCAAACTCTTCCTTGGTCAGCCTTCCCGGCTTCAGCAGGATGTTATCTGGGATCGCAATCTTCCCTAAATCATGGAGTGCAGAGGCGCTTACGATTAAATCCACCGCATCCTTGGTCAGGCCATATTCCGGATAGGAGGCCACCAGGTATTTCAGCAGCAGCCAGGTGTAATATTTCACCCTCTGGATATGCTCCCCGGATTCCAGGCTCCGGAACTCCACGACAGAACTGAGGGCATTTATCAGGAAATCATTCTGCTTCTTGAGCTGCTCCTGGCTCTCCTTTAATTGCTTGGTACGTTCTTCCAGCTTATTCTCAATATCGATCCGGTTCGAAAAAAGCTCTATCAGGTTCAAGGTACGCTGCATAATCACCTTCGGCACAAAGGGCTTGTATACAATATCGGACGCGCCATATTCATACGCCTTTGTCGCCGTATCTGTAGACTCTTCCCCTGTGATGATGACAACTGGGATATATTCCATATAATTATGCTCCACCATATATTCCAGCACCTCTAATCCGGATTTGCCGGGCATAATGATGTCCAAAAACAAGAGAGCAATGCGGTCGCCATGCTCTTCAATCAGCCGTAATGTCGTATCCCCATCTCCCGCTTCCAAAATGTCAAACTTATCTTCAAAGATAAACCTCAACATTTCACGGTTCATTTCGACATCGTCTACAATTAATAACGTATTCCTTTCCATAATTTCTCCTTTGCAATGATACTGTTCTAACTTATCATACCATACCCTTGCCATAAAATCAACGTTTCCCCTTAATCAAATCTAATTTGCCCACCCTATTGTGAGCCAAGCTCCAACATCCTCTCCAAAGGCTCCTTCGCCCTCTGCCGTATCCCTTCCTGAAGCTCCACCCTGTTTTCCATCTTCTCCAGGGCAGAGGCTACATTTTCTAAGGTAATGCGCTTCATGTCCGGGCAGTGCCGGCCCTGCCCGACTGGATAGAACCGCTTGCCCGGGTTTTTCTGACGCAGCTCATACAGCACTCCTGCTTCTGTCCCAATGATAAATTCCCCGCCGGCATCCCCTGTGGCAAAATCAATAATGCCAGACGTGCTCCCCACATAATCTGCCAGTGCAATGACATCCATGGTACATTCCGGGTGGGCCAGGAACTGGGCGCCCGGGTGGGCTTCCTTTGCCTTCACCACATCCCCAGCCAGGATGCCCTTATGTACATGGCAGAACCCCTCGTTAAAGAAAATATGCTTCTCCGGCGCCTGGGAAGCCACATAACGCCCCAGGTTCTCGTCTGGGATAAAGAAAATATGCCGGTTGGGCAAGGCTTTTACGATTTTAAGGGCATTGGAAGAGGTGACGCATACATCCGAATACGTCTTGAGCAAGGCAGTGGAATTGATATAGCAGACCACCGCCAAATCCTCATATTCCTCCCTAAGCTTTTGGATCCTCCCTATATCTGCCATATGGGCCATAGGGCAGTCCGCCAGCATATCCGGCATCACCACGGTTTTGCCCGGATTCAGGATTTTAGCGCTCTCACCCATAAAGGAAACGCCGCAAAATAAAATAACCTTGGCATCCACCTTGGCGGCCACCTTGCTGAGATAAAAAGAATCCCCGACATAATCTGCAACCGCCTGCACCTCATCCCTTACATAATAATGCGCCAGGATGACAGCGTCCCGCTTTTGCTTCCACTCGCTTATCTTATCTATCGTTGACATAATCTTTCCTGCTTTCTGTAATTATTGGCATACGGTAACGGCAGAATCCTTCCCCGTCCTAGCGCCTACCCTTTTCTGCTTACTATCTCACAATATTGGCCTCCTGTCAATCCTGGAATTTCAAATAATGCTTCACGCTGTCCCTAACCACCAGGGTACAAGGCACCGAAATGCTCAATGGGATGGCGTTGGGCTCACGTACCATCCGCTCTAACAGCAGGATGACATTCTGCACCATCTCTTCAATATTGATCCGGATACCCGAAAGCTGCGGCTGGGTCAGGGTTGCAAGCAAAGTATCGTTGTAGCTCAAAATGCTGTAGTCCTCCGGCACCTGGCAGCCCATAATCTGCAGTGCCCGCAGCACCCCCATAGCCGTCGTCTCATTATAGGCAAAAAATGCCGTGGGCTTCTCCCCCCCTCCTTTCCTGCTTTTAAAATACAGCATGACTGCCTCTGCCACATCCCCTTCCTGCCATTCCAAATCCAGCAGCGTCCCCTCAATGCCTTCTTCCGTATGGCTTTCCAAATAATCCTTAAAAAACTTGCGCCTCAGTTCCAGCGCCTTCCTCCCCGTAGAGTCCGTGGAATAAACCGGCCCTACAAAGGCAATCCTCCTATGCCCCTGCTCTACCAAGTAATCCATGCCCTGGCGGATGCCAACCTCGTAATTGGGCAGGACGGAACAAAATTGCTCCGGGTAAGGCGCAGAATCCAGGAAAATGACCCGGGACGTGCATTTTTTCATAGCCGTAATCTGCTCGTGCTCAAACTGCCCGATTGCCAGGATCCCATTTACTTCCTGGGAGCTGGCGCTACGGTAACACTTATTCTCCGCATCATACTGCATAATCACGGTCTCCATCCCGTTTTCAAAACAGCAGCTTTCCATGCTCCCCTTCAGGTACAGGTAATAGGGATCCTTCCCTGTGTCCTGGGCATTCGCCATCTCCACAATCCCTATCCTAAGATGGGCCTCCTTGGCCTTCTTGGCGGCGCCGTGCTTGCTGGAATAGTCAATCCTGCCCGCCGCTTCCAAAATCATCTTCCTGGTATTCTCTGTTACGTTTAACGTCTCATCCTCGTTCAGCACCCTGGATATGGTTGCAATGGAATAGCCTGTGATTTTCGATAATTCTTTTAATGTCGCCATATCTTTCTCTCCGCTATCAGTCAATCATGTATTTCCGTACTTCTTCCCAAATCGCCTCCGCAACCGCTTGTGGGCTTTTGTCCCCGTCCAGGACAGCCACCTGCTCTTCGCCCTCTAAGGCCCGGAAGGCCTCCATATATTTTTGCCGTACCTGGGCTAGCCGCGCCTCCTCTTCAAATAGTTCCTGCTGGAACCTATTCCTGGAAATCCGCTCCAGGGCCAGCTTGGGGGGGATATCCAAAAACACCGTTAGGGCAGGGCGCAAAATACTGCTGTTGGGCTCATTTGCCCGGATCACCCAATCCATGGGCAAATCCACGCCCTGGTATGCATAAGAAGAAAAATAATACCTGTCCGAAATGACGGTAATCCCTTCCTCCACCTTATGCAAAATCCCATTCACCTCATTCAGCAAATGATCCAGCCGGTCCGCCACAAACAGCGGGGCAATTACCCGGTTGTCCGTTTTTACCCTCCCTGTCATAATCTGCCGGATAAGGGAGCCAATCGGCGAATCCGTCGGCTCCATCGTGGCATAGCAGGCAATCCCCTCCTGCCTCATCCGTTCTGCCAGAAGCCGGGCCTGCGTGCTTTTCCCACACCCGTCAATCCCTTCCAAAGCAATCAGCCTGCCTTTTCTTTTCTGCAAAATCATCTTGTCCTCCATCTTTCCTAGCTATGGCGCACAGGCGCCAAAAACCTATATGCCCCTATTATATACTTTTAGTAAAAAAAAAACAATATCTTTACTTTTTTCTTCTGCGTCTTTCCGCCCCTAAAAAGGAGGGTCCCGGCAAAATGCCCTGCCCGCCCGGCAGCCTTCCAAGGCGCAGCCCGCCCTTATCTATCCCTGCCTGCTGCTGCCTCCCTCCTGCGGCAATTCGCCGGAACCGCCGCTTTTTCTCCATAAGCCGACAAAATTTTGTCATTTTTTCCATTGCCATCCCAGCCATTTGTCACTATAATAAAGATATCTTGTTTTTTCTTACGGAACCAGCCAGCTATTTTGCTGGATACTTACAGGATAATTTCCATTATTGATTTCGCAATAGAAAGGAGCTACAGTTATGTGGGCTTATGAAAGCGTATTTTACCAAATCTATCCATTAGGGTTCTGCGGCGCCCCCTTTGAGAATGACGGCGTGGCCGCTAACCGCATCCAGAAGGTCAAAAGCTGGATCCCCCACCTGGAAAAACTGGGCGTAAACGCCATCTATTTCTCCCCCCTCTTTGAGTCGGACACCCACGGCTACAATGCCAGGGACTACCGGAAGATAGACGTACGCCTAGGCGCCAATGAGGATTTCAAGGAAGTCTGCGACGCGCTCCATGCGGCCGGCATCCGCGTGGTGTTAGACGGCGTGTTCAACCATGCCGGGAGGGGCTTCTTCGCCTTCCAGGACGTACTGGAGAACCGGGAAAACTCCCGCTATAAGGATTGGTTCCACATCAATTTCGGGGGGAACTCTAATTACAACGACGGGTTATGGTATGAGGGCTGGGAAGGGAATTACGACCTGGTAAAATTAAACCTGCGGAATGAAGAGGTCATCCAATACCTGTTAGAAAGCGTCAGCTATTGGGTAGACGCCTGGGACATTGACGGGCTGCGGCTGGATGTGGCATACTGCCTGGACCATGATTTCGTGCGGAGGCTGCGCAGCCACTGCGACGGGCTGAAGGAGGATTTCTTCCTGGTAGGGGAAATGCTGCATGGGGATTATAACCAGCTGATGAATGATTCCATGCTCCATTCCGCTACGAATTATGAATGCTATAAGGGGCTGCATTCCAGCTTTAATTCTATGAATATGTTTGAGATTGTCCATTCCCTGCTGCGGCAGTTCGGGCCGGAGAACTGGACCCTTTACCGCGGGAAACACCTGCTGAGCTTCGTAGACAACCATGATGTCTCCAGGATCGCCACAATCCTACAGGAAGAAAAACACCTTCCGCTGATTTATGCCATGTGCTTTGGGATGCCAGGGATCCCATGCGTATATTATGGAAGCGAATGGGGCGTGGCCGGGGATAAGTCTAATGGGGACCCCTCCCTCCGGCCTAGCTTTGAGGGACCGGAGTGGAATGCGCTGACCGGCTGGATTGCACAGCTGGCAGAAGCTAAGAAAGGGTCTGAGGCTTTGAATTATGGCAGCTTTAAATCTGTAGTGCTGACAAATAAACAGTGTATTTTTGAACGCAAGAGCGAGAACGAGAGGGTGTTGGTAGCTATTAATGCGGACAGCGAAAGCTATACGGCGCATTTTGACGCTGGGTGCGGGATGGCTACCGACTTAATCACCGGGGAAGAACATGACTTCGGCGGAGGCAGTGAATTGCCGGGGTATAGCGCTTATTTTTGGAAATGTGAGAAATAGATAAGATATGGAATAGCGGCAGTGCCGGAACGGGACACGGCAAGGCCTCCTATGATAAAGCCAAATACCCCGCAGCAAGCTACGGGGCATGGCCTAGCTTGTTCTTTCCGCCCCAAGGGGCGGGGTATTTGACCCTCGCGGATTCGCCAAATATCCGCGCGAGCGCGGGCTCATTGATCGCGGGAATAAAAAATCATAGGAGGCCTTAAAATATCCCAAACAGAAAGAAGAAGTTTACAAACCGAAACCAATGACAGAAGGGAAAAGGGATACCATGGTGCCAGCACGCCGAGGTTGTTCACTTTATTATGGTCCCATTTTCTGGCAAAGGGATAGGGATGTAATTCTCCGCTGGGATGCTTTCTTCCCCAACAACCACGCATTCTGATGGCTGAAGCGTCTCTTCCATCTGGCTGGATAGCCTTTTCGTATGGATATCATCGCATGTAAGGTCTTTCTGATTGGAAAGGACCAGCATACGCGTGCCGCAAGCCCCAGTACGGTATACCCCTGTTAACAATAGCTTGTATTGATAGGTAATCCCCTCACAAGTATAAGTCCCGTCCGCATTTGCGGTGTATTCTTCCCAATCCGGCTTGGGCAATGCGTCTTCGGGCAGATTGGAAGCGTCTTCTTCCGTATTCTCTGGGGACAGCTTTGAAAACCCGCTTCCAATTAAGGCACACTTTAACCTGTCTCCCTCTCCTCTGTCCCTATTTCCTGCGTCTGAGACCTCATCATATGTAAGGTCTTTGCTGTTCGAAAGAACCACGTATACATATTCCCTAATGCTAGAAGGCAATTTCTCCTTATATAATAATTTATATCGGTAAACTACCCCACAATAGGTGTACGTCCCATCTTCATTCGTGGTATAATCTTCCTCATGGTATTCATGCAGCATCTCTTCTGGTGAGAAATCCTCCAAAATCCCGGAACCATCTCCCGGACCGCCCTTAGCAGGAACAGACATTTGGTTTTGATTCCCCTGCATACTTCCTGAAGAATCTACGGCAGAAGAAGCGTTCCGCTGCCCACTGCCGCATCCTGCTGCCAGGCAGCAAATGGCAATGCTTGTGAGAGCCAGGGAATAAATTTTATGTTTCATCATTATGCATCTCCTTCCTGCCGGATATTTCCGGTATCATAGAAAAACCTTTTTGGATACTGGAAATCAGGGTTACTTAAGGAATCACCATATCAGCCAAGCCAAAAACCTCCGGCTTACCTACCGCCGCCTCCCCTTTTGCGGATCCTCCCCGCCGCCTTTCCCAAACGGTTAAACCAGCTTTGGGGGAATACCAGCCCGAATATCATCCCCAGTACAATCCCCCCTGCAATCTTCAGTGTCTCTGTCCCCTTTCCCATAAATCGGGCCAAATCGCCCATAATCAGATAATAAGACGTATAATACAGCCCGGATCCCGGCACCAGGGAGAAAATGCCGGTGATTAAAAATACCGTGCTGGGCATCTTCCTTATGGAAGACAATATCCTGGCCACCAAGGTCAGCGCCAGGGACGCCCAGATAGATGCGGAGGTAGGGCCTGCGCCGTGGGCTGTCCATGCCAGGTAGGTAATCCAGCCTACCGCACCATTGAGGGCGCAGCATAGGTATTCTGTCCTGGGTACATGGAAGAGGATTGCGAAAGCCGCCGTAGCAAGCATGCACATGATTACTTGGGTTATCATAAAGGAAGCGCACCCCCTCCCAGCATTTGGAACGCCTTTATGGCCGCCCCGACGCCGATTGCAATGCACATGCCCGCAAGAAGGGCGTCAATCAGGCGGATGCTGCCGGATAGGTAATCACCGCCGAACAGGTCGCGGATTGCCGTCGTTAGGGACACGCCAGGGAGCAGGGGGACAATCCCTCCGATAATGACCTGGTCGAACCGGATGCCTATGCCAGCCACATACAGGATAAGGCTCCCCGCCGTAACCAAAGCGCTGCCCAAAATATTCATGATAAATTTGGAGGCATGGTAGTGGGCGGCTGTCAGCAGGAATACCTCCAGCAGCATACCCAGGAGAAAGGAAAAAAGGCTGTCATAAAGGCGCGCACCCATAAGATAGCCGAAACCTGCGCTGCCTATGCCGCAGGACAGGATAAGGGCCCATTTACTGGCGCCAGGGGCTTGCCGGCACTGGGACAGGCGCTCATAAGCCTGTTCTATGCTGCATTCCCCTGCCGAGATTTCCCTCGAAAGCTGGTTGATAGCCGCCACCTTCTGCAGATCCACATCGCCGATGGGCACATAACGCACCATGCTCCCAGCGTCTTCCCTCTCTTCGTGCACCGTGGCAAAAATGCCGTTCGTAATCACAAATACATGGTAATCTTGAATCCCATAGGATTCAAGCACACGGCTTACCGTTTCCTGCACACGGTAAATCTCACCGCCGCTTTGCAACATAACCTCCCCAATAGAAATGGCAAGATTCAAAACCTTCTTACTTGCTGGCATCCCCTTCCCTTTCCCAAGCTATATGCCTGTTGCCTTTCTAGTCCTTTTCCTGTTATTATATGCAATCCCGGCCATTTTCATTTATGCCTAAAAACTGCCCTGGGTCTCTTCTTCTTCCCTTGCACGCAGGATAGCTTCATTTAAAGAAAGCATCTTAGCGTCGAGCTTTGACACAATCCCGGCGCATTCCTGCAGGTCGCGGCTGATGTATTCCGGGGCATGGCCCTCAAATTTATAATAAATCTTATGCTCCAGGCTTGCCCAGAAATCCATGGCAATGGTACGGATCTGAATTTCCACCCTCGTGTCCACTACGCCGTCCGTTAGGAAGATGGGGACGGTCACCAGCATATGGTAGCTTTTATAGCCGCTTTCTTTGGGGTTCTTGATGTAGTCCTTCACAGAGACCACCGTAAGGTCGTTCTGCTTGCCAATCATTTCTGCCAGGCGGTAAATGTCGGAAGTGAATGAGCAGACCACACGGATGCCGGCGATGTCGTTCACATGCTTTACCATATTGTCAATGGTGCTCTCATAGCCATTGCGCTTTAACTTCTTCACAATGCTCTCTGGCGTCTTAATCCTGGACTTTATATATTCAATGGGATTGTATCTATGTATATGGCAAAATTCATCGTTTAAAATCTCAAGCTTGGTGCCTACCTCTTTCAGCGCTGAGTTATATAAGAAGATAACTGTTTCCCAGCTTGCCGCGCCCTCATTCAACTTACCGGATACTTCCATTTCCTTCCCTTCTTTCCATCCTTTCTCTTGTGGCCATTATATCATAGATTCGCTAAAAAATAATTAATTTTATAAAAATTTTATGGTATTTTCACCAAAAATATGGGTTTCTGCCAAACTGGTATCGCTTTTTGGGAAAATCCCACTCCCCCAAAGCATGGCTGCTCTGTCCCTGCCCTGCAAAAACAGCCGCAATTTATGGCGCTTCCCATAAATCCCGGCTGCTTTGCCTCCTTGGCCTGCAGGCGCCTAGACGCCCCTCCCTATGCTTCCTTCGCTTTTTCCTTCAAGATTTTATCAATCGTAACCAGCTTTACGCAGATGACAAAGACATCCGTCGCAATCTTCAAATTCTCCAGGTTGGGGTACGTGGGTGCAATACGGATGGTGGAATCCGTGGGATCTTTCCCATAAGGGTAAGGCGCCCCGGCGGGGGTCATAGTCACGCCAGCGCCTTTTGCCTTGGCCACGATAGCCTTGGCACAGCCTTCCAATGCCTCAAAGGCAATGAAGTAGCCGCCCTTCGGGGCAATCCAGGATCCCGCGCCGCGGCCGCCCAGTTCCCGTTCGAAGGTATCTATAATCATTTCAAATTTGGGGCGCAGGATATCCGCATGCTTCCTCATGTGCTCTGTCATGCCATAAATATCATTGAAAAACCGTACATGGCGCAGCTGGTTCACCTTGTCATGGCCAATGGTAGCCACCCGCATCTGCTCGCGGATTTCCACCAGGTTGTTGGCAGAAGCGGCAATGGCTGCAACGCCTGAGCCAGGGAAGCTGATTTTAGAGGTTGAGCAGAATTTATATACCATATCCGGGTTCCCTGCCCGCTTGCACTCTGCCAAAATCTCCACCAGGTTATCCTGGTCGATGTCATAGAGGTGGTGCACCCCATAGGCATTATCCCAGTAAATCCGGAAATCCTTGGCTGCCGGCTTCAGCCTGGCAAACCGGCGGACAGTCTCATCAGAATATGTGATGCCCTGGGGGTTGGAATACTTGGGCACGCACCAGATTGCCTTAATGGCCTCGTCCTGGCTTACCAGCTCTTCCACCATATCCATGTCCGGGCCGGTGGGGAGCATGGGCACATTAATCATCTCTATCCCAAAATACTCCGTAATGGTAAAATGCCTGTCATATCCCGGAACCGGGCATAAGAACTTCACCTTGTCCAGCTTGCACCAGGGGGTGTTGCCCATCACGCCATGGGTCATGGAACGGGAGACCGTATCAAACATAATGTTCAGGCTGGAATTGCCATAAATAATAATATTATCCGGGTGGCATTCAATCATATCCCCCAACAGCACCTTTGCTTCCTGTATGCCGTCCAGCACGCCGTAATTCCGGCAGTCCGTCCCATCCTCACAGTTAAAATCCATGTCGCTGCCCAATACATCCATCATGCCCATGGACAGGTCCAGCTGTTCCGTAGAGGGCTTGCCCCTGGACATATCCAGCTTTAGGCCTCCATTGGCATATTTTTTGTATGCTGACTCTAAACTCTTTTTTTCCTGCAGTAATTCTTCTCTGGTCATTTCCTGATATGGCTGCATGTTAATATCCTCCTGAAATCTTTTCTACTCTTCTGCCTTCTTCCTACCTGCACTTTTGTATCTTAGATAATAGGATTCCTGACTATCTTGGCAAGCGAAATTTTTGCCTTCCTTATTATGCACTATTGCCTGCGGATTGTAAAGTATTTTCTTTCAGAAATTTACATTTGTGCGCATATCACGGACTTTTCTGGTGAAATCATGGTTCCTGTCCTTCTTTCAGAAACGCCATACGGGATTTTATCTCTTTCTCATAGCCATTTTCTGTAGGCTCGTAAAATTTAGCGTCCGTAAGGCCATCTGGGAGGTACTGCTGCCTGACATAGTGGTTGGGGAAATCATGGGCATACAGATACCCCGTCCCACGGCCTAATTTCTGCGCCCCCCGGTAATGGGAATCCTGCAGGTGGGCAGGCACCGGGGCAGTCTTCGTAGACCTGACCGTCTCCATAGCCCGGTCAATCGCCACGCAGGCCGCATTGCTCTTCGGTGCGCAGGCCACATAAGAGACTGCCTGGGATAGGATAATCTGCGCTTCCGGCATGCCTACCCGTTCCACAGCCTGGGCAGCGCTGGCTGCCACCATAATGGCATGGGGATCTGCATTCCCCACATCCTCAGACGCACAAATCATAATCCGCCGGGCAATAAACTTGATATCCTCCCCAGCATACAGCATCTTGGCTAGGTAATAGACGGCTGCATCTGGGTCTGAACCCCGCATGCTCTTAATGAAAGCGGAAATCGTGTCGTAATGGTTATCCCCGCCCTTATCATACTGCACCACCCGCTTCTGGATGCACTCCGAGGCCACGTCCAGGGTGATATGGATGCTCCCGTCGCTGCCCCGGGGGGTCGTAAGCACGCCGAGCTCAATGGCTGTCAGGGCAGCCCTGGCATCCCCATTGGCCACATCTGCCAAAAACTCCAAGGCATCTTCCTCCAGGACGGCGCCATAGGTTCCCATGCCCTTCTCCCGGTCGGTTACGGCACGTACCAGAAGCGTCTTAATATCCTCCTTGCCCAGCGGCTTCAGTTCAAAAATCACGGAACGGGAAAGCAAAGCGCCGTTAACCTCAAAGTAAGGGTTCTCCGTGGTAGCCCCAACCAAGGTTACTGTGCCGTCTTCTACAAAGGGAAGGAGGTAATCCTGCTGCCCCTTGTTGAAACGGTGGATTTCATCCACAAATAAAATCGTTTTCTTCCCATACATCCCCTGGCTGTCCTTTGCCTGCCTCACCACTTCCTCCATATCTTTTTTCCCAGCGGCAGTAGCATTAATCTGTGTAAACTCCGCATGGGTGGTATGGGCGATGACCTTTGCCAGCGTCGTCTTGCCGGTTCCCGGCGGGCCGTAGAAAATGATGGAACTTAGCTTATCCGCCTGGATGGCACGGTATAATAGCTTGTCCTTCCCTATGATATGCTGCTGGCCCACCACCTCTTCCAGCGTTGTGGGGCGCAGGCGGCTGGCCAGGGGGGATTCCGTCTTTTGGTTCTGCTCCCTCATATATTCAAATAAGTCCATAGGATGCGCCTCCTTCACTCACATAATCCTGCTTATACATTATACGCCCCAGCGCAGAAATAGCAAGCTGTTTTTCCAGGCGCAAAGAAAGAAACCATACAGAAACGGAGCCGCCTCATTGCATGGCGCTTACCTTCCCCTCCCCTTTCTCAGCCTCCTTCTCCTGGGAGCGCCTTGCCCGCTGCCTTTTCCGTCTGCGGCAGGTTCATCCAGGGCAGGTTCATCCAAGGCAGGTTCATCCGAAGCCTCAATGCTGACGCCAAGCGCATCTGACACGGCTTCTATGATACTTTTGCTGGAATATGTGGCACCGCTGGCTGCATCCACCTCCAGGGACTGCGAACGGATGATTTCACGGATTACTTCGTCCTCCGCTCGGCTAAAATACGCGCTGTCATCCTCATAGGATTTCACGGTGATATCCGTAACCACACCATTTTTTACCACGACGGACACCGTGGTCGTCCCGCAAAACCCCATTCCCGAGCCCTCATATGTACCATCTGAAACAGAAAATACCCCCAGGCCTGTACCATCCCCTTCTTCACGCTCCAAATGATCCGCGCCATCCTCCTGGCCTTCCATATCCGGCCCTGCCTGGCCGCCCTCCTGCTCTGATGCTGCTCCGTCGCCTTCTTCCTGGACGCCTTCCTGCCCCGATGCAGTTCCGTCCCCCTCTTCCTGGATCCCTTCCTGCCCCGATGCAGTTCCATCCCCTTCTGGTTGCCCAGGCGCCGTACCTAAGGCATCCGCAACTGCTTCTATGATACTATTGCTGGAATACGTGGCGCCGCTGGCTGCATCCACCTCCAAGGACTGCCCAGAAAGAATGGCACTGGCCACTGCTGCCTGCGCCTTATGGAAAAACTCGCTGTCATCCTGGTAAGAAAGTACGGTAATATCCGTAATATAACCGCCTTCCACCGTGACCTGTACTTCTGTATCACCGCGAAAGCCTTTTCCCGTGCCTGTATAAACACCATCCTCATATTTCCCTTCTTGCTTGCCGCCAGAAAAATATTCTGGCGATACAGACGCCGTAACAGCCGGCGCCGTAAGGTCCCCAACCAGCGCCATACCGCTTATGGCAACTGCCGCCGCCGTCCCTGCCACAGCCCCTGACGGGTTCGCAGACAAACTTCCCCGCGGGCATACCGTAAGGCATTGCATACAGCCAATGCATTCGCCAGAAGCCACAGCATCTTTTTCCAAAATATTAACGCCCATCGCGCATTCCCTTGTGCAGAGCCCACATTCTGTACAAGAAGCGCCGCTGCGTCGGATTTTAAAGAAGCCCCTCCCAGCAGCCAATGCAAACAGCGCCCCCAGGGGGCAGAGATAGCGGCAGAAAAAACGCTCAATGAAAAGCGATCCCACCAGGATTGCCAGCAGCAGGCAAAATCCTACCGTGGGGACGGCAGCGGACACAGCGGATATATTCCCAGAAACCAGCATGCCGAACACCCCCCATGGACGAAACGAGGCATCCACGGGCAGGGCCAGGATCCAACTCCCCACTACAAAAAACGCCAAGATAAAATACTTCAGGCACTTCAGCACACGGTCAAGCTGTGCCGGAACTTTGAACCTGCCAAGGATGGTCTTTTGGGAAAGGTATGCCGCCAGTTCCTGCATCATGCCAAAGGAGCAGAGGAAGCTACAGAAAAAACGCCCCCACAACGCCGTAATTAAAAATACGGTGATAACAATGATTAGCTGTGCAGACAGCCCTGCAGCAGAAAAATTTCCATGCAAGATTACAGAACATATCTCTCCCACTGCGGAAAATACCGTAACAAACAGCCCCGGCAACAGCAGAAACGCTGCAAGCTGTATGATATGGCGCAATATTTGCGTAGCTGAACGGTGCTTTCTCTTCATGATAGGGTTCCCTCCTTCTATCCATCGGTACAGCCTAAAAAAGTTATGGAAATTATATGAAATAAAACATGCCGTGTCAAGGTTTCATGAGCAGCCACTTGTCAAGCAGACAACTTAAACGGCTAAAATAAAGCGCCGGGAATGACCATGCGAATATGCGTGCTCATTTCCTACACACACCATTTTTCTTTCGCTTTTGCCTCATCTGAAATGTACTCAAAGAAATCAAAATCCGTCCTATCTTTTCATATGTTTCATTGAGTTCATCACCCCATATACAATATAAAACAATCCTTCTTTTTCACAGTAAGTTAAACATGACGCCCAGATACATGGATTGGGATTAAATCCCGGAAAAATTGGATTTGGAATCATTGCCCTTTCCTCCTCGCTCTATTTTTCTGCCGGGAAGCAGCCAAAGTCTATGCATCTTCCCAAATCCCAACTGTCCCAACCAATCCAGCCTTTGTCATTTACGGTATCTGTCAACAGTTTATAGATTCAATAAAAATATCCGCCGCCTTTATTCCACGCCTTTATCTGCGCATTTGCAATGGCACGGTAAATTTTTTTCTTTTCTCCCGCATTCAATTGCTCCTTCTGTCATCTCCATCAAAGGATGTGCCGTTATCCACATCGTATTCCTAATTTGTGGCAGTGCTTCCAGAACCATCCCTGACAATCCCAAGAAACTCGGATTTCACTTGGTGAAGATAAGAAGCCGGAATGCCATAAGTAATGTCTGCCGTGAATTTCTTTTCAGGTTTTGAAAGATGCCTTGGAATTTTATTTGTAAAAGATAAAATTTTCCGTTTCATTTGGTAAGTATTTGATGTAAAACTACTCATAAGGAATCTCCTTCTTTTTTGTCTTGTAGAATTTTTGTCCGAGAACTTAATTTTACATCAAAAAGGAATGGGGTTCTAAATCAACATTGACAAAAAATAAATAATAACATACAATTATAGTAAATATAGACAAGAAATTCCTCAAAAAACAGTAAAGATTGTAAGAATGTTATATGGGTTATATAAAAAAATAAAAGATGAAGGTTTCTTAAGAGCATGTCCCATACAAGAATCCGCCCCCCTATAAATCAAATACTAGTTCACAAAGAGTACATAGTAAAGAAAAAATGAGCCCCGAAACATTAAAGAATGCAATTGATTTTTTGGAACAACATTCTTGTGATTCTAAAAGTATCAATATAGGGTTTTATGGCGAGACCCCTTAATGGAACACAAAATGATACAGGAAACCATTACATATGCTGAGAAAAAATTATTTTTAGAAACTATATTATATACTAGATTTGTAATAACATATATCTACATTCGTTAGCATCTGGATTATAGATTCTTATCATGGATAAGATATAAATTTAGAGAATATGAGGAAATGAAAATGCGGCAATTAATCGTTCAGGAAATAAAACAGCTGAAAAACAATCAGAAGAATCAGATTTTAACCTTATTATGGATAGTGGTTTTGCTGGCGCTTGTAGTTAGCCATACCAAGAGTTATCTCGGATATAAAGAGCAATGTATTGTCAACGTGGCAGATATTGAAGAAGATAAACAACGGGAGTTATCTCAATTAAAGTTGGAATTATCCTCCTTGGGAATGCCGGAAAAAGACATGCAAGAAATAATGGAAAATGCCGGTTATGCCTATGATGCCTCTATTTTAGAAGTAAATGCCATCGAAGAGAACGATAATAAAAAATTTTTACTGGCTGCTGGGACGTACTTAAAAAGCATGGATACCTTAGCCGAATCCTTTGGCATGTACGATACAAATACTTATGGGGAAGAAAAGGTGGATTCCGCACAAAAATTCCGGGATTACATGTATCGCTATTATGCAGAGTTGGAAGAAGCGTCCGGGGAATTATGGAATTACCATAAAATGACAGGCTTCAATTTCCTATACCGTGTAATGGAAGATGTAATGCCATTAGCATGTTTAGCGGTGGCCCTGCTTATGGTAGTTGATAGTTTGGCAGGGGAAAAAGAAAGCGGTTCTATTAAGGCCAAACTCCTCTTGCCTCTGTCCAAGGGAAAAATTGTACTAGCCAAAATAGTAGGAGGTACGATATACAGCGCTGTGATGCTGTCCTTACCAGTAATCGTACTGTTTTTGGTTCTGGGAGCAGTAAATGGGTTTGGTTCTGGGGACTTCCTGGTGTTGGAAGACGCTTCTGGGATAAAGACAATAGAAGCAGTAAATGGAACACTGGAAGAATATGATACGCATGAGATGACCAGCTTGCTAGAGTCAAAAGACCTGCATATGGCTGGAAAATATTGTATCGGCATTAGCCGGTTCTTAACAGAAGACGGCTGTAAGACTGAAGATGGGGTACTGCCGCTTCCGGACGAACGGCTGGAATTTACGCATGTCGGGCGCTTCCTGTTAAAAGTATACCTCTATCAAATATTAGTCATCCTTCTGAGCGTATCTGTAGGGAATTTTATTTCCCTTTTTACCAGTAAAAAAGGAATTGCTATGGCGATAGGGATTTTGGCAGCGTTGGCTTTTTGCGCCGCCCCAACCATGCCAGCCAGTTTACGCCTTATCAATCCAGGAACCTATCAAAATGGGATCCGCGTGTTAGGAGGAACGGCCGGAGTGACAGCATTGGGTGCCGTGATTTTTATAGGCGTTAGCTTGTCCCTGTTCTTTTTCGGCATGCTATTCGTCCAGAAAAACCAAGATATGGTTTGTTAAAGGAGGGAATATGAACATTTTAGAAGTAGGGCATGTAACAAAACGGTTCCATAAAAAAACCGTTATCCACGATATCTCATTTTCAGCAGAAGAAGGAAAAATCTTAGGCTTTATCGGGCCAAACGGCGCAGGGAAAACTACAACCCTGAAATTAATTACAAACATCCTAATCCCGGACAGCGGCAGCATACATATTGCGGGCTTTGATATCTTAAAGGAACGGGAAAAGGCTTTGGCAAATGTGGCTGGGGTAATTGAGAATCCAGCATTATACCTGGAATTAAGCGGATATGATAACCTGAGGTTTATCCAAAAGATGTACCGAAAATCAAACAATGATATGGAACGGATTGTGGAAACCATAGGGCTTGGCCATGCAATGCGCCAGAAAACCGGACGGTATTCCTTAGGGATGAAGCAGCGCCTAGGCTTGGGAATGGCGCTCTTGGCAGACCCCAAGTTCCTTATCCTGGATGAACCCACAAACGGCCTGGATGCCAGCGGGATTATAGAATTAAGGGAATTAATCCGCAAGAAGGCCGATGAGGGTGTAACGGTCTTGCTATCCAGCCATATTTTAAGCGAAGTGGATAAAATCGCAGATGATGTGGTGTTTATCAAAGAGGGGAGGATTGTAGATAAATCTGCAATCCCACCCGCCAAAAAGAAGTACATTATAAAAGCTGGGAATGCCAAGCGTATCCAAGAGCAGATTGCTTCTATAGGGAATGTAGATGCCGCCCTGCTAAATAACGTTGTAATAGAAATCTGTATGGGTCAAGAAGAATTTGCCAAGGTCATGCAGCTGGTCTGCCAAAGTGAAAACCAGGTGCAGGATATCCAACAGGAAGGCACACAGCTGGAACATATCTACCAGGATATCTTCCAAGAAGATGCATAAATGGAGGGGATAAGATGGCCAGTTTAATTAAGATGGAATGGACAAGGCTCCGGAAGAACAAAAAGAACCTGATTGTATTAGGTATATTCTTGGCCTTCGTGCTCCTGCTTCCTTCCTACCACAAAAAAATAGATGAAAAAACTGTATTACAGCGTGATTCCATCTATGAAGCTTCTCTTTCTTATGCTGAAACTGAGCGTTCCGTCATTGCGAAAGAATATACGGATACCTTAGAGGATTTCGACCCAGATACTTTTGACGGCGTATATCCCAAAGAGAATCAGGTAAGGCAGGATTATTGGACCAGGGACATTGCTTTTACCCAGAAGCAGGAATTAGCTTTCGGAAGGGAAGAATGGATAGAAGAGGCTAAGGCAACCTTAGGAAAAGACCGTAACATGAAGGAAGGCCTAGAACGCGGCCTAATCCGTGAACGGAACAGCCAGACACATGATATCGGTACATTACAGGAATTAGATAACCGGATCCGCCTGAATGAATATCTTATAGAGCATGGGATTGTGCCCTGGAAAACAGAATATAATCCTGCGGCATATCCATTTCTATTTTATCTGTTAAATACCATATTGCCTGTGGTTCTCCCTATTATTATCTGCCTGCTTTGCAGTGATTGTTTTTCATCTGAGGTAGAATCGGGCAGCATTAAAATGTGGCTTCTGATGCCAATGAGCCGTTGGAAAATTTATGCTTCAAAATTAATTGCAAACCTGCTATTTGTCTTTTTTGCCCTGGCAATGATTTTAGGGCTAGGTGTAACAGCTGCAGGGATATTGCATGGGTTTGGGGAAGCAAATTATCCAATCAGCGTATTTTATGAAGCCGGGCAGGCAAACCTGGCAGCGGGCATCCCAGAAATAACAGATATCACTGTAGACTACCTGCCAATTTCAGAGGTAATTGGCCACATCCTGCTCTCCGACGCCCTGTTTGCACTGTCTTTTGTTACTATTGTAGTAAGTGTAGGAAGTTTCATCCGGCAGTCTAACACAGCTGTTACTGTGCTGCCATTATTATTTGCCATACCTGCTGTATTACCCTTAGTGCTTCATCCAGGCGGAAATGGAAATATGGACCGTTGGGTTCCTCCATGCTATGGGTATGCCTATGATGTATGGAAAGCAGATGGGTTGGGGAAAGTTTATGGTATGGCAGGTTGCGGAATAACTGCTGCATTATTGGTGTTTGCGGCGGTAAGCATTACCATGAAGAGAAAAGATTGGATTTGTTAAAATAGAGGCATATGTTGTTGCATTTATAGACGACGAAGTTGTTTTATCAGACACAAAACCCTTCTTTCCATTTCATCCCCTTGCTTGCCAGAAGCTAAATGCACGGGAATGGAAAGAAATCTAAGATTATGACAATGGGCATCTTAACAGATAGGCAGAAGAATATACACATGCAGCAAATGATTCTGAATGCTCCTTTAGGGCAGAAATATAGGTGAAGCATAGGAATAAACGGACGGGATCAAATTTTATAAAGTTCCCCTAACCGTGAAGGCTAAAGGCCTTTGCGGTTTTTCTTTTGCCAATTTATAATGAAATGCGCCGTAAGGCCGTTTTAGAATCAGATGATACCCAGAAATTACCAGCGTGTACAATATTTTGTAATCATCATACTAGAAACCACGTGAAAATGCGAACTGCCCAAAGTTATAGAAACTAAGTTATCCTGTGCGCCCTTGCCAGCGCCAAGTTTCTGCAGATATGCTTATTCATTATAAAAAGGCGGCTTATGGAATTTGCTTCTTACTGTATAGTGCACGGTGTTAAATCCCCTTCTGTCCTGCTATCTCAACGCATTGCCCTCTGAACCCCGCTATTTCTTCGGCTTCCAGGCAGATAAATTCCCTAAAACTGTCTGACAATTTAAAAATGACCCATATTTCACCTCACTTTTTTGGAAAATCCCCTTTGGGTAGGATTGGTATAACATACCTCCTAGCGCAAGCCCGGTTCTGTTTTCTCTATTTTGCATCCAACAGCTACACTTTCCGCTATCCCGCATTTTGCAAGGCTTCTAAAAAATATACAAATAGGTTCCTCCCTTATGGAACACCATCCAGATAAGTTATTGCAAGTTTTTTCGGACTATTTTCGTTTTCTTCCAAAGCCTACATATGATTTTATTTATCCCCTTTGAAATTGCAGGCTATTTTTACTTTGCCCTCTCCCCATGTTGAAAAATATAAAAAAATGCAGTATGATAGGGGCATGGCAAATCCGAAGGGCTGGCTGGCTTCCTCGTCCTTTTTCGCCTACCATCATTTAGGAAAAAGCAGGCCAGGCGCTTCTTTACTGGCACAGCCTTCCGATGCAGAAAGAACAGGATTCTGGCCAAATAGCTATCAAAAACGCCTACCGCGCCTGGGAAACCCGGCAGACGGTCCACAAGAAAGGAGCATTTCGGCACAATGGATAAGATGAAAATGTTTATCAAATCAATTTATGCGGGATTTATGATAGGGATTGGGGGGATTGTATATTTATCGGTAGATAACAAAATAATCGGTTCCCTGCTGTTTTCATTTGGATTGCTGACAATCGTGACCCAAGGATTCTATCTATATACAGGGAAAATCGGGTTTGTGAAGAAAGCGCAGGAACTTACGGACATGCTTTTAATTGTAACCGGGAATTACATAGGCGCATTCGCGGCAGCCATCCTGGCGGACGGGGCGCACTTAAAAATCAGCGCTTCCGATTTGGTAGGGGATAAGCTGAGGAATAGCCTGGGGAACGTATTCCTGCTGTCGGTATTCTGCGGGGTTATGATGTACCTGGCGATTGACAATTTTAACAAAAGCAAAAATATCATATTTATTATCGCCCCTGTCATGATATTTATATTGTCCGGGTTTGAACATTCTGTAGCAAATATGTTTTATTTCCATCTTGCAGGGGAGTACAGCCCTAAGGCATTTGTTTATCTGCTGGTAATGGCCGCAGGCAATGGGATTGGGGCTAAGGCATTTAGCTTCAAGCCAGAAGGCTGAGCGGGGATTCCTTCTTTGTAAACCAACAGGGGCTGCCTAGGGCCGGCACAGAAGGGAATGGAGGCACAAGCGCCCCCATTCCCCGAAACAGCCCCTTCTATCCCTGGGCAGGGAGGCGGCACAAGCCGCCCCCTATTTATGGCAGGGGGGAACTTGCCCTAAGTTACGTTACCCCATCAATTCCTTTGGCTGCACCTTCCGGATCCGAAGCGCCAGCAGGCACAAAATGGCAAAGGCAGCCAGAACCATGCCAGCCCCTGCCAAGATATTAAACCTGGCCGGAACCCTGAAGGTGCATTCCACAATCCCAATATTCCGGATAAACACCGCTGTCAGCGGATTGATAAGAAAGCTGCACACTGTAATGCCAATAACCGTAGAGATGATGGCCGCAGGCATAAAAGACAGGGCTGTCTGCAGGATAAGCTGACCTGTTGTATAACCCAGCGCCTTCATAATCCCATACTCCTGCCTTTTGTTCCCCATCGTTGTCCGCACAAGCAAGTACAGCACGAAGGCAATGATAACCAGGCCAAGGACAAGGACGGCGGCAACAATGGCCCTCATCAGGGACACATAGACAGAAGCCGCCCCTTCCACCGTGGCCTCTATATTGATTACAGCATTTACATCACTCCCAAACCATTCTTTCACCTCGGAATGGAAGGCGTCTATATCCGTGCCTTCTGTAAGGTTCAGGTAATACCCCACGTCCCGGAGCTCTCCCAGGCGCCCGTAGCCTTCCCGCGTCATCAGGCAGTCCTTGCCCAGGTTATTTGTCATCTGGGTAAAGCCTGATATAAGATAATCCGCTTGCTTCCCATCTGCCGTCACCCGGATCTCCTGCCCCAGCTGAAAGCCCTCCTCTTTTGCATACTTTGCGGCAATGGCAATTTCATTCTCATATTTGGGGAATCTCCCCTGGAACACCACGTCCTGGTTGTTTAACTGTGAAAAATCATCCGAAAGCGTGACGGGCAAATCCACCCCGCCCACATGCCTTACTTCGGCGGAATGATACAGATATGCCTTCTCTACACGCTTATCCTCCTTTATTTTCTCCAAAAACGCTTCTTCTGCCTGTGCATTTACATGGATGCAGCTGTCCGCTGTCTCCCCCACAATCAGGTTTAAAAACGGCAGGATATCCGCAATCATATTTTCCACCATAAGCCCGGAAAATACAGCCACAAGGGAAAGTACCAGCATGGTGATACAGACGGCCACGTTTTGC
The DNA here is from genome assembly GCA_910588965.1 of uncultured Lachnospiraceae bacterium. Classification (GTDB taxonomy): domain Bacteria; phylum Bacillota; class Clostridia; order Lachnospirales; family Lachnospiraceae; genus Petralouisia. The sequence continues at coordinate 12,415 of CAJUSO010000015.1, read as the reverse complement.
CTGATACTGGAACAGGCGGTTTTCAGGGCAAGGGCCAAATCCAGCGGCGCCTTTGTGTTCTCTAGGGAAATATGGTTCCGTTTAAAATTGTGGGTCTGGACGCCCTGCCTGAGCGCTGTTATGGGCTCCACCTTCCTCATTTTGCCTGAAGAAACCCATACCGCAATAGAAACCGCCCCGCCCAATATGCCCAATACCAGGAAAAACGGCGCCGGCAGGAACCGGATTTCATAAGGGATACCCGTCTGGGAAACCATCATCTCATTAATTGCCGGGAATAACCCATAAGAAACACCCGCACCCATTATGGCCGCTGCCATGGCAATGCCCAAAAACTGCAGCAGCAGGGCGCCGGTAAGCTGCCGCCGTGTATACCCCACCGCCTTGAGGGCGCCAAGGTTTTTCATATTTTCCTGGATATCATTCATAATAGCGGACGCTATCACGACAAGCGCAATCAGAAGGACAAAAAATGCCATCGCACTCAGAATCCCTGAGGAAATCATCTGGGAGATATACCTGGAACTGGAAACAAGGGCATAAGAATTACTTTTCATGCGGGCTGCAGGATAAGCTGAGGACAGGGTATTTTTCAGCATTGCCTCGTAATCCTCACTTTCTGATTTGTCTTTAAGCCGGACGGAACACAAGGCAGCTTCCGATGCATAGCCTTTTTCTTTTAATTCCTTGTATTTATCCTCTGTCAGGAGAAGTCCGCAGACGCCGCAGTTATGGGAACCTGCCATGACGCTGTTGAAAAAACCGCATACCTGGAAGGGTATTTTCCTGCTCCCGATGGAAATATAGATGGTTTTCCCAATTGCAATACTGTCCGATTGGTATAGGATTGGCATATAAATCCCGCTTTTGTAACTGCTATCCTCTATAATCTCCACCCTCCCTACCGGGCGGGAAACAGCCGCTTCCTTTTCCAGGAAAACAAACTCAGAATTCACCTCTCCGCCATGAAAACGGAACAGGCCAACCATATGCATGGCAGGATCTATGCTAAACTGCGCCGTCCGCCCATCGTTTTCCATGGCCTCTTCCAAAAGACCCCCCATCTTACCGCTATCGCCGTCTGCCACAAAAGTGACATGCCCCTCGTTCAGCCTTTCATGGCTGCGCTCAAAATTCTGCTTATAATCCATTGACAGCATAAGCCATAGGTTCAGCATGGCTGCCGCCAGGAAAATAAGCACAACGATTGCCGCTGTCTGCCCTTTGCCCCTGCGCAGGCTTGCACGTACCAGAAGAATGTTTTTTTTCATGTTACCACCCCATTTCCCCAAGGAAAGCAGAAAGCTTCTCATGCCTCGCCATATCGCCAGGTACATAAAGCCCCAAATCACATTCGCCCAGGATGGCGCCATCTTTTAAATACAAGATGCGGTTCCCCCGCCTTGCCGAACGCATGTCATGGGTTACCATAACCACGCTCTGCCCCCGCTTGTTGAAAGCGGTAAGCGTATCCAGGACGTCCAGCCCGGTTTTGGAATTAAGCGCCCCGGTAGGCTCATCGGCAAACAGGATTTCGGGGCTGTTAATCAGCGCCCGGACAATCCCTACACGCTGTGCCTCGCCGCCAGAAATCTGCGCCGGGAATTTCCTCTGGACCTCTTCTGAAATGCCCACGGCTGCAAACAGTTCCCTTGCCCGTTTACAAAGCGCTTTTTTATCCTTGCTCACAAGCAGGCCTGCCGCCAGGATATTATCCATAACAGACATGCCCTCCATCAGATAAACCTGCTGGAATACGAATCCACAGTGGCCGCGCCGGAATATAGCCAAGGCGTCCTGGCTTAAACCGGAAATCACGGTATCCCCATAGGCAATCCTGCCAAGCGTCGGCGTATCCATCCCTGAAAGGGCATAGAGAAGCGTAGATTTCCCCGCCCCGCTCGCCCCCATAATAACGGTAAAATCCCCTTCGTAAAGCTCCAAGCCGATATTTTTCAGCACATGCTGCAAGGCTCCCCCGCTTGAGAAGGACTTGCTTAAGTTCTCTGCCTTTAACAATATGTTTTTCATGCCAGGCCTCCCTCTTCCTATTATTTCACTTGCACCTCCTATCTTACCCTCCCAAACCTTAAATGCCTTTATGCAATCCTTAAATATTCCTTAAATCCTGCCTGCCAGGCATCCCGCTCAGCAAGACCATCACGGTTACCCTCAGCCCTTTCCTTCCATTTTCCACTGCCAGCCCCCCATGCATTTCCTTCATGAAATAATCAGAAATATAGAGCCCAAGCCCTGCGCCTTCCAGCTTGCCTACATTGCTCCCCCGCCTGAATTTTTCTTTTACCGTAAGGATTTCCTCGCTGCTGACGCCTCCCCCGGAATCCTCAATCTGGATAGCAAGCTGGCTGCCGTCCTGGTATGCCTTTATCTCTATATCCGTCCCCGCATATTTATAGGAATTTGCAAAAATATTATCAAATACCTGCTGCAGGCGGAGCTTATCCGCATATACCATACACGCAGGCATATCTGGGACTGCCGCCCGGTGGAGGTAGTCCGCATTTTTAAGCAGCGCCCCTATCTCCTGGCTGTTTATATCTTCCGGTGTCACGGGAAGCTGCTTAAGATCTTCTAATGCCGCCGTAAATAAGTTGGTAACCAGTGCGTCAATCTGGTCAGCCTTACGGATAATCTGCCTGTAATTATCCTGCTGCCTTTCATTGCCTGTAAGCGCCGCTCCCACCTCGGAAGCCGCCTTAATGCTTGCCACAGGCGTCTTGATATCATGGGAAAGCTTTGCCACAAGTTCCTTTTTATCCGCATTTGCCTTAGCTTCTGCTTTCCTCGCCGCTTTCAGCTGTGAACGCATAATATCAAAACTCTCTGTAAAAGCCCCGAAAAGGTTATGCCTGTCCATCTCCAAAGGAACGTCCAAATTCCCGCCCGCCACACGCTCCGCAAATCCCTTTAATTGGCGGAAGGGCTTTATCATAGCACGGTGTAAATAAACATAATACCCCGCGCAGAGCCCGCACTGGATAAAGCTGCATGCCAAAATAACCAGGGCAACCGCCTGCTTCCAACGCCAGAACTGCGTTGCGCTGTCGTTATAGACAATCATTTTGCCCACAAGAAAGCCATCCACCTGGATATCCAGCACCGTATCCCTGTGGATGACCGCCTCATTCATACTTTCGCTTAAACCTGGCTTAGACCGGAACCGCACCTTCCCCTCCCTATCAAGCACAACGTAATCCAGGCGCGTCGGGTTCTTATGGCTTTCCATCCTGCCCCAGTCCATCTGTACGGTATGGACAGCTTCATTTACCGAAACCGCATCCTGCGCAAATCCGATATCCTGATGCGCCAAAAGAAGGAGGGCAAAAACCTCTGTTATAAAAAGAAATAAAAGGCTGGCTAAAAATGTCCGTTTTCTCATTGCCTACCCCCACAGAATCTGTAGCCGTCCCCCCAGACAGTGACGATATATTCCGGCTTCCCCGGGACCCGTTCGATGGCCTCCCTGATTCTGCGGATGTGTACATTGAGCGTCCCATCGCCGGTAAACTTATCCCCCCACACCTCCTGAAACAGTTCCTGCTTTGACAGCACCTTATTTTCATGCTTTATCAGGCAGGACAGAAGCTTAAATTCAAGCGCTGTCAGCCGGGCTTCTGTCCCGTCCACAAACACCCGCTTCGCCTGGAAGTCAACCGTCAGCCATCCATCTGAATATTGTTCCCCTTCTGCCTTCTGCCCGAAACGCTTCAGCACCGCCTTCACCTTTGCAAGAAGGACGCTTAAGGAATAAGGCTTTTGTATATAGTCGTCGCCCCCGGTATGGAATGCCATCACCTTATCATCGTCACTGGCCCTGGCGGAAATGAAGAGGATGGGAATATCTGTCCGCTCCCTTAACTCCCTGCACAGTGCAAAGCCGCTGCCGTCCGAAAGATTGATATCCAAAAGCAGGAGCCGGGCTGTATGCTGCTCCAAAAAGTCCCAGCATTCCGACACGCTGTATGCAGCGGCTGTCTTTACGCCAAACAGATTGAAATATTCTGCGGTGCTGTCAGCCAGAAGCTGCTCGTCGTCTATGATCAAACAGTCATATTGCATCTGTATCCCTCCCATTCCCTTTTATCCCCGCCAGCTTATTTTTAATATGCAAATGAATGCACGTAAAACCATGCACCAAAAGCCCGCCTAGCCTGGCAGACACCATTTAATCAAATATCATCTCATCTACTGTCACAAATTCATACCCCTGCTTCTGAAGCGTATCAATAATCTCCATAGCTGCCGTCACAGAAGTCTCATAGCCATCATGCATCAGGATAATGTCATTGTCCTGGACATCCTTCAATGCTTTCTCCACAATCTTGCCATGGTCCTGGATTGACCAGTCGCGGGTATCCACGTCCCACAGCACCTCTACCATATTTACCTTACAGTCCAGTTCTTTGTGCCAATCCCCAAAAGGAGGGCGCAGGTAGGCCGGGTATACGCCTGTAATGCCATAAATCAAATCATTGGTACGGGTAACCTGGGCACATGCCTGATCCATGGCCAGCTTGCTGAGCTGCTCATGCTGGTAGGAGTGGTTCCCAATCAGATGCCCTTCTTCCTGGATCTGTTTTACAAGCTCTGGGTATTTCTCCACCTCTTGCCCCAGCAAGAAAAAGGTGGCCTTCACATTACGCTCCTTTAACCCGGCGAGCATCTCTGGGGTGTATTGGGGATGGGGGCCGTCGTCAAATGTAATGGCCACTTTCTTTTTCTCCACATCCCCTTCTGCCCCCATTTCCCCTTCTGTTCCTTTCCCTCCTGCCGTGCCGCCCCCATCCTGCGCCTGGGCTGTCGGCACGGAACTTTTTCCTTGCTGCAGCTGTAGGCTGTTCTGCCCTGTTCCTGCCGGCGCATCCCAAACCGCTTTCTGCCGGGAGGCCTCAGATAGGATGCCCTGCCTTACGGTTTCCCCCTTTCCTATCCCACAGACAACAAGGCAAGCCAAAAGGCAGGCACAAGCCAAATCAAATTTCAGGCATTTCCCCCAGAAGGGCGCCTTGTTCCCTTCCCTCTCCTTTTGCTTCCAATGATGTTTTCTTTCCATCCAAATATGCGCTCCATAGATGCCTCTTTTCAATATATGAGCCCGGGGATGTACCATATGAATCTTAACAGGCATGGCATCCCACCGCTTTATTCCAGCTCATGATATACCGCCAGGGCTTCTCCCCCCTTGCTGCCCCCCAACAGATACCGTGTGCCGTCCTTTGCTTCCACCAGGAGGCATGGCATCCTGCGCGGATCCAGGCAGGCTTTCAAATCCTTCTTACTATCCCTGTCATAATAATTCCCCTTTTTCACCGTCCGCATCTGCGTGCCGCTGCGCCGTTTCATATCTGGTTCTTCCTCCATTAATGCAACAGACTGGATATCTTCCTCCGGAATACGGTAGACTTCCTTCCAATGGCTGGCAACCACAGCCCCATCTTCATAGGAAAGGGAAACCGGCGTAAATTCCTCCATCACACACCAAGCGCATACTCCCAGCAGATACAAGGACAGCAACAGCATGGAAAGGATTGTCACATACCTGACCTTGGGCTTTGCCATATTGCCGGTCAGGCCTATCCCCACCCGTTTCTCTACCATGCTGCGCCCATCTTGTCCATTATAATAGAAAATACCCCAAATCCAATGTTCATCCCCATCCCCGGCAGATAGGGCGGGATCTGCCGGGCTGCCCCCGCCAATCTTTTCTATCCTACGGCTGCAAGCATAGAGGATTGCCAGCGAGCACAGGCTAAACAGGCCGCAAACGCCTGCCATAACCCACGGGAACCCTTCCAAAGGAAGATGGAATGCCAGCAGCATCCCCCAGTTCAGGCTTCCGGATGCCCACGCAAGCGCCGTGCAGGCCTTCCCCCACTGGTAGCTGCGCACCCTTGCAAGCTGCAGGTTATCCTGGCTGCGGAAGGAAACCACAGGAATCCGCTGTTTCTCCATGGCAGACAAGAGAATTGGGAACAGGAACACCACAGCTGCCAGGACCAGCAAAACGGACTCACGCTCCCACAGGCCAGGCATCTGCGGATGGCGCCAGACGTGGTATAAAAATAATTCCGCCAAGGCAGGCATGGTTCCAAAAATGCAGCCCAGATACAGGCCCTTCCGGAAAAACTTTGGCTTTTTGGCAGCTGCCGCTGTTACATCCACAAATACCTTGCCGCCTGTCCCCCCCTGCCCCAGACAGGCCGGCTTGGATTGCCGCTTCTGCTGCATCATCTGTTTATGCGCCCAGGCAAAAGGAAGGAATAGGCAGATGATGGTGAGGAATATCCACAGGACCTGGCCAGATATCATAATGGATTCATAATCCGTAAGCAACGTCAGCAGAAACAGGAACAGGCAGATAAGCGCCCAAAAATTCAAATTCCTTTTATAGGACTTCCGTATCTTCTGCACCTGCAAATCCTCCCTGGCTCCTTCCCACAAGGTGACGCCATACAAAATCCCATTTTTCTCCCTGGAGCTAAACCACATCACGCCATACATAATAGGCAGGATGGGCAGCATGCAAACTGCCATTAAAACCTTCACTGCCATTTCACAGCACCTCCTTAACGTTTGGCCTCCCTGCCATATGCCTGGCAACAGAAACCCAGGAATTCTTCCTTCGGAATACCTGCTATCTTTGCTTCTGCAGCCAATAACCCCAACTCCTTCTGCATCTTCTTCCTCACTGCCTGCGGCTGCCCGGCACACTGGACGGTTGCGCCATTGCGCCGGTCTGTGATAAGGTATCCTTCCTGTTTCAGAAGCTGGTAGGCTTTATTGACCGTCATGGTATTAATCCCAACCTCTTGGGCAAGGGCACGGACAGTTGGCAGCTTATCGCCGTCTGTAAGGCTCCCATTGGCTACTGCCTGCACAATCTCATTCCGGATCTGCTGGTAGATTGGGACGCTGCTTGCAAAATCCAATTCCATTATCATAGGAAAGCCCTCCTATTTCTTCCTTTCTGTGTTATTTATATTATATATAGTAATACAAATAATCCAAAAAATCAAGTTCTTCTTGACATCAGGTTCTTTTTGCTGTAATATGAAGTTAACTTCACAAGAAGCCAGCTTCATATTTTATAAAAACAGGAGTTGTGGAATGAAGACAAAAGTAAAAGAACTGCGGACGGCAGCAAATATGACACAGCAGCAACTAGCAGATTCCGTCCATGTTTCTTCACGGACAATTATCTCTATCGAGAAGGAGAAGTACAGCCCCTCCCTTATGCTGGCATACCGCATGGCAGAAGTATTCGGTGTAACCGTGGAAGAACTTTGCTGCCTGAAAGAAAATAAAAGACAGGAGGATTTGGAGTATGAAAATCTACCATAAGAAAAACTTTACCTTCGGCTTATCCTGCATCGCTTTGGCGCTGCTCAATACCGCTGCGGCCATGATAAGCAAGTTTGATGGAAACAGCATTCTTTTCATCCTGGCGCTTCTGTTTTTTGGGGCCGTATCCATCTTCCGCAGCCTCTCTCCCCATTTAGCAAGGGAAGACGTTATTGAATCCCTGGATGAACGCAACCAATGGATTGAACTGCGTACCAAAAGCAAATCGTTCCAGGTGACACAGGGAATCTGTTTTATCCTGATGCTTACCTTCCTGGTTATCGGGAAGCTTTCCGGGGAAACGGCAATGATAGGGATAGGCGTTGGGATAGGCTTCACCTATGCTGTTTCCATGCTTTCTGAACTCGCCGTATTCTGTTATTACGAAAGCCGCCTCTAGGTTCCAGGCCTATAGGGGAAAGCCTCCCCTCCGGCCATATTTCCTAACCATGCCCCAGCATCCACATACCAGAACAGATCCGGAGGTTTCCATGGACTATACTTATCTTTACCCATCCCCCCTTGGGGAAATCACCCTCGCCAGCAACGGGACGCAGCTTACAGGCCTGTGGTTCAAGAACCAGAAATACTTTGGCAGCACATTATGCAAAGACCATGTACAGCAAGGCCTTCCCATTTTCAAAGAGGCTTGCCGCTGGCTTCGCTTCTATTTTAAAGGGGATATCCCTGGCTTCACCCCACCCATGTCCCTGGGAGGCACCCCTTTTTACAAGGCAATCTGGGAAATCCTGCTTACGGTCCCTTACGGGCATACGGTAACCTATGGTGAGATTGCAAAAAGATATGCACAGCAGCAGGGCATCCCCAGCATGTCCCCCCAAGCTGTGGGCAATGCCGTTGGCCATAACCCCATATCCCTCATCATCCCCTGCCACAGGGTCGTCGGCAGTAACGGCAGCCTGACCGGGTACGCTGGAGGGATTGAGAAAAAAACAAAGCTGCTCGCCTTAGAGCGTGTAGGTTTGCCCCCATGCCCTATCCCTACAAGGTAGGCTACAGAACCGACAGGAGGTAAAGAGATATGCCCGCCGTCTTAACAGAAGAATTAATTTATGAGATACTGTCTGCCGTAGAAGAAGTACCCGTAGGAAAAGTCGCCTCCTATGGGCAGATTGCCCGGCTGATTGGAAGGGAGAAGAACGCCCGGCTTGTAGGGAAGGTCTTAAGCATGTCTGAATATTATGGCTCTTATCCCTGCCACCGTATCGTAAACCATGCGGGAAGGCTGGCGCCCCACTTTTATGCCCAAAGGGACTTGCTGCTCCAGGAACATGTGGCATTTAAAGACAGCACCCATGTGGATATGAAAAAATGCCAATGGGACTGCTAAACAGCAGCCGTAAACAATGCTTTGCGTACCGGCCTCCATGCCCTAATCCTTTTTACGGGTTCCCTTCCTTCCGCCAGCCAATCCAGCCCCCTCCTGCCACATCAGGGGCATACAGAAACGAGGCCTGTCTAAATCCTATCACTGTAAGGCAAAGATTTTATATAATCCCCCATATATTTAAAATCAGGGCTTCCATCCTCCTGGCCTGGCAATGCTATGACAGTTTCTTTCATTTTCTCTATTGTCCACTTCCTTCCATATCCGAAACGGTATTTATTGGCCTTGATTACCGTAATAAGAAACATGGCGTTATATTTGTCCATAACCCAGAAATCTTTCGCATACAAAACATTCACGTCATCTGAAGCCCAAAATGGCTCTGCTTGATAAAAGGCTTCCCCTACGCTGCCATTATAATTTACGGTAATGCAATTCGGCTGCCAGGCATAATCTGTTTCAATCTTTTCCCTGACGCCATTATTCTCACGGATTGCCCCTAGAAAATTTATATTTCCTGGGACAATATCCGCCTTTGTGAGCCTTTTTCCTTTTGTAATATGAAAAAGCCCACCCATACTGTACTCATTCCACGGCATAGCCCTTAATGCTAGCTGTTTACTTTTTATTTTGGTGGTAATCGGCTTATATCTTAAACCCTTCATAAAATTTTCCATCCAAACCCAATCTGGGTTTCCCGCCCCATTTACTGGCAGTTCGACAGAAAAATCTGTTTTTATATGGCGGTTTAACTCCCTGCCAAACGCCCGGAATTTATTCTGTACCTCAAATTTTATAATTTGGCACAAATATAATTTCGCCAAGCAAGGAACCTCCTCCTTAAACTGGACAACCGCAATATTCTGAGCCGTATAAAAAGGATTCCCTTGATAAAATGCTGCTCCGATGCTGCCTCCTAATGCAACTGTTATGCAGCCGCCAGAATAAGGTTCCACGCCCTCAATCTTATCAACTTTGGCCGATACGCCATTATTATAAGACGTCCGGGAAATGAAATTAACAGATGGGCTGTCAAATGTCATATCCTGCAAGTCATACTTATTCCCATAGCTTATATCTACAATATCATTCAGCAAAAATACTTCCGTCCTCATAAACCTCACCGTCTTTCACCAGATAAGCCAGATAATCATTCAGGGTTTGCTGAAAATCCTGTTGCGTCAACGCTGAATAATCTGTTTTCATATACGCTTCGCATAACCATTCATCCTCATGCCCAACACATTGCCTTGCTGATAAACCATCCACCACATCTCTGTTCCTGTAAAGCCTTAGCCATTGTTTTCTTATTCCATCCCAATTCCCATATGCATCTATCCTACCCAGTTTTTTGCGTTTGACAAATCCATCGTCTTTACAATACCCAAAAAAAGTTTCCTGCGTACTGTCATGAGGGGCATGTGCTGTCCAGACCATAACGCACACATGGGTGCCTGTTGGATAAAAAATATCGTCTGGCATGGAAAACACGGCCCTCAGCGAGTGTTTTTTCATCAGACGCTCCCTGACATCCTTGAACTTTGTGCCAATCGCACAGCTCATTGGGACGACAACAACCCCTGTACCGCCAACGGTAAGAACCTCCAACAAATGTTCTACAAATTCCAGTTCCACAACATCTTTCTGAGAATAAGGTGGGTTAATAAGCCCTATATTAATATTTTTGCTTTTCAGTTCTTCCGTGATGTTCTGATTAAAACAATCCCCTTTATAAATATTCGACTTGCCGTCTTTACGGATAATCATATTTGCAATAGCTAACGTATAGAGCCCATCGTCAAATTCAACCCCATAAAGCCCGTCTTGGCGGATTCTCTGAACTTCATCCGAATTAGCATCCCGAAACATTTTGCTCATAGCTGTTACCAGGAAAGAACCTGAACCGCAGCATATGTCAACTACCCGGCTATTTTTATTTATGCCTGCTAAATCACACATAAACTCTGTTAAATGCTGGGGCGTTAGGACAATCCCTAACCCGCTGCCATCACCGCCTGAGTATTTTATAAACTCATGGTAAAATACCCCCAACGCATCCACCGTACTATCTGCATAATCCATCATTGGCTTAATTTTCATTTCTAGCTGTTCAATATACCACGTTATGGATTTTGCATAGCCCAACGGAATACCTGCAAATTTGGTATTGTCCTGGAGCGTACGGAAAACCTGTTTTATGTAACTTATCCGATTGCTTCTAATATCACTGTCTTTCAGGACGTTTTCTATGGCACTCTGGATATTCTGCATAACAGATTTATAAGATGCCAGCCTGGAATAGCTTTTTGAAAAATCTTCGTCATGCAGCGCAATCAATATACCTGCAATAAAAATCGGCTTATGCGCTTCTGTCACCTTAATCTCCCTTAAAGAATTGTGCATATCAATAGCAGTATTCCGGATTTCATCTAAGGAGTATGCCTTTTTTATTTTATTTCCTTTTATCAATTCCACATAATTCTGCGGCTCCAAAATAATATCTTTTGCTTTATCCAACACGATATAATGGTCCTGCCCCTGCATCCAATAAAATGCATCTGCCTTCATATTCTGGACGGATGTCCCGCTCACGGCAAGTGCAATGACATTGTATTCCATTTTAAGGAATTTTGCATAATATAATACGCCGTCTACTGCAAAACCATTTGGCCTATTTAACGTTTTGCTGCAATGCTTCTTATTGCTGCTTTTGCACTCCACAACGATAATAGTATGGATGTCGTCATCAAAGGTTATAATGTATTCTGGCTTTGCCTTCCCTTTTCCCCTATGGGAATAATCCTCAAGCCCGCATTCTTTGGGCTTCCCGCCTGCCTTTTTGAGCAACTTCCCAATCTTATCTATTCCCGGAACATCTCCCTGGGGAAGGACATACCCAAATGGGTTTTTGCCAATACTGCATTTCATTTCTCTTAATGTAAGGCTTTCTGTATATTGTTCCGCTGCCATCCCACACATCTCCTTTTTGCTTAAAAAGTTACTGGCCGTTTCCTGTACAAATAATTTTCCCGCTAATCCAACTATCCATCCGCATACCGCTACCTATCTGTCTATTATAACACAAAAAAATTAAGATATCCAGCTTTTCCCGAACATTTGTTTATTTTCCTGCATCCATTGCTTTATAAGGAAAACACTCATCTGCTTTCCGCTAAATATTGCTGGATATTTTCCATCATGCGCCCCATACAGCGTTTCATACTGTTAAGTTCCTCTTGGGGGATGCCCTGTACCATAATAGAAAGAAACCGCTCCTGCGCCTGTTTCCCATCCTGGACAATGCCTTCTGCCTTGCTGCATATAGAGAAATGCGCCGTCTTTTGGCGGCCATCCTGGTACTGCTTACACAGGTAGCCCCTTTTTTCCAAAAGGGCAATAGACGCAGAGACCTGTGATTTTGGCAGGTATCTGATTTCTACAAGATCCCCCGCCGTATCGTAACATGGGTAGTTAGCCAAAAACAGCAGGATATCCAATTCTATACGGTTTATCCCATGCTTCTGGCAGGCTTCCCCCACGCATTTTGTATACAACGCCTTCATGGCATTCCGGTTTTCCCATAGGTTCACTGGCAACATATCAATCCTCTTCCTTTCCTTCTCTTTTGTTTATTCCCGCGAGCAATGAGGAAAATAGCCATGTTTGCATGGATATTTGACGAATGCCGCGAGGGTAGGTGCCCTT
>CAJUSO010000014.1 GCA_910588965.1 uncultured Lachnospiraceae bacterium | reverse complement strand
AAGTCCCAACTGGCTGTTGGGTACTGAAACCCTACACTTTTATATTAGGAGGAGTAAAATGCGATGAAGAGTTGGAAAGCAAGAAAGAAAAGTAAGAACACATTCATAATCTTAATTCTAGCAATTTATTTTGTAACAACAAAATGGGAGGGGGGCGTAGAAATCCAGGCGGCAAAAGGTGTATATTATGGAGATGTTAATAAAAATGGCGAGGTGGATGTTTCGGATGTGGCTATTGTAAAGTTGGTGTTAATTGGAGAGAAAGAACTCTCAGAGGATGAAAAAAAACGTGCAGATGTAGATGCAGACGGCAGCATTACGGAAAAAGATTTGGCGTTAATAAAACAGTATTGTATTGGCGTCATTCAGGAGTTTCCCGCTGAAATGCTGATTTCGGAGTTAGTGGTTACAAAGGCTCCGAACAAGACATCCTACAATATTGGAGAAGAAATTTCTTTGGAAGGGATGGAGGTGACCGTGTTTTATGGAAATGGCACAAGCAAAAAAGTAACAGATTATATAGTGAGCGGGAATACAGATAAATTAGGAAAACAGCAAATAACGATATCCTATACAGAGGACGGAATCACTAGGAAAGCCGTACAGGAAATTGAAGTAACAAAACCGCATGAACATAAGTACGCAGAAAGCATTTCAAAAAAGGCGACTTGTACAGAAGAAGGGGTAATTACATATAAATGTTCCTGTGGAGATATGTATACAAAGGCAATTCCTAAGGTATCACATATAGAAGTGGTAGATGGTGCGCAGGAAGCAACCTGCAAGAATCCGGGGAAAACAGAAGGGAGCCATTGTTCCGTCTGTGGCGTGATCTTAAAAAAACAAGAAGATATCCCAAAGACAGGACATAAAAATAAAATGATTAAAAACAAGAAGGAGCCGTCCTGTTCCCAAGAGGGGTATACAGGGGATATTTACTGTCAGGATTGTGGAGAGAAGCTGTCAGAGGGAAAAATCATTAAGCGGAAAGAGCATAGCTGGGATAAAGGGATAATTACGAAAAAGCCTACCGCAACAGAGACAGGTATAAAGACCTATGTTTGCCGGTTTTGTGGGACAGTATACCAAGAGGTTCTCCCAATTAAGAAGCCAAAGGCAAAAACACAAAAGATTAAAGCATCTTCTTATAAAAAAACATATGGGAGCAAGCCTTTTTATTTGGATGCCAGAACAAATGGAAATGGAAAACTGACTTATAAAAGCAGTAATCCTAAAGTGGCGGCAGTGTCTTCAAAAGGAAAGGTAACAGTTAAAAATTATGGTATTACAACAATCACAATTAAAGCATCAAAGACATCTACTTATAAGGCAGCTACGAAAAAAATAACTATCACCGTACTGCCTAAGAAAGTGTCGCTGACAGCTTCTATGCTTGGAAATGGGATTGTGCGCATAAGATGGAGAAAGGATACATCTGTAACAGGATATGAATTTCAGGTTTCACTCAAAAAAAATTTTTCATCCATTATATCCAATGAGACATTAGGAAACGCTAAAACAAGCGTTACAATCCGATTTAAGAAAGGGATAAAAAAGGGGAAAACATATTATGCGAGAATACGTGCCTATAAAACAGTGAAAGGAAAGCCCTACTATGGCGCTTGGAGTAATGTGGTAAAAGTCAAGGTCAAATAGATCACTGTGGATTTATTGTGATTCAGCTTTTTGGGGAGCCCTTAGGGAGTCCGGGAAAATGCCCGTACTCCCTCTTTTAATAGATAGGATTTTATGGATACTTGTTCTTGACGGCTCCTCCATATAGTTAGCTTTTGCGTTAGGATTCCTGTTCCGATGCCATTGCCCATCCCATATGGTCAGTATGTAGCAGTTCATGTGCTTTATGGGATAAGGGCTTTTCTAAATAGTTGCTATACAGCATAATGACAGAGGGGTTCTCATGGGAGAAGCGCAGGGGATTGCCTGCGTCGAGCGCATAGAGCTTGGCGCCCCGTTCCCCGGCCATTTCCCGCCCTTCGGTAATAGGCTGCCCGCCGCCTCCGGCACAGCCGCCAGGGCATGCCATCACCTCTACGAAATCATAATAGGCTTCGCCTGCCTGGATCTTGTCCATCAGCTTCCGGGCGTTCCCCAGGCCATGGGCTACAGCTGCCCGGAGGGGTGTCCCGGCAATCTCCAGCTCTGCTTCCCGGATGCCGTCTAAGCCGCGTACCATCTGGAAGAAATCCGGCGAGGGGTTTTCTCGGTTCAATGCAAAATAGGCTGTCCGCAAAGCAGCTTCCATCACGCCGCCGGTTGCGCCGAAAATCACGGCTGCGCCGGATCCTGTGCCTAAAGGTGAGTCAAAGCCTTCCTCTTCCAGGTTGGCAGGGCTGATTAGTTCGGAGCGGAGCAGACGGTCAAATTCCCTGGTAGTCAGGACCACATCCACATCCTGGCCTGCCCCTGCGCTGTTCATGGTGGGTAAGGCACATTCCGCTTTCTTGGCAGTGCAGGGCATGATGGATACGCAGAAAATCTTCCCTGGATCCACATCCAAGACCTTCTGGGCAAAATAGGATTTTGCCACTGCGCCGAACATCTGCTGGGGCGATTTGGCCGTAGAGAGCTGCTTCACCATACCCGGGTACTGGGATTTGAGGAAACGCACCCAGCCAGGGCAGCATGAAGTGAACATGGGCCATTGGTATTCTTCCCGATGGGAGATGCGTTCCAAGAACTCATTGGCTTCTTCCATAATGGTCAGGTCTGCGCTGAAATTGGTGTCAAATACATAGTCGATACCCAGGGCGCGGGCTGCCGCCGCCATGCGCTTTTCGGTGGCCATCTCTTCCGGCAGGCCAAGGCCTTCGCCCCAGGCTGCCCGTACCGCGGGCGCAATCTGCGCTACCACGATTTTTTCTGGGTCGTTTATGGCATCCATTACTTTGCGCACGTCGTCACGCTCCTGCAGTGCGCCTGTGGGGCAGTGGGTGATGCATTGCCCGCATACGGCGCAGTCAGAGGCAGCGATTTTCTGCATATTGGACACGCCTACGCTGGTGCGTTTGCCTGTGTTGATAATATCCCAGATGCCCAGGGTCTGTACTTTATCGCAAATCTGCACGCAGCGCATGCATTTGATGCATTTGCCTGCATTGCGGATTAAGGGGAACGTGGGATCCCACTCATTTTTTTCAAAATCCTGCTGGAAAGGCACGTCGTTGATATTCATATCCGCACAGATTTTCTGCAGGGAGCAGCTCCCGTTCCGCTGGCAGGCGGCGCAGCGGAAATCATGCTGGGAAAGGATAATCTGCAGGTTCATCCGGCGGGCGTAATGGGCCTTTAGGCTGCTGGTGTAGGCCACCATGCCTTCCTCCACTTTGGTGTTGCAGGAGGATACTAAGGTTTCCTTGCCCTCTATCTCCACACAGCAGATGCGGCAGGCGCCGATTTCATTCAAATCCTTCAGGAAGCAGAGGGTGGGGATTTCAACGCCGGCTGCTGCTGCGGCCTTTAAGATTGTGGTGCCCTCTGGCACCTGTATCTGTTTGTGGTCGATTGTCACGTTTACCATCTGTCTTGCCTCCCTCCTCTCAAAACGCCGCATCCATGGCGGTCACACCGCAGGCAGCGGCTTGCTTCCTGGTAGGCTTCTTCATCGCTCATGGTATACTCAATGCCTTCGAAGTTGTCCTTCCTGGCCCAGGATTCCTTTTCCCCCAGGTTTACCCGGCCGCAGGGGATTTTGTCATTCAGCAATGGCTCAGGGATATCCACGTCAACGGAAACCATATGGCAAAAGCCCAAGAAATCATCAATGTTCGCAGCGGCCACCTTCCCTGCTGCAATGGCCTTAATTACGGTAGCCGGCCCTGACACACAGTCCCCGCCGGCGTACATGCCTACCCGGTTTAATGCGCCGGAGTCATCTGCCTGCAGCCGGCTCCGGTTTGTGGCAATCCCGGCTTGGGCGAATGGCTTGGAAATGATGTCCTGCCCGACTGCCATCAGGATTATATCACATTCTAACCGTTCTTCTGGCTTGTCCGCCTTGCGCGGGGATGGCCTGCCGCCCCTTACCTGGCCGATAATCTGGGGCTGGACCCACAGGGCGCGGGCTTTGCCTTCCTCATCCGTCTCGATGCGCAGGGGGGCTTTGAGGGTTAAAAGCTCAATCCCTTCTGCGATTGCCCCTTCGACCTCTGCCGGGAGGGCTGTCATATCCTCTTTGCGCCTGCGGTAGACGATGCTGACGGTCTTGGCGTTGGAGCGGATAGCCGTCCTGGCACAGTCCATGGCCACGTTGCCGCCGCCCACCACGATAACACGCTTCCCGGTGAAATCAGGGTATTTCCCATCCCCAATCTCCCGCAGCATCTCCACAGCAGACACCACGTGCTGGCTGTCCTCGCCTTCTAAGCCCAGCCGTTTTTCTGCATGGGCGCCGATGGCGATATAGATGGCATCGTAATTACGGTTGATTTCCTCTAATTCATCTGTGCCAATCGGGGTATTTAAGTTCACTTCCACACCTGTGGAAAGGATGGCGTTGATATCCTCATCTAAGCGTTCCCTAGGGAAACGGTAGTTGGGGATGCCATAGCGCAGCATGCCGCCCAACTGTGCTTTTTCTTCATAGACGGTGGCCTGGTGCCCCATAAGCTGCAGGAAATAAGCTGCTGTCAGGCCGGAAGGGCCGCCGCCGATAATGGCTACCTTCCTGCCCGTAGGAGTTGCGCTGGCCGGAACCGGCACTTCTCCGGCGCGGGCCTTGTCCATGACATAATGCTTGATGCCGCGGATATTGATGGAATCGTCAATCATATTCCGGCGGCACCTTGCCTCACAGGGATGCTCGCAAATCAGAGCGCAGGCGGTAGGGAAGGGGTTGTCCTTGCGGATTAAGCGCACGGCGTCTTCGCAGCGCCCCTCCCCGGCCAAGGCAATGTAGCCTGGGATATCCACATTTGCAGGGCAGAGCGTCACACAGGGGATAGGCTGCTCAAAGGTCCCGGTGCATTGGTGCTTCTTGACATGGGAAAGGTAATCCTCCTTGAATCCTTCCAGCCCTGCCAGTACCATGCGGGCAGACTCAAAGCCAATGGCACAGTCGGCGGAATTTTTGATATTTGTAGCCGCATGCTCGATTAGTCCCAGGGTTTCCATCGTGGCGGTATTATCTAATACGCTTTCTAAAAGCTCTTCTAAAATCCCAAGGCCAGTCCGGCAGGGGACGCACTTCCCGCAGGTCTGCGCATGGCATACCTTTAAGAATGCCAGCTGCATGTCCACAGGGCAGACCCCTGGCGGGTTCGCAATAATGCGCTGGGTAAATTCCTTCATGAGCTTTTCCGTAGTGGAATTTACTTTGTCGGTGGAAATTACTGATAATCTGCTCATCGTTTTCTCCTAAATAATGTATGGATTGATAAAAAATGCTTAGAATAAAAAAACTTGTTATTTATTTTAACGGAAAAGAAAGGAGAATGCAAGAGGGAAATTGGGAGGTTTGACGAAGGATGGCATGGCCGGGAATCTTTATAATGTATCTAGGGTGGCGCCGTAATATTTTATCAGCGCCTTCTCTAATTTGGCAAATTCAGGGATATACTGCGTAGGCTTCCTTAATAATGCTCCTAGGGGATCCGATAGAAGAGGCGGCGCTGCCCTCATAGGATAGTAATTTTTTTAATACTTTCCATCCTAGTCCAAACGGAATAGCAAATTTATTAATAATCCCGCTGATAATAAATGTATTGTCCAATACTTCCTGGTTGGCTTTTTCAAGCACCCTTAAGTTAGAGGCATAATTCTCAAATTTTTTCATATAGGACGGTTCCCTCCATTTCGGAGAATGGAATAAGTTTTCATACATTTCACGTTGCTGCCCTGGTAATTTCGGGCGGGATGTTGAAAAATATAAGGGCCTGCTTTATAATAAGGTTATCGGATTGGAAAGAACAGCTGTTTTCCGCACCAAAGCAAGCCTAAAGGAGGGCAGGATGAAAAAGAATATAGAAAAGACAAATGTGATGAGGATATTGGAACAAAAGAAAATAAGCTATAAAAGCTATGATTATGCAGATACTGGCGCCGTTAGCGGCACAGACGTTGCCGCCGTCCTAGGCCAAGACCCGGCGCAGGTATTCAAGACACTGGTAACGGTTGGGCATTCCAAGGCAAACTATGTATTTTTGCTTCCTGTCCAAAAGGAGCTGGATTTAAAGAAAGCTGCGAAATCTGTGGGGGAGAAGAGCATCAGCATGGTCAAATCCAAAGATTTGCTGCCCCTGACAGGGTATGTCCACGGCGGATGTTCCCCTATCGGCATGAAGAAACAGTTCCCCACGGTCATTGCACAATCTGCCCAGGGATTTGGCACGATTATTTTCAGCGGCGGGAAAATAGGCTGCCAGGTAGAGGTTTCCCTGGATGGGTTAAAGAAGGCCCTGCCATTTACCTTGGAAGACATAGGTACATAGGCAATGAACATGACATGGTGGATGTAATAGAAGGGAACAGCGGGAAATTCCATGATTCTTCTTCCCATTTTCCCCCAAAATAAGAATATTTATGAAATTTTAACAAAATTTTAGTATACATAGGCTTTTTTATATGCTAAAATAAAACGTAAAACTTTTTACTTTGCTTTTGAGAGAGTTACCAAAATTATATATGAATACACACATAACCATGAAGCAACTCCCCGAATCCGAGCAGCCTGTCGAGAAATGCGCCCGCTATGGCGCACAGGCTCTCTCCGATGCGGAACTCCTTGCCGTCATCCTCCGGAGCGGCACCAAGGAGGTTACGGCGCTGCAGCTTGCCCAGCTATTCCTTGCCCAGCGTGATAAGAACCTGCTGAACCTGTTCACCATGCCGCCCGAGGAAATGCAGCGTATCCCTGGCATCGGCCAGGTAAAGGCGGCGCAGCTGAAGTGCATTGCAGAGCTTACCAGCCGCATCGCCAAGACCAGCCGTTTTCGGGATGTTAAGCTGAACGACCCTGGCAGCATAGCCGCCTACTACATGGAGGCCCTGCGCCATGAGCCCAAAGAGCAGCTCCTATTGGCCATGTTTGACTCCAAAAGCGTCCTCTTAGGGGATACTGTTATCTCTGTAGGCACGGTGAACAGTTCCTTGGTGTCTCCAAGGGAAGTCTTTATCAAAGCGCTTGAATACCAGGCAGTGCATATCGTGCTTTTGCATAACCACCCGAGCGGCGACCCTTCCCCCAGTGAGGCGGACGGGCAGGTGACCCAGCGGGTCAAGGAATGCGGCGCCCTGCTGGGGATTGCCCTGGCAGACCATATCATTATTGGGGATAACCGGTATATGAGCTTTCGGGAAAATGGCCTTTTAGGCTGAGGAAAGGAACGTAGATTATGTCATCAAATGTTTATGGAATTGATTTAGGAACCTTCAATTTAAAAATATACTGCAAATCCACCGGCAAGGTGATTAATGAGAAGAACACCATTGCAACGGTAGGCAAGAACCAGCTCTATGCGTTTGGGGACGATGCCTATGCCATGTATGAGAAAGCCCCGGACGCCATCCAGGTCTCTTTCCCTGTGGTCAATGGCGTTATTGCAGATTATAACAACATGCAGAATATGATAGGGAAGGTTTTTGAGAAGCATATCAAAAGCCATATCAAAGGTTCTGAATTTATTGTAGCAGTGCCCACCGATATTACTGAGGTGGAGAAGAAGGCCTTTTTTGACTTGTTTTACAAGAGCAAGTTCAAGCCCAAGAGCGTGCTCCTTTGTGAGAAGCCTATTGCAGATGCGGCTGGGCTGGATTTAGACGTCAATTCCCCTACGGGTTTTATGATTGTGAATATCGGGGCGGATACCACGGAGATTTCCGTGATTTCCTTGGGAGGCCTGGTGCTTAGCGACTTGCTCCATTTTGGCGGGAAGCGGATTGACGAGGTGATTATCAACCACCTGAAACGGACATTCAGCCTGGTAATTGGCCAGAAGACGGCTATGTACCTGAAAGAGGAACTGGGCTGTGCACTTCCGGAAGAGGAGGCTCAAAGCGCCGTAATCGTAGGGCGCGATGTCGTAAGCGGACTGCCCATTGAGATGGAGGTCACTTCAGATGTGGTCTATGAAGCCATTAAGGACAGCCTGAGTACCATCTGCAATTCCATTAAGATGATTTTGGAGAAAACCCCTCCCGAGCTGGCAAGGGATATCATCCATTCCGGCATTTATATTACAGGCGGCTCCTCCAAAATACGCAAGCTGGACCAGCTGTTTTCCAATATTACAAATATCCAGGTAAACACATGCGAACTGCCTGAAGAAAGCGCCGTCAGGGGACTGAATAAAATCGTATCCGATGACAAATTCAGCAGGCTTGCGTTCAGCATGAAAGACAGAATTTATAGTTAAAGGTAGTAAATAGTTATGAAACGCAGATCAAAACGTTCAATACCAACAAGATATACGCTCCTTCTCCTGACGGGCTTCTGTGTCCTGGTGATGTTCATAAGCTTTACGCTGAACCTGTCTGGCGGGCCTTTGAACACGGTTGCAGGGTATGTGTTCGTCCCTATGCAGAAGGGCATTAATACGGTTGGGTCATGGATTGCCTCACGGGCAGACGATTTAAAGTCCCTGCGGGACGTGATGCAGGAAAATAAAGAACTGCAGGCGGAAGTGGACAAGCTGACCCAGGATATGAACACGATTAAATTGGAGCGGTATGAGCTGGACAATTTAAGGGAACTGATGGAGCTGGACCAGAAATACCCCAGCTATGAGAAGGTCGCTGCGCGGGTGATCGGAAGCGACGGCGGGAACTGGTTCAATACGTTCCTGATTGATAAAGGGGCAAAAGACGGCATAGAGAAAGATATGAATGTGATTGCCGGGAGCGGGCTGGTGGGCATTGTGATTGACACAGGGGCCAATTACGCAAAAGTCCGGTCCATCATTGACGATGCCAGCAATGTCAGCGGGATGTCCCTGTCCACAGCGGACCGCTGCATTGTCAGCGGGAACCTGGCTACCATGAACGACGGGCAGGTCATCGAGTTTTCCAGCCTGAAATGTGAGGATGGGGCAGTGGGCGTGGGGGAGCAGATTGTGACTTCCCATATCAGCGACAAATACCTGGCGGGCATTTTGGTTGGCTATGTGAGCACGATTGAGCGGGATGCCAATAACCTGACTTATTCCGGCACGGTCACCCCGGCGGTGGATTTCCAGCATCTCCAGGAGGTGCTGGTGATATTAGACAAAAAGGCAGCATTGGAAGACTGATGCTTGCGCAAAGGATGCCATGCAGTTACAAATCGGCGCAGAATCTACAGAAGGAGCACAGAATCATTATGAGACGCAAATTATATGTATTTTTGATTATTGCCGTATGTTTCCTGCTGCAGTGCACCTTATTCCAGGCTCTGGCCATTGCCTCTATTTCGCCTAACCTGTTAGTTGCAGTGGCTTCCTCCTTTGGGTTTATGAGGGGCAGGAAAGAAGGGATGTGGATTGGGTTTTTCAGCGGGCTTTTGCTGGATATCTTTTATGGCAGCGTAATCGGGTTTTATGCCCTGATTTATGCCTATATCGGCTATGTCAACGGGTTTTTCCGCAAGTGGTTTTTCCCAGACGACATTAAGCTCCCCCTGGTGCTCATAGCTGCGAGTGATTTTTCCTACAGTATGTTGGTATACTTGTTTTTATTCCTCCTGCGCGGCAAGCTGCAGTTCACCTATTATTTGCTGCATATCATGCTGCCAGAGTTAGTGTACACGATTCTTGTGGCCATCATCTTGTATTTTATCATCCTGAAAATAAACCAAAATCTGGAAATGATTGAGAAAAGGAGTGCTAGCAAATTTGTTTGAGTTTATCAAGAGTATCCCTAAGAGAATATTGGAAGCCAGGCTCTTTGTGCTGTGCGTCGTCATTATCCTGCTTTTTTCCATACTGCTGCAGCGTATTTTTATCCTCCAAGTGGTCAACGGGGAGGAATACCTGGACAATTACACCCTTCTCATCCAGAAGGAACGCATCACTTCCGGGACGCGGGGCAGTATATATGACCGTAATGGGAAGCTTCTGGCCTATAATGAACTGTCCTATTCCATCACCATAGAGGATAACGGCGTTTATGAGAGCACAAAGGAGAAAAACAGGCTGATGAACCAGGAACTGAATACGCTTGTCCATATGATTGAGGGCAAAGGCGATGAGGTTTCCAACAGCTTCAGTATCCAGGAGGACACGGAGGGGAAATATAGCTTTACTGTGTCCGGGAAGGCTTTGGAGCGGTTCCTGGCGGACGTTTATGGGCATAAGAAGACAGACGAGCTGAAATACAATAAAGAATTAGGGTACGATGAGGGCAAGGCAAGCGCGGGGCAGGTTATGGAATACCTGGAGGATAAGTTCGGCATCCATGTGGAAGGGAAGGAATATGAAGGCAAGGAGGAATATGATCTTTATACGCCTGAGGAAGCCTATAAAATTATGTTCCTGCGCTATGCTATTTCCCAGAACAGCTTCCAGAAATATGTGCTGACTACGGTCGCGCAGGATGTCAGTGAAGAAACAGTGGCCATGGTCAAGGAAAATTCCGATATCTTACAAGGCGTGGATGTTGTGGAGGACAGTATCCGGAAATATGAGGACAGTATCTATTTTTCCCATATTATTGGGTACACGGGGCAGATTTCCCAGGCAGAATATGATGAATTGTCCAAGGGGAATGACAATTACAGCCTAAACGACGTGATTGGCAAGTCTGGGATAGAGCAGGTCATGGACCGGGAGCTCCAGGGAACCAAGGGCAAGGAATCTTTTTATGTGGACAACCTGGGCATGGTAACGGAAATCATTGACAAGAAGGACGCAACATCTGGGAATGACATTTATCTTTCCATTGATGCAGACCTGCAGAAAGCGGTCTATGGCCTGCTGGAGCAGGAGCTTGCGGGGATTGTTTATGCCCAGATTGAGAATATCAAGGAGTATGATACCAGTTCTGGTACGGCTTCTGATATTAAAATACCAATTGATGATGTTTATTATGCGCTGATCAATAATAATGTCATCGATATCAGCCATTTTGGCAAAGAAGACGCCAAGGAAGTGGAACGGCAGGTCTACAATGCCTTTTTGGGCAAACGGGACGCTGTCATCCAAGGCCTGCGCCAGCAGTTTGACGCGCCGGTCCCAACGCCTTACGGTGATTTGGACGAAGAACAGCAGATGTATATGAGCAGCATCCTTTCCATGCTGACGGCCAAGGAAGTGTTCCTGGCAGATAAGGTGGATACAGAGGATGAGGTATACAAAGCCTGGAAGGAGGATAGGGCAAGCCTGTCTGAATACCTGCGCCGGGCCATTTCCATGGATTGGATTGACATTACGAAATTTGATACGGAATCAAAATATTCAGATTCCATGGAAATATATGATGCGCTGGTCCTGTATATTACGGAAGAACTTAAGGAAAACCAGGAATTTAACAAACGGATTTACAAATATATGATCCGGCAGGAATTAGTGACAGGCACGCAGATTTGCCTGCTGCTGTTTGAGCAGGGCGTCCTTGAGGAGAACCAGGAGGATGTGGCAAACCTCCAAAACGGGACATCCAGCGCATTCACTTTTATCCGTGAGAAGATAAAGAATATGGAGATTAAGCCAGACCAGCTGGCGTTAGATCCCTGTACGGCCAGCTGCGTGATGATAGATGTAAAGACGGGGGAACTTCTGGCCTGCGTGACATATCCTGGCTATGATACGAATAAGCTTGCGAATGTTGTGGATTCGGAATATTTTGCAAGCCTCCAGCAGGATTTATCCTTGCCCCAGTATAACAACGCCACCCAGCAGAGGACGGCGCCTGGCTCCACCTTTAAGCCTATTATTGCCGCCGCTGCTTTGACGGAGGGCGTGATTGGGATTAAGGACGAGATTAAGACGGAAGGCTTATATGATACGATAACGCCGCCGCCCAAATGCTGGATTTACCCAGGCGGGAACCATGGGTCTATTAATATCTCGGAGGCTATCCGGCATTCCTGCAACTATTTTTTCTATGAGATGGGATACCGCCTGAGTTCTTCGGGAGAGATTTATAACGAAGGCAAAGGGATTGCTGCCATCCAGAAATATGCCGCTTTATTTGGGCTGGATGAGAAGACTGGAATCGAGATACCAGAGAATGAACCGCAGATTGCGGATGAATACCCGATTACCTCGGCAATTGGGCAGAGCAACCATAACTTCACCACCACGCAGATTGCCAGGTATGTGACGGCAGTAGCCAGCAGCGGCAATATCTACAAACTTACCCTCTTGGATAAGGAGGCTACTTCGGATGGGGAAGTGGTAAAGGAATTTAAGCCCGAGGTTATACGGAAGATTACGGAAGTATCCAATGCTTCCTGGGACGCCATCCATATCGGGATGCGGCAGGTGGTGGAGAACAATTCCTCCCTCAAAGACTTGCCGATTACCCTTGCCGGCAAGACGGGTACGGCACAGCAGATTGAGACCAGGGCCAACCATGCGCTTTTTGTAGGCTATGCGCCCTTTGAAGACCCCCAGATTGCCATTGCCACCAGGATTGCCTATGGGTATACTTCAGCCAATGCGGCGGAAGTGTCCGGTAATATTATGAAATACTATTTTAAGCTTGAGGATGAGGCTTCCTTGCTGAATGGCCAGGCAGAGGAAATCGGAAGCAGCACGAATGGATTTACAGATTAAGGTTTGGAGGGATGGATTTGTCGACGCCAGTAGTATTGAAGAGCAACCGGTATGGCATTAATTTGATTTTGGACAGCGAGATAGGGTTTGAGGAGCTTTTGGGCTGCATTTCCCAAAGGTTCCAGGAGTCTGCGGCATTTTTCAAGGATGCTAGGCTGGCAGTTTCCTTTGAGGGCAGGGAACTGACCCAGGAGGAGGAATTCCGCATCGTGGAGGCTATTACAGGCAATTCGTCCATCGAAATTATCTGTATCCTGGATAATGATATGTTAAGGGAGGAGATGGTCCGCCAGAAAATAGAACAGTTCGAGGAGGAACAGTCCGGCAGGACCGGGGAATTCTACAAAGGCACCCTCCGTTCCGGGCAGGTGCTGGACTGTGAGAGCAGCATCGTCATACTAGGAGACATCAATCCCGGGGCAAAAATCATTTCCAAGGGCAATATCGTGGTGCTGGGTGCGCTGAAAGGCAACGCCTATGCGGGGGCAAGCGGCAATGAACAGGCTTTTGTGGCAGCCCTGGATATGGATCCCATACAAATCCGCATCGGGGATGTGATTGCAAGGAGCGCGGACAAGCCGTCCCAGGACAGGACGCTGCTTGGCAAGAAAAAGGGGAAGAAAAAACCGGAGGCCGCCGAGCCGCAAGTGGCGGTCGTAAAGGACGGGAATATTTATATTGAGCCGATTACAAAGGGCCTTTTGAACAGCATATAATTAGCAGGAGGATATAGTAAATGAGTGAAGTGATTGTTATTACATCAGGAAAAGGAGGGGTGGGGAAGACGACCACCACCGCAAATGTAGGCACAGGGCTGGCACAGCTGGATAAGAAGGTAGTGCTGATTGATACCGATATCGGTCTGCGCAACCTGGACGTGGTTATGGGCTTGGAGAACCGCATTGTGTATAATCTTGTGGATGTGGTGGAGGGGAATTGCCGCATGAAGCAGGCGCTGATTAAGGATAAACGCTATCCCAACCTTTCACTCCTGCCTTCTGCCCAGACGAGGGACAAATCCGCAGTGTCCCCAGAACAGATGGTGAAATTAATTGATAGCCTGAAGGAGGACTTCGACTATATCCTGCTGGACTGCCCGGCTGGGATTGAGCAAGGGTTTAAGAATGCCATTGCGGGGGCGGACAGGGCTTTGGTAGTTACCACGCCGGAAGTATCCGCCATCCGGGATGCAGACCGCATTATCGGGCTTTTAGGCGCAAATGAGGTGAAGCAGACGGACTTAATTGTCAACCGGTTACGGATGGATATGGTGAAGCGCGGCGACATGATGAATATCAATGACGTGACGGATATCCTGGCCATCAATTTAATCGGCGCAGTGCCGGATGACGAGCAGATTGTCATTTCCACCAACCAGGGCGAGCCATTGGTTGGCACGGACTGCATGGCGGGGAGGGCTTTTGCCAATATCTGCCACAGGATCTTAGGGGAGGACGTGCCGTTGATGGATTTGGAGATTAAGTCCAGCGTGTGGGGGAAGCTAAAAGATATTTTCAAGAAAAGTTAGGAGGAAACCGATATGAGTTTATTGGATTTATTTAAGAAAAAGACCTCCGGAGATATTGCGAAGGACAGGCTAAGGCTGTTATTGGTTTCCGACCGTGCGAACTGCTCGCCTGACGTTATGGAAATGATTAAGAACGACATTATCCAGGTGATTTCCAAATATATGGAAATAGATGCAGAGGGGTTGGATATCCAGATTACCCAGACCGATTTGGATGGGAACGAAGGGAATATCCCGGCATTATATGCCAATATCCCCATTAAGGACATGAAGCATCCCAGCGTATCCCATTAAGGGATGGCGTTTATGGCTGGCTTTCTGATTATATCAGGGTAAGGAATGAAATTATGTTGAAGCAGTATCATATTAGGAATTACAATTTCCGTTTGGTAGTTTACGTGGTGGCGCTTACCATGATTGGGATTAATGTGATAGGGAGCGCCCAGAAATCTGTGCAGGACAAACAGATTGCAGGGCTTTTGATTGGGCTTACGGCAATGGCGGTGGTATCCCTTATCGACTATTCCTTCATCCTGCGGTTTCATTGGCTGATTTACGTTTTTAACTTGGGCATGCTTGGCCTGATTACTTTCCATATCCTGGGGGGCTCTGGGGGAGGGGCTGTCCGCTGGATTGATGTGGGCGGGTTCCGCTTCCAGCCTTCCGAGCTGTCAAAGGTGTTTCTCATCCTCTTTTTTTCGTGGTTTTTTGGGAAATACCAAGAGAAGGTAAATAAGCTGCCCACGATTTTGGTTTCCGGCGTGCTGATTTTTATCCCATGGTTTATGGTTGAAGAACAGCCGGATCTGTCTACCAGTATTGTAATTGCAGTAATTTTTTTATCCCTCTTGTTTTTGGGAGGGTTAAGTTATAAAATAATCATAGGCGTGCTGGCAGTAGTCATCCCCGCCGCAGCCTTGTTTATTTATTTGATTTTGCAGCCAGACCAGAAAATATTGGAGCATTACCAATGGATCCGAATTATGTCCTGGCTGCAGCCAGACAAATATGCGGAAAATGTATACCAACAGCAGAATTCCATTATGGCAATCGGCTCTGGGCAGTTATGGGGAAAGGGCTTGAACAATGACACCGTTTTTTCCGTAAAAAATGGGAATTTCATCCCAGAGCCGCAGACAGACTTCATCTTTGCGGTAGCAGGGGAGGAGTTGGGGTTTGTGGGGAGTGCAATCATCCTGGCTTTATTGCTTCTGATTGTAATTGAATGCATCTTAATGGGGAGGAAAGCAAAAGATTTATCCGGGCAGCTCATATGCGGCGGCGTTGCTGTCTGGGTGGGCTTCCAAACCTTCGTTAATATTTGTGTGGTGACTGGCATGATGCCGAATACCGGCCTGACATTGCCCTTTGTAAGTTATGGGCTTACATCGCTGGTGAGCCTTTTTATCGGCATTGGACTTGTATTGAATGTAGGGCTACAACCGCTAAAATACCGAATGGAGGGATAATTAGACATGAACATAGGATTGATTGCGCATGATTCCAAGAAGAAACTGATGCAGAATTTCTGCATCGCTTACAGGGGAATCCTCTGCAAAAATAACCTGTACGCAACAGGGACAACCGGGCGGCTCATTGAGGAAGTAACAAATTTGTCCATCCATAAATACCTTGCAGGGCATTTGGGGGGCGCACAGCAGTTAGGGGCGCAGATTGAGCACAACCAGATTGATTTGGTGATTTTCCTGCGGGATCCCCTGACCCCAAAGTCCCATGAACCGAATGTAAACGATGTGGTCCGCACCTGCGATACCCATAATATCCCGCTGGCAACGAACCTTGCCACGGCGGAACTGTTGATTAAGTCATTGGACAGAGGAGATTTAGAGTGGCGTGAGATGTATAAGTAAACGGAAATTGATTGGGATCCTGGCAGCTGTTTTATCTTTTTCCCTCGCAGTAGGATGCGGGGGGAAGGCAGACATCGAGAATGCTTATAACCTACAGGATGCAGTGGAATCCTACGGGCTGAAAGCTTCCGCAGAGGAACAAAGCTCCCAGGCGTTTTTTGCAGAGGGGCTTTGCGTGGCGGGCAGCGAAGATGTGCTGAGCGAGAATGTAACGGCTGCTTTATCAGAGGCGGCAGGCCTTTTTAACCTGCAGGAGGGGGTGATGGAATTTGGCAAGAACATCCATACGAGGCTGTTCCCTGCCAGCACTACGAAAATACTGACAGCTTATGTGGCCCTTAAGCATGGGAACCTATCGGATACCGCCACAGTGACGGCAGAGGAACTGCAGCTTGAAGAAGGCTCCAGCACCTGCGGCCTGGCCATAGGGGATACCCTGACATTGGAAGAACTCTTATATGGCCTGATTATCTGCAGTGGGAACGATGCCGCCAATGTGATTGCAGATCTGGTAGGGGGCAGCGTAGGGGGGTTTGTGGAAATGATGAATGAGGAAGCCAAGGCCCTTGGCGCCACCAACTCCCATTTTACCAACGCCCATGGGCTCCAGGATGAGAACCACTACACCACGGTTTACGATATGTACCTGATGTTCCAGGCAGCCATCCAGGACGAGAAATTTAAAGAGCTTATCAGCGCGGAGACCCATTTGGGAAAGCTTACCAATGCCTCTGGGGAGTCTGTTACGAAAGATTGGGCCAGCACGAACCGCTACCTGACCGGGGAATCTGCCCAGCCAGAGGGCGTGCAGGTAATCGGCGGGAAGACGGGTACTACCAATGCCGCAGGCTATTGCCTGGTCCTATATAGCGAGAAGGAAGGCGCCCCCTACATTTCCATTGTCTTTAAGGCAGGAAGCCGCGAGGACCTCTATACGGAAATGTCTGAATTGTTAGAAGAAATATAACAAATTTCAAAATAACAGTTGCAACTTCTATCAATATATACTATAATTACCATATGAAAAATACTGATAACATACAAAATAGATGATAGTTTTTGGGACTTCCATGCATATACTTGTCTATTTTGCACAAAACAGTAAGAGTAGGAGGAGATTGTCATGATACAAATAATAGCTGGAGAAAAGGGTAAAGGGAAAACAAAATATCTGTTAGAAAAGGTGAATGAGTCGGTAAAATCTGCGACGGGCAATATCGTATATTTAGATAAGAGCCAGAAGCATATGTATGAATTGAGCAATAAGGTCCGGCTGATTAACGTTTCAGATTATATCATTTCAAATTGTGACGAGTTTTTAGGTTTCTTATGCGGGGTTATTTCCCAGGACCATGATTTGGAAGAAATGTATTTAGACAGCTTCCTCACAATCGCAAAGATGGATGACTGCGATTTGGCGCGCTCCCTCGAAAAATTGGAGACCATCAGTGAGAAGTTCCATGTTGATTTTGTACTTAGCATTTCTAGGAATGAAAGCGACCTTCCAGAATGTGCAAATGGCAAGGTAATCGTTTCCTTATAGAAGCCGCCGCGGCTTTGGCATAGATAGGAAATGGGTTTACGGAAGAAAAAGGGGTTATCGGGCGGATGCGCGATAACTCCCTTTATCTTATTCTTAAGCTTCGTTGATGGAGCGGATGCGCCCAAAGACGCTAAAGAGGTACAGGCCGCCGATCCCTACAATGCCATAGATAATCCTGCTCAGCCAGCTCATGCTGCCGAACAGGAAGGACACCAGATCGAAGCGGAACAGGCCAATCAATCCCCAGTTTATGGCTCCAATAATGACCAGCGCTAATAATGTGTAATCCAATGCTTTGCTATTCATATGCATTCCTCCTTCTACACAAACTTAGTATTGCCGCCAAGGCGAAAATCATGTTGGGAATTTATGGAAAAATAGAAACTCAGAATCGAGGCAGCTATGGCAAAGAGCAAAAAAGTCGTAAAATTTCATAAGACGCTGCGGCTCAACATGGCGGTTGTTGTTTTCCTTGTGGTTTTTTTCTATATGCTGTATAATATGTTCCGGTATTTCACGACGCCGCAGGTAGCCGTTTACGAAGTGACCCAGGGGAGCATTGTCCAGGACAACCTGTATACCGGCGCTATCTTGCGGCAAGAGAAGGTATTTTATACGGAAGAGGCTGGCTATATCAATTATTACAATAAGGACGCTTCCAGGGTAGGGGTGGAGACTTATGTATATTCCGTTGATGGGAATGGGGATTTTTACAATAAGGTCATACAGCAAAATGACGGCCAGCTCTTTAAAGCGGAGGGTTCTTACAGCAAATTGGAGGAGGTGGCTGAGGGTTATGTGCTGGGCTATTCCAATGAAAAGTTCCACCAGGTCTATGCCTTTAAACATGAGGTGGAGGCTGGTATGATGGAAGCTGCCAGCACGAATGCCCTGTCTATCTTGGACGGGCAGGAAGGGGGTGCATTGGGGGTCCATGCGCACACAGCAGAAGAGCCAGGCATCGTGGTGTACAATACGGACGGGCTGGAATCAGTGGATTTGGAGAATTTTACAGAGGATTTGTTCCACATGGAAGCCCATCCAAAGAATAACCTGATTTCCAGGGGGCAGGTGGCTGCCGGGGACGCGGCCTATAAGCTGATTACCAGCGAAGCCTGGACATTGGTAGTCCCAGTGGACCAGAAGGTAGCTGGGCGCTTGCAGGAAGAAACCAGCCTAAAAGTACGGTTTAAAAAGGACAATTCCACTGCTTGGGGTGCCTCCTCCATTGTGAGCCGTGGGGGCGCCTATTACCTGGCGCTGTCGTTCCAAGACTCCGCGCTCCGTTTTGCCACAGACCGGTACTTGGAAATCGAGCTGTCCATGTCAGAGGCAAGGGGCCTTAAGATTCCCAATACGGCGCTTACAGAAAAAAAATTCCTCGTAATCCCGAAGGATTATTATACCTATGATAAGGATACGGATTCCAATGGCGTGATTTCCCGTTATACTGGCGAGGACGGGAATGTGGTGGAGGAATTTATAGCAGTATCCGTAGCGGGGGAAAAGAAGGGGAAGTATTATATTGCGTCCAGCAAGCTAAAGAAGGGGGATACCATTATCCATCCTGAGACGGCGGAGAAATATACCATGGATAGGCAGAAAACATTAAAAGGCGTCTATAATATTAATCGGGGCTATGCAGTCTTCCGCAAAGTGGAAGCATTGGCTAAAAACCAGGAATATACTATTATCAATACGGGGACCGATTACGGGATTTCCCTCTATGACCATATCGCATTGGATGCTTCTGCCGTAAAGGAGCTCCAGACCATACAGTAACATGCAGGCAAAGCCTGGTTCAGGCATCAGATATTTTACAATAAAGGAGTATTCCATGATTCAGGAAAATTTGGCGCAAGTGAGGGAAAACATTCAGGAAGCGTGCAGGAAATCCGGCAGGGATCCCAAGGAAGTGGTATTAATTGCCGTCAGCAAGACGATGCCAATCCCCATGCTGGAAGAGGCGTATTCTTGCGGGTGCCGGGATTTTGGGGAGAATAAAGTACAGGAGATAATGGATAAATGCCCTGCGCTGCCTTCGGATATCCGGTGGCATATGATTGGGCATTTACAGCGGAATAAGGTAAAATACATTGTGGGGAAAGCTTGCCTGATCCATTCTGTGGATTCCCTCCGCCTGGCTGAGGAAATCAGCGCACAGGCAGGCAAGAAACAGGTGGAGGCAGATATCCTGGTAGAGGTGAATATTGCCCAGGAAGAGAGTAAGTTCGGTATTTCCAGGGAAGATACCCTCCAGCTGGTGGAAGACATTGCAAAATTACCCCATATCCATATCAGGGGGCTGATGGCAATTGCGCCGTTTGTGGAGAATCCTGAAGATAACCGCAAATATTTTCGCCAAATTAGGGAATTATCTGTTGACATTGGGGCTAAAAACATTGATAATGTAACTATGTCTGTACTCTCTATGGGAATGACAGGCGATTATATGGTGGCAATTGAAGAAGGCGCCACCATGGTTCGGGTGGGGACAGGGATATTTGGGAAAAGAAATTATCATTAAGGATTTGCCACGGAAGTATTTTTCACAGCAATCCAGTTGGAAAGATGGTTCCGTGACGGATCCTAGACAGTAGGGAGGACGATATTATGGGAATGCTAGACAAGTTCTTGGATGTCATGAGGCTGACATCAGATGACGATGAGTACTATGATGAAGGGTACTATGATGACGATGAATATGAGGACGAGCAGCCAAAGAAGCGCAAAGGGTTTTCCAAGGCTTCTTCCGATGAGGAGGACGATTTTGAGGACAAGAAGGCGCGCAGTACAAAGGCCAATTCCAAGGTAACGCCGATACGGGCGAGGAAGCAGAGTTCTGGCAATATGGAAGTGTGCGTGATTAAGCCCACTTCTGTAGAGGATGCCAGGGAGATTACCGAGACGCTTCTGATGGAGCGCACGGTTGTCTTGAACGTAGAGGGGCTGGATTTGGATGTTGCCCAGAGGATTATTGACTTTACGTCCGGTTCTTGCTTTGCCATAAGCGGCAACCTACAGAAGGTCTCCAGCTATATTTTCCTTATCACCCCGCCGAACGTAGATATTTCAGGGGATTTTGCGTCTATCATTGATGCGTTTGACATACCGCCCATGAGGGCAGAGTATTAAGGGAACTATGCATATGGCAAGAGAAGAGGAACTGCTGGCCAAGCGTTTTATTGATTTGTCCAGGCAGGCGCAGCAGAGGGACATTGTGCTGTTCAGCGGTTTTTTGAACTTAAACGAATTAAATATTTTCCAGCAAGGCATTTCAGAACTTTATTCCGGTTTTGAAATGTCTGGCGGATATGCTTGGAGTGAGCGTCAGATGATAGCATTTTTACCTGATGCTCTTTGCTATGCCTGGGAGTATCCCATCGCCTGCCTGGAAGCTGCGCCTGTGAACCAGAAGTTTGCAGAAGCGTTAAGCCATAGGGATGTGCTGGGGACTTTGATGGGCTTGGGGATTGAACGGTCGAAAATAGGGGATATCTTGGTGGATGGGGGGATGGCTTATGTGTTCTGCCATGAAGATATCGCCCCCTATCTGATAGAGCAGCTAACCCGCATCCGCCATACCACCGTCCGTGTCCGCCAGGTGCCGCCGGCCGAACTGCGGCTTACGCCCAAGACAGAGCTTTGCGAAGGGATTGTCGCTTCCAACCGTCTGGACGGGGTGGTAGCCTGCCTGTGCAAAGTGTCCAGATCCCAGGCTTCCCAGATGATCCGGGGCGGGAAAGTATTTATTAACCACAAGGAATGCCTCCAGATTGCCCGGGAATGTAAGGAGCAGGAATTGGTTTCCATCCGTTCCATTGGGCGTTTCCGGTTTTTGGGATGTATGGGGGAAACCCGCAAAGGCAGGGCTAAGATACAATATGAGAAGTTTCTCTGACGGCAGGTACAGCATATCAAAGAGCAAGAGGGATAAGAAAGGAGGACGGCATGGGACGGACAGTTACGGTTTCTTATGAGGGGAAGCCTTGTTACCATATTGAACTGCAGGAGGATTTTTCTAAGCTCCCGCAATTTCTGCAGGAGTTGGGGTATGGGGCGAACAGGGCTTGCATTATTACGGAAAGCAATGTTGCCCCATTGTATTTAGGGGAGATAGAAAAGCTCCTTGCGCCCGTGTTTTCCACTTGCATCTCCTTTGTCTTTGAGGCCGGGGAGGGCAGTAAGAATACGGATACCGTGGGGAAGGTATATGAATGCCTCATCCGCCATTCCTTTGACCGCAAGGACGTGCTGGTAGCCTTGGGCGGCGGGGTAGTGGGGGATTTGGCTGGGTTTGCAGCTGCGACCTACCTGCGTGGGATTGATTTTGTGCAAGTGCCCACATCTCTGCTGGCACAGACTGACAGCAGCATCGGGGGGAAGACAGGGGTCGATTTTATGCAGTACAAAAATATGGTTGGGGCGTTCCATATGCCGCGGCTGGTCTATATGAATCTTTCTGCCCTGCAGACCCTGCCAAGGCGGCAGTTTTCCTCAGGCATGGCAGAGCTGGCCAAGCATGGCTTCATTAAGGATCCCCATCTTTTGGCTATCTTGGAGGAACAGAGCCATAGGATGATGTCCCAGGATTACAGTATCCTGGAAGAAGTGATAGGGCTAAGCTGCCAGGTGAAGCGGGAAGTGGTGGAGCAAGATCCCAAGGAGAAGGGGGAGAGGGCGCTCCTTAATTTTGGCCATACGATTGGGCATGCCATTGAAAAGCTGTCAGATTTTGGGCTATGCCATGGGGAATGCGTATCCCTGGGCATGGCTGCGGCATCCTATATATCTTACCTGGAAGGGAACCTTACGCTTGGGCAGGTAGCAAAAGTAGAAAAAGTGCTGGAAAGCTATGGCCTGCCCGTGAGGCTGGACGGTTTTTCCCATAGCCCGGAAGAAGTGCTTGCAGCTACAAAATTAGACAAGAAGATGGAGTCCGGGAAAATAAAGTTTGTGCTGTTAAAAAGCCTTGGGGAGGCTTACCTTACAAAAAACCTTACGGATGGGAGGATTTTGGAGGGGATCCGGTATTTATACGGATAGCGGCTTCCCCTTCATCCTCCCAGGGCGGGAGTTTGGCGCAGGCTGATACATAATAGAAAAGGAATTTATGTTATGGACAGAAAGAAAAGGAATAGCTGTATCTTGTATCTGGCTGGCACGCTGGTTTTGCTAGGCGTGGACCAATATACAAAATATCTGGCGGCAGCTTACCTAAAAGGCGGAAAATCCATTATTTTAATCAAGGATGTGTTCCAGCTCCAATATCTGGAGAACCAGGGCGCTGCGTTCGGGATGCTCCAGGGCAAGAAGCTGTGGTTTGTGGCAATCACGCTGTTTATGCTGGCGGCAATGCTGGCGGTTTACTTACGTGCCCCTATGGGGAAGAGATACCGCTGGATGCGCCTGGATTTGCTTTTATTGACGGCAGGAGCCGTTGGAAACCTGATAGACCGCCTGACCTTGGATTATGTGGTGGATTTTTTCTATTTTGAACTGATTAATTTCCCGGTGTTCAATGTGGCGGATATTTATGTGACCGTGGGCATGGGGATTTTAGCAGTGCTTATCCTGTTTTACCACCAGGAAGAGGAACTGGAAATGCTCTGGCCCTTCCGAAGGGCGGATAAAACCCCGCCATCAATGGGAGATAAGTAGCTGTATAAGGAGGGCAGGATTCATGCTGCAGGAGGAACATAGTTTTTTGGTATCGCCTGGGCAGGCAGGAGAGCGGTTGGACAAAGTCCTTTCCATGCAATATGGGGATGGGCGGTCCCGCTCTTTTTTTCAAAAGCAGATTAAAGACGGTGGGGTGCAGGTGGACGGGCAGGCGCAGAAAGCAAATTATAGGGTATGTGCCGGGGAACTGGTCTGTGTGCAGATCCCAAAGCCCCAGGAAATAGAAATCCTGCCAGAGGATATCCCGTTGGATATACTTTATGAAGACAGTGACCTCTTGGTGGTGGATAAGCCGAAAGGCATGGTGGTGCATCCATCAGCAGGGCACGCTTCTGGCACCCTGGTCAATGCGGTGATGTACCACTGCAAAGAGGGCCTTTCTGGCATTAACGGCGTCCTAAGGCCTGGGATTGTGCACAGGATTGATATGGATACCACTGGGTCATTAATCGTATGCAAGAATGACAGAGCTCATCTGCATATCGCCGCACAGATGAAAGAACATTCCGTTACCAGGCGTTATCTAGGCATTGTGAAAGGGATTGTGGCAAAGGATTCCGGGACGGTGGAGGGCACAATCGGGCGCCATCCAATAGACCGGAAAAAAATGGCAGTGAACCCGCGTAATGGGAAACGTGCGGTGACCCATTACCGCGTACTGCAGCGTTTTTCTGCCCATACCTATATGGAATTTGAGCTGGAAACAGGCAGGACCCATCAGATCCGTGTCCATATGGCCAGTATCGGGCATCCCCTTTTGGGTGACAGCGTCTATGGGAACGGGAAGAACCCATGGAAGCTGCAGGGGCAGGCCCTCCATGCGGCAGTGATTGGGTTTTGCCACCCGGCCACGGGGGAATACCTGGAGGTAACAGCCCCTTTGCCTGCCTATTTTTCAGAACTTTTAGGAAAGCCCCTATAAATTTGTGGATTCTGCATATATTGCCTATACATTCTGCATATTTTGTACTATAATAGGAATAGACAGAAATCAATTTGCGGCGATTACCCACATGTACATTCCGCGTAAATGGCATTTAGTTTGTGTTTGAAAGAAAGGTGGTATGGATTATGGAGAAATTTGTAATTACAATCGGGAGGGAATTTGGCAGCGGCGGCTTGGATGTGGGACGTATGCTTTCAGAAAAGCTTGGGGTAAAGTGTTACGACAAGGAATTATTGGCCATGGCGTCGAAGGAGAGCGGTCTTTGCCAGGAGATTTTTGAAAGCCATGACGAGAAGCCTACCAATAGCTTCCTATATTCCCTGGTGATGGATACTTATTCCGTCAGCG
Source organism: uncultured Lachnospiraceae bacterium (assembly GCA_910588965.1). Lineage (GTDB taxonomy): Bacteria > Bacillota > Clostridia > Lachnospirales > Lachnospiraceae > Petralouisia. The sequence continues at coordinate 43,107 of CAJUSO010000014.1, read as the reverse complement.
GCTATACATCCACGCCTTTTATGGATATGCCCTTGAACCACAAAGTGTTCCTGGCACAGTTTGAGACAATAAAAAACCTTGCCAAGAAGGAGTCCTGCATCATAGTGGGAAGATGCGCGGATTATGCCCTGGCAGAGCATCCGAATTGCATCCATGTATTTATCCATGCAGATATGGCGTTCCGCATCCAGCATATTATGGAGACCTTTGGCTTGGAGAAGGATAAGGCGGCAGACATGATCCAGAAGACGGATAAGAAAAGGGCGAATTACTATAACTATTATTCCAACAAGAAGTGGGGGGATTCCAGGAGCTACCACCTTACGCTGGATAGCAGCCAATTGGGGTTCGATGGCTGCTGTAAGATGATTTTGGATTATATGGATATTATGACAGAAAAAATCAAGTAAAATAGCGTGCAGGGCGCCTGGTGGAATGGCGCAGGATGGATGCCCGGCTGGCAAGGCAGATAGAAATGCGGGGAATCCCAGGCAGGGTATCTGCCAAGCTGCCTGGCGCCCCGCGCCTTTATGTAGGGGGTGCGCCATGGAAGATGCTTCCGGAATATTTACCGGCCAATTTCCGCCGGTCATCATCCATTGCCGTATAATGCTGCCGGGTGGTCTCTACGCTTTTGTGGCCTAAAGCGTCTGCCACCAGGTAGATATCCCCTGTTTCCTTGTAAAGGTTCGTGCCATAAGTGCTCCGCAGCTTATGGGGCGTAATTTTTTTGCTGATATTTGCGGCGCCTGTATATTTTTTTACTAATTTCTCTACCGACCGGGTGGTGAGGCGGCTGTGCTTTAGGGAAAGGAACAGCGCGTTTTCATGCTCAGGAAGGACTTTCTTGGCCAATAGGGGGCGTTCCAATTCCAGATAGTCGAAGAGTGCGCCAGCCACTTCTTCCCCAAAGTAGACCGTGGATTCATTCCCGCCTTTGCGGACGACGCGCAGCCCGTTGTTCTTAAAGCTAACGTCCAATAAATCCAGGCCTACGCATTCAGATACCCGGATGCCGGTGCCCAGCAGGAGCATCAGGATGGCAGTATCCCGGTATCTGGTTTTCTGGTGGGAGGCAAGCTGCCGTTCCGTCAGGGAACTGCCGTTTTCTGCGGCAGATATCAGTTCCGCCACTTCGTCTTTGTCTAAATGGATGATATTTTCTTTGTGTTTCTTGGGAGCCTCAATCATGGAAGGGGCGTTCGTCTTAATCAATTCCTTCTTAAAATAATAATTGTACATTGTCCGGATAGAGGAAAGCTTCCGGGATTTCCCTTTTTCCCCATTGGTAAGCGCCCGCCCGTCCCTTTTCTCGTAATAGGAAAGGTAAGCCAGGTATTCCTCGATATCCATAGGCGTCATTTCATCCAATACAGAAATGGGGATGTCCTGCATGGCCATATTGGCATAAAGCGGGTTGCTTTGCTGGATAAAACCAAAAAAAAGCCGTAAGTCGTATCCGTATGACAGCCGTGTCCTGGAAGAAGTATTCTTGGTATCCAGATAGCGGAAAAAAATAGCACAGAATTTAGGCAGCTCCTTAAGCAAGGCCTGCAGCTTCCGTTTGTTCTCTAAATTAATCTGTTCCACATAGTCCATTAGCACATTCCTTTCTGTCCTGTCCGGAAAAGCATCCCATGCAGCCTGCACAGGATGCTGGGTGTTTCATAGGTGCTTCAGTTCGCAAAATCTGCATTTCGCGAACTGATATAAGCCGTACCCCTTCAAGGGCTTAGGCTATCCGCAGAGTTCTGCAGAATCCAGCACAATCGTGAAGGGCCCATCGTTTACCAAGGAAATTGCCATCTCTGCGCCGAAAGACCCTGTCTCTACCCTCCCGCCTTCCGGAAGCTGCTTTTTACAGGCAGAAATAATATATTCATACAATTCCTCTGCCATATCCGGGCTGCCTGCCTTTGTGAAAGATGGCCGGTTCCCTTTCTTGCAGTCTGCATACAAGGTAAACTGCGAAACCAAGAGCAAGGAACCGCAGACATCACCCAGGGACAGGTTGGTCTTCCCATTCCCGTCTTCGAAGATACGCAGGCCTATCATTTTGCGCACTAATTTATCTGCAATTTCACGGGTATCCTCTTGGCTGATGCCGATTAAGACCAAAAAGCCTTTTTGGATTTCCCCAAGAAGCTGTTCTTTTGTTGTAACAGAAGCGCTTGTCACGCGCTGGATAACAAATTTCATGATAAATCCCCATTCTTTCTGTGATTGCTGTAATGAAAAACATGCACTGTCTATATAGGCGTCATCCAAGACCCTGTTTTTCCAGCTATAAGAAGCATTATCTAACAAAGCTTTACTACGCTTTAATAATTTACTCATTTAAGCCTCACTCCTCTTGCGATGGATTCATGGATTTTGGTGTTGGGCTTTACATGGTTTAAATTAATGATATCGCACATGCCATTCAGATAATCAGATACTTTGCAAAAAATGTTGTGCCATGTCTCTTGCTCTGCGTCTATTGGGCGGATTGCAATGTCCGTATCACTGTCTATGGTGCAGGACAGGTTTACGGAACTTCCGAAGAGCCAGGCGGATTTCACCATAACATCTTGCTGGAACATATAATATAAGTCCCGGGCAATCTTCTGCTTTAAAGGATAAACGTACTTCATTGCAATTGGCAGCCCGGCACAGCTATCAATAACCGGGAATGAAATATGCCTGTTCTCACAATATGTTTTCCAATCCATATCATTCTCCTTCAATATACTTGCCTGCAATCCTGTCTCCGCCCATGTGCGGTTATCTGCTTTCCTTATTATATCCTGATTCCCAAGAAAAAACAAGGGCATCTTATGAAAATAAATCACGAACAAATTTTCGGAAATTATGTTTGATTTTCTTCAGAAATATGGTATGATATTATAGAAGGAACGCAAGTGCGCAATCCAATTTATCAAGGAGGTATCAATATGGCATATGGAAAAATAAGTGATAAGCAAAAGGAAATCTTGGAGTTTATCAAAAGTGAGATTCTGCACCGGGGCTATCCGCCGGCAGTGCGGGACATTTGCGAGGCTGTCCATCTGAAGTCCACTTCATCTGTCCATTCCCATTTGGAGACGCTGGAGAAGAATGGGTACATACGGAGGGATCCTACAAAGCCCAGGGCAATTGAGATTATGGACGACACCTTTAACCTGCTCCGGCGGGAAGTGGTGAACGTGCCTATCTTAGGCCGGGTGGCAGCTGGCGAGCCGCTGTTTGCAGCGGAAAATATTGAATCTTACTTTCCTATCCCGGCGGAGTACATGCCGAACCAGGAAGCATTTATCCTTCAGGTGAAGGGGGAAAGCATGGTTAATGCAGGGATTCTGGACGGAGACCACATTATGGTCAAGTGCCAGCCTACGGCGGATAACGGAGACGTGGTGGTTGCCCTGATTGGAGATTCTGCCACAGTGAAGACCTTTTATCAGGAGGCCAACTGTTATCGGCTGCAGCCTGAGAATGATACGATGGATCCAATTATCGTAAAGGAATGCACGATTTTAGGGAAAGTATTTGGGGTGATGCGTATCTTTCGGTAATGCTTACGGGCCGCAGGGAAATCCTTGGGGCCCGTAATAAAGGGATCTTATTTGAATTACACGCAAAGCCCGTAAAACGGAAGGTTTTGTGTTTTACAAGCATGCACATGTCACAGTTCGCTTACTTCTACGGACTTGCCATCTGTCCAGATACGTTCCAGGTCATAGAACAGGCGGTCCTCTTTAGAAAAAATATGGACAATGATATCTCGGTAATCCATCAGGATCCAGCTGGAATTGCGGTTTCCTTCGACTTGTTTTGCCTCATAGCCGCTTTTGCCCAGCTCCTCTCCCACTGCGTCTATCAGGGCCTGGATTTGGTTGGAGTTTGCAGCGGTTGCGATAATGAAATAATCTGCCAGTGTAGAAATCCCAGCAATGTCTATTACCCGGATATCTTCTGCCTTTTTTTCGCTCAATGCATGGCAGGCAGCCTTTGCCATCTCACGGGATTGATCCATTTACATTCTCCTTTCTTAATAGCGCGAATCTGGTTTAATAAGCGCCTGGTAGGATACAGGTTTCTTATAGTTTCTTATAATTTCTTAAAATACTTGTAAGCCTTCATTGTCATTGGATCTAACTCCCCGCCCCGCTCATTCAGGTAATCCAGCGTGTCGGACAGGATTTTCAGCATGGCCTTGTCCAAATCCTCATAGGCCAGCCTCCGCACTTCTGGCAAATCTGGGGCTTTGTCCCGGTTTGGCTCAATATAGTCTGCGATATAGAGGATTTTGTCCAGCAGGTTCATCCCAGGCTCCCCAGTGGTATGCACCTGGATGGCATGGAGCACTTCCCTGTCCTTGATGCCATACCGCTTCCTTGCAAAATAAGCGCCCAGCTTTGCATGGAGCAGGAAGGGGTTTTGTTCCTCTGAAAGGGTGATGCGGATGTTATGCTTTTTGCAGATTTTTAGCTTCTCGCGGTTGGGGATGCATTTGGCGCAGTCATGCAAAAGCCCGGCATATAGGGCCTGTTCCAAATCAGCGCCGTGCGCCATTGCCAGGGACGCAGCCGTATACATAACGCCTATGGTATGGGTATAGCGTTCCTTATCCAATGCTTTCTTCAGTTTCTTTTCTATTTGCAGGCGTTTCATATCCCGATGCCTCCTTGATATAAATGATGCGCCCGGATATAAGCTCCTACTTCCTCTGGGACCAGATACCGTATACTCCTGCCATGCTGTACGCGGTTCCGGATATCCTGGGAAGAGACTTCCAGGCTGGGGGTGTCCAATGGGAAAAATTTCCCTGGGTATTTACGGTTCAGAAGGTCAATCTGTTGGAAAAACCGGTCTTGCTGCTCATGTTTGCGGTAGGCAGCCAAGATGCTGCAGTACGTTAGGATTTCTTCCGGCTTCCGCCAGGACTGGAAATCAAATAAGGAGTCCGCGCCCAGAATAAAAAACAGTTCTGTTTGGGGGAGTTCTTTTTTTAGGTTCTGTAAGGTCACATAGGTGTAGCTGATGTCCGAAGACTCCACTTCTCTCCTATCCAAGGTGAAAAAAGGATTGCCCGCGATGGCCAGGGAGACCATGCTGCAGCGGTGGGACGCCGGCATGGTATGCTCCTTATGCGGGGGATGCCCCGAAGGCAAGAACAGGATTTCCTGCAGCCGGAACTGTTCCCGGGCAGTTTCTGCAATTACGAGATGCCCATTGTGGATAGGGTCGAACGTCCCGCCCATAATCCCAATCTTTTTTGCGTCCATAGCCTTACCTTTTTATTTGGGCAGCTGGATTTTGGGGTTTTTCTTGGACGGGCGGTACAGTATGAACTTCTTCCCCACAACGGAAACCACATTGGAGCGGGTACGTTCCGACACCATGTCTGCAATCTGGTAGGGGTCGTCAAAACAATTTTTCAGCACGGCCAGTTTTACCAACTCCCTTTTTTCTAACGCCTCATCTACAGATTTTGTGATTTCCGGCGTGAGGCTTGCTTTGCCGATATGGATGATGGCGTCCATGTCATTCGCGAGCCCTCTCAGGTAAGCCCGCTGTTTGCTTGTTATATCCATAATGAAATCCTTTCTTTACTTGTAGTAATCGAATACTAGGCCATACATACGCACGGTATCCCCTTCCGAAACCCCTGCCTGCTCCAGGGCTTCTAAGATGCCATGCTCCTGGAGGAATTTCTGGAAAAACAGGAAGCCTTTCTCAGAATCGATGTTGGTGTAGCCCAGCATCTTCTCGATTTTAGGCCCTTCCACTACATATTCATCCGCTTTTGGGTCATATTCCACGGTAAAGGCTTCCTCTGGCTGGATAGCGTCTTCCGGGAAAAATTCCTGCTCATACACGATAGGGGTATGATCCATTTGGGACAGCAGTTCATTTACGCCATATAGAAGTTCCTTCATCCCTTGGCCGCTTACGGCGGAAATAGGGTAGACGGGGATGCCTTTGCCTTCAAATTCTGCCCGGATGGCAGGAAGGGCGCTCTCCGCCTCGTCATAAATGGCGTCTATCTTATTGGCTGCAATGACTTGGGGTTTTTCCAGCAGCTTGGGGCTGTAGCTCTCCAATTCATGGTTAATGGCATGGATATCGGCAACCGGATCCCTTCCTTCTATGGAAGCGGCGTCTACCATATGGATCATCACCTTGGTGCGCTCAATGTGCTTCAGGAAGGCGTGTCCCAGGCCGATGCCCTCAGATGCGCCTTCAATCAGGCCGGGGATATCTGCGATGACAAACCCATTCCCATCCCCCAAGTCCACTACGCCCAGGTTCGGGTTTAAAGTCGTGAAATGGTAGTTCGCAATCTTGGGGCGGGCATTGGTCACCCGGGAAAGGAGCGTGGACTTGCCCACATTTGGGAATCCCACAAGGCCTACGTCCGCAATAACCTTTAATTCCAGGAAAACTTCCAGTTCGATGCCAGGCTTGCCAGGCTGGGCATATTTGGGTACTTGCATGGTAGAGGTAGCGTAATGCTGGTTCCCAAGGCCGCCCCTGCCGCCGGGGAGGATAACCTGCCTTTTGTTGTCCCCGGACATATCTGCAATGACTTTCATAGTCTGGGCATCCCGTAGGATGGTCCCGGCGGGCACCTTGACTACCAAATCCTGGCCGCTTTTGCCGTGGCAGTTACGTTTTGAGCCGGGAGACCCGTTTTCAGCAGCGTATTTCCTCCTATGCCGGAAATCTACAAGGGTGTTCAGGCCTTCGTCTACCTGGAAGATTAAATCCCCGCCCTTGCCGCCGTCCCCGCCGTCCGGGCCTCCGTTCGCTACATATTTCTCGCGGCGGAAGGATACGTGGCCGTCCCCGCCATCTCCTGATTTTATAATGATTTTTGCACTGTCTGCAAACATATATTTACCTCATGAAAAGAATAGACCCGGCTATTCAGTCGAGTCTATCAGTGGCCAGTATTATTCATTGCTTGCAACTGGGTATACGGAAGCCTGTTTCTTATTCCGGCCTTTGCGTTCGAAACGCAGGATGCCGTCTTCTTTTGCGAATAAGGTGTCGTCGCCGCCCCTCCCGACATTGATGCCTGGATGGATTTTGGTCCCACGCTGCCTATATAAGATGTTCCCGGCTTTCACAAACTGCCCGTCAGCCCTCTTGGCGCCCAGCCTCTTGGATTCGGAATCCCTGCCGTTCTTGGTAGATCCAACTCCCTTTTTATGGGCAAAAAATTGAAGGTTCATATTCAACATGCCTTACACCTCCTTAAACTCAAGTGTCATGTAATCATTTCCATAGTTACTCTGTATTCCCTGTAAGCCTAATACCAGCGAACGGAGGAATAAAAGGGATTCCTTCGAATACCCCTCTTTTAGGGAGAAATCAATGAGGCCGCTTTCCGGATCCGTTTCAAGGTGAAAGGAATCGCCCGCCAGGCGCTCAACCGAATTGATGGTGTTGATGACCAAAACGGAAATAGCGGCACATACAATGTCTTCCCCGGCATCCGCATACCCTGCATGTCCTATGCAGCGGAATGCCGTAAACCCCAGTCCCTGGGTCTGGTAAACCGTTATATGGGTCATAACAATCCCTGCTGGTTAGCCGTTAATCTTTTCAATCTTAACCTTGGTGAACTGCTGCCTGTGCCCATTTTTCTTGTGGTAGCCAGTCTTCCTCTTGTACTTATACACGATAACCTTGCGCAGCTTGCCATGCTCCATTACAGAGCCTTCTACGGTTGCACCTGCTGCGTCCGCCCCTGCCTTCATGGAGCCATCGCTTACGGCTAACACATTGTCAAATGTGACTTTCTCGCCGGCATCCAAACCAAGCTTTTCAATGGTAATGATATCGCCTTCGGATACTTTGTACTGTTTGCCACCTGTTGCTATGATTGCGTACATATTGCACCTCCTATTTATCATTACTCGCCAGTTGCGGTGCTGCCCCTATGGCAGTCTTTGGAAACCTCACTGTGCGGCATACTCATAAAGGATAGCATAAAATAAAGCAGCCGTCAATTAGTTTTTGTATATTTTTGTAAAAAGGACTTTCACAAATAGGCATGGCAGCTTGCGCTTGCCCTTTTTTTCCGTTATAATAAACCCTGCGGCAAGATAATAGGTCCAAAGCTTTGGAAATGGAGGTTTTTATGGATAAAAAAGATATTTTGGAACTGAAGCGGCGCTTCAAGAAAGAGGCCTGCACATTCACCCGCCTGTGCGGGTGCTATGTGGATGGTGAGAAAAACCGTATACTGAAGCTGGGGGAAACATTCCTGAACATAGAAGACGAGGCATTTTACAAATATCTGGAAATTGCCAAAAAGGTCCTTTCCGGCGCCCTGGGGAATAACCTCCTGGAACTGGAATTCCCCTTGGAGGAAGAGGCGGCCGGGGGGAGGCAGCAGTTTTTGAACGCCTTAAGGAAGAGCGCCTTAAAGGATGAGAACCTGCTGGAACGTTTCTATGACTTAATCATTGAGAACTTCGAGTTTTCCGGCAATTACTTAATCCTTCTCTTCCATGACGCCTATGATGTCATCAAAAAGACCAGCGACAACCTGGCGCTGGACGAGTCGGAGGAAGTATACGAATACCTGCTCTGCGCCATCTGCCCTGTCGCGTTAAGCAAGCCGGGCTTAGGCTACCTTACAGAGGAGAACCGCTTCGGCGCCAGGATCCGTGACTGGGTGGTGGGTGCGCCAGAAAGCGGGTTCGTATTCCCAGCCTTTACGGACCGGAGTACAGATATCCACAGCGTCATGACTTACCACAAGAATGCACGGGTTCCCCATGGGGAACTGATGGAGGGTGCGCTGGGCTGTGCAGCCAGGCGGACGGCCACAGAGCAGAAACAGGCTTTTGAAGCCATCGTAAAAAAAGCAGTAGGGGGCGACGAGGAGGTATCCCGCGAAGTGTTTTATGAAATCCAGCAGGGGCTGTCCGATATGGCACAAAGCCAGCCAGAGGATGGGGGCATGGCAAAAGAGCCGCTGCGCCTGATGCCCCAGGATATCGGGGAGGTCATAGCGGAAACAGAGGTGCCGGAAGCGGCAGCCGCCATGATTGAGGAATCCTACCGGGAGGAATTCCAAGAAGAAGCCCCTATCCTGGATTACCTGATTGACCCTAAGGCAGTAGAGGCAGGGAGCAGGCGGCGCCAGGAGCGGGAACTGGTAAAGAAAGTTGCCACCCTGGAAAAGCAGCTGGCAGACAGCCGCATGGCGCCTGGCGCGCCGGAAGGCGGGGAAGAAGGCGGCGATGGGGCTGGGGGGACGAAAACCTATGACGTCATCCTCCGTGTCAAGCCCGAAAAAGCCTCCCAGATAAAGTCCCAGCTGATTGACGGCAGGAAGTGCCTGGTAATACCGATGGATGAAAATGAACATGCCGCCATAAATGGCGTAAATACAAAAGTTTAGTATTATAGTTATAAGAACATACATACCAGAGGGATGGTTAGGATAGAGGCCAATGTGCTGAGCACAATCCCATTTGTACATGTGGTCTCATCCGCGCCATATTCCTTTGCAATCAGCGTGACAATGTTCCCCACCGGCATGGAAAGCTGCAGGGCAAATACGCCCAGGATAACCGGGTCTGCCCCAAATGGCTTGAGCAGGAGGACTGCGGCGATGGGGAGCGCCACCATCTTAATAGCGGTGAACCCGTAAATCCGCGCGTCGGTAAAGATGGATTTCAAATCCGATTTGGCAATGGACATGCCAATCAGAAGCATGGAAAGCGGGATGGTGGCATTCCCCATATAATCACAGAAGCTTACGATTGGTGCAGGCGCCTGCAGCCGGAACAGGAAAACCGCCACTGCTATCAACGAGAAGACAACGCCTGGGTTTACCATGCGGCGCCACTGTTTTCCTGGGGCTTCTCCCGCCCCAGGGCTTGTTCCTGCCCCGAAGTCCCCTGCCCCAGCGTCCCTTTTTGCACCGGGACCGGTTCCTTCTGCATGGACAGCGTCTTCTGCGGCTTTTTTCGCCAGGGACAGGCCGTAGGTATAGAGCAGCAGGTTATACCCCAACATATAGAATACGATATAGATCATGCATTCCGCCCCATAAATGCTGGTAATGACAGGGATGCCCATAAACCCTACATTTGGGAAGATGGCCATCAGGCGGTAGAGCCTGCGCTGCGCTTTGGGCGGCCGCAGCGCCCCGGCCAGCGCAAAGCTGGCTATGGCCAGCAGGAGATAGAAAAATACCACAAACCCCAGGTTCTGCAGCAGCAGGGAAAGGTCGCCGCCGGAATCCTTGCCTAAAACGCCGTTGACCACTAAAAGGGGGTTTAGGATATTGACCACTACCTTCGACAGTTTCTGGTAGGCGTTTTCGTCAAACCATTCTTTCTTCCAGATAAAATACCCTGTTACCATCATCGCAAAGAGCATTAGCATCTGCTGTAAAATAATCTGTATGTCCATGTTTCCCTCCGTATCCCATTGGTAAATGCCGCCAGCGCTTAAAACAGGGCTTTTGCCTGTTCCGCCAGTGTTTTTTTCACTTTTTTGCGGGTAATCTCCACCAGGTCCAGTTTTGTCATGCCCACCACCTGCACCGGCACGCTGTCAGTACGCACGGCGCTGCGCAGGGACTGCAGGAGCATTTCCTTGAAATGTGCATCCTTCATATCGATAAAGTCCACAATAATAATCCCAGAAATATTGCGGAGCCGGATCTGGCGGGCAATCTCCCCTGCGGCCTCCAGGTTAATCTTAAGGTGATGCTCTTCTACTTGCTTTTTTGCAATGCTTTTGCCGGAATTGACATCAATGACGGTTAAGGCCTCCGTAGGCTGGATGACCAGGTATCCCCCGGACTTCATCCAGACCCTTTCCTGAAGGGCTTCCTGGATCCTTTTCCCTAAGCTATACAGGCTGTTCAGGCTTAAGAGCGGGTCTTCGTAAAAGGAAAGCTTCCCTAAGTCCTCTGGCTGGGATTCTTCCAGGTAGCTTTCTATCTGCCCAAGCAGCGCCTTATCATCTGTAAGGATCCGTCCCAGCTGCCTTTGGTCCATAGATTGGAGGGCATGGAGGTATTCTGGAAGGCTTGCCTTTAAGCAGCTAAATACTGTCCTGTGTGGGGCTTTTTCCTTAAGGGAAAGGTATTCCTGTTCCAGACGCCGGTATTCTGCCAAAAGTTCCTCCGTGCTGGCAGCCGCAGCGTTCGTACGGACAATTACCCCGAACGACCCGTCTGGCTGGAAAGGAAGCGCCTTGCGCAGCCGCTCCCGGGTGTCCGCATCCAGTTTCCTGGAAATGCCCAAGGTACAGTTCTCGCTGGTAACCACCAGATACTTTCCCGCCAGGTTCAGGTTCGTGCTGACTTTCGGCGGCTTGGACTTGCTGTTCTCCTGCACTACCTGCACCACTACTTCATCCCCTTGCACCATCCTGGGGCTGTTGATCTTTTTCGTATACAAGGGCTGCCTTATGTCTTCTAAGTTATAGTAGCAGGGCTTCCCAGGCGCAATCTCAATAAACGCCGCATTCAGGTTCTTCACGATGTTTTTTACCCTGCCTATATATATATTGCCCAGAATGCTGCCTGCCCCAGCCGCTTCTAGGCTGATTTCCAATAATTTCTTATCCTGGAACAAGGCAGACGCAATGCAGGCCTTGCCATTCTTTTCTATCTTTGTAATTAATAAGGTATTTCCCATAATGCCTGCCTCCCATAGCTTTTTTACACACCGCCCCCATTCTAGCATTTTTCTTTCTATATTACAATTCCTAAAAAGAAAATCTATGGTAAAATGGATGGTAGGAAAAAATTTTTGGTTCTATGTGATATTTCCCCTACGCCGTTCGTTTTCTTAATATAGGAGGTGCAGAGCTTATGAAATACACAGAAGAAAGCCGGGTCTTAGAATGCTACCAAGCCTATAAGGACACGATTTTTAAATTAGCCTATTCCTACTGCAAGGACAAAGGCCAGGCGGAGGATGCATTCCAGGAGGTATTTTACAAATTCATGAAACGGAACCCCCAGTTCAGGGACAGGGAACATGAGAAAGCCTGGTTTATCCGGACTACCATCAATGTGTGCAAGGATATCCTGAAATCAAAATGGAGCCGCATGGTGGTACAGTTAGAAGAATGGGACGGCGACCATGCATTCCAGGACGGCTCGGGCGATATTTTTGATGAACTGCGTGAAGCCATCTTGTCCCTGCCAGAAAAATACCGTGTGCCCATACATCTTTATTACTATGAAGAGTATACTGTGCGCGAAATTGCGCAAATCCTGCACAGGAGCGAAAGCGCTGTGCAGACGCAGCTGCAGCGTGGAAGGGAAAAACTCAAGCAGAAAATGGAAAGGAGCGATAAGTATGAAATTGAATCACGATATTTACAGAGAAGCCATGGGGAATGTTAGGATTTCAGATGAAACCGGGCAGATGCTGCTGAGGGAAGCAGCCCAGAAAAATGCCCAGGACAAGAAAAAATGGAAGAAGCAGCTGGCAGCGGCAGCCGCCCTCATCCTGATGGTGAGCATAGGGGCAAACGGGATCTGCTATGCACAGACAGGGAAGAATGTTGTGGAAATGTTTGCAGGGATTTTTGGAAATGTCAATGCGCAGGATATCCCGGACAGCCTGGCCGCCCTTGCAGGAGCCGCAAAGGAATGCGGGCAGTCCATAACAGACGGGAACTTGAAGTTTACTTTGGAATATTATATCTATGATAAGGATAACACAGAAGCATTTCTTGCAATCCGTACCGATTCCTTAGATGGGACGCCGCTTGATATGGACAGCATCCTTTATAATTATTCTTTTATGATGGACTGCAGCAACAGCATGACCTGGTCGGAACCTTCTTATAATGAGGGGAAAACAACGGCATGGGTTTATTACCATTCTATAGAAATGGAGAATGCACAAGGGAATAGCCCTGAAAAATTAGACATTCCTGTGGAGAAAATCGGGGCTTACCTTGAAGATGGGATGTATGACACAGAAACGATAGGCTGCTTTTCGGGATTGGAGCCTGCCGGGCAGCTGAAAACAAGGTATGTGGATTGTTCCTTCTTAGAATACTGTGATACAAAGGCTACCATTACTGGCGGGAAATTTTCCCTTGTATTCAACAAAAACCTTCAGGATGTCGCATTTACCCTAGACGCCCCGCTGCATTTCATAGAGATTGAAATGAGGAATGGCCATGTGTACCGTATAGGGAATGAAAAGAATTTCCGCCTGAAAGGAAAGATGCCAATCTACAACACCAAAGGGAAGCTCCTGAACGCAGAGGACTTCACAGAGGAAGAATTGGAATTTTTAGGGAACCAGACCTCTGCGTCCGAAGGGATTGATTCATCGGGCAATATCCATACGGTATATGGCGAAGGGTTCCGATGTGATGCCGGCCGCAGCACGTATTCCGCACATTTTGATGATTTCTTGGATGTCGATGAGATTACTGCCGTATATATTGATGGGATAAAGATGCCTTTAGAATAAGGGGCAGCCGGCATTGCCGCCATATAATGTAACTGGCGTCCGTGCCGCAGATACGGACGTGCTATCAGGGGAACCGTAGGGTAGGGCTGTTGCTAAATAGGGTTTGCACACCAAAAAGATGCATTGTTATAAATGAGTGCTTATTTTGGTATCAAATCCGGTTATGCGGCAGCCCTATCCTCTATTAATGCCGTCCAGTAGTGCCCTATGGCATCCCATGCCTTGGGAGCCCACAGATTACAGGGATGCCCCTAATGCTATAAATTCAGGGAAAGCTTTCCCAGCGCGTTTAAAATCTTGTTTTACGCCTTCCAGATATTCTAGGTATTCTTGGTGCGCCTGCTCTCCCTTTACGGGGATTTCATCTGCCTTTGCGTAAACCTCAAGGCGGTGTATCTGGAAGCAGAAGGGATGGTAGGCCGCGCCGCAGGACTTACAGAACGCTTCTAATACCAGTTCTGGCTTAAGGTTATTGCTGCTCCCTGTACAGAGCCTTAAGAACAGCATGTTCCCACAGGGGGGATCTTGCTGCCCCGCTGCTTCTTTGGGAAGGAAAGAAAGTATTTCCGGGTTTTTAAGGGGAAGGGCTTTTACTGCATCCTCCTCCCTTAGGCTTAGGGGGCTCATCTGATAGATGAGCTGCTTCAAGTCCATTTCTACGGTATTCTTTTTTGTCTGTTTTGTAAAAGGGATGTGCTCTTGCCCCTGGTAAAATGCAAGTACCTTATCCTGGAGCAGGCTATAGTCCTGGAAAACCGTACCGACGTCCCCTCCCCGATATTCTGGCTTCACATAGGCCAGGTAGTCGGCGGCCGCCACCAATGACATAGAGGGCTTGACGGCGTCTGGGAGTACCTGATAGCCCAGGATGGATATCCCCTCTGCCATGGTTTGGCCAAGCTTTTGGATATCGTCTTCCCCAAAGCTTAGGGCATTCACTGTAATATCAAAATATTCCCCATCGCTGGTCAGCCCAACGCCTAAAGGCGCTGCAAAGGACATAAGCTGATGGGGGCTGTATCCTTCGGAATAAGCAATCGGGATGCCTGCCCGGCGGATTGCCTTCTGGAAATAACGCATGATATCCAGATGCCCCACGAATTTCATGGCGCCATATTTCTGGAACTTAATCCTTATGTTTAAATGATTACCGTTCAAGGCAGACACCTCCTTCAAATTGGGCAGCCCCGCATCCGCTGCATTGCTGCCTGCAGTTCGGGGTTACTTCCCCCTTCTGTGCGCGTCCCCATTCCCGTTCCAGGAAGGCCTTGGACACGCCGCAGTCAATAAAGTCCCAAGGCAGGATTTCCCCTGTATCCCGGGTACGCAGGTTGTAGAAATCAATGGATACGCCGCACTCCTGGAAGGCCTCCATCCAGAGCCCATTCTGGAAGGATTCGCTCCAGGCATCAAAGAGGCAGCCTTTTTCGTATGCCTTGATGAGTACTGGGGCAATCCGGCGGTCGCCCCGGGCAAATACGCCTTCTAGGACCGTTACGTCAGCTTCATGCCAGTTGTACTTTAAGCTCTTGCGGTTTAGCTGGGCCTTCATCTCCTCATTCACAACCCTTGCCCTTGCCAGGTATTCATCTTTGCTGTACATAGGCGCCCATTGGAAGGGCGTAAAAGGCTTTGGCACAAAGAAAGAGGTGCTGATGGTAATCTGGCATTTCCCTTTCCGCTTATCTTTGGGGATTTCGTAATAACGGCGTGCAATTTTTTCTGCAAGGCGCGGGATTTCCCTTCGGTCCTCTTCTGTTTCCGTAGGGAGCCCCAGCATAAAGTACAGCTTCACCTTCTGCCAGCCGCCCTCAAAGGCCAGGCCTGCCCCTTCTAAAATCACCTCTTCAGACAGCCCTTTATTTATGACATCCCGAAGCCTCTGGGAGCCAGCCTCTGGCGCAAAGGTCAGGCTGCTCTTGCGCACATCCTGTACTTTTCCCATCACATCCAAGGAAAATGCATCAATCCGCAGGGACGGCAAGGAGATATTCACACCCTTTTCCTTGAAGTCCATCAGGTAATTGATAAGCTCTGCAAGCTGGCTGTAATCGCTGGAACTTAAGGAGCTTAAGGATATTTCCTCATGCCCGGAATTCTGCAGCATGGCGCTGGCACATTCCTTTAGGGTTCCCACTTCCCGCTCCCTGGTAGGGCGGTATACCATGCCTGCCTGGCAGAACCGGCACCCGCGGATACAGCCCCGCTGGATTTCTAAGACGGCCCGGTCCTGGGCTACTTTCAGGAAAGGGACCAGGGGTTTGCGCGGATAGGGGGCATGGGTAAGGTCCATTTCCACTTCCTTTTTCACTTTGGCCGGCACGTCCCCATATTTGGGCTGGAACGCGGCAATGGTGCCGTCTGCCTGGTAAGAAACTTCATAAAGGGAAGGGACATAGATGCCTGGAATCTGGCAGGCTTTCCGTAAAAATGCCTGGCGGCTGCCGCCTTCCTTGCGGTTGGCCTTGTACAGGGCCAGCAAGTCATCGTAACGGGTCTCCCCTTCCCCAATGTAAAATAAATCAAAGAATGCAGCCAAAGGCTCTGGGTTGTATACGCAAGGCCCGCCGCCAATGACAATGGGGTCTTCCTCCCCGCGCCCTGAGGCCAGCAGGGGGATTTGGCTTAAATCCAATATCTGCAGGATATTCGTATAGCACATTTCATACTGGATGGTAATCCCCAGGAAATCCATATCCCGGACAGGGGATTGGGTCTCCAAGGTAAATAAGGGGATATGCTGCTCCTTCATAATCTTATGGAGGTCGTGCCATGGGGAATAGACACGCTCGCAATAGACATCGTCCATTTGGTTAAACATATCGTATAAAATCTGAAGCCCCAGGTGGGACATGCCGATTTCGTAGACGTCGGGAAAACACATGGCAAAGCGGATCTCTGCCTTGGCGGGGTCTTTCCTCACGCTGTTGACCTCATTGCCGATGTAGCGGGCAGGTTTTTCAACCGTTAGCAATATTTCATCGCTTAATGCCAATGTTCTTTCTTTTTTCTCTGGGTTCCTAGGTTGTGGTTCCATTACATTTCTCCTCTCGGGCATCTATTGCATATTGAAATATGGATAGGATGGCCATTATAAAGGCACACGAAAACTGCAGGGCTGCATCCTTATGCTGTGGCCCTGCAGTTTTCAAATTCCATGCATGATGGACAGCAGGATTATCCCGTTGTGGTTTTATGGCCAGGTAAGGCTTAGCTGTCAGTTAAGTTTTAGTTGCTCCACTGCTTCTATGGGAAGCTTCGAAATTTGGGAAATAATGTTTATATCAAAATTTTTGGAAAGCATATCTTGGGCGACTTGTACAGACTTATTGTATTCGCCTTCTGCAATCCCTTGGGCAATCCCTTGGGCGATGCCTTTCTCTATGCCCTGGGCGATGCCTTTCTCTATGCCCTGGGCGATGCCTTTCTCTATGCCTTGGGCGATGCCTTGCTCCATGCCCTGGGCGATGCCTTTTTCCATGCCTTGGGTCCAGCCGCGCTCCTCGGCTTCTAGCATTATTTCGCAGTGGTCCCGGATTGCCTTCTCCCTGGCCTCGTATTCCTGCCGCTTTTCCTTGTCCTGGCTAATTAATTGCAGTTTCTTATAGGCGCTTTCAATATAAGGGTCCATCTGTGCAATCATGTCGAAGTCCTCCTTCTCTTCTGAGTTTATGAATTTTGCCCATAATTCCAGCTTGCTGCAGCCTTCCTTCAGTCCCTTCGGGAGTTTGGGCAGCTCAATCACGTGGAATTCCATCTTGTCCGTGTAGAGGAAATGGCGGGTGTCCTCCCGGATATGGAAGCAGGAGTAGAACGGCTCCGCCCCGTGGGGGCTGCCCTCCTTGAAAAGCCTGAAGTCCAGGATGCTGATGCTGACGCATTTCTTGAAGACGCGGTAGCTGTCCCCGGGCTTTATCTGCCCGGTGAGCATCTTCGCAAGGTAGAACAGGGAGCGGTCAGCCCAGACCCCGAGCTCCGTTAGCTGGATCTCAATGTCGATTTCCCGGTCGCCGTCCATCAGGAGCCTGACATCCAGGATACCAAGCTTCTCATCCCCATGCTCCTGGCGCAGGCTGGTATTGAGGATGCGGGTTTCCCGGATGTCCCCCGGCTGGATGCCCAGGACGGCAGAGAGGAAGCCGGTACGGGCTTTTTCATCCATCATGATTTATTTAAAGGCAAAGTCAACTTTGGGTTTCATTAAAAATTCTGCCATAGGGGCACCATGTCCTTTCTGGTGTTATGCACCTTTTGGGAGGCGTTGGAATAGCCAGACATAATTCTTATCCTACCTCCTATTATACACGAAAAGCGGTAAAAATCAATGAAACTTCCCAGATTCTTTCCGTTCCTGCATCTATCTCGTATATTCCCTGATGATATCCCTAACGGGGTGGAGGTATGTCCCGCCAAACAAGTTCAGGTGGTTCAGAAGATGGTATAAGTTATACAGGTTCCGGCGGCCTTCATACCCTTCCTGTATACATCCCCCTTCCCGGTATGCGTCGTAAAACCTCTGCGGGAACCCGCCGAACAATTCTGTCATGGCAATGTCCGCCTCCGCATGCCCAACAGAAACTGCCGGGTCAATCAGCCATGCTTTGCTGTCCTTCCCTGCCATAAAATTCCCGGACCACAAATCCCCGTGGAGCAGGGAAGGCTGCTTTGGCTCCACTAGGATATCATCCAGTTTTCCCAGCAATTTGTGGATCCTTGCCCTGTCCATGGAATCAAAATACCTGCCTGCCTGTGCAATCTGCGGCTGTAACCTGCAGTCCCGGAAAAAAGCCGCCCAGCTTTCAGAGGCGGCGTTCTTCTGCCTGTTTGCCCCAATATAGTTATCCTGGTAAAAACCAAAGGTTCCCCCATCCACAAAGTCTTTTGTCCCAGCCCTATGCATATCTGCCAGCTGATGCCCAAATACTTCCCAATAATCTGCTGCGTAGGCCGTCTTTTCCAGAAATTCCAACAGCAGGAACGCGCCGCCAAGTCCCCCGCAGTCCTCCCCGGTACATAGGGCTTTTGGCGCACCGATTGCCCCTGTCTTAGAAATGGCCGAAAGCCCCGCTGCTTCTGCCTGAAAAAAGCCCGCTTGTCCCTCGGGGTTTGTTTTAAGGAATACCTGCCCCCCATCCGACAAGGCAAGCCTGTAAGACCGGTTAATATCCCCACCGTATACCCGCTGTGTTTCTGTAACCTTAATATTATTTCCAAATATTGAGGCAATGGCCTCATCCAATGACGCATAATGCTGCAGCTTCCCGAATGCCATATCTTATCTTTCCTTTCTAAACGTATCCGCCAGCTTTGCCATGCTTACATCTGGTGACGCACAACGTTATATTCATCACCGTTCCGGTAATAAGGGCAGTCCTGGAACGCACCTGTTACAAATTTTGCCATTTCATCCTCGTCCAGGTCCACCATGCAGGTGTAACACTCATACTCCTCGTCATATACATAATTTGCGCAGCAGTCACAATTTGATAACATTCCTTCCGTCCCTCCTTTCTTGCCGCCATACAGCAATGCCTGTCCTTTGGTTTATTATACAAAAACAGCCCTTTCTATTCAAGGGCTGTTTTGCACTATGGCTGTGTGGTAGCCGTTTCTATAAGCTGTCCAACCGGCAGCGGGTTCCATTCAATCTGCCTGGCCACTTCTTCTGTGCCATAGGTATGGAATGTGATGTTTTTCTGGTCACAGTAGACAAATGCGGCGAAAATAAGGATGGCCACTATAAGCTTTGCCCCAAAGCCAAAAGCCCCAGAAGGCAGTTCCCTCTCCTGCCCCGTCCCATAGCGGTAAGGGCTCCCACCGCCCTGACCTGTAGTGGGTTCATAAAAGGAAGCCCTTACCTGGTCTACATATTCCCTGCGTTCTGCCGCTGTCTCCTCAAAAGATTTTGTCATAGGATGCTCCTGTCATTCCCTTTGTATCATTCTAGTACGGATTTGGCAAAAAAATGCATCCTTTGGGATAAGTTTTGTACACATTTCTGTAAATACGCCAGAAGCCCTGTGTCTCCCTGGTAGTAAGCCTCCACAATCTTTTGGGTGATGGCGCCTACCTGCACTTCCAGTTCTGTAACAGAAAGCCCCTCCAGCACGGCAGGGAGCCTGTCCCTGTCTTCTAGGGAAAGCCTTTTTCCGTCCATCGGCTTTTTCAATAGGAAATGCCCGGCTAGGTCATCCAGCACAATCCAGCAGAGGTTTTCCACCATTTCCTCATATTCTGGGGAATATCCCTCTAGGACATCCCGGATATAGCCCTCTTCCAGCTTACCCAGGAATTTCTGCTCCTGGCATAGGCACCCCAAGTATTCATACAGGGCGTCTACCCCTGTGTAACGGCTTAAATCAGCCAGCACGGGGTAATCCAGTGTCAATATGGTATCTTGCGGCGCATAGACGGCGTCGTACCATTGAAAAAATTCAGGGATTGCCTTTATGGTATCCTGTAGGCAGCGGTTATGGTAAGGGCAGAACATGGCTTCCAAGGTGTGATACCGTTTGCGTGCCTTTCCGGCCTTTTCCAAAACTAGCTGGCGCCCCAGCTGATAAGCTTCCCCTGCCGTTGTGCCCTGCAGGGAAAGTTGGTTTTTACCATAAGATTCATATTCATGGATGCAGTATAGCACTGCTCCCATAAGCTGCTGTGCTGTTTCATAAGTAACGGAGGTGCTTTCATGGCCCGTATAACCTTCTGCCAGTTTTGCCACAATTGGCACCAGTTCTTCCATGCTGTATCCTTGTATTCCCATCCCATCTTCTCCTTTTTATCCTGCCTTGCGATCTGTATCTATCTGCTGCCCTATCCTGCCTTGCGATCTGTATTTATCTGCTGCCCTATCCTGCCTTGCGATCTGTATCTATCTGTTGCCTTATTCTGCCTTCTATTTGTTTTTAACGGCTGCCCTATCCTGTCTTGCTAGCTGTTTTTTTTTGGGGGGGTTAGAAATGGGCTGTACCCTCCCGTCACTTAGGAGAGCAGTTCGCTCAATGCCTCAAGGAACAATTCCCTATCCCAACGTTTTACCTCATCCATCCCCTGGTACACAGATAAACCCTCTGTCCGTTGGTGTCCATAATACCCGGCCCGGATGGCCTGGGCAAAGATATTCAGGCAAGTCCCTTCCAGGTATTCAAAATCACCGCCGCATATGCCTTCAAACTGTTCCCGCATGAAATGAAGGAGTTCTTTATCCGTAATCTCATCCAGCATTTCATTTTTGTACTGGAAAAAAATTTCCTGTAGCCGGACAATGGATTCCGTATAATTGTCCTGGAAAATATAGTCTGAATCACAGAATTCATAAATGATTTCCGGCAAGATGCTTTCTGAAAACTCCACCCGTTTCTGTGCCTGTAAGGCTTGTTTTTGTTCTGCCGAAATCAAAGCGGCATCTTCCTGGGTCAATGTAAGGCCAAACCGCTCCGTATATTGGTTCGTCTCCATTAATTTTGTTACCTGTATCTGCCCGGTTAAAAGCCCTATCCAATCTTTACCTTCCATGGCAATCCCTCCTGTGTTTTTCCCTGTGCCCTCCAAATAGTAACGTAGGTAACAATATACCACGATTTTTTCCTATCTTCCAGTCTGGAAAAAAAACGTAATTTATGTTATAATATTAATGACGGGGGACATCATTTGGCGAATTTTACAAAGGAGGGAGAAATTGTTATGTTTTGTGGTAATTGTGGCAAGCAGCTTTTAGATGGGAGCAAGTTCTGTGCGCAGTGCGGCCAAACAGTAGGATCCAGCCAGCGCATGCAGCAGGGGAATCCCAAACAACAGGGAACACCCACGCAGCAGAATGCATACCGGCAGCAGGGGGCGCCTACGCAGCAGAATGCATACCGGCAGCAGGGAATGCCTATGCAGCAGGATACATACCAGCAGGGAATGCCTATGCAGCAGAATGCATACCGGCAGCAGGGGGCGCCTACGCAGCAGGATGCATACCAACAACAGGGGGCGCCCATACAGCAGGGCACACAGCAGAATACATACCAACAACAGGGTGTTCCCATACAGCAGGGCACACAGCAGCAAGGGGCATCCACGCAGCAAAATGGGTATTATCAGCCGTATTCCCAAGATTCCGGGGCTTATGGGCAGGGCGGGGCGTCAGATCCTTACCAGGGTACAGGGGCTCATCCAACCCATACCTGGAATCCCGGCCAGAATGGCTATGGGGCTGCCAGCGCGGCAGCCCATGTTGGGCAGGGCGCTGTACGGCAGGCACGGAAGGCAAAACGGTATGCCATCCTTTCTGCTGCCCTTGTAGCAGTAGCGGCTGTTATCATAGTGTTATTTACCATCCTCTTCCCGTCAAAGACGCCCAAGGATACGGTTGCGGATTTGGAAAAGGCTCTGAATAAGCTAGATACGGACGCCATGCTGGATTGTTTCGATGCACAGACGCAGAAGCTGTATTCTGGGAGCCTTGGGCTGGCAGGCTCCCTTTCCGGCTTGGATTTAGAGTCAATTTCCGATTTGGCGTCGGGGCTTGGCGGCCTTATGGCAGGCGCCGGCCTCATGCCTACGTTTAAGTTAACGGTTCTGGATACCAGCTATTCTGGCAGCGATACCTGCATGGTTACCGTAAATTTTTCTACTTCTTATGGAGGGGAGACAGAACAGGAAACGGTGCAGCTCCCTATGAAAAAAGAAGGCCGGAAATGGCTGATTAGCCTGGGGGCATTGGGGGATATGGAAGGGTTAGACGGCATCTTCTGATGCCTAGTGGATGTAGTACAGAAATGCGAGGTTTCCATAATTTTATTATGTAAACCTCGCCTATTTGATTCCCTGGACAATGTACCTAGCAACATGATTCCTTACTGCTGCAGTGCGGTTTTCGCGGAGCGTTTTTGTTTATAGGAAAATGCGTCTTTTGAAACACCAAAGAGCCATATATACATGGCTCTTTGGTTAAATGCCGCAAAAGCAGCCTAAGGGTATAAATACCTGGCCTACCTCTGGTTCAGTTCTTCGACAATATCCTCCCAGGTCACGCCCTTTGCCACCATCAGTACAATTAGGTGGTATAAGAAATCTGATATTTCATACTTAATTTCTTCTGGCTCTGGGTTTTTGGAGGCAATTACAATCTCCGTGGCTTCCTCCCCTAGCTTTTTCAGTATTTTATCAATCCCTTTCCCAAACAGGTAGTTGGTATAGGATCCTTCCTTTGGGTGTTCCTTACGGTCTTCGATGACGTGGTATAGATTCTCAAACACTTTCAGCGGGTTTTTCGTGGCATATTCCTTTTTCACCAGCTCCCGGTAGAAGCAGCTTAGGTTCCCTGTATGGCAGGCAGCCCCAATCTGTGATACCTGGGCTAGGATGGTATCCTCATCGCAGTCAATGGCTAAGGATTTTACATATTGGTAATGGCCGGAAGTCTCTCCCTTCACCCAAAGTTCCTGCCTGCTCCGGCTGTAATACGTCATCTTGCCCAGTGACAGGGTGGTATGGAAGGCTTCTTCGTTCATATATGCCATCATCAGAACTTCCCCTGTCTGGTAGTCCTGGACGATAACGGGCATTAGCCCGTCGCTGTTCGTCTTGAACTGGTGCCATTCCATACAGGAAACAAATTTTTTCGTCTCAATCCCGGCAGCAGCCAGGCTTTTTTTCACTTGGGTCACATCGGTGCTGCTACGGCTGATGTATTCCCCGCCGATTCCAGTCACACAGCCCTTTCCTAAGATTTCCACCCACCGTTCCCTGTCATATCCCTGGATGATGACGCTGTAGGGGAGGTTGGTGATATTTTCCAGGGCGTCGATAATCATTGGGTTTAGCACCACTAATTTGTGAACGCTCTCTTCCACTTCTTTTTTATGTTTAAACAGCAGGTCCACGTTCTCCATGGAAACCAAAAGCTTTTCCCTGCCAAAACGCAGCGCGCCTTCTTGGGCGGTTTGGATGATGTCATGCCCAGAGCCGTCTAGGATGGCTCCCTTGCAGCCGGCATAAAGTATTTTCTTTATATCCTCCAGCCTCTGGATATTCCCTGCCCCATAGATGGGGATTTCCACCATGCGGCAAAGCTCCTTCATGGTGTGCAGGTTTATTTCATGCTCCCTGTCCGTATTAGAAAGGTCAAAGACATAGAGCTTGTCGACACCGCTGTCGTTGTACAGTTTTGCCAGCGCCTTTAATTCCCCGGCGCTTTCCAGGTTATCTTTCCCTCGTACCGCCATGCCGTTCTTTAGGTAGATGGTGGCAATCAGGTTCTTGTGTTCCATAAAATCACCTATAAGCTCCCTTTCGTTGACAAAATGCCCATGATTCTGGAATCCTTCTGGGTAGCCTCATCCAGAGCCCTCCCAAAGGCCTTGAACAGCCCTTCCGCCATGTGGTGGTTGTTGGTCCCAGATAATAGTTTCATATGCAGGTTCATCCCTGCGCTGTAAGAGACGGCATAGAAAAATTCCCGTACCATTTCCGTGTCCATGCCGCCGATACGTTCTGCTGTAAATTCCCCTTCAAAGGAAAAGTAGGGGCGGCCGCTCAAATCAATGGCGCAGAGCGCCAAAACCTCATCCATGGGAAGGATGCTGCTCCCATACCGCTTCATACCGCGCTTATCCTGGATTGCCAGGCGGATAGCGTTCCCAAGGACAATCCCTGTATCCTCTATGGTATGGTGGGTATCCACCTCTAAATCCCCCTTTACCTGTACCTCCAGGTCAAAAAAACCGTGGCGGGCAAAGCCGTCCAGCATATGGTCAAAAAAACCGATGCCGGTGTCTAAGCGTGCCTCGCCGCTCCCATCCAGGTTCAGGGTAAGCTGGATGTCCGTTTCTTTTGTCTTCCGGCACTGCCGGGCAATACGTTCTGTTGGCATTGGCTTTGCCTCCTCCCTTAGTGCTGCCCTTCCCCTTCAAACCTTACTTGGATGGAATTGGCGTGGGCTGTGAGCTGCTCAGACTTGGCAAACTGCACAATATCTTGGTAAACAGGCTCTAGGGCCTCTTTGGAATAAGAAATGATACTGGATTTCTTGATAAAGTCGTCTACGCCCAGGGGGGAGAAAAATTTTGCCGTGCCGTTTGTGGGCAGCACATGGTTCGGCCCTGCAAAATAATCGCCCAAAGGCTCGCTGGCGTATTCCCCCAGGAACATGGCGCCTGCATTCTTTACCTTCATCATCGTCTCAAAAGGGTTGGCTGTCAGGATTTCCAAATGCTCGGAAGCGATTTCATCGGCAGCCTCAATTGCCGCATCCATGTCCCCTGCCACCAGGATATAGCCATAATTTTCCAATGATTTTTCTATGATATCTTTCCTGGAAAGCCCGGCGGTGAACTTGCTTACCTCTGCAGATACCTGCTCCGCCAAGGCCTGGCTTGTGGTAATCAAAATGGCGCTTGCCAGTTCGTCGTGCTCTGCCTGGGACAGCAGGTCTGCCGCCACATACCTGGGATTGGCTGTTTCATCTGCCAGCACCAAGATCTCACTGGGGCCGGCAATGGAATCAATGCTCACATGGCCGAACACAGATTTTTTGGCAAGGGCTACATAGATATTCCCAGGCCCTACAATCTTGTCCACCTTGGGGATGCTCTCCGTACCAAAGGCAAGGGCAGCGATTGCCTGTGCCCCGCCTGCTTTGTAGATTTCGTCTACCCCGGCTAAGTCTGCCGCCGCCAAGGTGGCTGGGTTCACCTTCCCATCCCGGTTGCAGGGCGTTACCATTACCACCTTCCCTACCCCGGCTACCTTAGCCGGGACTACGTTCATTAAGACGGAGGAGGGGTAAGCCGCCTTCCCGCCGGGCACATAGACCCCCACCCGGGCAAGGGCGCTTACCTTCTGGCCTAGCAGGACGCCGTTGGGCTTGCTGTCAAACCAGCTGTACTGCCGCTGCTTCTCATGGTAAGCCCGGATATTCTCTAAGGACTTCTTCATGACGTGGATAAGCGCTTGGTCTGTCTGGCGGTAAGCCTCCTCAATTTCCCCTGGGGTTACCCGGATGTTTTGGGGCGTGATATCTGCGCCGTCAAACTGCCTGGTATAGGCGAAAAGCGCCTCATCCCTGCGGCTGCGCACCTGCTCAATAATTTCTTTTACCTGGCTTTCATACTGTCCGTAATTATTTGGGCTCCGTTTCAGCAATTCATCCAGGAGGCCCTTCCTGGATTCTTCCGTTAACTTTAATATCTTCATGGGCGTACTATCGCTAACATATAGGCAGCGTTTCCTTTCTTCCTGATTCTGCGCAGGCATGGCAGCGCCTGGCTGCCCCAATGCCTTACAGGATTTCCTTTAAGTTATAGATGAGCTTTGTAATCCGTTCATTTTCCATCTTCATGCTGACCTGGTTTACCACCATCCGGGCGGAAAGGGGGCAGATTTCCTCCAAAACGCCCAGGCCGTTTTCGCGCAGGGTGGAACCTGTCTCCACGATGTCCACAATGACTTCCGACAGCCCTACAATGGGCGCAAGCTCAATGGATCCGTTCAGTTTGATGATTTCTACGGTCTGCCGTTTTTTGTTATAAAAGTAATCCTTGGCAATCCGGGGGTATTTCGTGGCGACGCGGATTAATTCCTGGTGCTGCAGAAGTTCCACAGCCTCCTTGGGCCCGCAGACGCACATGCGGCATTTGCCAAAGCCTAAATCCAGCACTTCGTAAATATTCCTGCCTTCCTCCAGAATCGTATCCTTGCCCACTACCCCTATGTCGGCCGCGCCGTATTCCACATAAGTGGGCACATCAGGCCCCTTGGCCAGGAAAAATTTAAGCTTCAGCGCTTCATTGACAAATATCAGCTTCCGGGTGTCCTTGTCCTTCATTTCCTGGCAGGTGATGCCTATTTTCTCAAAAGCCTCCAGTGTCTGTTTTGCAAGACGCCCTTTGCCCAGCGCAAACGTTAAATACCTCATGGTCTCCTCCACTTCCTATCCTATAAAAAGTACGTCCGGCATCCGCATCCTCTTTGCATATGCCAGGTAGTCCGCCTGTGGCTTGTCTTTTTCCCACCTTGCCAGGGACACCCACTTGCCCTGCGCCCGTAAGGCGGAGGCTTCCTGGATTGCTTCAGCCCGCTTTGCTTCCGTATACACGACCAAAGTCCCATTGTCCCGTACGGGAATCTTAATTTTCTGCCGGGATAATGCAGCCAGAAGCTGGTCTGTCACCACGGCAAAGCCAATCGAGGGGGCGTCTTTCCCAAAATGCGCCAGGAGCCGGTCATAGCGCCCGCCTTTTACAACCGGTTCCCCGCTCCCGAAGGTATATCCAGCAAAGATTACCCCAGTATAATATTGGTAGCTTCCCAGCATGCCAAGCTCTATGGACACATACTTCCCTACGCCGTAATGCGCAAGCGTCTCCATCAGCTGTTCCAGCCTCTCCAGGGCGTTTAAGATGGTGGGGAAGGAAGAAGCCAGCTTTTTTGCACGCGTTACCATATCCACGGATGCGCAAAGGCTGCCCAGCATGGAGAACAGTTCCTTCAATTCCCCTGGCATGTGCAGGGAGCCGACCAGTTCCTCCACGCCAAAGAAATTTTTATTGGAAATCAGGCTTACAAGCTCCTGTTCTGCTTCCTCTTCCAGCCCGGCAGCCTGCACCAGCCCTTGGAAAATCCCCACGTGGCCGACGCCCACCTGGAATTCCTGCAGCCCTGCCGTTTTCAGCGCATTTACTACCAAGGCAAGGATTTCCGCATCTGCATCCACGGAATTATCCCCAATCAGTTCTGCGCCGAGCTGTGTGCTCTCTTTTAACCTCCCCTGGTAGCTGCTGTTATTGATAAAGGTGTTGCCCATATAGCACAGGCGCACGGGAAAAGGCTCATCCCCGTAGTACTTTGCCGCACACCTGGCAATGGAAGGGGTCATATCCGGCCGCAGCACCAGCGTATTCCCTTCCCGGTCAAAGAACTTATACAGGTCCTTGGAGGGCGTCGTGCCGATTTCCTTGCTGAAGATATCAAAAAACTCAAAGGTAGGGGTCTCGATGGCATGGTAGCCATACTGCCTGAGCAGTTCATGCAGGCTCTCCTGCAGGATGAGCTTCCGTGCGCATTCCCTGTTATAAATATCCCGGACGCCTTCCGGGGTATGCAGCAATTTCCTTTTCATTAACATATGCATCCTTTCTGTGCGGAACCTTATTCCAGCGGGCAATGGGCCAGGCGCCGTGCTTGCACGGGCAATTGGCGCTTCACTGCGCTACCTTGTTGCTAACCCAAATACACATATTATATAAAAAACAGATTCCCTTGTCAACTGCGTATTTCCAAATCCTTCTGCAGCATATCCAGGAATGGCACCAGCAAGCCCCCTTTGGGCGCCATAAAGAATCCCTGCTCCAACTCCCCATACCGGAAGCTTTTCCGCCCCCCTTCTTGGGCGCGGTCCCAAAACTCCATCAGCTTCGCATGGCGCAGGTAGTAAAATTCATTCCGATGGGAAAAGAATATCACCAAAAAGGAAACCCCTTCCTGCCGCTCAAAGCCTTCCATAAAGGAAATCTGGTGCGGGTGGATGTTCTGCAGGGGGAAGGTGTCCGTATGGCATTCCTTCGCATCGAAGCAGACAGGGATCCCTTGCACTGCCCCAATGTAATCCACCGTGCTCTTCTGGTCAAAATAGGCTAAGGTAATATGCCTGCTGTCCTTGTCAATCCGTACGGGCGTAATCGGGGTTGGCACTTTCTGGATTAAAGCCAGCCCCTGCGCCGCATATTTCTCATTGGTAAGGTTGATAAATTCTTCCAGCGTGGAGCCCCGAAGGCCCCTGGAATTCCATGTAGCCATAATCCCCCCTTTTTTGGCCGGGCCGACGCCTGAAACATATCAGCCCTTTTGCTTCTATCCCTGCACCTCCATCCGCTGGAAGGACACAGATGCAATGGCAGCCCCAGCGAATGTAAGCACCCCCATAAAGAGGATAAGGAGAAAGAACCCCATTTCCACCCCTACGAAAATCCCTGCAATTACGGTAGGCACGATTGCAATGCTAAGGGCAAGCATCTGCAGCAGCATTTTTACAAGGGTGCGCCCTGTATTCCCCAGGATATTCCCGACAATTGCGTCCGCAAGCATCCCGTAATACAGCCGGTTGGCCTGCAGGCAGACGTACAAGAATATGGTGAGCACCGCCATGACGGGCCCAATGCCCAGCGTAATTGCCCCTGGGAGGGTAATCAGCAGGCCGTCAGCCAGGGAGCGGATATGTTCAATCTTTGTGGCATACCAGACCTTCCGCAGCGGCGTGTCTGGGATAAGGTAAGTATAGGCATTTTCCAGCTCCTTGGACCATTTGGTGGCATAGCCGCTGAAGACGAAAACCATATAGCTGGCCACGCCTGGGATAATGAATACCTTGGCCATGCCAATCTCGGAACCTAAATCATTGAAATAGGACACAGCCCCAACCAGTAGGCCAATCCCCAGGCACAGCAGGGTGTTCCAGCCAAAGATGAAGGTAGGGTTTTTCTTATATTCCAGCATCTGGCGGAAATAGATGGCTTTTGCATAAGTACCCTTGTATTCCACGGAAGCCTGCTTTAATTTCTTGTGCTTCTCCAGCCAAGGGATGGACACGATGCCCTTCTTCTGCTTCGCCCTCCTGGCTTGGTAGTCATCCGCAAACTTCATGGCGTCCTCGTAATAAGCCCCCGTGCATTTCATCCGCCATGCGGCTAAGAACATCCCAAGGGTAGAACACAGGAAGAAAGAAGTCCCCACGAGATTCACCAGATCAGGCCCCAGGAAAATCAGCCTGGTGGCTGAGATATTCCA
Organism: uncultured Lachnospiraceae bacterium; assembly: GCA_910588965.1. Taxonomy (GTDB): domain Bacteria; phylum Bacillota; class Clostridia; order Lachnospirales; family Lachnospiraceae; genus Petralouisia. The sequence continues at coordinate 13,876 of CAJUSO010000014.1, read as the reverse complement.
GCCTACCACAGGGATAAGCTGGATGGCCGGCAGGGCAAAAAACTCCTTAAGCAGCCCAAAGGACGGCTCTTTTGTAATCATCAGGAAAGCTGCAAGCCCGGCCACTGCCGCAATGAACAGGTACATAGCCAAGACCAGCCCATGGAAGAAACGTGCCGGGAGCCTTTCATTCCCATAACAGAAAATGATGGCGGATGCCTCCAAGATGCTTTCAAACACTACAAAGAATAGGAAATACATCCCAGCCTGCAAGATCCCAGCTTCAAACCAGGCCACGCCTAATATGGCGATGACCAGGCCTATCAGGATATTTATGGCAAAAGACTTCACGCCTGCGAACATCAGGACCATTTTGGGGCTGACAGGAGCCTGGAACACAAAATGCACCTCGCTGGGCCGGAACAGCAGCCCTTTGCGCTTCGCATAGCTAATCAGGTTGGCCGGTATCAGCCAAAAGGTGATGATAGACAGTAGGGTGACCAGGTTATCTGTGGAGTTAAACTGCCCTTCCAGGATGAAAACCTGGAAGCTTTGGTATATCATAAGGATGTACAGGGAGATAAAGATAACCCCCAGATAAGCCACAGGGCGTTTTAAGGCTTTTTTGACCCGGTTTTTGATGGTCTTTTGGTATAAATAGAAAAAGCTTTTCATGAGGCTTCACCGCCTCCCGTAATCTGGAAAAAGAGATCTTCAATGTCTTTGTCCTTTGCCTGTTCCCGGGTGAAGGAGCCGATAATCTTCCCACGTTCCATAATGAACATGACATCCCACAGATCTTTCACCATTTCCAGCATATGGGTGCTGATTAAGACAGTGACCCCGTTGGCCTTCAGTTCCATAACCACCTCTTTCAGTTCCTTTATGGCTGCAGGATCCAAACCTACCATTGGCTCATCCAATAGGATGGCCTTGGGCTGGATGGCAAGGGCACAGCAGATGCTTACCTTCTGCATCATGCCTTTGGAAAGCTCATTGCCCAGCTTGCCTTGTTTGTCGTCTAGTTCAAAGCGGGCCAGAAGATGCTGGATGCCTTCCTCTGTAATATTGGAATCGTAGGCTCGCCTGACATACTCCAAGTGCTCCCGTACGGTTAGTGCGTCGAACATGGCTGGTATCTCTGGGACATAGGCGAAAATACGCTTGGCCTCTAAAGCCCTTGCAGGCATACGGTCAATGCCTACGCCGCCTTCATAGCGCAGTAGGCCGGCAATGCTCTTTATGATGGTGGATTTGCCAGCTCCGTTTGGCCCTAAGAGGATGCCTACCTGGCCGCTTGGGACAGTAAAGGTGACATGGTCTACAGCTAAATGAGATCCATATTTTTTGGTTAGGTTTTGGATTTCTAACATGGGTTTCTGTCTCCTTTTGTATGATGCTTGTGATTCGTCTATTTTGCTGCATTAGTTCTTTTCTATAATCTCGTTTTTATTTTTATAAATGGATTGCGGCGGGACAACGCCGCGGACCATAGAGAGTGGGTAAATATTACTGCGCCGCCCGATGACTGTCCCAGGGTTCAAGACACTGTTGCAGCCGACTTCTACTTCATCACCCAGCATTGCGCCAAATTTCTTCAGCCCGGTAGGGAATGCTTCCGTACCGCTTTTTACCGCAACCAGGGTTTTGTCAGACTTCACGTTCGATGTGATGGAGCCTGCGCCCATATGGGATTTGTAGCCTAAAATTGAGTCGCCCACATAGTTATAATGGGGGACTTGGACTTTGTTAAAGAGCACCACATTTTTTAATTCTGTGGAATTGCCCACCACGGCGCCCTTCCCTACAATGGCATTCCCGCGGATAAATGCGCAGTGGCGGACTTGGGCCTCCTCATCAATAATCGCGGGGCCATTGATGTAAGCCGTAGGCGCTATGTCTGCGCTTTTGGCTACCCAGACGTTTTCGCCGCGCTGCTCATAAATATCCGGAGGCAGGGACTTGCCTAAGGCGCAGATAAAGCTGCTGATTTTGGGAAGGGCTTCCCAAGGGTATTCCAGGGATTGGAACAGCCCTGCGGCGATTGTTTCTGATAACGTGTATAACTCTTTGATTTTACATGCTTCCATGGCTTTCTCCTTTTCCAATGTTCCGAATTTACAACGGTTCTGTAGGGGTGCGGCTAGGATGTTTGCTTTGCTTTCTTCCTAGGCCCCAAATCCTTCTCCTTTGCCGTTTCTTTATAAAAAGCTGCGGCTTTTTGGAAATGCCCGCGCAGGGCATATTGGTTATCCAATCCCAAAACCCCATGGGTCCGGCTGCGTACAAAATGCTCTAATTTTCCCATATACTCTTCTGGCGTAATTGTACCTTCTGCAACATAGGTAAGGCCTTTCTCCCAGCTGGCTGTTAAATCTGGATTTAACAATGATTTTATTGAGGCATTTACCACATCAAAGATAATTTCCCCCAGCAAGGTGGGCGTTATGGCCTGGGTCTTTTTATTCAAGGCCAGGTATTTGTTGTTTATGAGCTTTTTTAAAATCTCTGCGCGGGTGGCGCTGGTCCCAATACCGGAACCTTTGATTTGTGCACGGAGCTCTTCATCCTCAATCAGCTGCCCAGCATTTTCCATCGCCAGGATAATAGACCCAGAATTGTAACGTTTGGGCGGCGACGTCTCCCCTTCCTTTACCATTAATGACGTAACCGGCAGTTCCATGCCTTTTTTTAAAGAAGAAAGCTGCCTTAGCAGGCCTTCATTGCTGGATGCGCTTTGCCCTTCCTGGCCAGGCGCGGCTTTCTTTTGGAAAGAATATTCCATCACGCGTAAATAGCCGGGATCCGCCAGGACTTTGAACGAAAAGAAAAATTTTTCTTTTCCCATGGCAGTCACCAAGGTGGCCTTTTGGTAAATGGCTGGGGGATAAAAAATACTTAAGAACCTGCGTACGATTACTTCGTAAACGTTCAGGGACGTCTGGCCCAGGCTGCGGGCGGCAGGCAGGCCCTGGCCGGTGGGGATGATGGCGTAGTGGTCTGTAATCTGGCTGTCATTGACATAACGGGTCTTTGCAATGTTTGCGTGGAGCTTCTTTTCTAGGATTTCCGCAGAAAAGGCCTGGACAGAAGGGATATGCTTTAATCCCCCGATATTTTTATGGATTTCCTTTGCCACGGCTGTGGACAGGACCCGGGCGTCCGTCCTGGGATATGTCACCATTTTCTTCTCATACAGTTCCTGCACAATCTGTAAGGTTTGGTCTGGGCTGATTTTGAAAAATTTGGAACAGTCGTTTTGGAGTTCTGCCAGGTTGTATAGGAGAGGCGGTTTTTTCGCTTCCTTCTTCTTCCCGATGGAATGCACGGTAGTGCGTAATCCATCGGGCTTTTTAACAGAAATTAATTCTGCTATTAACTTTTCTGCATCGGCTTTTTCTTTCCATCCGTTTTCCTTATAAAGCTTTGGGGACTGGAAATAGGCAGAGCCTTCCACAGCGCGCCACTCCCCTTCCAGGGAATGCCCTTGCAGGTCCAGCCCCTGCAGCACACGGTAAAAGGGCGTCTTGACAAAAGTGCGGATTTCCCGTTCCCGCCGCACTACCATCCCCTGCACACAGGTCATGACCCGGCCTACGCTGACAACGGTGTAGCTGGTTTTTAAAAAGCTGGAGATAGCGTTGCTGTATTTTAGGGACAGCAGCCTGGAAAAGTTGATCCCCATCAGGTAATCTTCCTTTGCCCGCAAGTATGCGGAAGCGCAGAGGTTGTCATATTCTGACAAATCCTTTGCCTCTTTTATGCCCCTTAAGATTTCTTCCTCTGTCTGGGAATCGATCCATACCCGGCGGCGTTTTTTGCCTGCCACCTTGGCCTGCTGCTCCACCAGGCGGTAGATGTATTCCCCTTCCCGCCCGGAGTCCGTGCACACATAAATCGTATCCACATCTTCCCGGTTCAGCAGCCCCTCTACAATCTTATATTGCTTTTTTACCCCGGGGATTACCTCATATTTCCATTCCTGAGGGAGGAAGGGGAGGGTGGCAAGGCTCCATTTCTTATATTTTGCGTCGTAGGCCTCTGGATAGCTCATGGTAATAAGGTGGCCTACGCACCAGGTGACAACTGCCTGGCCAGCCTCCATATAACCGTCCCTGTTTTTAAAATCCAGTTTCAGGGCTTTGGCAAATTCCCGTGCCACGCTTGGCTTTTCTGCAATAAACAACGATTTTGGCATAATGCGGACCTTCCCTTTCCAATAGGCATGAAATTGCTACATCTCCCCCATATCCACCAATAAAATCCGGCTGTCTTTGGCAGCCATTTTTACCAAAGCATCTTCAAAAGATTTTGCTGTAAACAGGTAATAATAATTTGCGCCGATTTTTGCCTGCTCCATGCTGTCAAACATCTGCTGGCACATCTGGAATGTCATTTCTGGCTCAGACCAGTTACAGAGGCAGATTAAATTCTCGCGGACGCTGTTCTGTGCGATGATGTCAATGTCCCCCTTTTTCCCTATCCAGCTCCCCATTTTGTAGATATGTAAGGGCAGTTTCCCAATCATGTCCTGCAGCTGCAGGTATTCCATGCAGACTTTGATGAAATAACGCTTCAGGTAACCTTCCAGTTCCGGGCTGATGTGCCTATCGTAAAATTCCTCTGGCGGCAGCTGGTAAAGGTCAGATAAATGGGGGTAAATGAACTTAAACCAGAAATTCAGGAAGGTATCCTTTATCTGGTATAGGCCCTTCTGCGCATTCTGCCATCCGCCTGTCTCAAAAGAATATACTTTTTCCACAACGTCAAATTCCATCAGGTTCTTTAAGTACACGCTGATTTTTGCCCGGGAAAACCCAGTTTCCTGGTAGAGTTCGTTCAGCTTGCGCTTTCCAGACGCAATTGCTCCCAGGATTGCCTGGTACACCGACAGCTCCCGCAGGTGGCTGCGCAGGATTTCCCAGGGCTTCCCATGTAAAAAGCCATCCCCGGCCAGGATATGGATACAGACATTTTGGCGGATATCCTGGCTTTTATCCCAGTGGCGCATAAATTCCGGCACGCCTCCGATTACACCGAATACCTCCACGCTCTGGCGCAGTGTGTAGTCAGGGAAATGCCGCACCAAATCCAGGAAGCGGAGATCCCCGCATTTGATAGTACGGTCTGTTTTTTTTGCTGCTGTACCCAAAGCTTTGGGCATTTCCTGTTCTATCCAAGGGATAGAGGAACTGCATAAGAGGATGAAAACGGGGACGGCGGAAGGGCTTTTATCCCTCCGTTTCAAGAGGCTGCCCCAGAAGGACGGATCTTTTTTTACGATATTCTGGAATTCATCCACCACCCATACCAGCTTGCCCCCATCCTCCCTTCCCATCCCCTGGAATAAGGCGTCGTAGAAACCATCCTGCGCCGTTACGGAAAGGTCCAATGCAAAGTCCCGCCCCAGGCGCTTCCTCTGTGCCTGGGCGGAGGTCTCTGGGGCAAAGTAGTAAAAGGAGGGCTTGCCGCTACAGAATGCCTGTGCCAGCCTGCGGATGCCCTGCTCTTTCCTGCCGTATAGGACAACAGCCTGGCTCCCTTCCTGCTGGTATAACTGCCCTAATTGCTGTAATTCTGTATTTCTCCCAATCATGGTTTCCTCCATCGTAGGCGTATTTTCCACACTGCATATTATATCACGCTTTAATTTCTTTTACAATATGTATTCTGTAAGCGCCTTGGCAGGCATGCCTGAAAGGCTTATAGGTTATCTGGGCCAAAGCCCATAGGCATCAGGTCTTTGAGCGGGTAAACCGTCCAGTCCCCTTTCCCAGTGCCTAGGATTACCAAAAATTTTTCCGGGTCGCAGAATTCCATCATAACCTGGCGGCATACGCCGCAGGGAGGCGTATAAGATTCCAGCTTCCCGTCAGGCCCGCCTAGGATACATATCGCCTGGAATTCCCTGGCTCCCTGGCTGACAGCCTTGAAAAACGCTGTCCGCTCTGCGCAGTTTGTAGGGGTAAAGGCGGCATTTTCAATATTGCAGCCTGTATAAACCGTCCCATCCTGCGCCAATAGCGCAGCCCCAACCTTGAAGCCGGAATAAGGCGCATAAGAATATTGCAGCTGTGCAGACGCTGCCTCTATCAATGCCTCCACCATTTCTTTTTCCATAGGGTTCCTCCTTTCCAACCGCCGCCCCGCACATGTGGGTTCTGCCTATCTGCAACCGCCGCCCCCGCACATGTGGGTTCTGCCTATCTGCAATGTGCGGTTCCTTACCTTGCTGCGGCAGGCTCTGCATATGCCTAGGCTTTAGATAGGGATGCTGCAGCATCCTCTTTGATTAGCTTTCGGAGCGCTTCAATGGAAATGCGCACAGCCATGTCCGTGTCATGGGCTACAGGGTTGCTAAGGCCGGCCTTCTCCCGCTCCTGGTTTGCCATTACCAGGAAACAGGAGCCAATCCTGACATGCAGGCTGCTGGCCGCCACGAATAAGGCCGCCGATTCCATCTCAGAAGCAAGGCATCCCAGGCGTTTCCAGGCTTCCCATTTATGCAGCAGTTCATAACTGACAGGCTTCGATTCTGGGGAATGCTGCCCATAAAAGGAGTCTTTGCATTGTACAATGCCCACGTGGAAGCTTTGCCCCAGTTTCTGGGCGGCTTCTGCCAGCGCGTTCACAACCTGGATGTCTGCTACTGCTGGGAATTCAATGGGGGCGTATTCCCGGCTGGTCCCTTCCATCCGGATGGCCCCGCTGGCAATGACCACATCGCCGCTCATAACATGTTCCTGCATGCCGCCGCAGGTGCCCACACGGATAAAGGTGTCTGCGCCTGACAGGACCAGTTCTTCCAGCGCAATCGCTGCCGACGGCCCGCCAATGCCTGTGGAGGTCACGCTTACCTTCACGCCATCCAAATATCCCGTATAAGTGACGTATTCCCGGCTGTCTGCCATCTGCTTGGGATCTTCAAAATACTGTGCGATTTTTGCACACCGCTTCGGGTCTCCCGGCAGGATGGCATACTTGCCCACATCCCCCTTCCCTACTTGGATATGGTATTGTTTTCCTGGATTTTCTGAATACTTCATAAAAAAATCACCTGCCCTTCCGTTGGCTTTAAGGTTTTATCATAAGGGGGCGTTCAGCCTTTCTGTCCCTGGCACCACGAATTTCCCATCCCGGATGACGTCCACGGCGCTCCCATCCTGCCTTAGGACCGTAATGCTCCCCAATTCGTCATAGGGGATGGTAATATCCGTATGGCAGTTAAAGTATGCTTTCCCCACATCTTCTTTCCTAAGCAGCGAAACCTCATTGTCCCTTGCCACAATTTCCTTCCCATCTGGATTAAATACGGCTACATCCTCTGCCCAGCTGTAGCAGGTATCCCCCACAGCGAAATGGGGGCCTGTTTTCTCTGCAATCAAGATAGGCAGCTTATCCTGTATCTTGTAGTCAATCCCCATCCTGTAAGCCGTGGTATTCGTCCCAATGGCAAATTCCCCCATTGGCAGCGTATCATGGTGTTTCAGCAGGTTTTCCTTCAGGAAAGCCTGGTTTTCTTCCTCTGTGCTGAAATTCCTGCAGGAATACCGGCTGATCATCCCATCCTGGAAATCCACTTCCAGATCCAGGTACTTCAGCCCTTTCAGGTATACCTGGGTCACATGGAGGCGGTCGTTGGTCCCCTTTAGCTTCGGGGATGTAAAGACTTCCCCTACGGGGATATTGACGTCTGCCACACAGTTTTCAAAGAGGGTCTCCTTCTGGGGATCCCCTAAGGGGCGCAGGGAAACCGTAAGGTCTGTCCGGTTTTCCCCCTTCCCAGTAATGCGGACTGCCACGCCCTGGTCCAGCACGTCGATGATTTTCTGCTGCATGCCCTGGTAAAGCTTATAATCCAGCGTATTTACCTCCACAGTCTTTGCAAAAATCTCTTTGTACTGTTTTCCGATGGCAGGGATTGGGTAAGCGATAATCGTAAAGCTGTACTCATCCTTCCGGACGTAGCAGTTGCTGATTTCAGAGGACGTGTTGGCATAGTATACGTTTAGCTTCTGCTGCTTTTCGGTGAACTGGTAGGCATAAGGGTTTGCCTTTGGCTCAAAGCCTTCCTCCCCAAAGGTCTCAATCACAGCATGGCCTGAATAGAAGGCTGCCTCTTCCTTGCGCCCCTCGTAAGCCGTCCGCAGCGCTTCCAGCCACCGTTCCACCAAGGCCTTGTCCCAATAAGCTGCTTTGTCTGCCTTGTGGTCGTAGAGGTACTGGCGGTTTGGGGCAACGCTCCCAACAGACAGGGCACGGGCACCTCTTTCCTGGAAGGAGAACTCCCCGCCCCGCATGGCCACCGGCAAAAGCCCCATCTTTCCAAAATTCTGGATAGCAGCCCGCACCATCCGCTCAAAGCCAATGGGATAGCGGAGGTCTACAAATTTCTTTTTGGACAGATCCTTCCCTGTTACCTGGAAGCCAATCCGGTAACCTTCGGTATAAGTGCTGGCCATAGACTGGATTTCTTCCTGGGACATCCCATTGAGGAATTCTGCCGTCCCAAGTTCATTTTCCGTAATATATGCCCCATAACGGTAAAGGTAACGCAAATCATCCAAATCGCTGTCCATAATTATCCGGGTAAAGAAATCCATTTCCGGGCAATTCTGGGACAATATCCCAATCTCGGTGAAAACTTCCCCGTAATCATGGAAAAACCAGTAGATAACCTTTTGGACTTCCTCTTCCCCTGGGGTTCCCTCTGCCTCAAATATGTTGTAAATCTCCACAAACAGTTCACTGAATAGGGTAATCTCATACAGGCGCCCTTCATAGGCATAGGGAATCAAAGAACGTATATCTGCATAGAGGGCAGACAGAAGCTTCCCAAGCCCTTCCCCCAGGCGCTCGGCCGCAAAGGCTGGGTTCCCATAGCTTTCCCCATAATGTTTTGGGAGGATGTCTTCATATAGGCTGTGGTTTTCCTGCTTCAGCTCCTCCAGGCTGACAGAATTCCAATCCCTGGATAGGATTTCTTCCCCCAACTCCCCTAACTTTACCAAAAAAGCGGCCACATGCCGGAAATAGCTAAGGTACGCATCCTTAACCGTTTCTTCCTGGCTCACCAGCCGAAGCCGTTCCATTACCAGCGGAAAACGCTCTTCTACTTCTTCCCGGTATGGCTGCCAAATCTCCTGATAACCCATGTTTTCTACCTACCTTTCTAAATTAACCTTTTATCAGCCGCTCCCTTGCTATCCGTAAAAACCCAGCACATAGATGGCTACCCATCCTGCCAGGATTAGGGCAGAGCAAAGGCTCCCCAACACCGGGAACAGCTTAAAGCTATCTTCCCGCAGGCTGGAAAGCCCTACTACCAAGGACACGGCCGCCAGGCATAGGGAGAACAGCCCTGCGCTCCCTACATAAATGGTGGCATTCCCACGGCTCCCCACGGAAAATGCCACCATCCCAATCCCTGCAAAGAGCGACAGCATTGCCAAAGCCAGGGAAACTTTCCCACGCTTGGAATGCTTCATTCCTGCAAACTTATAACTATTCCTTTTCCTTCGCCTCATAAGATCTCCTTATCCGATTCATCCAGAAAAAAGCCAGGCAGCCCAGAAAGCCGCCAACCGTATTCAAGAGCATATCATCCACGTCGAAACTCCCTACTTTAGATACCAGTTGGATGGTCTCCACCATAAGGCTGCATTCAAAGCTGAAAAACACCGTGAACAGGACAGACCTGCATTTGGGGTATAGCACCGGGAGGAAGAACCCGAAAGGGATGAATGCCACGATGTTCCCAAACAGGTTCAGTACGACTGCCCGTGTGCCTAAAGTATGCCGGTATACGATAAAACGCCTGATTTCCTTAAACAGCTCCAGGTTGTAGTGGTAACTCCTGCCTTCAAAGGTACGGCCTGTGCTCTCTGCAAAGAAGAGGAAATAAGCCAGGCATATAATATAAATCCCAAACAGGATTTTGCTGCATACCCGGAGCGCTTTTCGATAGTCCTTTTTCAATTTTCCATCCCTTAAAATATGATATCAGATTTGCGCTTTAATATCCTTGCGCCGTTTATAATTGCCAGCACGCCGCATGCAACGCCTGTCACCAGGACTACAATGCCAAGGGCAATATTCCCAGCTCCCGCCATTGTCAGCATCTTATAGGTCTTCTCATTATCATTCATGTCCATTTCTCCTGATTTTCTTATTTTCTTTATTTTGCCCCATATTGTGCATAATATTGGTCAATGGCGGCTTTTATGCTGTCGTCAATATAGACTGTCCCGCGATATGGCTTGCGGTACAGGCATTCCACCACATCCTGCATGGTCACGATGGCATTTGCCTCAAAGCCGTACAGCTCCTTGATTTCTTCTAAAGCGCTTTTCTCCCCCTTGCCGCGCTCCATGCGGTTCAGAGATACAATCAGGCCCTTGATTTCAATTTCTGCCTGGGCACGGATAATCGGCACGGTTTCCTCCATAGATTTGCCAGAAGTAGTTACGTCTTCAATCACGACTACCCGGTCGCCGTCTTTTAGCTTGCTCCCCAGCAGGATTCCCGTGTCCCCATGGTCTTTTACCTCCTTGCGGTTGGAACAATAACGGATTTCCTTGCCATAGAGCTGGCTGTAAGCCATGGTTGTGGCAACGCTCAAAGGGATGCCCTTATAGGCCGGCCCAAATAATACGTCAAAATCATCCCCATAATGGGCATGGATTGCCTTGGCATAATATTCCCCCAGCTTCAGGAGCTGGGCGCCTGTCACATAGGCCCCTGCATTCATGAAAAATGGGGATTTCCTCCCGCTCTTTAATATAAATTCGCCAAATTTCAGCACCTGGCAGTCCACCATGAAACCGATAAATTCTTCCTTATATTGTTCCATTTTATCCCAAACCTCCTGTATTGGGGCTTCTCAGCCGTTTCTCTTAATTTCCTTATTCTACCACATAAGCTGCCCATTTTCAATCAGCAGTGTAAAAATCCTGTAAAAATCCATCCATAAGGTGCATGCTTCCTAATCCAGCGGCTCAAACCGTTCTGCAAACTTGTCCTTGCCGCAGACATGGCGCTCCTTATCCATTTCCGTAATAATATAGTCTCCTTCCCCCAGGAAAATTATCCCCCTTCTGTTCTGGATAAAGGGGCACACCACCAGGCCGTCCTCCCGGGTAACCTGGATAAGGTGTTCTGTCCGGATCCAGCCTGTAGTCACCACAGAGCTCCAGGGCATAAAGCCGTCCTCCATCCCTTTCCCAACTTCATAAGCAACTGCCTGCACTTCCAGGGAAGTCCTTTTGTACTTTTTCATACACAACACCATCCTTTCTCACAAGTGATTGCTGCCATCCTAAAGGGGCCTGCGCCCTACCATTGCCTTACCAGCCATTTCCCCCAAGGGGTAAGGTCTGTGTCCTTCCATCCAGCTGTTTTCTTACAGGAAGGCTTCAGGATGGCGGAGCTTTCCCCTTTGTTGCAGAGGCTCCAGCCAATATAGCTGATTTTTTTCTCCTTTAAGAACTTCAGCCACTTCTTCCCTTCCTGCTTGTTCAGCGCCCCATTGCCAGAAGCGTCTGAAATGCCAAATTCCGACACAAAAAGCGGGAGCCCCATCTTCAACGCGTTTTTCGCTTTTTTACGCAAATCCGTCCCATGGGTGCCCGCATAGAAATGCAGCGTGTACATCAGGTTCTTATAGCCCTTCAGGGGGCTTTTTGCCACAAGGTCCACATCCTGCGACCAGTTGGGCGTCCCAATCAGTATGACAGCGTTTTTATCCTTAGAGCGGATTGCTTTCACCACCTTCTTGGCATAAGACTTGATATCTGCCCAGGATGTGCCCCCGTTCGGCTCATTGCAGATTTCATAAATCACATTGGTATGCGACTTATACTTACCAGCCATCTTTTTGAAGAAGGCTACAGCCTCCTTCTGGTGTGCCTTCGGGTTCCCGTCGCTTAAAATATGCCAGTCAATAATCACATAAAGCCCTGCTTTGGCCGCATATTTCACTCCGTCGTCCACCCGCTTTTCCAAAGCCTTGCGGTTCGCCGCGTCCCCTGTGCAATACCCATTGTATTCACTGGTATACATGGCTAGCCGGACTGCATTGGCTTTCCATTTCTTCTTGATATGGGTGAATGATTTCTGGTTCACATATTCCGGGAACCAGGAGAGCCCATGCGTGCTGACGCCCTTTAATTGGACCGGCTTCCCTTTGGCGTTTACCAGCTGCGTCCCTTTCACCTTAAGGGCTGGAAGCTTAGCCGCCTGGGCCGCCCCGCAGTCCAAAAGGACAGCGCATACGGCAGCAAGCAAAAAATAAATCCATTTCTTCCCAATCCCTGTCTGTTTGGTTCCTCTGTGCCTTTCTTGCATTGCCTTTCCCTCCGTCTGTGTTTTTCACGCTATGGTTATAGCCCAAGCCCTGGATACCAAAAAACGCATATCCAACAACCGTTCTTCCGGATATGCGCTTTTGGCAAACCTGTTAGTAAGATTATACCATAAATAAACTGAATTTCCAGCTGTTTTTCACAAATTTGGAAGTTTTCCAGCCTTTATATAATAATACATACCAGCCCGCCGTTGCTGTCATTTACGATTTTCTGCATCGTATCCTGCAGCTTTACTTGGCTCTCATCATCCATCATCGTTATCTTGCTGCGTATCCCATCCTCTACCAGTTCCCCAATGGATTTCCCAAAGATATTCGTCTGCCAGATCCCATCCTCCTGGTCGCGGGACTCCTTGATATAGCCAATCAGGTCCTGTGCCTGTTCCTCGCTGCCGATAATGGGTGCAATCTCTGTCTCCACATTGGCCCGGATCATATGGATGGAAGGGGACTGTGCCTTAATCTTCACCCCGAATTTATTGCCGTGCCGGATGAGTACCGGCTCTTCAATCTCAATGTCCGTAAGCTGCGGCGTCACTACCCCGTATCCCTTATGCTTCACTGCCTCCATGGCGCTCCCTACCTTGTCATATTCCTTCTTCATGCCAGACAGTTCCTTAATCATGGAGATTAGCTGGTATTCCCCGGAAATAGGCACGCCTGTAAGCTCGCTCATATTTTCGTAGTAATACTTTTCATCAATGTCAATTAGGATCTGTACGCAGCCCCTTGACAGTTCCACTTTCTCAAGCTTCATCCTACGGATATATTCCCCTTCCGGGACAAGTTCCGTATTGCGTACATCTTTCGCAAAGGTGAACTGCTTCAATACCTGCATGGCGTTCTGGATGACATTCTCTTTCATCTTGTGGGTACTTTCCAGCATTTCCACCCATTTCGGCAGGAAGAAATCCACCCGCTCAATCGGGAACTCATATAGGATGCTTTCCAGGATATGGAAGATATCATCCTTGCGCAGCTGCTCACAGTTTACGGGAAGGGCAGATACCCCATACTTTTCTGACAGTTCTTCCGCCAGCTTCTGGCTCTCCGCACTATAAGGCTTTTGGGTATTCAAAAGCAGGATAAAAGGCTTCCCCAGCTTTTTGAGGCTTGCAACCGTCTTTTCTTCCGCGGGGAGATAGCTTTCCCTGGGCAGTTCTGTAATGGAGCCGTCCGTAGTGATTACAATCCCGATATTGGAATGCTCCCGGATTACCTTCTGGGTGCCGATTTCCGCCGCCTGGGTAAAGGGGATTTCATAGTCAAACCAGGGCGTCTTGACCATACGCTCCGTACCCTCTTCCATGTGGCCGGAAGCGCCGTCCACCATAAAGCCTACGCAGTCTATCAGCCGTACGCTGACCTCCAGGCCGTCGTTAATCTTAATTTTTGCCGCCTCCTTGGGGACGAATTTCGGCTCTGTGGTCATAATCGTCTTCCCTTGGGCGGATTGGGGCAGTTCATCCGTCGCCCGCTCCCGGCTGTGGGCGTCCTCCATTTCCGGCAGCACCATCACGTCCATAAACCGCT
>CAJUSO010000013.1 GCA_910588965.1 uncultured Lachnospiraceae bacterium | reverse complement strand
TGCGACCTCCTGGTCCCAAACCAGGCGCTCTAGCCAAGCTGAGCCACACCCCGTAATTGCCTGCGCCACCCGTGACGCAAGATATATTATATGCGAAAGCAATCGAAATGTCAACATTTTTTTTCAATTTTTTTAATTAATTTCTGAATGCATATTGCATTTGCCCTTTTTTTCATGATATGATTTATGTAGTATGAAAAAATGCAAACCAAACTAGAAAAAAGGAGCCATCCATTATGACCACAACAGAAAAAGCACTATTTTTCCATAAAGAATGGAACGGCAAGCTGGAAACCGTTTCCAAAAGCCCGGTAAAGACCCGGGAAGACTTAGCTATCGCCTATACCCCTGGTGTGGCGGAACCCTGTAAGATTATTGCAGAACGGCCGGAAGAGGCCTATACTTATACCATGAAGGCAAATACCGTAGCTGTCATTTCTGATGGCAGCGCCGTACTGGGGCTTGGGAATATCGGGCCTTATGCCGCCATGCCCGTAATGGAAGGAAAATGCGTCCTATTCAAGGAATTTGGCGGCATCAATGCCGTACCTATCTGCCTGGATACCCAGGACACAGAAGAACTTATCCGGGCCATTACTTACCTGGCGCCGGCCTATGGCGGCATCAACCTGGAGGATATCTCCGCCCCACGCTGCTTTGAAATTGAGGAACGGCTGAAAGAACGGCTTTCCATCCCCGTGTTCCATGACGACCAGCACGGGACTGCTATCGTCGTCCTGGCTGGGATTATCAATGCGCTAAAGGTGGTGGGCAAAGCAAAAGAGGGCTGTAAGGTGGTGGTAAACGGCGCAGGCTCCGCCGGCATTGCCATTACCAAGCTGCTGCTGGCTTATGGGTTTTGTCATGTCACCATGTGCGACCGCCTGGGGATTATCGGCAAGGATTACCCGGATTTGAACTGGATGCAGGAAAAAATGCTGGGAGCAACGAACAAAGAAAATATGTCCGGTACCCTCGCAGACGCACTGAAGGGCGCAGATATTTTCGTCGGGGTTTCCGCCCCAGGCATTGTCACCGCTGATATGGTATCTTCCATGAACCAGGATGCCATCCTCTTTGCCATGGCAAACCCTGTGCCTGAGATTATGCCAGACGTGGCCAAGGCTGCCGGGGCAAGGGTGGTTGGTACGGGGCGCAGCGACTTCCCCAACCAGGTCAACAATGTGGTGGCTTTCCCTGGTATCTTCAAAGGGGCATTGGAAGGCCGGGCCACCCAAATCACAGAGGAAATGAAGCTGGCTGCTGCCGAAGCCATTGCCGGGCTGGTCCCAGATGGGCAGCTGGGTGAGGATTTTATCATGCCAGAAGCCTTTGACCCTAGGGTTGCGCAAGCCGTAAGCCAGGCTGTAAAATCCCATATCCCAAGCCCCAAGCGCTAAGATGTGCCAGGATAAGGCATCCATGGGCAAGGGATCCGGGCGTCCACAGGGGCAGTTCCCCCGCGGCAGCACAGGGGAGAAAGCCTCATGGGATGGCAAACGGTATTATTCCATAGATTCCTACCTGAAAAAGGCCTTTGGGGAAAAAGTCTACCGGCTGGCACTGCATGGGGGCATGACCTGCCCAAACCGTGACGGGAAATTGGGCTCCAAGGGATGTATCTTCTGCAGCGCCGCCGGGAGCGGGGATTTTGCCCAGCAAGCTTCTGTCCCAATCCCCGTACAGCTGGAAACGGCCAAAAAGCAAATCCGCATGAAAAGGAACTGCCAGAAATACATTGCCTATTTCCAGGCATTTTCGAATACCTATGCGCCTGTGGGTTACCTAAAGCGTATTTTTATGGATGCAATCCGTGACCCGGATGTCGTGGTTCTGTCAATCGCCACCCGCCCGGACTGCCTTCCAGAGGAAATTTTATCCTTATTGGCCGAATTAAACCAGTACAAGCCTGTCTGGATTGAACTGGGCCTGCAGACCATCCATCCTACGACCAGCCGCCTCATCCGCAGCGGATTTACCCTGGAGTGCTTCCAAGCGGCTGTGGAAAACCTTTCCCTGCGCCATATCCCAGTGATTGTCCATGTCATCCTGGGGTTGCCTGGGGAAACACGGGCGCAGATGCTAGAAACCGTGTCTTATGTGGGAAACCTGCGCGTTTTTGGCATCAAGCTGCAGCTCCTTCATGTATTATCGGATACGGACTTAGGGGTTTTATACCAGAAAAAGCCCTTCCCGCTTTTCTCGCAGGAGGGCTATTGTGAAATGATTGCGGACTGCCTGGAAATCCTGCCGCAGGATATGACCATCCACCGCTTAACTGGGGACGGCCCCAAGGATTTGCTGGTTGCCCCCCTTTGGAGCAGGGCAAAACGCAGCGTACTCAACCAAATCCAGCAAACCCTAAAAGCCAGGGACACCTGGCAAGGAAAATTCTTCCTTCCCACGAAAACACCTTGAAAGGAGCGACCTGCCATGGCAGAGGCATTGACCCAATATAAACTGCTTGTACTGTACATGTTGGACCATGTGGATTTCCCTTTAACCAATACACAAATCTCCAGCTTCGTGCTGGAGAAAGACTATACCACTTATTTTACAATCCAACAGGTGATCAGCGAACTGCTCAGCACGGATTTGATCCGCAAAGAGCCTACGCACAACAACACCCGCTACTTCCTCACGCCTGCTGGGCGTGAGACCCTTTCCTACTTCCCAGACAAAATCTCAGACGCCATCAAAGAGGACGTGCTCACTTATTTCTTAGAAAACAGGATGGAATTAAAACAGGATATCTCCGTCATGGCAGATTACTACAAAAATACTGCCCAGGAATATGACGCACGCTGCCAAATCAAAGAAAAAGAGCGCACGCTCATCGACTTAACCATCACGGTTAAGTCGAAAAAACAGGCAGAAGCCATCTGCGCCAATTGGAAAAAACAAAGTGAGGATGTCTATGGGTATTTGATGGATTTGCTCATCCAATGATTGCTGCCATTAATCCTCCATAAAACGCATCCTGTCCTTTTCCCCTTCTTTTAGGGTTGCATACCCTGTCTTAGCCTGGAACTGCTCACGGTAGCATTTCTGGCACAGGGTGCCGAAGGCTATCTGTTCTCCGCATTTGGAGCAATGGAGGGCCACAATCCTCTCTTCTTCTTCCTTATACTCAATGCGGCCTTCCGTAATCCATTTCTTTACCTGCCTCTGGGGAATATGGAAATGGTCCGCCACCTGATATTCTGTCACGTCCTTTGACCGTATGTACTCTTTTACCTCGTTAAACAGCTGGTTCTCCTTACAGACTGGGCAGGTCTCTTCCTCATAATTGGCAGGAAGGGGCGTATGGCATACGGAACAGAATTTTAAGTTCTCAAATAAAGATTCATGCTGCTGCAAACGTATCACTCCTTTTTCTTTTTTGGTTTCCTTTTTCTCTTAATACTATAACCAAATGTGCCTAACATCCTCCCCAGGCCATAATATGACCCATGGGAATAGGCCACCGGTTTTGCCCGTTCCAGGCAAAATCTCCCCTTCTGATCCAAGTACTCTTTGGCTACATGGAGGCAGGCTACCTCTGCCAGGAACATATGGTGGGAGCCCAGCTTTTTGCACTCCTTCACCCTGCATTCAAGATTGACGGGGCTTTCCCCTAGCAAGGGAACTGAAATTTCTGAAGCCTTCTGCCGGGTAAGGCACAGCTCTTTAAACTTATCAACCTCCCGGCCTGACGTTACCCCACAGTAATCCACGGCATATGCCAAGGCTTCTGTCGTCAGGTTAATGGCAAATTCCCCAGTCTCTTCTATCATATGGTAGGAATGCCGCTCTGGGCGCACCGATATATACACCATGGGCGGGTTGGTGCAGACTGTCCCCGTCCACGCCACCGTGAACACATTGTCCCTTCCCTTTTTATCTGCCACAGTCACTAATACAGCCGGAAGGGGGTAAAGCATATTTCCTGGCTTCCATATTTGTTTGTCCCCTATCTGGCTGCTTTTTGCTGCAGCATCCACCCTTTTCCCTGCTTCCTTGTATTCCTCTTTTGTAACATTCCTTCTTTTTGCTGGCATTTTATGCCTTTTCTTTGCAAAGCCCATGCCTTGTTCCGTAGATTTCATACGATTCTTGCCATTTATCCTTTTATTTTTATCGGTATTTCTATGACTGATTTTACCCCTTTTGCCTATATTCCTTTCATCAATGCCCTTGCAGGGCCAGCATCAGCGCCGGCACCATCTGTTTCTTCCTGGATACCACGCCTTTCAGCCATAGGCTGTCCCCCCTGTCTTCTGCATGCCCATGGAAGGCCTGCACTGCGACCTCTTTTGCATCTTCCCCTACAAAAATAAGTTCTGTGCTCTCTTCTAGTATATTGGTCAGCATCACATATACCATATCCAGCTGCCTCTCCTTCTGCACCTGGCAGATATAGCCGGACAGCTTTTCCTTCACCTCCTGCAGCCCTTCCATGCTCATGGCGGTCAGCTGGCCTATGCCAAACTCCATCTCCTCTGCCTGGAATGTCTTAAAATCCTGGAACAATATCTCTTCCGGCGTCTTGGACTTAAGGTTGCTCCCAGCCTGGAACATCCTCTTAGCATGCTCTTCCACTTGGATGCCTGCCATCCGTGCAAGCGCTTCTGCCGCCTGCCGGTCTAGCAACGTGCAGGTAGGGGAACGGAACATCAGCGTATCAGAAATAATGGCAGAACACAATAGGCCTGCAATCCCTTTTGGGATTTCTATCCCTTGCTCCAGGTACATCTGGTAAATAATCGTGGAGGTACAGCCCAAGGGCTGGTTGCGGAAGAACACCGGGGAGATTGTCTCCAGGCTACCCAGCCTGTGGTGGTCGATAATCTCTAAAATCTCCGCACCGTCAATCCCATCTACCGCCTGGGTCCTCTCGTTATGGTCTACCAGGATTACCTGCTTGCGTTTCATGTTCAGAAGGTTCCTGCGGGAAATCATACCTACATAGGTCCCATCCTCTTTTAGGATGGGGAAATCCCGATGGCGCTCCCTTGACATGATTTCTTTCACGTCGTCGATATATTCCTCCGTCTCAAAGGTAACCAGGTTTTCCTGGCGCATAAAATACTTGACCGGCATGCTCTGGTTGATTAGCCGGGAAACCGTATATGTATCATAGGGCGTCGTGATGATGATGCATCCCCGGTCTTCTGCCAGCTTCTGGATGGTCTTGGATACCTTTGCGCCTGAAGATACGATAATGCAGCTTGCATTCATCTCAATGGCACAGAGCTGCACTTCATAGCGGTTCCCCAGGATTACCATATCGTCATCCTCAATATATTCTTCCATCAGCTCAGGGCTTTCTGTCCCTACCACAACCTTCCCTTTCACAAAATACCCATGGGAATTGCCTGCCAGCACTTCTCCTTCCAAAGTCTCTGCAATGTTCTTGTACTGCGTCCTGGCTTTTGACAGGATCCGGTTGTCGTATACATCCATATAGGACGTGGCGATATCACCTGTAATAATCAGCCCCTCCAGCAAACCGCCCCGGCTGGTGATTGGGAGGGTTACCACATTCTGCTCCTTCATCGTCTCCCAAGCAGTCTTTAAGGAGACATTGCTGCCAATCCCCTGGGTCTTGCGGATTTCGATATCCTTAACCTGGGCGCCTACATCCGCCACATATTCCGGTATTGGGAAGCCAAAATATCCCAGCACAAAAAGGCTTTCCTCATTCACCTGCCCGGCCCGCTTCGGCTCGTATGGCAGCTTCCCAGTTTTATTCTTTAAATCTGCATAGGCAATTGCAGCACAGATGGAATCTGTGTCCGGGTTCTTATGCCCAATGACCCACACGCTTTTTTCCTGTTCCATGGTATTCCCTCTTACCTTATGATATTCTTATTAAGAAGCGGTACTGCTGCCCCTTAACCTAATACAGCCCCAAGACACGCCCTACCACAACGGCAATGCCCACCAGGTTAATAAGCGCAAGCCCAATCTGGAGCCAGGAAAATTTCTTATCTTGGCCCAGGTAGTTTTCTTCTGCCATTAGGTCCATTTTCTGTTCCAGTTCCTCTACCAGTACCTGGACATTGCGGTAGCATTTTACGTTTTCACTGTGGACTTTCTCCCCAAGCTCTGCCTGCAGGGTATCCAGCCTTTCCCCAATCCCTTTCTGTGTCTGGGACGACACGCCGGAAAGTTCCGCGCTGGCCTCTGACAGCTTGGCAGAAACCTCTTCCAGCAGGGATCTCATGGTATTGGCCTGCTCCTCAAGGCTCATGTCTACTGTCTCTGCCAGGGATTGGATGCCCTGATCCACCTTGCCTGTAATCCCTTGCATCCCTTCATTTACCATCCCGGAAAGGCTCTGCATGTTCTTGTCCACAACCCCTGATACCGTGCGCATCCTCTCATCCAAGGAACCAGAAAGGGTCTGTACCTCCCCATTCACAGCTTCGGTAAGCGCCTGCAGCTTCCCATCCACGGTATCCGTGAGCGACTGCAGCTTGCCATCCACCGTATCTGTAAGGGCCTGTACCTTCCCATCTACTGTGCCTGCCAAGGCCTCCAGCTTGCCATCCACCGTATCTGTAAGGGCCTGCAGCTTGCTGTCCATATTTTCTGTAAGGGTCTCCAGCTTGCCATCCACCGTATCTGTAAGGGTCTGCAACTTGCTGTCCATATTTTCTGAAATTCCCTGCATTTTGCTGCTGATTTCAGCAGATTCTTTCCTGGAACAGTCCTTTGCTTCCTTCAGATGTGATGCAATATCTTCCCCCATAACGCCGGCCTTCTGGCTTATGGCGGCATCCATGGCACTCAGGTGGCTGTCCACCTTGGCTATCATAGCTTCTATGCGGGTATTCACCCCTTGCACCAATTTCTCAGATTCCTGCTGCTGTTCCTTTATCATTCCCTGAAGGCGCTTTGCCTGCTCTTCCCGCCTCTCCAAAATTTCCTGGAGCTCTTTTACTTTCCCTTCCTTTTTCCCCAGCATATCCTGAAGCTGCTTTGCTTTATCCTTAAATTCATCAATCTGCTTGATTAAGAAATCTTCCTTCTGTGCCTTACCCTGCCCCTTTTCTTTGTCTGTATCTGGTTCCCTGCCTTTATTGGCCTGCTTCTGCAGCTTGTCTATAAAGCTTCCCACATCAAACGCCTCCCTTACTGTAATATTCTTTTATATAGAAATTGTAGCTCATTGCCATGCATATTGCAACTGTTAGTTTCCAGAAACAGCCAAATCCCCATAATTACTGCCATTCGCCAGCTTTTCCTTCCCCTAAGGGAAATTTCCCGTTCTGCTGCCATTCGCCAGCTTTTCTTTCCCCTAAGGGAACTACCCGTTCTGCTGGCAGCCAGGGACAAGGGACAGCATATCCTTGCCCAGCAGGGATTTTGCCCTGGCTTTTATTATCTGGTTTCCCAAATCCGGCGTTTGGATCCCTTCCAACGGCAGGGCAGCTTTCACATATTCCTTTGTATGCCCCAGAAAATATTCCTTTCCGCCTATGGAAGCCTTTTCCTCCAGGAGGACCTCCACCTCCCTATTCAGATACCACTCCAGGAAACTCTGGTTCATTGGGGCAGCGTCTGCAAAGAGAACCTCGCTCCGCCTGGCCTTGGCCTCTTCTGGCACCTGGCCTGGCATCTGGGCGGCACGGGTCCCTTTCCGCATGGAATATTTAAAAATATGCATCCCGAAAAAGCTTATCCTCTTTAAAAATTCCCTAGTAGCTTCAAATTCCTCTTCTGTCTCCTGCGGGAACCCCACAATCACATCTGTGGTAATGGCCGGGTGCAGGAAATACCTGCGCAACAGGCTGCAGCGTGCTTCATATTCCCGGCATGTATACTTCCGGTTCATCCTCTTTAAGGTGGCGTCGCAGCCGCTTTGCAGGGATAAATGGAAATGGGGGCAGACTTTTGGCAGCTGGGACAGCGCATCTGCAAAATCTTCCGTAATAATCTGCGGTTCCAAAGAACCCAGGCGGATCCGCTCAATCCCCGGCACTTTATGGACGTTTTGGATTAATTCCAGAAGCCCAGCCTCTTTCTGGCTGCCTGCGCCCTCCCCAGCGCCGGAGCCCTCCATACCCAAGCCATAAGAACTTAGGTGGATGCCTGTCAGCACCACTTCCTTGTATCCATTCCCTGCAAGGGCCGTTACCTCCTGCACCACGTCCCGGACGGCACGGCTGCGCACCCGCCCCCTGGCATAAGGGATGATGCAATAGGAGCAGAACTGGTTACAGCCATCCTGTACCTTGAGAAACGCCCTGGTATGCTCCGCCGTGCGGCTAATCTGCAGCGCCTCGTAGCCCCTCTCCTGCCCAATTTCCCCTATAGCAACATACGGAGCCCCAAAACTATCCCCGCTGGGGCTATCCCATTGCCCGCCGCCCCCTTTTTGCTCCCGTTTGGCAAAAAGATGCTCTAGGATGCCTGGCAGCTCATGTTTCTTATTATTCCCAATCAAGACATCCACAGCCTGGTCAGACTGCGCCTGTTCCGGCGATGTCTGCACATAGCATCCTGCAGCCACAACCAAGCTGTCCGGATTCTGCTTTTTCGCACGGTGGAGCATCTGCCTGGATTTACGGTCTGCCATATTCGTGACAGAGCAGGTATTTATGACATATACGTCTGCCTTTTCCCCAAAAGGCACTATCTCATAGCCTGCCTGCTCCAGCATCTGCTGCATGGCTTCTGTCTCATATGCGTTAACCTTGCAACCCAGGTTGTGTAATGCTGCTTTTCTCATAAAAACCGTCCTTTCTGCGGCAATCTGCCAAAAAAACCGTCGAATTTTGCGTCTGAAATTATCCATGACACTATTGACTTTTATTGGAAAAGAAGATACTATAAAAAGGAAGTTTTCTACTACAACAAATTATTACAATTAAGGAGGCTTTTCATGAAAACAGTACAGATTTCTCTTAACTCCATCGACAAAGTTAAATCTTTCGTAAATGCCATCACACAGTTTGAGTATGATTTTGACCTGATTTCCGGAAGGTACGTTATCGATGCAAAATCTATTATGGGTATTTTCAGCCTTGACCTGTCCAAACCGATTGACTTGGCTATCCATGCGGAAGCCGAAATGGATACGATTATGGAAGTATTAAAGCCTTATTTAGTATAAGATAGATGCAAATGCTTGCCTTGGCTTTCCTTGGCACCCATACATATGCAGGAGCTGCCGCATGAAGCTTACCCCCTCCATGCGGCGGCTCTTTTCTCATTCTGCTTCCACCACAACCGTCTCTGCCGTCTCAATGGCAGCCTTTACCATCCCGTCAATCTGCTCCTGCAGCTTCTGCTCTGAACGGCGGATAGCCTTCAGGCCCGGCTTGGTGACCGGATGTTTCGCCACAAAAATCGTACA
This sequence comes from uncultured Lachnospiraceae bacterium, assembly GCA_910588965.1. Lineage (GTDB taxonomy): Bacteria > Bacillota > Clostridia > Lachnospirales > Lachnospiraceae > Petralouisia. The sequence continues at coordinate 59,668 of CAJUSO010000013.1, read as the reverse complement.
ACAGTCCTCATAAGGCAGGATGGAAGTCTCATAAGTGCCGATTTTCTCTGAGATATTGATAATCTCAATTTTATCAAACCCAATCAAAGGCCGGTAAACCGGGAACCTGCATACTTCATCGGTGGCTGCCAGGGAATGCATCGTCTGGCTGGCTACCTGCCCGATGCTCTCCCCTGTAATCAGCCCCAAGCTTCCTGTCTCTTCTGCAAAACGCTCTGCAATCCGCATCATATAGCGGCGCATGATAATCGTCAGTTCATCGTGGGGGCATTTCTCATAAATATACATCTGGATAGCCGTGAAATCCACCACCTTTAAGTAAATGGGGCCCGCATATTTTGCAACCACCTTCGCCAGGTCTATGACCTTCTGCTTTGCCCGCTCGCTGGTATAAGGGGGCGCATGGAAATATACGGCATCAATCTTTACGCCCCGCTTGGCAATCATATAGCCTGCGACCGGGCTGTCAATCCCCCCAGACAAAAGCAGCATGCCCTTCCCGTTGGTGCCTACCGGCATGCCGCCGGGGCCTGGGATTGTCTGGGAATAAATATTAATCATTTTGCGGATTTCGATATGCAGCATAAGGTCCGGGTGGTGCACATCCACCTTCATGTCCGGGAAAGCCTCCAGGATGCGCTCTCCTAAGGCAGCGTTTACCTCCATAGAGGGCATGGGGTAATTTTTCCTGGCCCTGCGGGTATGGACCTTAAAGGTCAGGGCTTTGGAACCGTAGTTTTCCTGCAGGTAAGCGATAACATCCTGCGCCAGCTTCTCAAACCCCTGGTCTTCCCGGATTTCCACAGGGCAGATGCCCACAATCCCAAACACGCACTGCAGGCGGCCTACCACTTCCTCCTGGTCGCATTCCCCAAGGGCTTCAATGTAGATGCGCCCCTGTTCCTTGGTTACCTGGAAGGCGCCCCCGATTGGCTTTAAGGCGTATTTTATCTGATGGACTAAGGCATCCTCAAACAGATGGCGGTTCTTGCCTTTAATGCCGATTTCTCCGTATTTAATTAAAAATGCATTTGACATAGGTGGAATCCTCCTGTATCTAAGTAAATATTTGCCGCCGGAACATCAAATAGCCGCTATATGATTCCGGAAATATGCGTCAATGCCTTGTGAACCTCTGCAGCATAGGGACAATCTCCTTTAGGGCGGACAGGCAATATCCCACTTCCCCTAAGGTATTGCCTGGACAGAAGCTGATACGCACCGTAGATCCCAAGGCCTCTTTCTTGAGCCCAATAGCCTGCAGGGTGCGGCTGGGGGCTGGCTTATGGGAGGAACAGGCGCTTCCGGCTGACACATATACCTGCTTGTCCTCCAAAGCATGCAGAAGCACTTCGCTGCGCACGCCCTCTACCGTAAGGCTCAGGATATGGGGCGCCCCATCCTGCCCTGTCCTCCCGTTGAACTGTGCCCAGGGCTCCCCTGCCAGCCCTTCCACAAACGCTTCTTTCAGACGGTATAAATGCGCCTGCTTCTCTGGGAACTGGCTGTATGCCTCCATGGCGGCCTGCCCCAGCCCTGCAATCCCCGGCACGTTCTCCGTGCCGGAACGCAGGCCCTTCTGCTGCCCTCCCCCATGGAGGATGGGCAGCACCTTCACCTTATCCCCGATATATAAGAAACCGCTTCCTTTTGGCCCATGGATTTTATGGCCGCTGACAGACATCAGGTCAATGCCCATCCTTGCAGGGTAGATGGCGTACTTCCCGTAAGCCTGGATGGCGTCTACATGGAATATAGCCTTGGGGTTTTTCTTTTTTATCCTCTCTGCCGCCTCTGCAACCGGCTCTACTGCGCCAATCTCATTATTCACATACATCATGGATACCAGGATGGTCTCCGGGGTTATGGATTCCTCAAGCTGTTCTAGGGAAATCCTGCCGTCCCCATCGACGTCCAGGTAAGTGACAGAAAAGCCCTGCTTTTCCAAAAATTCCATAGGCTTAGCTACTGCCGGGTGTTCAATCCGCGTAGTCACCAGATGCATGCCGCTGCGCCGGTTGGCCATGGCTCCGCCGAGAATGGCCAAGTTGTTGGATTCGGTGCCGCCAGAGGTAAAAATAATCTCTGATTCCTTTGCCTTTAGCGTCTTTGCAATGCGCACACCAGCCTCCTTGATGTAATGTTCCCCTTCCATCCCTTTCCGGTGGAGGGAGGAAGGGTTGCCATAATCTTCACATAAGGCCCTCACCATAAGGGACCTCACCCCATCCGAGCACCGGGTGGTAGCTGAATTATCAAAATATGCTTCCATGTTCCCCTCCAAATTTTAATCTTCCAGGTGATAGGCCAGCATGGCCAGAACTGCCGAGGCAGCCGTTTCTGTACGCAGGATGCGGTTCCCCAGGGAAATGATTTCCATCTGCCCCTTTGCCTCTTCTGCTTTGGCTGCCGCTACCTCCTGGGAAGAAAACCCGCCTTCCGGGCCTATGAAGACGCCAACCGTGCCTTCTTTTTTTATCTTTTGGAATACCTCCCGGGTGTGGGCCATCCCCCGCTCCTGTTCATAGGGAAAGAGGCGGGTATCCAGGCCCTTAGCGTCCTCCATGGCCTCCCAAAAGCTGCGGACAGACCCAATCTTGGGGATAATGCTGCGCTTGGACTGCTTGGCTGCGCTCTCTGCTATGGCCTGCCAGCGGGTGCGCTTAGCCTCTGCCCGTTTGGCGTCTAATTTGACTACACAGTTCTGCATGGCCACAGGGATAATCTCATATACCCCCAGTTCAATGGATTTCTGGATAGCCCATTCCATCTTATCGCCTTTTGGGATTGCCTGGAACAAGGTAACCCGGACGGGCAGCTCCGTCCCCTGGCAGGCCTTTTGGATCTGCAGCCTAACCTGTTCCTTCCCAATCTCAGCTATTTCACACAAAAAGCCCTTTCCCTCATTATCACTGATACGCACCTGCTCCCCAACACGCATGCGCAGGGCATTTTTAATATGGTTTACATCACTGCCTGTAATGACGGCTTCCTGGCCTGCAATCTGCCCAGGCTCTACAAAAAACTGATACATCCTATTCTCAACGGCGGAACCTCCCGCTCTCCTTTCACATCTTCCTGGCTGTTATGCCAACCCATTCTCCCTGGCGGTTTATCTCCAAAATTTCAAACCCGGCAGATAGGATTGCATCTTTCACTGGCTCTTCCTTAAAATCAATAATCCCGCTGGAAATATAGATACCGCCCTTTTTTAGGTGCCTTGGGATTACAGGGCTTAGAGGGATGATAACATCTGCTAAAATATTGGCCACAACGATATCATACCCCTCCCCCACTTCCTGCTGCAGCCTGGGATCGTCAATCAGGTTGCCCTGGCAAAAAACAGCTGCTTCCTGTGGGAAACGGTTGACCCTCAGGTTCTCCCTGGCCGCTTCCATGCAGATTGGGTCAATATCCGTCCCCCATACGCACCCTGCGCCTAGCTTCAGGCTGACCAGGGACAGGATCCCGCTGCCGCAGCCCACATCCAATACCTTATCCCCCGGTTTCAGGCATTGGCAGAGCTGGCGGATACAAAGCTGGGTAGTCTCATGCTTCCCCGTGCCAAAAGAGGTGCCTGGGTCAATTTCAATGACATGGCGGCAGCCTTGCCTATCTGGGACGTCCTCCCAGGTAGGCTTTATCAGGATACCCTCTATCACAAAGGGCTTGAAATACTGCTTCCAATTATCGATCCAATCCTTGTCCTCCGTCACCCCTTGTTGGATGGAGCCTTCCCCAATATCCACAAAGGCACGCAGGTTCTCTAATTCCTCTTGCACCTGCCGCAGCAATCCTTCCTGCTCTGTTTCCGCCTCCAAAAAGAAGCTGATAAATGCCACGCCTTCATCTGGCGGCAGTTCTGGCAGGATGTCAATGTACAGTTTTTCCTTATCCTCAGCGGATAAGGGGATATTATCTTCAATCTGCACCCCTTCCACCCCTAGGTCCGCCAGCATGCTGCTGACGAAATCCTCTGCCTGGGTGGTGGACTGGATGGTATATTTTTTCCACTTCATTCGGTCCCTCCAAAGTGCGGCTATCCCATTTACTTCATCTTTATGCTCTTAACGCTGCTGTAGCTTCCGTATACCTTTGTGCTTCCCACTTTTTTATAGGCACGTACCCGGAAGCTGTAAGCCTTCCCTTTTTTCAGGCCGGATTGGGTATGGGATACCTTTTTGCCGCTAGAAAGAGCCTTAACCTTCTTATATTTCCCATTCCCAACCTTCATATATACCTCATACCCGCTGGCGCCAGCTGTCTTTTTCCAAGTAACCTTTGCTTTTTTGCTGCCGCTTTTCTTCACAGAGGACAGCTTTACCTGCGCCGGCGCAGTCGCGGCTTTTACCGTGGCAGACTTGGCGGCATAGACCTTCTGGCTGCCCACTTTCCGGTATGGCGTAATCTTCAGGGTGTATTCCGTACCTGCCTTTAACTTGGAAAACGTAACGGAATTGCCGCTTACATCCTTCGCGCCGGCCTTTTTCTTCCCTTGGGAGAGCACCAGCTCATAACGCACGCCGCTGGCCTTCTTCCAAGTAAATTTCAGGGAGCTGGCCGTTGCCTTGCTGACCTTCTGGCCAGAGGCATTCCCTGGCTTTTGCGGGGCAAGCATGGCAATTTCTTCTGTATAAGTACTGCCGCAGATTGTGCAGGTATAGGTCCGGATCCCTTTTTGTACTGTGGTAGGCTTTCTGGTCACCACAGAACGGTATGCATGCCCTGGGCAAGACACAGATACGCTCACCTTAATATCATGGACTTCTTTATAATTGCGTGTATCCTCCGGCACATATTTTACCAGGTATTGGAATGTCCCTTCCTTTGTAAACTTCTGGCTTGCATCTGACTGCCATTGGAAACCTGCCGGAAGCCCCACAGCGCCCAAGGCCTCCCCTACGTTTGCCTCCAGCCCAGCCGGGGCGCCGCAATTCGGATGCGCCTGTCCGATGGAAATCCCCAGGCTTCCTTCCAATGCCTGGAAACCCTCGCGCTCCACCCGATAGCGTACCTGATAATCCCCAGCATCCACAAATTCTGGCTGTGTTTCACTATATTTACCATCTTCCCCTAAATACAGCACATGGTCTCCCTTTGCAAGCCCTTCCAGTGTAAAGACAGCAGGAAGGCCGTCGTAAGTTTTTTGCACCTCTTTGGCATGGACGCCTTCTATCTGGGGCAGGCTTGGATCCAGCTTCCCTATTTCCTCTGTATAGGCATAGCCGCAAATCTTACAAGTATAAAGGCGTTCCCCTTTCTCTGTGGCCGTAGGCTCCTTGGTTACTGTAACCGTATATTGGTGGCCGGGACAGCTTACTTCCACCTCCACTTGGATACCGGCAACCTCTTTGTAATTCTTCGTATCCTTGGGCGCATATTTCACGAGATAAGAAAACGTCCCTTCTGCAGATAGCTTTGTATCCCCCGCTGTCTGCCATACAAAGCCTTCCGGAAGCGCAATGCTCCCCAAGGTTTGCCCGCTGCTCCCTTTTAGCCCACTGGGCGCCGTAAAGGCTGGGACTGCCTGCAATATCTCTACAACTGCACTTCCCTCAAAAGGCTGGTGGCCGCTCCGCTCCACACGGTAGGACACCTGATAGATCCCTGCATCTACCATCCGGGGCTGGGACTGGCTGTAAGCCCCTCCTTCCAGGGCATAAGTAATGACATCTCCTGTTTTGGTGCCTTTTACCTCAATCCTCTTGGCTGTACCATCATAGACAGCCTGCACGTTTTCTGCCTTAATCCCTGCAATAGCCGGCGTTGTCAGCTTCTCTATTTCCTCTGTATAGGTATGCCCGCAGAGCGTACAGGTATAGGTCCTAAGGCCTGCTTCTTCTGTGGTGGGCTCTTTTGTCACCTCTGATTGGTAGCGATGCCCTGGGCAGCTTACCGTTACCTGTACCTGGATATCGGAAACCTGCTTGTAATTCTTTGTATCCTTAGGCACATATTTAACCAGGTATGTAGATGTGCCCTCCTTGGACAGCTTCGTAGACGCTGATGTCTGCCACACAAAGCCTTCTGGAAGCGTAATGCTTCCCAAGGTTTGCCCGCTGCTCCCTTTCAGCCCGCTGGGCGCCGTATATACAGGAACTGCCTGTTCAATTACCACAGACGCTTTCCCTGTAAATGGTTTGTAGCCTTCCCGTTCCACACGGTAAGACACCTGGTAGGTCCCAGCATCCACCATCCGGGGCTGGGACTGGCTATAGGCTCCTCCCGCCAAGGCATAAGTAATGACATCCCCTGCCTGGGCGCCTACCACCGTAACCGTCTTGGCCTTGCCGTCATAGACAGCCTGCACATCGCTTGCGCTAACCCCCGTAACCTCTGGCAGCACGTCAGGCTCCAATTCTGGAAGGATATGGGTCTTCACATCCTGTTTGCCGCTAACGTTGGGCTTATCCTGCAAGGCATAGCGCAGCTGGTTCCCCTGGATGGCAAACCCATAAATCCACTGGCCTGCCGGTATCGCGGGCTGGAACACAACCGTGGCCTTCCCATCGCTGCCCAGCCTGCGTATCTCGTTTTTCGTATTGAAATAAATATTCCCATTGGCCTGATCCAAATACATAAAGCTTACCGGGTAATAGGATGATCCTACCGTCCATAAATCTGCGCTATAGGCCGTTGTCTCAGAACCGCCCAAAAGGCTGCTCTTTTTCACCAGGTTTACTTTCCGGGTATCTGCATGATACTTGGAATAATGCCAAGCCCCCTGCTGGTAAATGATAGCGGACGACACATCCGTCCAGAAAGCGCCGCTGTACTCCGCGGAGGTTGCCTCATACTCAGAAACCCATCCCATATGCTCATGTTCGCTATCTGAGATAACGCTGTCGCTCAGCATAAAATAATCATGCGCCACGCGCCCCACCAAATCCCTGACCGGGTCATCCCAGGTCACGTCCACATGATACCATTCATTGCCGATATTAATCATATTCCAGGCATGGGCCATCTGGCTGCTGGATACCATGATGCAAGGAACTTGGAAACGGTCTTTCATAATGTAGGCAAATGCCCCTGCATACCCATCGCAGACAGCCATCCGGTTCACCAATGCGCCATAGGCCGTATGGGAAATGGACGGCAATGTACCGCTGTTGAGCCTGTCAAAATCATATTCACAATGAAGCGCCAGGTAGTCATGCACTGCCAAAGCCTTCTCCAAATCGCTTAAGGAAGGATCTATCTGTGCCACTGCCAAATCCACTTCTTCCTCCAGGGCCTCCTCGTACTGCGGGATATCCTCTTTGGGTATCTGGTATTTTACAGAATAGCTTATGATATACCCGCCGCTATAGGAATAGGCGGTGCTTTTCTGCACATAAAAAAGCTCTGGGTGGTTATTTAAAATCTGGAAATAGGGCTCCCCTTTTTCACTTATCGGGATTTTGTACGCAGATACATCCACTTTATCCGGGTGTTGTTTCAGCTGGCTTACCACAGACTCTTCCAGGCTCAGGCTGGCCTGCCCTGCCTGGTTTGCCCTGGCAGTATGCTGCGGATACCGTACCTTTGGCTGCTGGAAATAAATCGGGTCATACTGGTTCTCTTCTGTTAGGGTAACCTCTTCTGCCTGCACGCCGCCCTTGCCTGTCTCGGCATAAACCGGGACAGATGTAAACACCAATACAAATGCCAAGATTAATGCAAACCATTTCTTCCTTTCCATAAAACTCCTCCTTATCATACGATGCTAGACCCATCGCCTAAGTTGGGAATGCCCAAACGGCATCCTAGCCACGCCGCCCCTTCCTTCCCTCTAGTATAATCAAAATCCCTTATTTCTGCAACTATTTCTTCCTGCCCCCTCTTTCCTGGATAAGGCGCCATCCTGGCCAATACCTGCCCTATCCCAAAAAGCGAGATAACAGCCCCTTTGCCAAGGGTGCTTCTACCTCGCTTCCTGCTGCCTTATCTGTCCTTGTCTTCAAAAGATTCCTTCAGCTTATCCATAAACCCCTTTTTCTTGCCATGTTTCCCCATGGTGGTGGCTGTGCCCCTCTGGCTCTTGAGGGATTGCCCGCTCGCTTCATCAAACCGGCGCAAGGCCTCCTTCGCCTCTTCATTTAATCCAGTGGGCACCTGTACCACCAAAGTCACATAATGGTCGCCCCGCAGGGAGGAATTACGCAGGGACGGGATCCCCTTCCCTTTCAGCCGTATCCTGGTGTCCGTCTGGGTCCCTGGCTTCACGTCATACAGGATATCCCCATCAATGGTGCTAATCCGTACTTCGCCGCCCAACGCCGCCTGGGCAAAGGATATGGGGGCTGTTGAATAAATGTTCATGTCCTGCCTCTGGAAAATCGGATGCCTCGATACGTTCACCTCTACCAGCAGGTCGCCTCTTGGCCCTCCATTGGTTCCCGGTTCCCCTTTCTCACGGATGCGGACGCTCTGTCCATTGTCAATCCCTGCCGGGATAGAAACTTTGATTTTCCTGCGCTTGGCAATATAGCCGGTCCCACGGCAATCCGGGCACTTTTCCTTGATAATCTTGCCCGTCCCGCGGCAATCCGGGCAGGTCTCTGCACTCTGTACCACACCCAAGAAAGACTGCCTGGTATAGACCACTTTGCCTTTGCCCCCGCATTTGGAACAGGTCTCCGGGCTGGTCCCAGGCTTCGCCCCTGTGGTATGGCAGGTGGTGCAGTCATCCTTTAATGTAATCTCAATCTCTTTCTCGCAGCCAAAGGCTGCCTCTTCAAATGAAATGCGCACCGCTGCCCGCAGGTTTGCCCCTTTCATAGGCCCGTTGCTTGCGGAACGCCTCCTGGAACCGCCAAACAAATCCCCGAAGATATCCCCGAAAATATCTCCCATATCCATGCCGGAGAAATCAAATCCCCCGCCGCCGCCCATGCCGCCGTCAAAAGCCGCATGGCCAAACTGGTCGTACTGCCGCTTTTTGTCTGGGTCGCTCAGCACCGCGTAGGCTTCGGAAGCCTCCTTAAACTTTTTCTCCGCCTCGGCATCCCCCGGGTTCATATCTGGATGGTATTTTTTTGCAAGCTGGCGGTACGCCTTCTTAATCGTAGCATCGTCTGCATTCTTATCTACTCCCAGGACCTCGTAATAATCTCGTTTCTGTTCTGCCATGATTTCTTCCTCTCATATTTCCTCTCTGCTACAGTGCAGCAAGCCTAAAACTACAGGAACCCAAGCTGGCCTGGAAGCTTGCTGTTGCAACATCCTCCAAACAGTCAAATCCCCCGCAGCGAACTACGGGAGATCCAACCCTTAACAGCTGCACATGGTGCAAGCAGGCCTACATGGTTCCTTACTCACAGTGATAAGCACTCGCTGTATCCATCTTATACTTCTTTATAATCTGCATCTACCACATCATCATCTGCGCTGGTGTAGGAAGCCTCCCCCATATCTGGGGCTGGGCCTGCCGCCCCCTGTGCCGCCTGGGCATTCTCATACATCTTGGCAAATAATTTCTGTGCGCTTTCCATCAGTTTCTCTTTGGCCGCCTTCATGTCCCCAAGCTGGCTGTCTGTCATTTCCTCGGCATTGGGATGTGCCTCTACCATAGACTTCAAGGCGTTCAGGTCAGCCTCCACAGCCGCCTTGTCGCTAGCATCTAAGTTAGCCCCTACTTCTTCCAAAGCCTTTTCTGTCTGGAATACGAAGGAGTCTGCATCATTCCTGGTGTCAATGGCATCCTTGCGCTTCTTATCCTGTGCTTCAAACTCTGCCGCCTCTTTCACTGCCTTCTCAATGTCCGCCTCAGACATATTGGAGCCTGCGGTAATGGTGATATGCTGCTCTTTGCCTGTACCCAAATCCTTGGCAGAAACATTTACAATGCCGTTGGCATCAATATCAAAGGTAACCTCAATCTGGGGAACACCCCTCCGTGCTGGCGGGATCCCATCCAGGCGGAACTGGCCTAAGGACTTGTTATCCCGTACAAACTGGCGCTCGCCCTGTACCACATTGATATCTACGGCTGTCTGGTTGTCTGCTGCCGTGGAGAATACCTGGCTCTTCTTGGTGGGGATTGTGGTATTCCTCTCAATCAGCCTGGTGGCAATGCCGCCCATTGTCTCTATGGACAGGGACAATGGGGTGACGTCCAGGAGGAGGATTTCCCCTGCGCCTTCGTCCCCGGCTAACTTCCCGCCCTGGATGGATGCGCCAAGGGCAACACACTCGTCTGGGTTCAGGGATTTGCTGGGTTCCTTGCCTGTCAGCTGTTTTACCTTATCCTGTACAGCCGGGACACGGGTGGAACCGCCTACCAACAATACCTGCCCTAATTCAGAAGCCGTAAGGCCTGCGTCCCTCAATGCATTCTGTACCGGAACTGCGGTACGCTCTACCAAATCGTGGGTCAGTTCATCAAATTTGGCCCTGGTCAGGTTCATGTCAAAATGCTTCGGCCCTTCTGCTGTTGCTGTGATGAAAGGCAGGTTAATATTGGTAGTAGTAGCGGAAGAAAGCTCTTTCTTCGCTTTTTCAGCTGCTTCCTTCAGCCTCTGCAAAGCCATCTTATCATTGGACAGGTCAACGCCCTCTGCCTTCTTGAACTCAGCCAGCATATAGTCTGTTACTTTCTGGTCAAAGTCGTCGCCGCCTAAGCGGTTGTCCCCGGAAGTGGACAATACCTCAATCACGCCTTCCCCAATCTCAATAATGGAAACGTCAAACGTACCGCCGCCCAGGTCGTATACCATAATCTTCTGTTCTTTCTCGTTATCAAGGCCATAGGCTAATGCTGCCGCCGTAGGCTCATTGATAATACGCTCTACCTCCAGGCCTGCAATCTTGCCTGCATCCTTGGTAGCCTGGCGCTGCGCATCGTTGAAATATGCCGGTACAGTGATTACTGCCTTCGTTACCTTCTCGCCCAGGTAATTCTCTGCGTCAGCCTTTAATTTCTGCAGGATCATGGCAGAAATTTCCTGCGGGGAGTAATTCTTCTCGTCAATGTGCCTCTTCTGGTCCGTACCCATATCCCTCTTAATGGAGGAAATGGTCTTCTCTGCATTGGTCACTGCCTGGCGCTTTGCAGGCTCGCCCACCAGCCTTTCCCCTGTCTTTGTGAATGCAACTACAGACGGCGTCGTCCTTGCTCCCTCTGTATTGGCGATAACCGTTGGCTTACCGCCTTCCATGACTGCTACACAGCTATTTGTTGTCCCTAAGTCAATACCAATAATCTTGCTCATAATAAAACCTCCTACTAAAATAGAAAATTAATATTTATATGATTTGCTGTTTCTTACGAAATTATAATCGTTACTGCACCACCGACACCATGCTGTGCCTTACTACGCTGTCCCGGTACAGATAACCTTTCTGCATTTCTTGTGCTACCATGCCGGATTCCAATTCTTCGCTCTCCACCTGCATGACTGCATTGTGGAAATCCGGGTTAAATTCTGTCCCAACCGCTTCAATCGGCTTAACGCCCAGGCTCTCCAACTCTGTCATAAGCTGCTTATAGATTTTATCCATCCCCTGCACAAAGGGGTCTTCTGCATCCTCTTTTGGGACGGCGGCCAGGCCTCTTTCAAAATTATCCACAACTGGGAGGATTTTCTCAATGACGCTTTTGGCGCCTATCTCAAACATCTGAGCCTTCTCCTTCTCCGTCCGTTTACGGAAATTGTCAAATTCTGCCATCTGGCGCTGCAGCCGGTCGGTCAGTTCTGCGATTTTCTCTTCTTGTTTGCCCTTCTTCTCTTTGCGCTTAAAAAAGCTTTTCTTCTCAGCGCCTTCCTCTCCTGCCGTTCCCTCTTCTTGGCCTTCCTCGCCTGCCCCTTCTGCAGCCTCCGGCTCCTCTTGGCCAGATTCCTCTAAGGAGTCTTCGGCCACGCCTTCCTCCAGGGCTTCTTCTTGTGCCTTCCCTTCTCTTTCTTCCATCACATCCTCCTCTGCATCCAGGGATATCCCTTCTGCCTGGTCTCTATCTTTATTCTCTGCCATATTCCTTCGCCTTTCTATCCTTGTTATCCTCTCTGCCCTGCTTCCCCTGCAGGCGCAGCGCGGATCTTCCCTATGCATGTTCCATATGATGCGGCGGCTCCTTACCAATGCCGTGCTTCCTTATGCATGTTCCGAATCCGGCTGCTTCTATCACAATTTGGCTGCCCTGGGATGCCAAGCAGGATCCCTTGCCAATGGCTTCCATCTATCTGCTATGCCTTACCGCCTGGCTTTTTAAATACGCTATCCAATTGGCTCTTTAAAGTCTTTAGGTTATCCACTACATTTTCATAATCCATACGCTTCGGGCCGATAATCCCTATTGTCCCCTGCATCCCGCCGCCCAGGCGGTAGGTTGCTGTCACCACGCTGCAGTCCTTCATATTCCGGATAGGCGATTCATCGCCGATATATACCTGGATCCCTGTTTCTTCCTCTGAAGCAAGGGTCTCATTCACCAGGGCAATCAGCTGCTGCTTCTCCTCGAAGGTATTCAAGAGCTCGCTGGCTCTTTGGGAATCCTGAAGCTCCGGATACTTCAGGATGTTAGTCGTGCCGCTGGTGTAAATCTCCAGCTCTTCCTCTTCCTGTATGGCTTCTGCCAAGGCATCCAGCAAATCACTGACAATATTGCTGTGAATCCCCGCCTGCTCCTTCAGCCTGGCAATCGTGCCCAGGTTAATCTGCTCTGCCGAGAGGCCGTTCAAGCTGGTATTCAATAGGATATTCAGCTTCAGCAGCGTCTCATTGTCCAATGCCTCCCTGGTGGAAATCATTTTATTCTTCACCAGGTTCCCTTCCATCACAATCACCGCTAAGAGCTGTTCCTTATCAATCTGGGACAGCTGCAGGAACTTCAGCTTGTTCCTCTGATAGGAAGGCGCCGTAATCATCGCCGTATAGTTCGTATTCTCTGCAAGCGCTTTCGCCATCTGCTTTAGCACCCGCTCCATCCGCTCCGTATGCTCAATCATGAACTCCTTCATTTCTGTGACTTCCCGGTCCTTTTCTTTCATCAGGCTGTCTACATAGAACCGATAGCCCTTGTCTGAGGGGATCCGGCCTGCGGAAGTGTGGGGCTGTAAGATAAATCCCATTTCCTCCAAATCCGACATCTCATTCCGGATTGTCGCAGAACTTAAACTCAGATCGGAATATTTGGAAATGGTCCTGGAACCCACCGGCTCCCCGGTGTCCAGGTAATTGCGGATGATTGCGTTTAAAATTTTAATTTTCCTCTCATCCAACTCCTGCATTACAATCCTCCGAAAATTCGTTTTGTTAGCACTCAACCATCAAGAGTGCTAACATCCATGTACATAAGATAGCACTAACAAAAAACATTGTCAATAGTATTTTTGTGATTTAATAATTTCTTTAGAATTTAGGTTTTTTTATTGGAAAAAAGGATGCCGCAGCATACCATGGCCCTTACAAGAATATCTAGGCATTTTCTTGTAAGGGCCTGCTATGCTGCGGCATCCCACTAAGGGCTGTTCCCGTCTTGCAAATTACTTCCTTATTTTACTTTAATGGTAATGGTGGCTTTTGCTTTCTTATTATTAGAAGCCGTAACCGTAATTTTAGCTGTGCCTTTCTTCTTGGCGGTAATCTTCCCGCTGCTGGAAACGGATGCAACCTTTGGCTTGTTAGACTTGTAGGTAAACTTGGAGCAAACCGTACCCTTGGGGATGGTTACTTTTAATTGGAGGCTCTTTTTCACTTTTAAAGCCGCATTCTTCTTATTTAAGGTAATCTTGCTTGGGATTCCCTTTACCGTCACCTTGCAGGCGGCTTTTGCGCCGCCGGGAGCCATGGCCGTGATGGTAGCTGTGCCTGCCTTCTTGGCCGTAACCACACCCTTGCTGGTTACAGCCGCAACTTCTGGCCTGCTGGACTTAAAGGTAATCTTGCTGGTCTCCTTGTCGATGCTTGCCTCTGCCTGAAGCGTAGCCTTTGTAGAAAGCCCTTCGGTTGCCTTCGTGCAGAGTGTAAGCGACGTTTCATCCAAAGTAACGCTGTCTGCCGTCAGCTCCGGAACCTTTAGCATCTTGTTGCCCATCAGCTTATCCGCACGGGCCGCCAGCCGGTTTACATCTGAAGACGCCATGCCTGTATCCTTAGAAGCTGTATCCATCTGGGCGGCAAGCTGCGCCATCTGTGCCCTCACAGTGCTGCTGTAAGCGCTATCTTTTGAGGCCAGGACTAAGGATTTTGCCTTGTCCCCTAATACCCTCTTATCTACCGGGATATAATCGATCTTGTGGTAATTGTTTACGCTTGGATCTCCGTTGTATGTGTCAATCAAAGTATTGTACTCTTTTACCGTAATGGGGATCATCCCGCCATGGCAGCCTACATCACCGCCTGTACGGCCATAGCCGCTGGTTACCTTCTTAATGCTGTTGGGTTTTGACAAATCGGTGGAAAGGTATGGCTCATAACGGATGCTCATATCGCCATAGGCGTCAATCATCACACACCACTCGTCACGGTCAATGAACTTAAACATCGTGGCCCCTTCATAGGCCCCAATCTTGCTTTCCATTTCAGCATTGTCAATCTTCGTAAAGTGGTCTCCGACAGACTGGTCCGCAAACCAATTATATACAATGTCCGCACGTTTGATATCATTGGTTTCCCCTGGGATATTAGACAGATCAGACTTCGTGCTGTAAGTAATATCGCCTAAGGTATAAGGCTTAATGCCAATTGGGTTTGATGCATCGTAATCCACATTTGGGTCTAATACGCTGTTTGCGCCCATCAGCTCAATGTGGTTGTTGGTCTCATCCTTTACCAAACGGTACAGTGTGCCATAGGGCGTATCCTGGCCATTCTTGTCTTTGCCGGCTACCCAAAGCTGGGAAGTATCAATGTTGCCGTAGCCGCTGTTCCCTCCCCGCCCGTTCACTCCATATTTTTTATAGAAATCTTCCTGCTCATAGAGTTTTGTAGGCCCAAAGTTTACAAAGTCTTTGGTCTCATTGCAATAGAGACGGTCCCTGGAAGCCCCGTCTGCATCGACGCGGGCAGACCAATATACCAAATAATTATCCTTTTCCGGATTATAGATTGCCTCAGGCGCCCATGCCATTGCAGAATTTATCTGGCTCCCCACATCAACCCAACGCCTGGTCCAATGTACCCAGTCCTCGGTCTCATAAATAAACAGATGGGTGCTCCCCACCCCAACGGTAGAGGTAAGTCCCCAATTCCCGCAGATATTGTTTGCTTTATTGGTTGCCGTACCATACTGCTGTGCATGGGTGTTCAGATCTGTAGCCAGGATCCAGACTTTGTTGGAATCGCTCCCATCTGCTCTGGAGCCGCGGATCATATAGGGGTCGCGGATTCCCTGATCCCTTCCTTCGAACGGAAACAGCACGGAAGCATCCCCGCTGACCGTCTTCTCAATGTCCGTGCCAGGCGCCACCTTATAGTTTATGCTGTTTGCGCCGCAGCTTTCGATATTATCTAAATAATCAGAGCCTGCCAAAAATGCTGGGTTGCACCCATTCAGCGCCGTCCAGTTCAGCCCATCCTCACTCAGGAAAAAATGTACCTGCTGCACGTCTGTCCACTCATGGGCTGCCGTTGCCGGATTCTTTATGTCTGAAAAACATACATAAAGATAACCTGCATAAGAATCGTCCGAAAGGCCTTCCCGGACTGTCAATGGGAATTCCTTCGTGTAGGATTCCTCACCAGACGCCACGGTGGCAGACAATGTGAATGGATAATCCCCTTCCCCTGCATAAGGCCTTGCCACCTTCAGGGTATTGCCGTCTATTGATACATACTTCGCGTCAGCATTCCCTACGCTATAGGTTATTGTTGCGCCAGGCAAGCCGTTCACTGTGCCAGGAAGGGTTAAATCCCCTGTCAGCAGCTGATGGATTTCAGATTCCCGGATAACCAAGCCGCTTTCTACTGTACCTGAAATACCTGCAGCCTTAGCCTGCAGCCCTGCAGCGGGCAGGGCGCCCACTGTCAGGGTTGCGGTAAGGCATGCAGCGAATAATGTCCTCCATATTCTCCGCTTCATATATTACCTCCTGTTTCCATCCCCTATTTCTTGATTGTAACTGTCTTTGTCATGGTTACGCCCCCAACCTTAGCGGTTACTTTAACCTTGCCAGCTTTGTTCTTTGCTTTCAGCTTTCCGCTGGAGCTGATGGTTGCAAGCTTCTTGCCTTTTGCATCCAAAGACCATTTTACCTTCCCAGAGATCCCCTTCACTTTCAAAGTGATGGATTTCTTTGCCTTTACGCTGCTGTTCCCTGTAATTTCACCAACCTTGAACGCTACCGTCCTGGTAATGCTCTTGCCGGCCGCGCTTACCTTCACATAGACTTTCCCGTTCCCTGCCTTCTTTGCAGTTACCTTACCCTTCTTATCCACAGACACTGCGCCGGCTGCACGGTAAGAAACCTTTGAGCCCAAATTCTTAATGGCGCTTGGGACTGTGAGGGTGATTGTAGTTGCCTTGCCTTTTGCAAGCGCCTTAGCCTTTGCGCCAGCCTTAACGCCTGACATGCTAAAATCAACTTTTACCAGGGTCTGGTATTCCATTGCAAATTTATCATAGTCTGCCGTTACCGTGGCTGTAATGCGGGCATAGCCAATCGCCTTGCCTGTCACTACGCCTGCGCTGTTTACGGACGCAACCTTATCATCACTGGAGGAATAGGACACCTTCACCATGCCCTTCACACTGTCTGGGATGGTAAGCTTCATCGCCTGGGAAGCTTTCGGCGCCACTGTCATGGCTGTCCCTAATGCAGAATCATCAATTACGCTGAACGGATCTTTGTACAGTTCGCTGAAATCCAGCTTGCTGATTGCTTTCTCAAGCGCACTGATTGCCGCTGCAACCTCAGACTGGGATTTCACAGCTGCCGCACGGTCTATGGCTTTCTTCAAGACGGTCTTGGAAGCCTCCGATAAATAAGGGTTCCCATATTTTTCCTGGGCTTCTTTTAACTTTACATCCAATGCAGAACGGTCTAAAGCCTTTACCGTCACTTCAAAGGATTTCTCTGCCGTCAATGCGCCGGAGGTAACGGTTGCCGTCAGGGTGACTTTCTGGTCCTGCGTCCCATTGTTGACAAGGCCTGTTTCCGTAACGCGCCCTGCATCCGAAGATTTCCATGTAATGTCCACTTCGTTATAAGCCGTAGGCAACGCTAAATTATATACAACTGCATCCAGAGAGGCGTTCTGGCCTTTTACCTGCTCCTCTGTCAGCCATCCCCTAAATCCAGCCTCAAATTTCTGCTGGTAAGCAGGGTCGGATAACTGCACGTCTTCATCTGTCATGGCCTTATTGTAAATCTTAAACCGGGAAATCTTGCCCACGAAGTTGGTGTCCTGCGACCAGCAGGATTTCCCAATATAACCTAAAATGCCGTCCTTGGTCCCTGGGTTCACCACATCTTCCATAATGCTGTAACCAGAATCAACCTGTCCGCCGATTTTCACGCCGTCTAAGTATAATTTGATTGTGCCGTTGTTAAACACCATATTCACGGTGTAGAACTGCTCATTCTCATTTACCAGGCCTGTAGTGAACAGCTTTTCGTTGTTGTTATCTTTAATGCCTGCCCTTACTTCATTGCCGCCAAAGGAGAACCATGGACAGTAGAATAAATAGTTCGTCCCTGTGCTCTTTGGGATAGAGCCAAAGTTGAACAGCCAGGATGTGCCGCCCGCATTGCTGCTCCTTGCATAGGTTGCTTCAATCGTAAACTCCTCCTGGTTTGACAGGGAATCCATAATGCTCAGCGGCAGATCCAGATAGCTTGCGGCGTCAGTGATGTTCATGACGTCCACACCGTCTTCCTTGGTAAATGTAACCGTTGCAGGATTGTGGATGGTTGCGTCGTTCCCATTGCCGGATTTATCCTTCAGCTTTCCGCCTTCTGCCCCGGATAAGTCATAATCTACTGCCATTTCTTTATTTACCGTTTCATTTCTCTTTACCGTAACAGCTGTATCTGCTGTCTTTGTAATTCCTTCAAATGTAACGGATGCCGTAATTTTTGCAGTCCCTTCCTTGATGGCCGTCACTTTACCCGCCGCATCTACTGTTGCGACAGAAGGGTTTTCGGATACAAAATCAACCACAGGATCTGGGACGACAGAAGGGACGGTTACACGGATTGTCCCTGTGCCCCCTTCCAACAATTCCATTTCCTTTGTAGCGGAAATCCCCTGCATCCCAAACATTTCTGCTGCGGTCGGGTATAGGGAAGCCACTTGTTCTGCAGACAATGCCGTATCATACACCTTGACGTCATCCACCAGGCCGGCAAAAGGCGTATCCCAATTTGTCACGCCAACCCAGATGCTCTGGTTCTCGCCGTTCAATGCCTCTACTGCTTTCACAGAGCCTTCCCCAACTACCTGGCCATTCCGATAGACTGTTAAGTCTTCCCCAGACTGGGTCAGGGTCATTAAGGTCCATTCCCCGCCTGGAAGGCCTGCCTGGCGGACTGTAGCCCATTTATACGCATTATTATCATGTGTCCATACTTTTACAGTACCTGCGTTATCCGTGCCTGCTACCCCTATCCATTTCTCTGGATTATGATAACCCAGGAAAAATACGGACTGGTTGTTTGCCAGGTTCCCATCCGGCTTAAGCCAGACAGACACCGTGTACTCTGTCCCCAAATCCGTAGGAGCCAGCTTAACGCCATAGTTTCCAAGCCTTACGGCCTTGTCGCCTTCTGCCAGCCCTGGCTCATATACAACATCCCCAGTATAATCGCCAAGCCCTTTCACAACTGCCTTACCTGCCAAATCCCCTTCCCCAAGGCTTCCGTTAAAATCATAGGATGCTACCGGCGTTGGCATTTCTGCCCCGTCTGCCTTTACCGTAGCCACATTCCCTGCAAACACAGAGGTCACTGCCATTGCGCATGCCAGCAGGCCGCTGACGATTTTTTTATATCTCATGTCCCATTTCTCCCTTCTTTTACGAAATCTTCTTTATTTTCATAGTCTTCTTAAATCCTGCCTTGCTGTCCAGCAGCTTCTTCACAGCCTTATACCGTGCAGACGGCACCCGAAACGTCGCTTTCTTCTGGATACCAGACACTGCATTCTTGCCAATGCTCTTTACGTTGCCCCCAACCGTAATGGTTTTCAGCTTAGACTTATTCTGGAACGCCTTGCTTGCAATTGCCGTCACCTTAAAGCTGTAACCATTAATGGCCACTTCATCCGGAATCTTGACAGAAGTTAATTTGCTGCTCTTTAACCCTGTAACCGTTACCGTCCCATTGCTCCCGTCCGTATTATATCCATCTGTCTTTGTAACCTTGTATTTCAGGTTCCCGACCGTATAGGCAGCGTTCTTCTTTGGAAGGTCCTTTGCCGGGGTAATGTCAAGATCCCCGATTGCCGCTTCCTTCGCAACCACCTGGATGCTGATGCCAGCCGTCTTAGTGACGCCCCCCTCTGTATAAGACACTGTCAAGGTCTTTTTGCCTGCCTTGCTGGTATCTAAGGAGGCTGCATTGGTCGTAAAACCTGACGTAAGGGTCTTTGACGTGCCGTCATCATAGTTTACCAACACACGGATATCCTTATCTGTTACTTTCTCCCCTACTCCATATGTCCTTACCGTCTTCCGTGCTGAAAATGCTGTGATATCCCCGCGTGCAACTACAAAAGCTGCCTCTGCCGCACTAAAATCCTGGCCCAGGGATACTTTCCCATCTGCAGAAACGATGTACCAGCCCGGGTATGCAACACTCTCAAACACAACCCCTTTGCCGCCAGGCTCTTTCAAGGTACGGAACGTCATGGCATCCGCCTCTGTTGTCTTACCATCTTTGGTAGCGGCCTGGTTGCCGTTGTGGTCATGCGCCAGCACAATGCCGTGTTCTTTTGTAGCCATCAGATATAAGCCAGGCTTGTTATAGGCTTCAATTGTCACATAAGACGCATTGCCTTTATCCGCTTTGCCCTGTTCAACTTCCCACAGCATGTCCGCCCGTTCTGCCGCCCCATCAGCCTTCACGCCGATATCCATAATCGGATAGAAAGAATCCTGCAGGGTATTGGAAAAACCCTCATGGGCAAGCGGCTCATATTCACAATTCAAAAGCCTGCTGGTAACCCCTGTCAGGCCAGTGGAAGTCTCCTGGATATAATTGATTGTCCCATCCTCATTGAAGGTCATCTCTTCAATGCAGGCCACGCGGCGCTGCCCCATCCCGCCAGCCAGGGATCCGTTGTGGTAAATAAAATAGGAACGCCCCTTAAAATTAAATACGGCCGGATGGTTGGTGTCTGAGGTAGCGGTAGGCTCCATCAGTTTGCCTTTGTAGGACCATGTATTTGTATGTAAGTCCTCCGTGGTGGCATATCCCATTTCTTCGCGCCAATGCATTGCAAAAAACATATAGTAAGGCCCGAAGTATTTGCCGTCCTCATCCTGCCTGCGGTATAAATAGGGAGCCTCCGTAAAGTCCACGCCGCCAGAGCCATTGCCAGCCTCTGCCGTTGGTATATCATGGCGCTGATACCAGATATCGCCATCCCTCCTGGTATCCCCCTGGGAAATCTTGCCGTCCCCGTTGATATCCTTTACTTTTACGCTTTCCCCATCTATATCCAATTCACACATATAAGCGTTGGTATTCCCCCAAGCCATATAAACAGTCCCGTCGCCGTCCAGGCTTTCTGAGTCAATCCATGCAGTTGGGTCGATATCTTCCCATCCAAAGGATCCCCTCCTCCCATATGCAGACGCATCTGTCATATTGGGGGTAATCAGTATCCCTACATCCCGGAACGGGCCTGTAGCGCTGTCTGATACCGCCGCCGCCACACACTTGCCGGTCCCAGGCTTCTCGGCACAGTATAACAGATAATATTTGCCTTTATATTTGATTACCTGGCTTGCCCATGCAGAAACATTATCCGCCCAAGCCACATCCTTCATTTCCATCGTTACGCCTTCGTATTTCCACTCTTTTAAATCCTGGGTGGAATAGCAAAGGTATCTCGGCATCGTATAGCTGCTGCCGGCTTGGGCATTATCATGCCCCACATAGAGATAGACCGTATCCCCATCCACGAGGATAGCCGGGTCGCCTGCATAGAGCAGCTCACCCTTTTCATCGAACCCTGCAACCGGGTTCCCCTGCGTGCTCTTCTCCAGCACAACCTCCTCTGGCACAGGCCCTGCAGCCTCTGCCGTCTGCGGCACCGTTGGCGCCATCCCAAACAGCATGGCAAAAGCCAGGATACCTGACAGAATTTTCTTTTTCATAATAGATTCCCACATCCCTTTCTTTATAAGTGCAGATACTTATCGTCCCACCGTGCCATATGCCCTGCCCTATTCCATCTGCAGCTATTCCCTCCCGGAATACGGATCCGTTGCCAGCCGCCGTTACCCTCCTCTCTCTCGGCAGGCTATGCCTTTGGAAGCCAAATCCCCACGCAAGCGCGGCTGCTTGGCTCATTGCCCGCAAAAATAAACTCCCCAGCCACGTAGGGAAGACAGCCATACACCACAGCTACAGATTAATTATCTCACTTTTACACAAAAAAATCAATATTAGAATCCCATTCTTTGTAAATCATTTTTGCTTATTTTTGTTTCATTTTTAATGATTTTATATTAATTTACTAAAGATTGAGCCATAATTTACTATTTTATTTAGCTTTTTCGCTAAAACAGCCCAAGCCTTTGGCGCCTAACCCCAAAACAAAGGATTGAAAAAGCCCCAAAAACCACGCTGCATTTCCCATAGCTGCAGCCTGGCTTTTGGAGCCTTCACCTGCCTTGCATTCCCTATGTCAGTTCCGCAATCCTGGTAACCGCCACATAAATCTCTGATATCTTGTACCAGGTGGCATAATCCACCACCCCAGTCTGGGGAAGCCCAAAAATGGACTGGAACCTCTGCACTGCCTGTTTCGTAGCCTGGCCGTAAATCCCATCTGCGCTAATCCTTGGGATAGAGGTATAGACCTGTGCAACCCGGTTCAGCTGTTCCTGCATCTGGCGCACCTTATCCCCCCGGGAGCCCACTTCCAGATTCTCCCTGGGCCAGGAGGCCGGAATGCCGGAAATCTCCTCCGCTTCATTGATGTACATGTCATTCCCATAATAATAACGCAGGATTTCAATGGTGCTGTAGTTTTGGTCCCCCAGGTATTTCGACCCCCATTGGCTCAGCCAATTCGGGCAGGTCACCCGCTCCCCATCGCAGTATTGGGTCAGGATGGGCTGCTTCACATTGGGCCTTGAGAGGAAGTTCGTAAACATCTCATCCACTACCCTGGAAATACTGGAAAAATAATTCCTGCCATAGACCCACTTATGGTCGTATGCGGTAGAAGAAGTAATCGTAAAATCATATCCCTTGTTCCGATACCACTTCGTTTTGGCTCATTCAGGAGCTGGAGAGAAATCCTTCCAGGCTGATTTTAAAGCAGATTGTTACCTGCTCTCTGGTGATATCAATACGCTCTATCAATCTGTTTACCAGAACACGCTTTGCAGATCGATCGGCATGTAAAAATATTTCGCGCCATGTGGGTATTTTCTCTTTGACAGCTTCCAAATCCTTTACGGTGACGGCAGTGTGTTGCAAGATAGCTTCTTTTTCTTCCACTATGGCCATTTGCTTTTTCTCCTGCTCTGTTTTCTTGTCAATAAGATGGTTCAGCCTTTCCAAAGATAATGCATATTCCCCTGCCATTGCTTCCGGGATATGTTCCTCCATGATATTGAGGTCACGCCTGATTTTTTCAAGTTCTTTCTTTGCTATATCGAAATCCTTTTCCTTTCTCTTTTTTTCCATGCTGTTATTTTCTGCAATCTGTTCAGAGATGTTACCGCTTTCTTGTAATTTACCGATATACCCAGCCAAAGCCTCATATACCACCGGTTCTATCTTATCCGCCCGGTATTGTTTTGCCCTATCATGGGGAACGCCCTGCCATGCATTCCGGCATCTGTAAACTGCTGTCCTGCTCGCCCTGCGCTCCCCGGTCCCCTTGATGGTCCAATAATTATATTTACTGCCATTGGCCATTTTACAGCCGCAATACCCGCAATGCAAGACATCTACCAAAGACAGCATGCCATCATTGCGCCCAATCACTGTTACATCCTGGTTCTCCAACGGCTTCGTATATTTACTGCCCCGCATTTCCCGTTTCTTTTGCACCTTCTGCCACGTGTCCTCATCAATTATGGCGAGATTTGGGTTTGCCTCCTGTGAGAGAACCCATTCCTCCCTATCCAGGCTGCGGTGCCTGCCATTCAGGCTTTCCCTGCGGTTATAAGCGGTATAGCCTGCATAGATTGGATTTGTCAAAATGCTGGTAACCGTCCCGCTTTTCCAAACGTCATTGGGGGCAAGGTTTTGATACCGCTCTTCTGTATTCAGGATGTTTGCAATTTTGGCGGAACCATATTCTTTCTGCAAAGACAATTTGTAGATATCCTTCACCACCTCTGCCTGCTTAGGCTGGATGACTAAATGCTTCAACGCCCGTCCATGTTTGCTGATTTCACCAGAATGCTCCAACACATATCCATAGGGGGCTTTCCCCCCCATAAATTTCCCTGACTGGACTAATTTCCTGGCGGTGTCTTTGACACGCATCCCCGTGTCTGCGCTGCTTTTTTGGGCGTTCCCATACCGCAATGCTAACATCATCTGCCCCATGACATCATGGCTTTCCGGGGAAATGCATCCGTCTTTTACCGTATAGATATCTACGCCAAGGCTTTTTAAAGACATAATGTAACCGCCGATTTCCCACATCCTGCGCCCAATCCGGTCATCTTTGTATACGGCCAGGATATCATACTCCCGATTGGCTGCATCTTTATATGCTTCCTGTAATATTTCCCTGTCTGCAACAGGATTTTTGTATCCGCTGTTACTGCCTTCAAAGTATTCTTTTTCATCTAATATCCAGCCAGGATAGCTTTTTACATAATCTAAGATAATCTGCCTTTGTATCTTCAAATCCCCGTCTGATTCTAGCTGCTGGCCGGAACTGACACGCAATAACATCCGGACACGCTTCTTAGGTACTTCCCTGCCTGGAACCGGCTTTTTATTTCCATCCATATACTGCTTCCCCTTTCCTATGATTCCTGGACCGTTGCAGGATGTTTCACCAAATATTCCTGAAGGATGCCAGAAAGGATTTCTTTCACTTCTCTTTTTATCTTTTCTTCATTTTTTATCCCTTCTTCCTCTTCCGGTTTTTCTGGGAATTTTAGTATCACCTGCATTCCATTTTGTCCCCGTTCCAAATATTTGCAGCCCTCTTGTTCCATAGAACTTCCCCTGTCAACTTTATTTATCCTATTTCTATTTAGGAACAGCTTGTCGTATTCAGCGATATTTCCATGCGGCGGCAGATTATTCCGGCTATCTGCTGTGGAAACAGCCTATATCTCTTGATTACCGCTTGCCTCTATCTAGTTTTAAATGTATAATGAAGCGTAAGGAACCAACATAGAGCCAATTACGGTAAATGAGGAGGTTACGGTATGCCTTACACAATAGATGAAATCAAAACAAAAGCAATACCAATCGCAATTGATTATGGGGTAGACTCCCTTAGCCTTTTCGGCTCCTATGCAAGAGGAGAGGCGGACGAAAAAAGCGACTTAGATTTCCTAATCCAAAAAGGGGCTATGAAAGGCCTGCTTGCTTATTGTGGGATGATTGCAGATTTAGAAGATACTTTTCATTGCCACGTTGATTTAGTGATGAAAAATGCCATCAAAGATGAAAAATTCCTTGAAGCAATCGGCAAAGATGAGGTAACGCTTTATGAAAGGTAAGAAACCAGAACAGATGATACTGCAAAAGATAATCCGATATTGCGATGAAATAGGGCTGATTTTGGAAAAACACCATTTTAACCGGGATGATTTTGAAAATAATACCGAATTTCAATTTGCATGCGGAATGTGCATTATCCAAATAGGGGAACTTGTCACAAAATTAACGGAAGGTTTCTTAAAAACACACCGTAACATCCCGTGGAGACAAATAAAAGGAATGCGTAACATATACGCACACAATTACGACATCATTGATAATGATATGGTATGGGAATCTATCACGGAAGAAATCCCAGACCTCAAAGAAAAATTAAAACACATCTTGCAAAATAGGGAATAATTCCAGCCATGCGCCGTGACAGCAATATCCCCCTGCTTTATATCCGGCGTTTGCCCAAGTCCTGTAACCCGGCTTCTGCACTCCTGGACCAAACCATACGGAGTCACCACTCCGTATATACCCGGTTCAAGGTAAAGGACATAATCGCCAGGATATTTGCCCGTATCGTGCTTTGGGGCCAGGTGGCATAAATCTCGCTGGAAGCTACATTTTTGATATAGTCCTTATACTTTACATAATAATCCCCTGCCGTGGAGTCGCCCGGCGTGCCGTCATGTACCACCACGTATTCCGGGATTACCACCCGGCTTAGGACAATCTCCCCGCTTTCATCAATAGGCTTGATTTCCGCTTCTGCAATCTTGGGCGGGAAGTCCCCAAACAGCGTGTTCGCAGGGATTACAATATTCTTCGTATCCGGCTCTGACACCTCTAGGGGCTCCATCTTCACATTCTGCAGGGACAGTTCCCCAGAAAACACATCCACCCCTTCCACGCTGACTGGCCGGTATCCTTCCGCTTCCACTTCCACGGTATACTCTGCATAAGGCTGGGACTGCTCTGGCTCCATACTGTATTCCAACGGGGGGGCTGCCAGCGTCAGCACCTCCGACTGGCCGTTCCCATCCGTGGAAAGCTGCTCCAAAGCGTTTTGAGGGTCACCTGTATAAGAAATGGTGACCCTCGCGTTTTCTACTGGGACCATCCCCACCGTGGACGTAACCTGTACCCTCATGGTCCCCTGGTCCACATGGTCCATCTGGGCTGCCCGTAAATTGTTTTGCATAAACACCTCTACACATATTCCTGCACTTATCTCTATTTTATGCAAAAGTGCCTGGGAAGTTGACAGCCGCATCCCAAATCAGGCTTCCTTCCCTGCCCCTTCCCCGCCGCAGATGGAAAAAGAGAAACAGATGTCCTTTTGGGCGTCAATCCGGTAGGGCTCCTCTATGTCTGTCCCCCAGCTGTCAATCCCACCGACGCCCCTTACCGCGCCCAGGACGCAGAGGACTGTCCTCCTGGCAGGCGGAAGTTCCTCCTGGTGGGCTGCATTTTCCAGCTCCTCTGCCGTATAAGGCAGGCAGCTAAAGGCAAATCCCTTGCCAACGGAAGCAATCCGCAGGCTGAAGCGCTCTTTTCCTGCAGATGTGTTATCCAGGACGGTATCCCGGTAAATTTCCAGCCATTTGGTGTCCATATGGACGCCGCAGTCCTGGGGGCAGAGATAGGGCGTCACAGGAAGGCCTTCCACCTGGTAAATGCCTGCTTCGGCCCCAGCTTTCCGATCGGGGTAGGTTTCCCCGCTGAGCCCTTCATAAGTATAGCCTATGGCTTTTGTAGGCATCACAAACCGCATCCCAAAGACCGGAAGCTCTGGGAGCCCTTCTTGGCCTTTGTATTCTGCTGTGACTTCAATCCTGCCAGAAGGGATGACCTGATAGGTGACCGCCACCTCTGTTTTGGGGACGGTAATGGCCTCATACCGGAAGGCAAGGGTTAGTTCCCCGGCAGTTTCCCCGGCGCAGAACCGGTTATTTTCCGGCGCCTTGGGCAATGGGATAGCCTGTCCGTCCACTGCTACCTCAATGCCTGTACAAGCCAGGTACATATCTGCCGCCAGCCACATGCCGGACTTGAATTGGAAGCCGCACCCCCTGTCATTATCTGTAAGCGCCCGCCAAAATGTCGGCTTCGGGGTACGGTACAGCCATTCCTTCCCATGGATGGAAAGGGATTCCAGCCCTCCTGTCTGATAGGAAAAAATATAATGGAACCCTTCCCCTTTCACGCCTAAGGACACATCCCCATACACCAGCTGCATCCTGCCCGCGCTTTCACCGCCGCGCCGATCAGGCTTTGCTGGCGCATTTGCCGCCTGCGCCCTGCCTGCCTTTTTATCTGTAAAGCCCATAATAATACCTCACTTCCTGGATTGCCGGTTTCTCCTGGCGGTCTGCAAACACAATCCCATTGCCCGAAAATTCATAATCTGACGGCCGGTCGTCGAAATCGCCGCCATAACGCAGCACTTTTTTCCCTGTCACTTCATCCTCCACCTGGATTGCCTGGTCGATAAAGTCCCAGAGGAACCCGCCCTGGTACATTTCGTACTGTCCCAATAACTCCATATAAGATCCCATGCCGCCAATGGAATTGCCCATCCCGTGCATGTACTCGCACAGGAGGAAGGGCTTCTTGGGGCTGTTGTCCAGGTATTCCCTCACCCGCTGGGGCGGCGCATACATCTGGCTCTCCACCTCGGAAACCCTGCCTTCATAAGCCCTGTTGTGGAATACCCCTTCATAGTGGACAATCCTCCCGGGATCCCTTTGCTTGTAGTATTCCTGCATTTTGCACAGGGCTTCCCCTGCAAAGGATTCATTCCCCAAAGACCAGAACAGGATGGACGTATGGTTTTTAAACACCTCAAAATTCGTCCTGGCCCTGTCCAAAACGGCAGCCTCCCACTCTGGGAGGCTCCCAGGTACATTCCAGGATGGCTCCACCACGCTCATTTTCTGCCAAGAACCATGGGACTCCAGGTTTGCCTCCGCCATCATGTAAATGCCGTTCTCATCACAGAGGTAATACCAGGGGATCTGGTTGGGGTAATGGCAGGTACGGACTGCATTGATATGGTTCCGTTTCATGCACGCCATATCCCAGGCTGCCTCTTCCCTGGAGACGCACCTCCCATTTTCTGCGCTCCACTCATGGCGGTTCACGCCATTGACCACCAGGCGCCTGCCATTGAGGCAAATCACCTTATCCTTTATCTCAATCCTGCGGAACCCAAAGGGATAGGGCACGACCTCCACCAAGGCGCCTTCCTGGCTAAATACACGGACTTCCAGGCGGTAGAGATAGGGATTCCCGTTATCCCAAGGGGTTACCTGGCCTGGCATCCCAAAAGAGCTCCTTACATGCAGGTTCCCGTCCGCCTGCCCTTTGCCTTCCTTGGAGCCTTCCCCTATGCTTTCCCTTGCAAATACACAGGGCTCTTCCCCATCCTTGACCGAAATTTCCACATGCCCGTTTTGCGCCATGCCTGACAATTTCAGTTGGACTTCTACCGTCCCCGTACCGTTTTCCACGTCATAAGAAGGCTGGATCCAGAGATCCTCCACATGGATTTTTGGCCTTGCGCACAGGGATACATTGCGGAATATCCCAAAGAACCGGAAGAAATCCTGATCCTCCAGGTATGCCGCCGTGCTGCGTTTATGTACCTCTACCGCCAGGATATTCCCTTCCTTGCGGATAACATCTGTTAAATCAAATTCTGAGGGGGCAAAACTGTCTTCCGCATAACCGATGAAGGTCCCATTCAGCCACACATACATGGCCTGCTCCACCCCTTCAAAGAAAATGCTAACCCTTTTCCCCACCAGCGCTTCTTCCAAGTCAAACCTGCAAAGATATGAGGCTACCGGGTTGTAATCCGCCCCGCTGAACTCCCCCTCTTTTTGCACGCCTTTCATGCCGCAGCCCTTGGGCCTGCGGAAATAGTGCCCTTCCCAGGGATACATCGTATTAATATAATGTATTTTATCATACCCAGCCAGCTCCAGGTGCCCCGGCACCTTTATGCTGTCAAAACCGCTGCTGTCGAACCCTTCCTGGTAAAAATCCTGCGGGCGTACTGACGCATTCTTGGAGTAACGTACCTTCCAGATCCCATTCAGGGACTGCATCAGGCGATTCACCCCAGAACCATACTCCTCTTCCGTCCCATAATACGCATGGTCGCTATGCGCCTCCATCTGGTTGACCCGGAACACGTCCGGGCTGTCAATCCATTTTAAATCTGCCTTCATAAACCATTCCTCCAGTAAAATAAAACATACCTCTGATTCTACCTATGTTTTACCATTTTACTAAAATACACCAGAGAGTGCAAGACCTTTTTTACTAAAATCCGGCGGCTATCCTATTTTTAGGCAACGCGGCATTCTTGGGGAACGGCCTGGCTGATATACCGCGCATCCATCTGCAGCTTCCTGGCATATAACGCGCCGCTAATGCATACGGCCAGCACCGCGATGGTAAACACCACCATAGTCCCCCGTTTCTTGGTCTCATTCACGCATGCAAACTTGTCTTGTTTCCTTCTCATCACTATCACGTTCCTTTCTCACTCTATCCAGCTGCGCCTTCTCTATTTTCTAAGGAAAGATTGTAACATTAGTTTCTGAAAAAATCTTTAACTCCATTCTATTTCTTTCTTAAGAAATTATGAAACACGGTTTTTGTAACCTTTTGTAATATAACTCCATAATCTTTCTTAAGAAATTATGATATACATTGACACATTTCTGGAAAAGGCCTATACTTTTCCTGGAAGAATCTACCAAATATAAAGAAGTAAGGAGTGAGGCAGTTATGAACATTTTACAAAAATCTTCCAGAACCTTTCTGATTCTCTGTGGGGTACTCTTATTTGCCATTTTTCCGGCCACTGTTTTTGCAGCGCCCAAAAAAGTATCCGGCATGAAATGCGGGGTTACCACCCAGAGCAGCATCAACATCTCCTGGAGCGGGCAGTCCGGCATTTCCGGCTACCAGGTTTTCCGCTCCCCCGCCTATGATGGGGAATACAGGAAGATAATGAACGTCAGCCCGCACATGCGCGCCTTCTGTAATAAGAACCTGCCCAGCGGCCAGGAATATTATTACAAAGTGAGGTCTTACCGCAAGAGCGGCGGCAGGGTTTCAAATGGGAAATTTTCCAAAGCCCTCCGGGGATACACCAAGATGGCCGCCCCCCAAAAAGCCGTGGTACGCGCACGTGTCAATATACGGAAGCACGCAGGGACAACCCATCCCGTACTTACTACATTAAGCCCCAATACCACGGTATCCATAATCTGCTCTGCCCGGGACAAGGCCGGCGCAGACTGGAAATATGTCAAATGCACCGTGAATGGGCGCACTTATAAGGGATATATTTCCAGCAGCCTGCTGCAGAAAGACAGCCCAAGCAGGAAACAGAAGGCAAAAGTCACAGCCAACAGCCTGAATGTCCGCGCCAATGCCGGTATGGGCGCCAGGGTAACCAGCAACCTGAAGCACGGGCAGTCCGTCACCGTCCTGGGCTTCAAAAAAGCCCCCGACGGCTCTACCTGGGCCTATGTCCAGTTCAAGAAGAACGGCCGCACGGTAAAAGGATATGTTTCCTCCAGGTACATCCGGATACTGTAAACCAAATCTGCAGACAATGTAAGGGCTGCCACAAAATAGCATCTGCATACCATACAAAGCATTGCTCCTGGTATCAAATACTTCTTTTGCGGCAGCCCCTTCTGTTGCCTGGCAGCCTGGTATCTTTATTTCACTTCCCGGACCCACCCATACTTATCCTCTACATCCCCCCATTGGATGCCGGTCAGGTAATCGTACAGCTTCTGGGTCAGTGCGCCTATCTTGAAATCATTCACTGTCACTACGTCGTCTTGATACATAAATTCGCCTACTGGGGAAATAACAGCAGCCGTCCCTGTCCCAAAGGCTTCTTCTAACGTCCCCTCATGCCCGGCCTTCATCAGGTCGTCAATGGACAGATGGGTCTCATTTACTTTGTATCCCCAATCCTTTAGGATATGGATGATGGAATCCCTCGTAACGCCTGGAAGCACCGTGCCCTCAATGGGCGCTGTATAGATCTCCCCATTGATTTTGAACATGATATTCATCGTGCCCACTTCCTCTACATATTTGCGGTTTACCCCGTCCAGCCAGAGTACCTGGGTACAGCCTTTGGCCTCTGCCTTAACCTGCCCTAAGATGGAGGCTGCATAATTGCCGCCGCATTTCGTATAGCCTGTCCCGCCTTTGACTGCGCGGACCAATTCATCCTCCACCAGGATTTTCACCGGATCCAGCCCTTCCGGATAATATGCGCCTACCGGGCAGCAGATTACCATAAATTTATAGGACACCGCCATATGCACGCCCAGAAAAGCCTCTGTCGCAAACATAAAGGGTCGGATGTACAAGGATGTGCCGGGTTCGGAAGGGATCCAGTCCCGTTCTACCTTTACCAGTTCCTCAACTGCTTCCACAAACATATCTTCTGGGAACCCCGGCATGCACAGCCTCTCATTGGAGGTAACCATCCTCTTGGCATTCATTTCCGGGCGGAACAGCAAGACCTTATCCTCCTTTGTGCGGTAAGCTTTGAGCCCTTCAAATGTCTCCTGGGCATAGTGGAGCGTCACGCAGGAAGGGTTGAGGGCAACCGGTCCGTATGGCTCAATCCTTGCATCATGCCAGCCTTCCCCTTTATCCCACTCCATAACGAACATATAATCTGTCATATACTTGCCAAACCCCAGGTTTTTCTGGTCCGGCTTCTCTTTCAATGCATCCCTTTTTATAAATTTAATATCCATGGCGTCTCCTCCATTCCTTGTTCTATCCTGCAATTACTTTTTCTCAATTATTATACTTTTTTCCATAACTGTCAAGATTATTCCCATAGCTTATAATCTTCATAACTTTTATTTATATAATCTTGATATATCAATAACTTTTCTGCATATCTAAACCGAAGCAAATAGGTGTATACTCAATATGTCAACCTATTAAATACTTTCAAAAAGTTTTCAATATTTTAGCAAAGGAGTTTTGTTATGCATCAATTTCAACCCATCCCCAGCGAATTCTTTGAAATCAACCCCTTCACGAAGCTGGCAGACGAATGGATGATGGTTGTTGCCGGGAACCAGGAAAAAGCCAACGCCCTGACTGCAAGCTGGGGCGGGTTCGGCGTCCTCTGGGGCAAAAAAGTGGCCTATATCTTCATCCGCAAAAGCAGGTATACCAAAGAATTCATTGACAAAGAGGAGTATTTTTCCTGCTGCTTCTTTGAGAAAAAATACAAGGCAGCGCTGCAGTATTTCGGCACTGCCACCGGAAGGAAAGAGGATAAATTCAAGATTGCCAACTTAACCGTAAATTTCCGCGGCGGCTTCCCCTATATCGACGAAGGGAACCTTCTGATCCCATGCAGGAAACTGGCAGCCGTGCCCATAGACGGGCAGCATTTCCTAGACCCGGAAATCATGCCGAAATGGTATTCCGGGAAAGAAGAGAATAATTTCCACACCATGTATGTGGGCGAGGTCCTGGATATCCTGGCACGGTAAGGAGCGCTCCATGCACAAAATGTTATGCCATCCATGGATGCCAAGATACCGCTTTGGCGGCTAAATCCCAATGCAGGTACATGGATATTTAGCCGCCTATGCCCAAATAACTGTTAAGCCAGCAGAGGGAGCTCTACCTGGAATACCACATACCCCTCCTCATTCCTGGCAAAAATCCTGCCTCCATGGAGGTCCACGATTTCTTTTGCAATCGCAAGCCCCAGCCCTGCCCCGCCCGTATCGGAATTCCTGGCTTCATCCATGCGGTAGAACCTATCAAAGATTGCCGACAGCTTTTCTTCCGGGATTGCCTTCCCCTGGTTCTGGAAACGGATGGCCGTCCTGCCTGCTGGGATTTCCTCTTCCACATATATATCAATCTGGCTATTGGGATAGCTATAGGCAATGGCATTCTTGAGGATGTTGTTAAACACCCTTGCCAATTTCACCGGATCCCCATACACCTTTATGTTTTCCTTGCCATGGAGCACCGCCTTGTTCCCCTTTTCTGCCAGGGATGGGTAAAACTCCTCTATCATCTGGACCAGCATATAATACAAGTCAATCTCCTCCTTTTCCAGGCGGATCTGCTGGATATTATAACGGGTAATCTCAAAAAACTCCTGGATCAAGGTTTCCAGGCGGTTTGCCTTCTCTAACGTAATATGCACATATTTGGCCCTTTGCCCCGCCGGCATATCCGGCACCTCTTCCAACAGGCTCAAATAGCCAATCACGGAAGTCAGCGGCGTACGGATATCATGGGCCAGGTACATCACCAGGTTATTCTTGCGCTCTTCCGCCAGTTTCGCCTCCAGCTCACGCTTTTCCAGCGTCTGGCGCAGGACGTTTAGCTTCCTCTCCATAGGGGCCATTTCCTGGGACAGCGAAATCTCTTTGTCGTATCCCTGGATAAGCTTGTCAAGCCCCTGGTCAATCTCATTAAAATACCGGATAAACCGGGACAATGATACGCGGAACAGCAGCAGGAAACAGACTGCCACTGCTGCAAAAATAATCAGGTATGCATTCTCACGCATCCCATAGTTATAAATATTCCACGCATCCCAATACTCCAAATGGAACGCATCCTGCAGGAAGCTCACAATCCAGTCCCCCACCCGCCCGAACCAAAAGCGGCTGTATAGGACAAATATAATCAGGAAGGTCAGGGCAACGATGGCCACCGTCTGCATCAATATCTTAAAACGGAGCTTGGAATAACCGCTGTCTTTTTTCTCCCTGCGTTTTTGGAGCCGCTCCCATACAGGACGCGCCCCCTTCTTTTTAATTTTCAATTTTATACCCCACTCCCCATATGGTCTTAATATATTTCGGGCTGTCCACCGAATCATGCATCTTCTCCCGCAGGTGCCGGATATGGACGGTAATGGTATTATTGCTCTTGCTGTAATACTCGTCCTTCCACACCCCATGGAACAGTTCCTCCGAACTGACCACCTCCCCCTTGTGCTCACAGAGCATCTTTAGGATTGAAAATTCCGTAGGGGTCAGTACCAACGGCTTTTCATCCAGCAGGCACTCATGGGTCTTTACATTCATGACCAGGCCGCCATGGATGATAAGGGAACTGTCTTTTACTGCTGCGGCGCTGGGCTGGTTATAGCGTTTGTAACGGCGCAGCTGGGCTTTGACCCGTGCCATCAGTTCTAATGGCCGGAAAGGCTTTGTCATATAGTCGTCCGCGCCTAGCATCAGCCCGCGGATTTTATCAATCTCCTCGTCTTTGGCTGTCAGCATGATGACAGGATATGTATGGCTCTCCCGGATATGCTTGCATATTTCAAAGCCATTGATATCCGGCAGCATAATATCTAAAATCGCAAGGTCAAATTGGGTGGATGCAATCTGCTCTAGGGCTGCCTGGGCAGAATAACAGGTTATGACTTTAAAATTTTCGCTTTCTAAATAGAACGCCACTAAATCGGCGATTTCCCTCTCATCGTCTACAACTAAAATTTTATCTTTCAAAATAAGGGTTCTCCTTTACGAACAAATGATTTTCTCCGATTATAACAGATAAATTTTACAATTTCTTTCTATATTTCTGTTAAAAAGATTAAGATTTTATAAAATTTTTGTTCCATAAAGGAAAAGCCATGCCATCCCCGCCCTTAGGCGGAAATAACATGGCCTGCTTTCCCAACTGCTTGGGAACTATGCTTCGTCGATTGCCTTCCCTATATCATGGCGCATATATTTATTGCGAAATCCCACCCACTCCGTCGCCTGGTAGGCATTGGCACGGGCTTCCTTGAGATCTGCGCCCTTGGCCGTAATCCCCAGGACACGGCCCCCATTCGTGACAATCCTGCCGTCTTTGTTTGCCGTACCGGCATGGAAGCAGTAGTATCCTTCCTGGGCATCAAATTTATCCAAGCCCTGAATTGGGAAGTTCTTCTCATAAGAAACAGGATAACCCTCGGAAGCCAGCACCACGCAGACCGCCGCATTGTCCTCAAACTGCAAATCTATGTCTGCCAGCCTCCCTTCCACACAGGCTTCCATTACTTCTATCATGTCCGTTTTCATGCGGGGAAGCACCACCTGCGCCTCCGGGTCGCCGAAACGGGCGTTATATTCTAAGACCTTGGGGCCTTCCTCGGTCAGCATAAGGCCGAAAAATATAATCCCAGTAAACGGGCGCCCCTCTGCTGCCATAGCATCCACCGTCGGCTGGTAAATATATTTCTGGCAGAATTCATCCACTTCCCGGGTATAGAAGGGACTGGGCGAGAAAGTTCCCATACCGCCCGTATTCAAGCCCTGGTCGCCGTCCTGGGCGCGCTTGTGGTCTTGGGCAGAAGACATGATTTTGATGGTCTTCCCATCCACGAAGGACAGGACAGAGACTTCCCGGCCTGTCATAAACTCCTCCACCACCATCTGGTTGCCCGCAGAGCCGAATTTCTTATCCTCCATAATTTCCTTCACGCCGGCTTTGGCCTCCTCCAAGGTGCTGCAGATAAGCACGCCTTTCCCCAGGGCAAGGCCGTCCGCCTTGAGGACGATAGGCATCTTGGCCGTCTCCAGGTAAGCCAGCGCCTTAGCCGGGTCATCAAAAGCCTCATAGGCTGCCGTGGGGATATTATATTTCTTCATCAGGCCTTTGGAAAATGCTTTGCTGCCTTCCAAGATGGCTGCATTCTTCCGCGGGCCGAATACTCTTAATCCCTGGGCCTCAAATACATCCACAATGCCGCCCACTAAGGGGTCGTCCATGCCGACAATGGTAAAATCAATGCCCTCTTCCTTGGCAAAAGATGCTAACTTTTCAAATTCCATTGCCCCAATCGGCACACATTCTGCGATTTGGCCAATCCCCGCATTTCCCGGCGCACAGTAAATCTTGTCCACCTTAGGGCTCTTGGCTGCGCTTTGGGCAATCGCATGCTCACGCCCGCCGCTTCCTACAATTAATAGTTTCATAATCCAACCCTTCCTCCCTTCCTAATGTTCCAGTATGATGGCCTTGCCATCCCTTACAGCCACTTTCCCATTGGCAATCAGGTCAACGGCCTGGGGCAGTATCTTCCATTCTGCCTGTTCCATTACCCTCTGCTGCAGGCTCCCCGGCGTGTCGTCCGGCTCCACCATGACAGGATGCTGCAGGAGGATTGGGCCCGTGTCTGTGCCTTCATCGACGAAATGCACGGTCGCACCGGTTACCTTCACGCCCCTGTCCAGCACGCCTTCATGCACTTTCAGGCCATAATAGCCTGTCCCGCAGAAGGATGGGATCAGGGATGGGTGGACGTTGATAATACGGTTCGGGTACTGCCGGACCATCGCCTCCGGAAGCACTACCAGAAAACCAGCCAGTACAATCAAATCCGGGCTGTAGCTGCTTAATTGCTCCAGGAACGCCTGGTTAAAAGCCGCACGGTCGGGAAATTGCTTCGGGGAAATGCAAATCCCTTCAATGCCATGTGCTTTGGCCCGCTCCAAGGCATAGGCGCCAGGGTTATTGCTGATAACAGCGCGGATTTCTGTATTGGTAATGGCGCCATCCCGGATCCCGTCTATCATGGCCTGGAGGTTGGTGCCGCCGCCAGACACGCAGACAACAATCTTTAGCATATTGTTACCCCTTTCTCCCCGTCTTCCACCTGGCCTAGGATATAGGGCGTCTCGCCTGCGGCACGGATGGCTTCCATTGCCCTTTCCACGTCCGCCCCATCCACGGCCAATACCATGCCAATCCCCATATTATAGGTATTGTACATCACCTTCTCTTCCACCTGGCCTTCCTCTGCCAGCATGGTAAAGATGGCTGGGACTTCATAGCTGCCCTTCTTGATAACCGCGTGTTTGCCTTCCGGCAGCATACGGGGCACGTTTTCATAGAAGCCTCCCCCCGTAATGTGGCTGCAGGCCTTGATGCGGACGCCTGCCTCCTTGATGGAACGCAAGGCTTTCACATAGATTTTGGTGGGAGCCAACAAAGCCTCCCCTAAGGTCATCCCCAAGGCCTCATGGTATGTATTTAAAGCCTCTTTTTCCATCGGAAAGACTTTGCGGACCAGGGAAAAGCCATTGGAATGGACGCCGGAGCTTGCCATGCCAACCAAGATATCCCCTGCGGCCACGTCCTTGCCTGAAATAATGTCCTTCTCATCCACAACGCCTACCGCAAAGCCGGCTAAATCGTATTCATCTTCTGGGTAAAAGCCTGGCATCTCGGCTGTCTCCCCTCCAATCAGGGCAGCGCCGGCCTGGATGCAGCCTTCGGACACACCGCTTACGATAGACGCGATTTTCTCAGGATAATTCTTCCCGCATGCGATATAATCCAGGAAAAATAATGGCTCACCGCCTGCACAGGCAATATCATTCACGCACATTGCCACGCAGTCAATCCCAATGGTGTCATGCTTATCTAATAAAAAGGCCAGTTTCAGCTTGGTGCCTACCCCATCTGTACCTGATACCAGCGTAGGCTTTTCCATATCCTTGCACTTTTCGATGGAAAATGCGCCGGAGAACCCTCCCAGGCCAGTCAGTACCTCCGGGCGCATGGTCTGCTGCACATGCTTCTTCATCAGTTCCACGGACTTGTAGCCCGCCTCAATGTCTACGCCTGAATGTTTGTAATCCATTGTCTTCCTCCTGTTTGTGTGATGCTTGTCCTATCCGCCCCAAGGGGCGGGGTATTTGTACCCAAAGGGCGCTTACCCTCGCGGCGTCCGCCAAATCTCCGCGGGGGTGCGGACGCCTGGCTCATTGCCCGCGGGAATACTCCTGATACCCTACTTCCTGCAGGCGGGCGTCCTTTGCCTCTACCTGCTCTTTTAACTTCTGGGAATATCCCTTCAGCCTGCCCAGCAGCGCTTCGTCTGACACTGCCAGGATTTTCGCTGCCAAAAGCCCTGCATTGGCGCCGCCATTAATGGCGACTGTGGCGACTGGGATGCCGGAAGGCATCTGTACGATAGAATAAAGGGAATCCCTCCCTCCCAGGGAAGAGGTATGCATGGGGATGCCTATCACCGGCATGGGGAAAATCGCTGCGCACATGCCTGGCAGGTGGGCTGCCATGCCGGCGCCTGCAATAATCACCTTAAAGCCCTTTTCCTCCGCAGACTTCGCGTATTCAAAGAATACATCCGGTTCCCGGTGGGCAGAGATAATCGCCATCTCATATTCCACGCCCAGTTCTTCCAAGATATCTGCAGCCTTTGCCATAACCGGCATATCTGAATCGCTGCCCATAACAATTCCTACTTTTGCCATAATTTCTTCTCCTTTATCTTCTCAGCTTATCCAGGCATATCAGCGGGAAGCCTCCGATAACTCCCGCAACACGTCTTTCAGTCCCTGGCCTTTGCCATATTGCATCACATAATCATATACGGCGCTACGCCCCAATGCGCCAAGCACCAAATCCCTGTCCAGTTCCGGCAGGACCTGCGCCAGGCTTTTCTTGGACTTGCGCCAGATATCCTTTAACATCTTGGTATCCTCCTGTTTCCGTGCCGCATCCTTCGGGGGATAGCCCGTGCCGAACGGCCCGGCAAACAAACTGTCCAGGGTAGCCTGCAGGTTGATTTCCCCTGCCCAGCCAAAGTTTAAGCCCAAAGGGTAGGATACCGCGTTCCCGCCATTAATCCTGCCAAACAGGTAGGCGTCCGAGGGGTTTTCCACATAGCCGCATAATACCCCGGGAAGGCTGTTGCAGGCAAGCATCATGCCCTGTCCGGAAGAGCAGCCTGTCACAACAAAATCCACAGCGCCGCTTTCCAGCAGCATGCTGATGTTCACCGCCGCCTGGATATAAGAATAGGACGCCTCCTCTTCCTGGAAGACGCCAAAATTCACGGCTTCCCATCCTTTTTTCCTTACCGCCCGTTCCACGCATCGGAACAGCAGGGCATTCCTGCCTTTCTGGGAA
The DNA here is from genome assembly GCA_910588965.1 of uncultured Lachnospiraceae bacterium. GTDB lineage: Bacteria > Bacillota > Clostridia > Lachnospirales > Lachnospiraceae > Petralouisia. The sequence continues at coordinate 20,966 of CAJUSO010000013.1, read as the reverse complement.
CTTGCCTGGATGACTGCTGCTTTCATATGGGATTTCCCCTCCCGTCCTGGATTTTTTTCATTTTATAATATTTCACCGCTTAAGTCAAGACAGATACGGCACAGAAAATCCGGAAGGATTTTATGTCAACATTTGCCTTCCCCTTTCATATACTATTATCCCGACAAGCTATTTTTCCAGAAAGAAAGAGAGGTATCAGACATGAACGATCTTACATTACTGCACCCCAGGCTCCAGCTGAAAGCCGCACAGTTAAAAGAACAATGTGAAAAACAGGGAATTTCCATCCGTTTCAGCGAAGGGCTCCGCACCAAGCAGGAGCAGGACGCGCTTTATGCACAAGGGCGCACCGCCCCCGGGAGCATCGTTACCAACGCCAAGGGCAGCACTTACAGCTCCCAGCACCAATGGGGGATTGCAGTTGATTTTTACTTAAATATGGATATTGACAAAGACGGCTCTGCCGCAGACGATGCTTTCAACAACAGCACCGGGATATTCGACCGCGTAGGAAGCATAGCAAAGGCAATCGGGCTAGGCTGGGGCGGGGACTGGCAGAGCATCAAAGACCGCCCCCACGTATACCTCCCGGATTGGGGAAGCACTACCTCCAAATTAAAACAGCTTTACCAGACCCCTGAGAATTTCCGCAAAACATGGGACGGGAATATCCAGGCGGCGTCCAAGGAGGAAGACACCCCCTCCGCCTCCTATCCCAAAAAGCAGTTTATCCGGGAAATCCAGTCTGCCATTGGGGCAAATATAGACGGCATTGCAGGCAGCGAAACCCTCCGCAAGACCGTAACTTTATCCGCCTCCAAGAACAGGAAGCACGCCGCTGTCAAGCCCGTCCAAAAATACCTGGCTTCGCTGTCCTACCCTTCGGTGGGAGCTGCAGACGGCATTGCAGGGAATAAGTTCACAGCTGCCGTAAAGGCATACCAGAAAGACCATGGATGCGTTGCAGACGGGGAAATTACAGCACAGGAAAAAACCTGGAAATCCCTGCTGGGGATGCTTTAGGGCCGTGCCAAGGCGCCGCCCTTCCCCCTCCGGGCAGAATAGGTACAAACCAAAAAGATAACAGCCCCAAACCCCATTGCCATGCCAGAGGCTTTTAGGATATCTGTTACCGCCGCAATGTCCGGTTCCTTTTTTGCATCCAGGACATAACTGGTATTAATCCCCATTATCCGGACTGCAGACCGGAAATCTACTAGCACCATCTGGTTTAGGCGGCTTTCTTCCTGCGTGCCCAGAATCCCAATCACTTCATACTCCACCCCTTTGTGCGTATAATACCGCTTTCCGTCCCGCCAGGCTGCTTCGTGCTGGTAATTTTTCCCCAACACCGCCACTGGATGCCCTGCCCATGAAGCCTGGGCATCAAAAAAACGCCCCCAGAGCAGGGGCGGGGCTTCCGCTTCCCCTTTTATGTAAATTCCTTTCATCGGGACTTCCGTATCTTTGATTGGCACAAAAAGGGCAAAATCATGGAACTTACCAGCCAGCACAGGGATGACGTCTTCCCACTGCCCTTGCCCCTCGGCGCAGGAAATGCCGAACGGCCTCTGTTTGTTGGAATACAGGGTATGGGACGGCAAGATGTTTGATGGCAGGAAAAGAAAAGCATTCATTGTGACAGTTCATTCCCCTTTATTGACAGCATCCTTAAAAATGTCATATGCAGCTTTCATGATAAATAGAAAGATTACCAGACTTGCAATGGAATCCATAACCGGAAAGACAAGCCTCGCTCCTGCAATTCCTACCAAAGCCCCCACAGAGGAAAATGCATCTGAACGGTGGCGCCATGCATCTGCAAGCAACGCACTGGAGCCAATTCTTGCTGTATTAATTTTGGTATACCAAAACAGGGCTTCTCTGGAAATCATTTCCTGGCCCAACACATACTTTTTTTGTTATTGAAGGTTTGGGGTATGAATTTTGTGTGAAATACTTGCTTTAAAGTTGCATCGTATTTGCCTAAATGCTAAAATTATGATAAATTTTCCTTCGTATTTTGTATATGTAAGAAAAGATATGAGAGGTAAAGTATTACAAAAAATTTTTCCAGCGCTTGGTACGGTTAACACCATTACGCTCTATGGCAGTCTGGATCCGGAAATAGCAGAACAGGTAAAGAAACGTGTTTTTTTACGCAATTCATCCGGCATCTGGTTCAGGGCAGCATGGCGCTGGAGGACATGGAAAAGGCTGGCGCGGCGGCTCTGGAAGGGCTGGGCGCGGAGGGAGGCAGAACGGAAGGTGGAAATGATTTCTGTTGAGAGTTTTTATGAATTGCAATCATTGCGTGGGCCGAACAGATCCTGGATCAAATCCATACGTTATAAAAATTGAGCAGACGGGGATCCATTGATTAGAGCAGAGCAGGGAACAGAAGCAGTAAAAATATTGATACAGAATGGTGTGAAAATAAAAAATGGTGTAGGGCAATTCGTATTTGCCTGACTGGAAAACCAAATATTTAGGAGATGCCATAATATGCAGGAATATATAAAGAACAGGGTACATGAATTGTACTGGAATGACGATATCAACTGTGCAAGGACAGCAATCATTTGTTTGAGTGAATTATTTGAAACCATGATAGAACCACAAGTAATTTGGTCTGCGGTTGGAATGCATGGTGCAGGCGGGTACAGGGCGCAATGTGGTTTAGTCGAAGGAACGCTTATGTTTATGGGGATTTACCTTCATGGACAGGGAAAAACAGAGAGTGAAATTGTGTCTGCCTGTAATGGTTTTGCGTCTGCTTTTGACAGCACATTTCGCTCATTAAGATGTTTTGAATTACGCCCTACAGGGTTTTCGCAAAGCGACCCGCCCCATATGTGTGAAAACCTGACTTGTAAAGGGATTGCATTTTCATACCAGTATATTTTAAAAATCACTAAGAAGTAAACAACTTCCTTCTCGCCGGGAAGCTGAACAGAACAAGAAATGAAACATGGAAGAAGAAGCAAAATGCCATACATTACAGTTGAAAGCGGAATATGGAGGATAGAAATATGTTTGAATATGGTACATATGAATATGGGCTGAAAACCGGCGATTTACCAGAAAAAGAAATGGTTAAAATCTTTGAAAGGGCTCTCAGCAAGATTGCTGGGGAAATCAATGATTCCCGTATTCCTAAAAAGCGGAAACTGAGCAAAAGAACTGGACCCTTCGGCCGCTCTACCCCGGATGCAGAACCGCCAGAATATGATTATATCTACCTTTATGGCCATAGACCCAGTAATTTGTATTTAGAGCTGTACCCAAACCAGGAGAAGAATGGACGGGTAAAATTTTCAGAGGAGGGAATTATCTGGAATTTGTACTTTTATATCTTGCCAGACTATCCAAACCGGATATCCGAAGAAGATCAGATCCAAGAATTTGGTGGCAGAGTGATTGAGGAATTATTCCAGACACTTCCCTGCGAAAAGGTATTCATTAAGAAATATGCCTTTGGTGAAGACAGGCTTTAGTAAAGCTACAAGTTCCAGTTTTCAAATTGCCAACTCATTAAAAACGAAATAACCCGCTGCCCTGCAACGCTGCAAGTTTGATACCCCGTTGCTTGCAGCGGGGTCTTTGATTTGCCTATATCAATTAGGGTATCAAAAAATTATTCTAAAAGGATAAGATATAAGGAATTTGGGATTACGGGTTTTACGATGAAAGAGCTATAAAATTTTTAAAATATTAGATGACATTCACTGGATTATCAGATATAATTATAAAAAGTATTTATGCAAAATGAAAATTGCAAAGGAATAGGATGAATACATAAATGAAAGATGAATACATTTTATATTTGGATGAAAGTGAATTTAAAAATACAAAGACTTTTGCAATAGCGGGCATTGCAATGAAAAAGGAAAATATCAGTTTGCTTGAGCAGGGAATGGAGGAAGTAAAAAAACTTATCGGACTGAGGAATACATTACTTCTAATAATCCAGTCCTTCATTGCACAGAATTGCAGAAATTGTTCTCAAATAGAAAGTCTGATGATATTACGGATGTTAAAGATGAGTATCAAAAACTTATAAAACTTCCTGCAAAGGATATTGAAAAAATATATTATCAGGTTTATGGTAAATTATCTCAAATTATAAAAAAGGCAGATGTGACTGTATTTAGTTGTATTATTAAGATAAAACAGTTATATGATTTATTTTTCTTAGACAAAAATCATGATGGAATCCACTTGATTGACGATAAATATCATATCGCTTTGCAAAAGATTATTGAAAACTTTACTCATTATTTGTCGGTTAACGATGGATATGGAGATATTGTATATGAGGCACGCAATGCAATTGGTGAAAATTCAGCGAAGTCTCCAGATGTTAAATTGATAAATGTTTATCACAAAATACAGGCCAATAATAAAGGCATTGTTTATACTGATAGCATAGCGATTCAAAATAGAAACAGAACCATTGTTGCTTATCCCAAAAATGAAAATATAGCAGGATTGCAACTTGCTGATTTTGTTGCATATAATATAATTAAGTTAGAATGTTGCAAGGTTGAACAGCAAATTACTGATTTCATGAAACAAATTCATAGAATATCATATAATGGAGGACATTCTATTTCTGAAAAGGATCAGCGTTCCTTTTGGGGGATGAGAGTACTTCCATCATATTTGAGGATGGAAGAATTAATTTCATCGAATAAATCATTGAAAAATGCGTATGCTAATATTAAGAAGGAACGAAACAAATTAAAGAAGACAATTGATATTATATACATGATGACTTTATACCTTACCATTTGGTGTCTGCTTACAGTATGTGGTAGATGGAATTTTCCGTTGGTATGATATCATCTTAATTTGGAGGAAATCAAATATGAACGTTTAGAGAGGATCTTAAGTGTATCCTCTCTATTTCTTTTTTTCAATGATTTTGTAAAGCACCGGTCATTAGCACTCGGCGCAGCAAAGGTTCTAAGCGCCAGCGGCGCTTCAGAACGGACCGAAACGGGCGGTTTTTCTATGAAGGGGGCACTATGCCGAGAATGTCAAAAAAGTTGAAGAAAGAACTTGCTTTCTTCCTGAATGACGGGGCGCAGAAGCTACAACGGACTCTGCCGGACAAGGGGAACCCCGGACTGCAACGGGATTTTATTTATCCGTTTCTCTATCATGGAATTGGCGGCGATACTCTCCCTAAGCCACCAGACCTGCAAGCGTTTTTTTAACGAACCGGAACAGGCCGGGTTTTTCGTAAAATCTATTCCCTCTGGAAAATGATTGTGGTATACTGGAGCCATCGACAAATGAAAATCGGAGAAATTGATATGCCAGTTTATGAACCCAAAGACTATAAAAAAGTGATAGAGCGAATTCAAAGAAAAATATCTGAACTCAATATCGAAATGGGCGAATGCCTAACAGAAGAAGAAATCATGTCTTTTGAAAGTCGTCATAACGTGAAACTGCCACATGCGTACCGTGTGTTTTTGCAGCGTGTTGGAAACGGCTGTAAACGTATGCTTGATGGCCGTCGGCTGAATGATTTGGAAAGCTGTCCGCAGCAGGAATTATCAAAGCCCTTTCTGCTTGATTGTTACCGGCAATTATCAGGGGGAAATTTGGAATTTTACAGATGTTGGCGTCCAGCCTTGTTGTGAAGCACAAGACTTTCTGGGGTGGTTTGAACTGTTGCTGGATAATCAGAATGCAACAAACCACTTCAAAGATTTTGTATATGATGAAGCAGACTATGGCTAAACATTAGCTTCCAGTCGGTGTACCTAAACGCTGAATCAGATTTGTGCGGTAATCTTCCGCAAACGGTTGTACAGGCTGGGAAAATTTCCTATTTTTCCGACATCATCCTTTCCATGTTTGATACGGATATTTGTGATATGTTTCTGCCTTATTTCCAAACCAACCAGGCCTGTGCCTTTATTGATCCGTTCGGTGTTGGAAAATCCAAACGGATTAACAAACGGCTTGGAAAGCTATCACAAGTTGGAGCATGAAACCAGTTATGACGGCTTGAGCAGCAAGGAGATTGAAGCCAAAAATTGTGAGCGTATATCCAAAGAGGCCAATGGTATGAAGAATGCCAGACAGTTTGTAAAAACAGGGGAAACGGAAATAAGGAGGAAAGTCATGAATATTGAATTTTTCACAAAAAACCTTTACTTTTTAACTTTTACGGTTATAATAAGTAAAGAAAGAAGGTGAACACGATGATTTCATATTCTGGTCTGCTGCAAAAACTAAATGAAAAAGGCCTGACGAAAACCGCACTGGCTAAGGAACTTGGTATTTCCTCCCGCACCATGGCAAAAATTGGACGGGGAGAGAAAATCGCCAATCATGTTCTTGAAAAAATCGCTGTTTTTTTCGGTTGTTCCGCAGATGAACTTTGCCAGGCTATATCGGATAACCGTTTACTCCAAACGCTCAGAGATGAGAAAAACATCCGTATGCCCGGGGGGCTGTACCATGAGCTTCAAGTACGGATGGCCTATAACTCCAACCACATAGAGGGCAGCAAACTCAGCGAAGAGCAGACCAGGATGATTTTTGAAACAAACACAATAGATACCAGAGAAGGTATCCCTGTTGATGATATTATCGAAACTGTCAATCATTTTCGGGCTATTGACTTTTGTATCGATATGGCGGAAAAACCGCTTACCGAGGATATCATCAAAGAATTGCACCGCATTTTGAAGCAAGGCACAAAGGATTCCTCACTTGCATGGTTTGCCGTTGGGGATTACAAGAAAAGAGCTAATATGGTCGGCGGCCGTGAAACTTCAAAGCCGAAAGAGGTTGCCCCGCGCATGAAGGCCCTGCTTTCCGAATATGAAACCCAAACTGCTGTCACGATTAACGGCATCATTTGCTTCCACTACGCGTTTGAATGCATTCATCCATTCCAGGATGGCAACGGCAGAGTCGGCAGATTGATAGCATTCAAAGAATGCCTGCGTTTTGGCCTGATTCCTTTTATCATTGAGGATGCCAAAAAAATGTATTATTACCGGGGGCTCTCTGAATGGGAAAGGGAGAAAGGCTATCTGACAGACACCTGTCTGGATGGGCAAGATACCTTCAGAAAACTGATGTCCATGTTCGATATCCAACCATAAAACCCTCTTTGGAAAATTCCCTAATGTTAGGATTTGACAATGCAGAAAATGAAGATGGATTAATCGAGGAATTAGAAGAACTTATACGAGAGAAAAAAGATACAAAAAAATAAGGAGAAACCGTCATGGAATTTACAGTATCACCTTCTGTTTTGAATTTCACGCCGCCATCCATCTTTTCCTGCAGAAAAAATTCGATGTCCGCCTTATGCCATTCCTCGAAACACCTGGGATTTTTGGGCTCATTCACCCCAAAATCCTTATGCCGCCAACAAGCTACACAAAAGATGAACTTTACTACATCTTTAAGCATGAGATGCTGCACTACTACCACCGCGATATGCTGGTTATGCTTTTCTGCCAAGGGCTTTGTATTGCTTATTGGTGGAACCCGTGCGCTTTCTTATTGCAAAGGCTAATAATAAGGGCTATGGAAATAAATGCATATTGAATGGTTATTGGGCAACAACAAAAATCCGGGGATTTTTTATCATAGTAATAACCACCCTGCTATTTTTCATTTCTATTTCTGTTATTTTTGAAGCAGAATACAGCCATGACATCGGCAATGTACTTGAAATTACAGAACCCTTTTTAGAACTAAAAATCTATGATAATATGGAGATTCCCATTCATGCAAAATAAAAAAACTATGTTTGCAATTTTATTTTCATTCATTACATTACAAAAACACCTGATATAACATCTCTTATCAAATCAGCCATCTATGAAAGGCAATAGGACCTTCCATTTTTTTAGCGTTCGCTTATGTACAATAAATCCTCCCACTCCTTTACAAATTATAGTATAATGATAAACATACTACAGAAAGGACAACAACCCAGATGAAATTTTTCCGAAACCCCGAATGGAAAGCCAGCCTGCTCTGGCACCTCCTCTTACTGTCGCTGGCCCTTGGCGCCGGGCGCTTTTATGCGCCGGGCAGCCTTGGCCTGCTGGCTGCCTTTTCTGCCCTTTTTATCCTCTCCCATTACTGGATTACCTGGCGCAGGTACTGCAAGCTGCGCCAGCTAAGCGATGACATCGACAATATGCTCCACAGCCAGATCCCCATCCGTTTCGAGAAATACCGGGAAGGGGAACTGTCCATCCTGGAGAACGAACTGTCCAAAATGACGCTGCGCCTAAGCGAGCAGGCGCAGGCCTTAGAAAATGACAAGCAGCTTCTGGCAGACTCCATGGCGGATATCTCACACCAGATCCGCTCCCCCCTGACTTCTTCCAACCTAATCCTGTCCCTTCTAAAGGATACGGGGCTTTCCCCCGGGCGCAGGCAGAAGCTCCAGCAGGAGTTGTCCCAGCTGCTGTCCCGGATTGACTGGCTGGTGGAAGCCCTGTTGAAAATGTCCAAAATGGATGCTGGGACCGCCTGCCTGCAGCATGCCCCCGTTTCTGTGGAGGAATTGATCCGCTGTGCCCATGAGCCCTTGGAAATCCCCATGGAACTGCGGTGCCAGTCTCTTGCCATCCATGCCGGGACAGGGTGCGCCCAGTTTACAGGCGACCTTTCCTGGTCAACGGAAGCCCTGCTGAATATCCTCAAAAACTGTATGGAGCACACGCCGCCAGGGGGCTGCATCCAGGTTTCTTACCTGGAAAATACCATCTATACGCAGATTATCATTGAAGACAACGGCCCTGGGTTTGACAAGGAAGACCTGCCCCATTTATTCGAACGCTTTTATAAGGGGAAAAATGCCTCTAGCCAGAGCGTCGGCATCGGCCTTGCCTTAGCCCGCATGATTGTTTCCCAGCAAAACGGCACCCTAAAGGCTGAGAACCGCAAGGAGGGCGGGGCGAAATTTACGGTAAAGTTCTATAAATGACGTTTGCAGCTATATCTTTTTAGGATTCTGACAATTCTGTCACCTTATCGTCACGGAAGCGTCACCTTGGAGGGTTATACTCTTATATAACATAAGGACCACGCGCCGCACTGCCTGCCAGGTCCTAAAAAAACAGAAAAGAGGTTTGTATATGAACGCCAAACAAGAGACTGCCCTGCCATCCGGCGGGCGTTATGAACAGAACACAGAAATCCTCCGGGCTGAGCACCTGACCAAAATCTATGGGACCGGCGAGAACCAGGTGAAAGCTTTAGACGATGTGTCCTTCTCTGTGCAGAAGGGCGAATTCCTGGCTATCATCGGCCCATCCGGCTCTGGGAAATCCACCTTGCTGCACGTATTAGGCGGCGTGGATGTGCCCACCTCGGGCAAGGTATACATGGAGGGGACGGACGTCTACGCCCAGAACGAAAGCCAGCTTGCCATCTTCCGCAGGCGGCAGGTCGGGCTGATTTATCAATTCTACAACTTAATCCCCGTGCTGAACGTAACGGAGAACATGACGCTGCCTGTGCTTATGGACGGCCGCAAGGTAAATGAAAAACGGCTTGGGGAACTCCTCACCCTTTTGGCTTTAAAGGGGCGGGAGGGGCATCTCCCCAACCAGCTCTCCGGCGGGCAGCAGCAGCGCGTCTCCATTGGCCGGGCGCTGATGAATGCGCCTGCCGTGGTGCTGGCAGATGAGCCCACCGGGAACTTAGATTCCAAAAACAGCCAGGAAATCGTGGAACTTTTAAAGTATTCCAATGAAAAATACAAGCAGACCTTGATTGTCATCACCCACGATGAGAATATCGCCCTGCAGGCCAACCGCATCCTGGCCATAGAGGATGGGAAAATCATTCGAGACGAGGTGATCCGCCCATGAACATCTTCCAAAAAACGACGTTGAAGAACCTGAAAGAAAACCGCACCCGCACCTTGGTCACAATCATTGGGATTATCCTATCTGCTGCCATGTTTACCGCTACGACCATCAGCATTTCTTCCATGCAGCATTACCTCATCCAATCCTCCCTCTACAACAGGGGGGATTGGTACGGGACAGCCTCTGGCCTTACCGCTGGGGAAGTGGGGCAGCTGGACCAAGACAGCAACGTGGAGCAGGCTGTTTCCATGGAATTCTTGGGTTATTCCCCCCTGGAAAGCTGCCTGAATACGGATAAGCCCTACCTATGCGTCTATGGCATACAAACGGATTTTACGGAAATGATGCCCATCCACCTAATCGAAGGGCGGATGCCTGAAAACAGCCAGGAAATCCTCTTGCCCAGCCATTTGGAAAGCAACGGCGGCATCTCTTATGCCCTGGGCAGCCAGCTGGGGCTGGAACTTGGGAACCGGATCTCGCAGGACGGGGAAACCCTCCCATATTCCATGTCTTATACCGGATCCAAAGACGACCCCTACATGCAGGCGGATAATGGCACTGCCATCTGGGAGTCCTTCCTCCCCAAGGAAGAGAGGGGCTATACCGTCGTAGGCTTTTATGAACGGCCTGACTATGAGGATTTTTCTGCCCCAGGCTATACGGCGCTGACCATCGGGGAAAACAGCGCAGAACATCCTTACACTGTCTACATCCGCACGAATACCGGCAAAAATACCGCCCCTGTCATAGAAAGCATTTTCTCCAAGTTCCGTGGATTCCCGCTGCAGGCGGAAATGATTCCTGCCCCAGATGGCGCCTCCGATGCAGGCAGCATAACCTGGAATCTTAATTATGAACTGCTGCGGTATTATGGCTACTCTGGGGAAAGCCGTTATAACGATGTCATGTACAGCCTTGCTGTCATCCTAATCGGGATTATTATGTTTGGGTCCATCTCCCTGATTTACAATGCCTTCTCTATCTCTGTCAGCGAGCGCACCAAGCAATTCGGGCTTCTGGCTTCCATTGGGGCCACCAAGCGGCAGCTGACGGGAAGCGTGCTGTTCGAAGCGCTGTTTTTGGGCTGTATCGGCATCCCTTTGGGGATCCTATCCGGGCTTACAGGCATTGGCATTACCCTTTACCTGGTCAAGGACATGGTGGGAAATATTTTAGGCATTGTATCAACCACCTATGAAGGGCAAAGGCTCCTGTCTATGGGCCCTGCAGAGGAAGTGTCCTTGGCCATGCATCCTTCCTTTGGGGCTTTGGCAGCCGCCATCCTGATTTCCCTGGCCACCATCCTGATTTCCGCCTATATCCCCGTGCGGCGCGCCATGCGCAGGCCTGCCATTGACGCTATCCGCCAGACGGGCGATATCGCCATCCGCCCAGGGAAGGTGAAGACCTCCTGGCTGACCCAGAAACTTTTTGGCTTTGAAGGAACCCTTGCCACGAAAAACTACAAGCGCAGCCGCAAGAAATACCGGGCTACGGTTATTTCCTTATTTTTGAGCATCGTGCTGTTTATCTCTACCAGCAGCTGGTGCGCTTACCTGACCAGTTCTGCAAAATCTGTCATCTCGGATTCTGGCTATGATATTATATACCGCCTGTCCCCAACGGATCAGGTCCCCTCCCAAAGCCTGTATGATGATTTGGCAAGCGCTCCTGGGATTGCAGCCTCCGCCTATGAGACATCGCTGTACCTGCAGGCTTCCATCCCGACCTCCGCGCTAACCCAGGAGTACCTTGATTATAAGAAGTACCTTGCCAGCCAGATAGGGGATGCCTACCAGGAATACGATACCAGCCTTTTGCCCATTACCCTGCATTTCCTGGAAGATGCGGCATACCGTACGTTCCTTAAAGAGCAGAACCTTCCGGAATCTACATTTTACAATGCAGGCGCCCCCGCGGCCGTTGCTGTAGACACCCTCTGGCTATATAATGAATACGATAGGAAATACCATAGCCTGACCGCCCTTGCAAATGCAGCGGAAGGCTCCCCTACGGCATACCTGACCCGGGAGCGGGATGGCTACTACCTGGATGAATCATCCATCGACGGGGCATCCGGCAAGCCCTATTACACCTTGTTCAACCCAGAAACCGATGACAGGGTTACCCTCCCTATCGAAGAAGCCTGCCTGCCCATCCCCCTTTCCATAGGGGCTGTTACAAAAAACGCTCCTGCATTTTTTACGGAGAGCCACGACACCATCCAGCTGTTCTATCCGTTCAGCTTCTTAGAGAAGGTATTAGCCGGCCTAGAGCCAGGGATAGCATATTCGGAAATTGAGGCTGATGGCGCCGCTGCAGGCATTGCGCCCATTTACATGCTTTTCCAATGCACAGACAACCAGAAGGCAGAAGCCGCCATGGCCAAGAAACTGTCGGACTGGAACCAATCTTCTGACAGCCTATATAATTATGCAGCCAGTATAGAAGGGGAACGGGCAATGATGACGGTCATCAATGTGTTTGCCTTTGGGTTTATCTCATTGATTTCCCTGATTGCGGCGGCAAATGTGTTCAATACGATTTCCACCAATGTCGGCCTGCGGCAAAGGGAGTTTGCCATGCTGAAGTCCATCGGGATGACCCCAAAGGGATTCCGGAAAATGATGAACTTTGAATGCCTGCTCTATGGGGTGAAAGGGCTGCTTTATGGGCTCCCCGTGTCCTTTGCCGTAACTTGGCTTATCTACCGCAGCATCTCCAACGGGGTAGAAGGAGCCTTCTATATCCCCTGGCACAGCATCGCCATTGCTGTTGGGAGCGTGTTCCTGGTAGTATTTGCCACAATGGTTTATTCCATGAAAAAGATTGGGAAAAAGAATACGGTTGATGCGCTAAGGAATGAGAATCTGTAACATCATCCCAGGACAGATAGGCAGCCTGTTTTATTGCTAATTCCATACAGCCCCTGCGGCATGGGAACAATCCATGCCGCAGGGGCTGTATTCTCTTTAGGAAAAGGGGATGCCGCAAAACCCTAACCCGCCCTGGCCTCTTCTTGGCCTGCCCCTACGGGCTCATCCCCGCCTGGGTCTACCGGCGGCTCCGGGTCTGCCGGGTCTACCGGCTCCAAGGGCTCTTGGGGTTCTGAAGGCTCTGGCGAAGTTCCCGGGTCTTCCGGGGTGTCAGGGGGAAGCCCAGGATCTATGGGGATATCCGGGACTTCCGGCACTTCCGGGATGTCTGCCCCTGGATTTTCCGGCACCTCTGGGATATCCGGCACAGCCGGCTCCTGGGGCGCCAAATCCAACGGCGGTTCCACTGTAGGCTCTGGCTCCTGGGGTTCTTCTGGTACCTGTTCTGTAGGAACCTCAGGCTGCGTCCCTGGATCATCCTGGTTCTTTGGCCTGTCATTTTCATTGATATAAGGAAGGAAGTCCACAGGCTCCAAGGCCTGATGGATCTGTTCCATAAAAGACTTCCAGATATTCCCAGGGTAGCTGGCGCCGGACAAGCCCGGGAGTTCTTTGGGCATATCATAGCCCACCCATACGCTGGTGGTATAATAGGGGGTATATCCTACAAACCAACCGTCTTTGTTATCCGTAGTCGTCCCCGTCTTCCCTGCGCAGGGCATATTGCTTAAGGCCAGCCCACGCCCCGTCCCCTCCTGGATAACGGTTACCATCATATCCGTCATCATCCGGGCGGCGTTCATCTTGTACACTTCCTTCTCTTCCTGCCCTGTCTCCAACAGAGGGTTCCCTTCGGAATCCGTAATCTTCACAATGCAGGTAGGCTGGCGGAACTTCCCGTCATGTTCCAAAGCGGCATAGCCGGCCGCCATCTCCACGGCAGAGGCTCCATAGGTAAACCCGCCCAGCGCACTGGTGGGGCGGTTATCCTCCGGATCCAGCCTGGAGAACCCCATTTCCCGCAGATAGGAAAGCCCTACCTCCGGCGTCATCTCCTCGAGCAAATCCCATGCCACGGTATTTTTTGAGGTCTGCACCGCCCGGCGGAGGGTAATGCCCCCCTCATAAGACCCGCTGGAATTGGACGGCCCTTCCTCCTTCTTCACGTCCTGCACAATAGAATCCGGCGTATACTCCCGCTCCAAAGCCGGGGTAAATACAATCAGGGGCTTGATCGCACTGCCTGGCTGGCGGTAGCTTTGGTATGCCCGGTTTAAGGTATACCCGGCAAGATCCTGGTTCCTGCCGCCTACGATAGCCTTGACATATCCGGAATGGTTGTCAATGCAGGCAGCAGAACCCTGAAGGGTATAAATCCCCTCCCCGTTCTGTTCTGTAAATTCTGCTAAATTGCTGTCCACCGCATCCTGAAGCTGCTGCTGCATGCCAAGGTTTATGGATGTATAAATCCGGTATCCTGCCGTATAGAGGCTGTTCTGGCATTCGCTGTAACGTTCGCTGTAATCTGTCTCATATGCTTCTTTCTCCTCTGCCGAGGAAAATTCTGTCTGGAACTGGAAGCCTTGCTGCTGCATCAAAGCACGGATTGCACAGTAATAGGTGTAGGTCTCCACGTAGTCATTTTTGTTCTTCTGGGGGCGGCTTAAGGTAATCTCTTCCGCCTTTGCCTGGTCACAGGTCGCCTGGCTGATCTTGCCATCCTCACACATCTGGTCTAAAATCCGGTTCCGGCGCTTTAAGGTGTTCTTCATACGCTCTACCGGGTCATAGAGGCTTGGGTTATTTGGGATTGCACATAGGAACGCAATCTGGGATAAGGAAAGGTTGTTCACTTCTGTATTAAAGTAACCCTTGCTGGCCGCCTGGATCCCATAATAGCCGCTGCTGAAATAGACGTTATTCAGATAAAATTCCATGATTTTATTCTTGCTGTAAACCTTCTCCAACTCAACAGCCAGGAACATTTCCTCAATCTTACGGTCCCAGGTCCGCTCATGGCTTAGGAAAATATTCCTTGCAAGCTGCTGGGTAATCGTGCTGCCCCCCTGGGTAACCTCCCCATTCTGTATCATTGCCTTGGCCGCGCGCAGAATGGCCTTGATATCAATCCCATTGTGGCTATAAAATTTTTTGTCTTCAATGCTTACCATGGCTGCCGGGACATAGGCAGGGATATCCTCATACTCCAGATAATATACGTCTTTCTCACCGTTTAAGGTGGAAATCAGGTTCCCATCCTCATCATATACCAGGCTGGTCTGCACAGAGCGAAACGTAGATTCGTCCGAATTCTTCACCAACTGCTTCGCTTCCCGCTGCAACGCGCTGACCTTCTGGGCATAGCCTCCATAAAAATACCAGCCCACGCCCGCTGCCACCACCAGCATCAGTAAAATCTGCAGCCTTATGAAAAACCAAAATACACGATATTTCTTTTTCCGTTTCTTCTTTTTTTTCGCCATATCCTGCCCTACCTATATTTTTGCCAACCTATTCTCTCGATACCATGCCCTAAGCCACTAAACATCCCATAGCCAGCTCCCCCATCAGCGGGTCAGCACAATCTTCCCATAAGGGATTTTATTGCGCTCCAACACTTCCATTTCCCGCTTTTGGCAGGTAAACAGGAAAATCTGCCCCTTCTGCCTTCCCAGCCATTGCATGGCTGCCTCTAAGCGCCTTTCATCAAAAGCCGCAAACACTTCATCCATCAAAATCGGGACTGCGCCCTCTTTTGCAAAAATACGGCCCGCCCCCATACGCAATGCCACATACATCTGTTCCATCGTCCCGCGGCTGAGCTGCCAGGGGTGTACTTTGCGTTCCCCTTCCCAAGCGACCAGCCCCATCTGCTCATCCAGCCCGGTTTTTGGGTATCTCCCATGGGTCAATTCTTCAAAAATCCGGGACATTTCCTGCTCCAGCCTCTGCCTGGCGTCCTGGTGGATATCACGGGCAACATCTTCAAGGGTCCTCTGGGCTAACTGGTAAGCTTTTACCTGGCAGCCAGCCTCCTCTTCTTCTTCCCCGGGAACCCGGCATTCCTCCAGTTCCTCCTGCAGGTTCATCAGCATCGACTGCTTATCAAAAATCTGTACCTGGAATACCCCCTCCACTGCTTTCTTCTGTACCTGGCTCTCATAACTCTCCGGCTCCCCGGGCTGCCCTTCCTCTGGCGGCGCTTCCTTCTCTACAAACCGGTAAGGCTCTAAATCCTCCCCGGCCTTCTGTTTACGGATCAGCGCCTTGAGCTTCTCGCTTTTGCCCTGCCAGAAAAACACCCCGAAGATGCCCATCACCACCACCAAGACCAAAAAAGCCTCTAAGGCCAGCCATCCGCCCCAAGGGGCGTCTGCCAGGTCATGGGCAGAACCATTCCAATAAATAGCCAATATCCCTGCCAGCGCCAGCAGCAAGGACAGGGCCATCTTGAGGTAATAACCGATTTTCTGTTTTTTCTGGCGGCTGTCCCGCAGATATTCTGCCATCTGGTTCCTATCTGCGGCTGAGGCTGCCGCCCCTTCCTGCTGGAGCCGGAAAGTCTGGTAGGCTTCCTCCTGCTGGCTCCGCAGAAGCTCCACGTCATTCTCCAGCCGCGCCTTCTCCGCCAATACCCGCTTTTCTTCTTCCTTGCGTTTCCCCAGCAGTTCCTGGTAACGGCGTTCCGCCGCCTGCTTCCCTTCCTCCAAATGATGGTAAGCCGCCACAAAATCTTCATCCAGCGGGGCGTTTACGAAAAAGTCCTGCAGGATTTCTGCAAACTCCTCCTTGGTCTCCACAGAGGCCTGCCCAATACAGTATGTATTTTCGTAGGTTTCCTTGCGGATGCTGCCCAGAAGCTTCTCTAAGCCTCCTTGCTCCGCCTTCAGTTCCCGCCCTTCCTTTTCATTGACCAGCCTTACCGATTTGGACTCCTGCCGGAAATCCCGTTCCAGCAAAAACTGCCTGCCAGACATGGAAAACCGCAGCGCCCCGCCATATTGGGGGCCGTTTTCCCAGGGCTCGTAATGCTGGTAGACGTCCCGCTGGGGGGACTCCCCTTCCTGCTTTTCTAACCCAAACAGCATCCCTGTGATAAAATGCTGCAGGGTGGACTTGCCAGCCTCATTCTCCCCATAGACCACATTTATGCCCTGGACAGGATGTATGTTGATATTATGGAGCTTCCCGAAGTTTTTTATGCGAATTTCTGATATATTCATTCTACCATCAACGCCTCCACACCGTAATATAATGCTTTTTTCGTTATTTCATCCTGGGGCATCCTCTCCAGCATATCAATATACCTGCCTAAAATCTGCTGGCCATGCTGTACCTTCAGCTGTTCCAGATCATGGCCTGCCTGGCATTGGTCCAGCACCTGCGCCACACGGCTAATCTTCCCTAAGGCCTGGGGGAGGGAGGGCGCTTTCGGATTGCTGGTGCCAGTCAAGGTTATGCGGAACAGCTGGTATGGGGGTGCCTTCCTCACATAGTCCTCCACAAATTTCTTCAGTACATCCTCCGCAATCTCACGGCTGATTTTCAGCTTCAGCGGCACATACTCACAGTAATGGATGGGGTAGAACCTTACCTGGCTCATATGGTTCTTGATTTCCCCCATAAAATACCCATGCTGCCCTACATCGCTGCACTCAATGGGCTGCAGCGCGCCTGCCATAACCACCTTTGCATCTGCAAGCTGCATGGGCTTATGGAGGTGGCCGAACGCCACATAGTCAAATTCCATCTCCCGGAAATCGCTGGCCTGGAAGGGGATGTGCTTCTCATCCCCCCCATGTGCCAGCAGGATATTGGTACAATCCCCCTTCTTGACCTCGATTCCCCTGTAAAGGGGGCTTGTAATCTCCCGGTGCTGGTAGCTTAAGCCATAGACCCTTGTCTGGATTCCTGGCAGCTCGATACAGCTTATTTTCTCTTCCTTTAGGAAATGCACGTTTTTTTCCCAAGGGAAGGAGCTGTAACAGGAATTGGGGCTGAGGTAATCGCAGTTCCCGGCGATTATCACCACCTGGGTATTGGGGATCCTGGCAAACTGGCGGTTTACTTCTTTTAACTCTTTCAGCAGGGGCTGCCGGTGGTAGAGGTTTCCTGCAATCAAAAGAAGCTGGGCGCTTTCCTCTTTGGCCTTTGTAACCACATCAATGAAGGCTTGCCAGCTGTGGCTCTCGCGCTTTGCTGCCCAAGGCTTCCCTTTATCCGGCTTGGCGCCTAAGTGTACGTCGGCTATGTGAATGAATTTCATTGGTTTATTCTCCTTAAAAATATACAAAAAAGGGGATTATCGGCAAGCCAGGGCTTTTATCACCTCGCCTGCCAGGATTAGGCCTGCGACGGAAGGGACAAAGGAGACGCTCCCCGGGATGCTGCGGCCGGACGCTTCCTTTGCCTCTTCCAGCGGTTCTATGGATTTCTCTTGGGAATATACTACCTTAAGGCGCTCTATCCCTTGTTTTTTCAGTTCCCGGCGCATGACGCGGGCTAACGGGCAGACGGACGTCTGGAAAATATCCGCCACCTTAAATTGGGTGGGGTCCAGCTTGTTGCCGGCCCCCATACTGGAAATAATAGGCGTCCCTGCCTCCTGGGCTTTTTGGGCCAGATGGATTTTGGCTGTCACGGTATCGACAGCGTCTATGATATAATCGTAATCCCTGAAATTGAACCGGCCGGAAGTCTCCGGCAGGAAAAAACAGGGGTATGCCCGCACCTTGGCCTGGGGATTAATGGACAGGATCCTCTCTTGCATCACCTGTACCTTGTATTGACCCACCGTCTGGGCCGTGGCTATAATCTGCCGGTTGATATTGGAAATGCTGACCTGGTCTTTGTCAACCAAATCCAGGGAGCCGATGCCGCTCCTTGCCAACGCCTCGGCAGCATAGCCGCCCACGCCCCCAATGCCGAATACGGCCACCCTGGCCTCTGACAGCCTTGCCATGGCCGCCTCGCCCAAAAGCATCCTTGTCCTGCAAAAACTCTCGTCCATAAAGCCCTCCTGTGCATGGCTCTTCCTACCCAGTATGTTGCCTATAAGCCACAGTATAACATATGATGCCTGTTTCTGTCCAATTTTCACGGAATCCTGACACAAAATTAACAAAACGGCTAAATAAAAGGAAGCATGTGCTCCACCAAGGCCGCGGAACGGGCGGCCGCTTCTTTTTCAAAGGCCGCAAAATCCATTTCTGCGCTGTCGTCCGCCTTGTCTGAAACCGCACGGATAATGATAAAGGGGATGTGGTTGAGGTATGCCGCCTGGGCAATGGGGGCGCCTTCCATTTCCACACAGAAGCCCTGGAACTTCTCTACGATTTTCTCTTTCACCTGGCGGCTGCTGATAAACTGGTCGCCGCTCACAACCCTGCCCTGGTACACGGCATGCCCTGCGTCCACTTCCTTGCAGCAGGACACGGCAAGCTGCTGTAAATGGGCGTCTGCCGGAAATGCCAGGCATCCGGCCTGTGGGACCTCTCCCAGCCTGACCCCCAGCACACAGGCGTCCATGTCATGGTGGAGGGCGTCCGTGGACACCACAATGTCACCGATTTCAATCTCATTTTTCAGGGAGCCGGCTACGCCTGTATTGATGATGTGGGTCACTGCAAACAAATCGCATAAAACCTGTGCGCAGATAGCGGCGTTCACCTTACCGATGCCGCTCTGCACGACTACGGCTTCTGTACCGCACAATGTGCCTTCCCAAAATTCCATGGAAGCCTTGCTGACCGTGCGCCGGACTTCCATCTTCCCTTTCAGGCGCTCCACCTCCTGGGCCATTGCGCCGATAATCCCGATTTTCTTCATTTTCCCTGCCTCCTCTGACCGGTTTGTCTGTATGCTGCGCTGCCTTGGCAGCTATGGCTGCCTGCCTATCCTTCTGCCGCTTCCCCAAAAATACGCCTTGCCGCCTGGGGCAGCTGGGGCAGCGCCGTGATATAGGGCACCTCGGCCTCTACCGTGCCATAGCCCATCCTTGCATGGATAAAGGGAAGCCCTGCCTGTGCGGCGGCCAGGTAGTCCCCTTGGATATCCCCCACATACAGGGCCTGATCCAAATGGTTCCGTTCCGCCACCAGGCGGATATTATGGCCTTTGCCCTGCTCCGTCTTGCCAAAGCACTCAAAGTCATCAAAATAATGCCCTAAGCCATAGTGTTCCAAAAAAGCTTCAATATAACCCACCTGGCAGTTGCTGACTATATATAGGTGGAAGCCTGCTGCCTGTAAGGCCTGCAGCGTCTCCTCTAACCCCTCCACAAGCCTGCCGCCGTGGAGGCGGATATACTCATTTTCTTCCTGGCAGCAGTAATCCATCAGGCTGCGCCGGGTGTTTAAATCATATTCCCCAAACAGGATATCGGCAATTTCATGCATGCTCTTGCCCATAACCTCCCGGATCATCCCGCTTGTAATCTCCTTTTGGACATCCGGCCGCTTTTTCAGCGCTTCTTCCCAGGACACCGCCACTTCCTTGGCAGAATCCCACAGCGTCCCATCCAAATCAAATAAAATCCCTTGCTTCATGGTTCCCAACCGCCTTTCCTCGCTCCCCATCTTTGCTTTGGGCTATTTTACCACGTTTCCAGAAGAAAGTCTATAGGATTCTGCCCTTGTGCCCTGCGGGGCCGCTTTGCCTCCTCCCCCTTCGCCTGAGGCGGATTGCATGCTTTGGCGCACCGCATGCAGCCGCTTTCGCACGGCAAGGCCTTTCCTATAAGAGAGCAAAAGCCGGCTGGCTCTTTTTCCTTACGCCAACCGGCTTGATGCCAAACGTTATGGAACACCCTTGGCAAAATATTTATCTCCCATGTAGGATTGGGGCTTTTTGCCCATCCTTCTGGCAGCCTTACGCCTCTGGCTCTGGGGTCTCCTGGATGGACAGGGCCAATTCTTCCAGCTGGATGTTATCCACCCGGTTGGGGGCGTCTGTCAACAGGCAGGAGGCGTCCTTTACCTTGGGGAAGGCAATAACGTCGCGGATGGAGTCGCACTGCATCATCAGCATGACAATCCGGTCCAAGCCATAGGCCAGGCCTGCATGGGGAGGCACGCCGTATTTAAAGGCGTTTAATAGGAACCCGAACTGCTCATAAGCCCGCTCCTGGGTAAAGCCCAGCACCTCTAACATTTTTTCCTGGATAAATGACGGCAGGCAGCAGAATTCGTGACGGAGAGGGCGCGTCCCCTCCCGGCAA
>CAJUSO010000012.1 GCA_910588965.1 uncultured Lachnospiraceae bacterium | reverse complement strand
GAAGATGGGACTTGAACCCACACAGCTCGAAAGCTACAAGATCCTTAGTCTTGCCTGTCTGCCAATTCCAGCACTTCCGCATACGCCTAACCAGCCTTCCCTCCTGTGAAAACAGGGACGCTGTGACGACTTTGTTAGTATATCAAACTTGATGAAATATGTCAATAAGTTTTTTAAATTTTATTTTACAAATACCTAAAATGCCAGAACCCCCCTTTAAATCAAGCCATAATGCTTGCAGGCCTTATAAATCCCATCCTCCTGGAGAGGCGCCGTCACATACTCCGCCGCATCCTTTGCCTGCTGCATGCCATCCCCCATCGCCACAGAATGCGCCGTATATCCCAGCATATCCAAATCATTCGTGCTGTCCCCGAAGGAATAGGTGTCCTCGTGGGAAATCCCCAAAATCCCGCAAATCTTCTGGATCCCCGTAGCCTTGCTAAAGCCTTTTGGCACCACCTCCACAAAATTCCCATCCCGGTGGATAACCGTATAATCCTTCCCCAGCCACTGCTCCAGCTCCTTCTGCCTGCCCATATCCTCCAAGTAATTCGCACAGAATTTGCTGACCTCCAAGCTTCCCTCATTGCCAGACACACGGGCCATATTTTCCCCCAGCGCCTTTGCCACCTCCCGGACAAACAGGGAGCCTTCCGGGAAACGCTCTGCATCCGCATAGATACACCTATGCCCTTCCAATATGTACGCCGCGCCCAAATCCCGCAAGAAATTATTGACCCTTAGGATTTCTTCTTCCCCTATCCTATGGTAAAATTTCACCTGCCCGCAATATTCCACAAAGGTGCCGCAGCCTGCCAGCACCCCGTCGAACCCCAGCGGCATCAAGGGCGCGTCCGGGATAAACACCCGTGTCCGCCCGCTGCAGATAAACAGGCGGTGCCCACGTTCCTTCATCAGCCGGAACGCTTCCCTCGTGCTGTCTGGAATCCGCTGGCCTTTGTCCCAAATTGTCCCGTCAATATCAAAAAATAATGCTTTCTCCATGTACATAACCTCTCAAATTGAAAAGAATCCGCTGTTTTATGTATGGCATATCCCTATCATTGTAACACTAATAGAAGCATTAATTCAATAGGAGGTTTACCATGCAGCAAACGAATCATCCAGAACTGCGCAATCACTATGGGGATTTCCGCAGCGATTATGCAGAATTCCGTGAAATGACAGAAAAATTTTATGCAAAAGAAATCAATGTAGCCCAATACAAGGGCTTTTCCGGCAAATTCGGCAGCTATGCCCAAAGGGGAGGGGCTGCCAGCATGCTCCGCCTGCGCCTGACAGGAGGGGAAATCACCAAAGAAGACCTGGGATTCATTGCAGGCAGCATCCAGAAATACCAGATTTCCCTTACCCACCTGTCCACCTGCCAGAGCCTCCAATTCCACAACCTGTCCAAATCCCAGGTCTGTGCGCTGGCAGAAGAAGCCTTTTGCCACGGCATTATCACCTTAGGGGGCGGCGGGAATTACCCCAGGAATGTCATGTGCGCCCCCCTGTCCGGCGCGCAGCAGGGGGAACATTTTGACGTGCTTCCCTATGCCAAGGCAGCGGCGGGCTATTTGCTGGGGATGATAGGGCAGGTGGCCCTTCCGCGGAAATTAAAGGTCTGCTTTTCCAACTGTGAAGAAAACACCACCCATGCCACCTTCCGGGACTTAGGGTTCGTAGCCACAGGGCAAGGGGCCTTCGATGTATACAGCGCCGGCGGCCTGGGCCGGGAACCGCGCATGGGCGCACTGGTGTCCTCTGGCCTAGCCCCTTCCAAAACCCTATACGCCATTAAGGCCATGGTAGATACCTTTGTAGCTTATGGCAACTATGAGAACCGCGGGAAAGCACGTACCCGCTTTATGCAGGAAACCTTGGGCACAGAAGGGTATCAGAAAGCATACCAGGAAAAGCTGGCGCAAGCCCTGGCAGAAGGCGGGCTGGACCTTAACCTTCCCCTTTGCCATGCCCCAGAGCAGCCCCAGGGGCATGGATGGGACGCGCCCTTTTTGCACCCCAGGGCAATCCCCCAGAAACAGGAAGGGCTCTACGCTGTATATTACCATCCCATCGGAGGCAGCCCGCGCCCAAGTTTTTTTGGGGAACTATACGACGCCATCCTCCCGATGGAAAACGCAGGGGTGCGCATATCGCCAGAGCAGGGCCTCTATATCATCAACCTGGACGCTGCCCAGGCAGAACAGATCCTGGACTTGACAGGCGATAGCGCACAGACCCCTTTTGAGTCTTCCGTTGCCTGCATCGGCGCTTCCATCTGCCAGATTGGCGCCAGGGATTCCCAGAAGCTTTTAGCTGCCTGTGTGCAGGCCGCACGGGATGCAGGCCTCCCAGGCAATGCGCTTCCCCAAATCCACATTTCCGGCTGCCCTTCCTCCTGCTCCGCCCACCAGATTGCGCCGCTTGGGTTCCGGGGCGGCGTAAAACAGACCCCCGAGGGGCCGAAACACGCCTTTGCCGTCTTTGAAGGCGGCTGCGAGACCCAAGAAAAAGAAGCTTTTGGGACAGACTTGGGGATTATAACAGAAGAAGACATCCCTGCCTTCCTGGTAGAACTTGGGAATGCAGTTGCTTCCCGTGGGATGGATTACGGGGAATTTGTATCAAAACACCGGGATATCTTTTTACAGATAACAGAAAAATATACTGCTTAAGCCCATGATACCGCAAACCTACCTGATTGCTCTGGCGGTCCCATCCGGCAGCAGGCTGCAAAAGGCAGCCTCCATGCGCAAGACGTCATGATATTTCACCGCCAGAGTAATATCTCCCTCCCTTCCCACATAGACTAAAACAAAAAAGGGGAACGCAATGGAATCCATTGATACCATGATACAGGACCGGCATTTAGAAATGATAAAAGCCGCCATCCCTTATTTAGACTCCCCCCGGCAGCGGAGCATGGCCATGCTTGTAAAATGCATGGAATTACAGCGCACGGCCGCGCTTTTCCAAAACCCGGAAAACAATTTGCGGATGTGCTCAGGGGAAAACGAAGGGGAAGCCCCGGTGCAGATGCTGACAGCCATCCGGGAATACTGCAACGACAAAGAGAAAGAAATCGTGGACAATATCATCAGCTTTGCCCAGATGTTCTCCACCTATGAAACCTTCTTCACTGTTACATAAAACCAGCCACAGAAAGGACTCCTATGAACCCACAAGATTTATTGAACAACCCGCAGCTTGCAAATATCTCCCCAGAGAAACTGCAGTTTTTGATGGAACTTGCCAGAAATAACCCCTCCAACACCTCTAACCCGAAAGAGATGGCGGAATCTTTGAAAAATGCATCAGAAAACGCAAGGAAAGAAGGCATGGATTTCTCTTCCAACGAACGGGACTTGATTATCCAGGTGCTAAAGCAGGGCATGCCTCCCCAAGAGCAGAAAAAAGTAGATTTACTTATGACGATGATGCGGAACATGAGGCGGTAATCCCGGACATCAGGCGGTTGTATACAAACCGGGGGCATCCCAAGCAAGCCTGCCTGGGATGCCCCTGCGGTATGGTAAGGGCTTTATTTTGCCACGATATTGATAATCCTGCCTGGGACATAAATCTCTTTTACAATATTCCCTGTAAGCTTATCGCCCAGGGCTTCCTTCCCTGCTGCAATGGCCGTATCCTTATCCACGCCGGCCGGAAGGGTAACGGTAGCCCTAAGCCTCCCATTGACCTGTACGGCAAGCTCTACCGTATCCTCCACGGTCTTTGCTTCATCGTAAGCCGGCCAAGCCATCTGGTAGACCCTGCCCTGGTAACCGCAGGCCTCCCACAATTCCTCTGTAATATGGGGCGCAACTGGGTTTAGCAGCGTCAGGAATGCCTGGAATTCCGCACGGTTGATGCTGCCTGCCTTCGTAAAGTCATTCAGCATGGACATCATGGCTGCAATGGCTGTGTTATATTTCAGGCTCTCATAATCTGAACTTACCTTCTTAATCATCTGGTGCATCTTCGTCTCCAGTTCCGGGCGGTAGGCATCCCCATCCACCAGGATATCCTGTAATTTCCATACACGCTCCAGGAACCTGCGGCAGCCCTTCACGCCGTTTTCTGACCAAGACGCGCTGAGGTCGAACGCCCCGATAAACATCTCATAGGTACGCAGGGTATCTGCACCGTAATCCATCACAATGTCGTCCGGGTTCACTACATTCCCGCGGGATTTGGACATTTTCTCCCCGTTCTCCCCTAAAATCATGCCATGGGACGTACGTTTCTGGTAAGGTTCCGGCGTAGGCACAACGCCCTGGTCATATAAAAACCGATGCCAGAAACGGGAATACAGAAGATGCAGGGTCGTGTGCTCCATCCCGCCGTTGTACCAGTCCACCGGAAGCCAGTACTCCAACGCCTCCTTGCTGGCCAAAGCCTCCGTATTGCCTGGATCTGTATAACGCAGGAAATACCAGGAAGAGCCCGCCCACTGGGGCATCGTATCCGTCTCGCGCCTGGCAGGGCCGCCGCAGCACGGGCAGGCCGTATTTACCCAATCTTCCATTGCCGCCAAAGGAGATTCCCCATTATCGGTCGGCATATAGCTTTCCACCTCTGGAAGCTCCAAAGGAAGCTGCTCTTCCGGCAGCGCAACATAGCCGCATTTGCTGCAGTGGACAATGGGGATTGGCTCGCCCCAGTACCGCTGGCGGGAAAAGACCCAGTCCCTGAGCTTGAAGTTGGTCTTCCCCTTGCCAATCTCTTTCTCTTCCAAAAACTCTATGATTTTTTTCTTTGCCTCTGCCACCTCCAGGCCGTCCAAGAAGCCAGAATTGACTAATTTCCCAGTGGCTACGTCTGTGTAGGCTTCCTTCTGCACATCTTCGCCGCCTGCTACAACTTCGATGATGGGGAGGCCGAATTTCTTGGCAAACTCCCAGTCACGGGTATCATGGGCAGGGACTGCCATGATTGCGCCGGTCCCATAGCTCATCAGCACGTAATCCGATACCCAGATGGGGATTTCCTTGTCATTTACCGGGTCAACGGCACACAGCCCATGGATTTCCACGCCTGTTTTCTCCTTGGCAAGCTCAGAACGCTCGAAATCAGACTTCCTGGAAGCCTGCTCCCGGTATGCCAGGACTTCTTCCCAATTCAGGATTTCTTCTTTATACTTGTCCAGGATGGGGTGCTCTGGGGATACGACCATGTAGGTAGCCCCGAACAGGGTATCCGGCCTGGTGGTGTACACCGTAAGCTTATCTTCTTTCCCTGCAATGGGGAAATCCACCTCCGCCCCCTGGCTCTTGCCAATCCAGTTCTGCTGGGACACCTTTACCCGCTCAATGTAATCCACATCCTGAAGGCCTTCCAGCAGTTTCTGGGCATATTCCGTGATTTTCAGCATCCACTGGCTCTTTACCTTGCGCACAACCGGCGCACCGCAGCGCTCGCAGACGCCGTTCACCACTTCCTCATTGGCAAGCCCCACCTTGCAGGAGGTACACCAATTGATGGGCATCTCTGTCTTATAGGCCAAGCCGGCTTTGAATAGCTTCAGGAAAATCCACTGCGTCCAATGGTAATAGCCTGGGTCTGTGGTATTCACTTCACGCTCCCAGTCAAAGGAATAGCCCAAGGCATGGAGCTGGCCTTTGAAACGCTTTACGTTGTCCTCCGTAACCGACTTGGGGTGTATCTTATTCTTGATCGCATAATTCTCCGTTGGAAGGCCGAATGCGTCCCACCCCATGGGATAGAGCACGTTATAGCCCTGCATGCGCCGCTTCCTGGCCACAATATCCAATGCGGTATAGGGCCTTGGATGCCCTACATGGAGCCCCTGCCCGGATGGGTATGGGAATTCTACCAATGCATAGTACTTTGGCTTGGAATAGTCGTCAGTAGCCGCGAAAGCCCGCTCCTCATCCCAAACCTTCTGCCATTTCTCTTCAATGGCCCTGTGATTATATGGTGCTGCCATGTTCTTTCCTCCTAAGCTAGCATGGGCACAGCAAAGCTGCCGTATCTATTATAGCTGTGCCTTAGCTTTATTCTCTTAAAAAGTTTATCACATGGCGGGCATTTGTCAAGATATATCCCAAATGAATCTCTCCAAAAGCTGTGCCAGCCCAATTTCCTGGATACAGGCCGCGCACTCCTGTTCCTTTCGGACAGCCCAGATGCCAGCTTCTTCTTTTGTTTTGGAAAAGCAGATGCCCGTATCCGGATTCCCTGCAAAACGTTCCTGGCGCTGCCTATCCCATTCCCTATATTGCCCCGCGCCGCCTTTTGCAAAAAACCTGCACATGGATTTCCTATCCTCATAGAGTTTGCCATAGTAAGAACAGGGTTCCTTTTGGTTGGTGAAGAAGCCGATTTCCAGGCTTGGGCTGAATAACACCATCCCTTTATCGGTAATGGCATAATCCAGTTCTTTTCCCGTTGTCTTTGTGTCAGATTCTAATTGATAGTGGTAATATACCTGGTATTCCCGCTCTTGGAGGAGTAATGGCAAAAGTTTCCCCAGATTCTGCAGCTTTTTCTCCCCATGCTTCCACTCATGCTGCCCTAACCCTATCATCTGCTCTATGCAGCAAGTTTTGGGCAGGCCTGCCGCCATGCCTTGCAGGGCTTCCCGCAGCTTCGGATACCAGGGGCTGGCCAGTATTTTCACCCAAAGGGCGCCGTCTAGGATATACCGGGCCATCCATAAGATTTCGTCGGCGGAATGCAGGCTCCTGGCATGCTCCTCTGGGATACCTGCACCCATCCCTATTCCCCTCCAGGCCTTTGGGATGCCGCTTGGGCTGACGGGCGCCGCTCCAGAAGGCATACTGGCGGCCAGCCCATGCCTCCCTTCCAGGATTGCCTCCACGGTAGGATAAGCTACATGGTATTCCCGGCACACCTTTGTCCTCCTGTATGATTCCAGCAGCCCCCCTTTCTCCCTATCGGACATCTGCAAGCTATCTGCCAAGCTTTCTACCACGCTTGCCTTCTTAGGCAGCCTGTCTCCGCTGCAATACCTCCCCAGCAAAGTCCGGTCCAACCCGCATATTTTGGAGGCGCTCCTGTAAGTAATCCCTTTTTCTTTTAAATATTGGCTCAAATAACTTGCAAAATCTTTCATCTTCCCAAAACTCCTGCCTAATCCCCATCCAACGAAGAAGGATGCCTAAAAGCGCAACCTGCGCCTTAAGACACCCTGCCTCTGTTCCATGCCCATACTGCCCTGGCAAACTTACTGCCAGGCATGCCTTATACAAAGCACATACCGCATTACTGCTTGTCTTTAATCATTTTGCAGACAACCATGCAGCCAACTGCAACCAACGCAGATACAATTGCTAAAATGATTTTTTTCTCTTTTGCCATTCCTTTCTCCTTTCAAACTTCCCCATAAGGGGATTGCCTGCTTGAATAGAACTGCATTCAACTGTACGAGCGGATTCATTACTGCCCGCAATTCCGCATGTGGCACCGCCACTCATTTATCATCCCAAATTTTTCTCCTCATTAACAACCTTCCCTAAAATCTAATCTTATATCAGAAATACTGCCGAACGGGTCGGGGAAGCTATCCTCTTATACAGTTGAATGCAGCTCCATTCAGGCATTTGTTCCTTTGTACATCTCTATTATAAATGCATTCTATTTTGATTTCAACCCAAAATAACCCGTTAAGGATTCCCGATTGTACATTTTTGCGGCTAAGATACCCATTCCCCCTGCCCTATCCATTATAGTTGGTCCCTCCGATGTGTTGCAACCTGTGACAGGCTCTGTGACAGGATTTCCTAACAGCGCCCGCAAGGGGTAAATTCAACCAAAAGCCGTTCCATACGCCAAATGGTCTCCCTCCTGCCATAAAACCAGCCGTTTTCTTTTGCATAATCCGCAAAACGGTAAAGGCTATCCCGTATGCTAGCTTCCCGGACAGTGATTGCCTTCCCATAAATCCCCTTCCTGTACCAGAAATTCACGTCTCCCTCGCGGCTTGCAAATACCATAACCCCACAATCCAGCTGCAGCTTCGCCTCATCCGCCATATAAAAAGAAAAATAATCCCCTTTCAGAAGCTGCAGCAGGCGCGTAAGGATTGCCGCCCGCTCCTGCGGGGCAAACGGATGCAGGACCTGCGGCGGATACCCTGGGATCTGCCCTGTCTCCAAAAAACTGCGGAGGCCAGACTCCGCAAAATAGTCCTGGAACCCCCGCCCTTCCATGGCCCTCTCCACACTCTGCCTGGCTGCCTGGAGTACAGGCTCCTTCATCTTCGGCTCTAATAAAAGGTGCCCCTGCAGCATCTTTTCATGAATGCCCAACAATAAGTATGGTGCATGCCCAAGCTGCAATTCCACCGGGGACTTCCCTGTCATTACCCCTACGGCCTCTGCCAGTTCCCCAGCATCCTGGATTGCCATGCCCAATTTCTCCGTATTGGACTTTATTTTCTCATATTCCCTCTGGAAAAAACCCACCTCCGCCTCCTGGCGGAGAATCAGGCAGTCATCTGCCCCGCTGCTGCAGAGGAAGGCAAACCCTCCTACCAACACTAAATTGGGCAGCAGGCTCATCTGATTGGCCTGATAGCCGGGATTGCCATAATAAAAATAACTCTGGTAGGTTACATTGCTAAATTCAAACGCCAGGACAGAACGCAGCAATCCAATATTATCATTGTCATTCCTGTCGCAGTCCAGGCAGATAATATGCTCCAGTTCAATATCCAAGCGGCTGCACACCCGCAGGATGGGCTTTATGATATTTTCCTGGTCAGGCTGGACCATCATCTTTGCCTGCACACGTCCTTTCCCACCCCTGCCTGCCGCCAGCCATAGAAGCTGTATCAAGGCGTCCTCTACCTGCAGCTTGCCGCAGAAGGCCAGCCCGTCTTTCTTATCCGTCTGGGAAAGCTTCTGTACGATATCCACATCCAGGATTTTCTGCCCCTCTGCAATCCGCAGGTCATGCATCCCTCCCAGGATATGCCGGATTTTCCCAAAGCTCTCATAATTCTTTTCCCCATATACGCTCTTGGCATAATGCTCCAGCAAAATATCCTGCTGGTTGGGCGGAAGCATCAGCGTATGGGCAATCCGCTTTACCTCCTTGCGGTTTTTAGGCAGCCTGTTTCCGGACAGGTACTTATGGAACAACGTCCTGTCAATCTCTGCCTCCAAGGACAGCTTACTGACAGAACGGCGGCTTCCCTTCACATATTCTTTGAGTACCTCTGAAAACAGCGACATACCCTGATACCTCTTTTCCTCTCTCTTCCAGCCGATACCCTTGCTCCATGCTGAGCCCTTCGCTACCTCTGGCAATGAAAACCTTCAAAACTTTTGCTCCCCTGCAAGCTGCATCTCCACGGAAAAATGCATCCGCAGAAAGAACCAGGACTATTCTATCATCCTCTCCGCCCTTATGCCAGATGTGCCATTGAAATTGCACGACTTTCGACATTTTTTGTCACACTTTGTGCGCAACCCTATCTTCTAATGCCTTTTTCCTGTACTGATTTACTACCTCCCTCATATATGCCGCCGTTTCCTGTGCGCTGTAGGCATACCCGCTGCCCTCCAGGTTCTGGAAAAACACTTGGAAGTACCCCTGTATCCCTTGATCCCGGATGAGGAAACGCTCTTTATCCCCTTCCAAGAAATGCATGTCAATGCTCAGGCGGCCCTGCTCCCCTTCTATCAGTTCTAGGTACAGCCCTTTCATGTGAGGGAACTGTTCGCCCTTGACCATCTGGTAGGTCAGTTCCCCCTGCTCTGTAATGGCAATCATCCGTTCCACCATCTGGCAGCGCTGTTCCATGCTGGGCTTGCGGTAGACTTCGTAGGGGAAGCTCTCAATGCGCCCGGTTTCCATAAATTCCTCCAACCCCTCACGGCAGAAAAAGGCCTTCCCCCGGCCGGTCATGCTGACACAGTTGCGGTAAATTTCCTGTATCAGCGCCTCCCTGCCAGGGATTTCCGGATAAATCTGTCTTTCCAACAGTTCCATCGTCAGGCAGGGGCCGATGCAGGGCATGTATTCCAGGCTGCTGACGATGGCCTCTTTATAGCCATATCCCTGGAACAGCTCCGGCAAACCGCATTTCTTCCCGCCCAGGCTCTGGCTTGATTCCTTCATCCTCTGGAAGGTGCATTGGAAAAAACCCAGCCATTCCGGCTCTGTCACCAGCATCCCTTTGGACAGCAAGCCGTCAAACTGGACGATAAACCCATCTGACAGGATCCAATTATCCGAAAACCCCCTCTCGCAATTAGAATCCTCCTGCCAGAACACCTCTACGGGATGCTTCTGCACCACAATCTCTGCAATCCCTTTCAAAACCTCCAGGTTGTGGAGGCTTGCCCCTTGCTTCTCGCTTACCAGATAGACGATTTCCTCCACGGTGCAGTTTTCTGTACATCCAAAGAAAATCTTCAGGAGCATCAGGATTTCCGGGTAGGCTGCCTGCATTTTCAGGTACAGCCGCTTCTCTTCCTGTACTGCCAGGTTGCCCAATGCCTTCTGGGTCCATTGGATGATTTCCAGCTTGTTTTTCATCTGCACGAAGCCCGGGAGGGTTATGCCAGCCTTCGTCTGGTTTTTTTGGAGGCTATGGTATTCTGCGCCCCTTTGCTGGAACACATGTAGGATTTCCATAATCTTGTGGTGGCAGGTATAGGCTTCCTCCCCCATTTTCGTAAATTGGTAAGCATTCTGAAGACCCAGCTCTTCCTCCAAGGAGAGCTGGAGCTGGCGGCACAAAACTTCTAGCTGCTGCCAGCTAGCTGGGCATTCCTTTCCTGCTGCCCAACGGAACAGGAGGGCCTTGTCCAAGCCGCTAATGTTAGAAATCTGAGGGTTCGTAAGCCCCCTGGATTCTTTTATCTTTGTAAAATACTCTGAAAACCTCGACATTTCCTTACTCCTTTGCCAAAACTCTTTTTCACGTAAAAAAGCGGGCAGCCCGCTTCCGCTCCCCTACCCCCCTCCCCCATAAGGGGATTACAGCAACATGGCCTTTCCGATTTAGAAGGAAAAATACAGGAGCCGCTGCATTGGCACATTGCAGCGGCTCTTTGCACACTAGTTTTCCCATTTGTCGCACATGGAATTGATTTGGTCTGCCAGCTTGCCAAGTTCCTTATTCGGCCTGCCTTGGGACCTACGCACAAGAGCCAGCAGGCGTTCGGCAGCAGCCAGGAGCCTGGTAAATACGGTAGACACATGGCCTTCCTTCGCCTTCTGTACCTTGCGTTCGCGGCTTCCCCTGGCAATGCAGGTATCCGTAGCCAGATTATAGATATCCCCGCTAAAGGGAGCCGTGGCTGGAAGGCCAAGCTCTTTGGTAATCAGGGCTGCAAACGCATCGCAGACCTGATCCTCCCCATGGACGACAAAGACACGCTTTGGCATGTCGCCCACCGCACGCACCCAATCCAAGAGATGCTGCTGGTCTGCATGGCCGCTGATGCCTGCCAGGTTCTTGATCTGTGCATGGACTTCGATGGATTCGCCAAAGAGCTTTACCTCTTTGGCGCCGCCTAAGAGGAAGTTCCCCAAGGTCCCCGGCACCTGGTATCCCACAAAGAGGATTGTGGAATCTGCACGCCACAGGTTATGCTTCAAGTGATGGCGGATACGGCCAGCCTCGCACATACCAGAAGCAGAAATGATGACCTTAGGCTCTTCGATAAAGTTAATCATCTTAGACTCATCGCTGGTGACAGCCACTTTAAGGCCCGGGAAGCCGATAGGGTTCTTGCCCTTGCGCACCAAATCAAGCGCCTCCTGGTCAAAGCATTCCCGTACGTTTTTATGGAATACATTTGTAGCTTCCACTGCCAACGGGCTGTCTATGTAAACTTCAAAACCAGCAAACTCCGGCAATAGGCCTTCTGTCTTAATCTTACGGAAGAAATAGAGCATCTCCTGGGTCCTGCCTACGGAAAATGCCGGGATGACCAGGTTCCCCCCTCTGGCAAACGTCTCCCGGCAGACGCTGGCAAGCTCAGAGGCATAATCCGGCGGGTCCTCATGGAGCCGGTCGCCGTAAGTGGATTCTACAATCACGTAATCTGCATCCATCACGTATTGGGGATCCTTGATTAACGGCTTGTTGCCATGGCCAATGTCCCCGGAAAACAGCAGTTTCACCGTTTCCTCCTGCTCCTTCCCCCAGATTTCAATGCTGGAAGAGCCCAGCAAATGGCCTGCATCCGTAAAACGGATGGAAACCTCCGGGCAAAGGGTGATGATTTCCCCATATTCACAGGGGATGAAATGCTCTAACACGCCGATGGCGTCGTCCATGTCATACATGGGCTCCACCAGGGGCCTGCCTGCACGCTGCGCCTTGCGGTTCTTCCACTCCGCTTCAAACATCTGGATGTGGGCAGAATCTTTCAGCATAATATTGCACAGCTCCATGGTCGCCCTGGTGGCGTAAATCTTCCCGCGGAAGCCACGGCTGTAAATCAGCGGCAATAGGCCGGAATGGTCAATATGGGCATGCGTAACCAGCACATAGTCAATCTCTGCCGCATTCACAGGTATTTCCTGGTTCTCGTACAAGTCTGCCCCCTGCTCCATGCCGCAGTCCACCAGCAGATGCACATCCCCTAGCTTCACATAATGGCAGCTTCCGGTCACCTCATGGGCCGCCCCCAAAAATTCTAATTTCACGCAATCATCTCCTTTGTCTGAATGGCCGTATTGTCTGAAATTTCGAAACCCCTGTCGTTTTTTGTCTTATAATATGATACCATCATACCATGTTTACTCGAACTTTACAATTTCTTTTTTCAGGCGTTTCATAATCTTTTTTTCCAGGCGTGAAATATAAGACTGGGAAATCCCTAACAGGTCCGCCACCTCTTTCTGGGTCAGCTCCTTCCCATGGGCATTCAGGCCAAAGCGCAGTTCCACAATGGTGCGCTCCCGCTCAGAAAGCTTCTCTACCGCCTTCCTCAGCAGGCTTTTCTCCACTTCCGTCTCAATGTCCCGGTAAATAATGTCCTCGTCCGTGCCCAAGATATCGGACAGCAGCAGTTCGTTCCCATCCCAATCCACATTCAGGGGCTCGTCAATGGATACCTCCATCCTGGTCTTATTGTTCCTGCGCAGGTACATCAGGATTTCATTCTCAATGCACCGGGAGGCATAGGTGGCCAGCTTGATGTTTTTCGTAGGGTTAAAGGTGTTGATGGCTTTGATCAGCCCAATGGTCCCAATGGAAATCAGATCCTCCACGCCAATCCCAGTGTTATCAAATTTCTTAGCTATGTACACCACCAGGCGCAGGTTATGCTCAATCAGCACATTCCTGGCATGCCCTGCCTCTTTCCCGTCCAGCATCTGGATGTATTTATTTTCCTCCCTTGCCTCCAGAGGCGGCGGCAGGATTTCCGCTCCCCCTATATAATGGATGTCGCCCTTCTTAAGGAGCAGCATATTCCAAAAACCGGAAATCAGCCTCAGTTGGAAATGCTTGGGTATCGCTATCTTTATGAACATGTTCATCCTCCTTCAAATTTCCATACTCTTTCCATTTAATATTACATCACATCTATCATCCTGAAATAATTTCTCCTCCGCAATCCCAAAGACCGGCTTATCCAGGTAAACCGGGCGGTTATCTCGTAAAATGTACATCCCCTCTAACGTAACGGCTTCTATCATCCCGCATGGTTCCCCCAGGGAATGGAACGGGATAAGCCGTAAGGGGAGCCCCTCTTTTTGGATATGGCCCCACAGGAGGCTTTTCCTCACAATGTGTACCGGGCGGTTTACCAAAGGATCCACCAGCAGGTTCCCTGTGTCGAAAAAGCCCTTGGCCTGTACGTTCCCTTCCCGGGTCACCAGCATGAGGTCGCAAAGGGTCGCCTTTTGGCGCCCGATATGTACGAAAAGCTTTTCTGCCGCTTCTACGGCCGCCACCGCACCCGCCAGGCAAAAAAGGCTGGATAGCCCCCCTGCCTCCCGAGGCAAAACCCATCCCAGGAAGCCGCCCAGCAAAAACATGGATAGGTAGCTGGCCGCCAGCTGGCGCAGGAAATCCTTCGCCTGTACCTTCTTCCCGGCATGGAAGCACAGCCACACCATGCATGGGTTCAGGAAAAGGTACACTGCCAGCTGGTACAGCATATAATCATGCATCTGGAAAAATAAGAACATGGAGCCGCCTGTACCTGCCAGGCTCCCCAAAAAGACCCTCCGCAAAGGAGCCGGCTGCCTAAGGAGCCTCCCGGCTGCCCAAAGGGCAATGGCATCCATTATAAAACCCGTAAGGAACCAGACATCCACATAGATTTCATATCCTGCCTGCAACCCAATCCTGCACCTCCTTCCAGCCTTGTACCCCAAAGCCTGGCTGCCTTCCTCTGACAGTTCCCAGTATAGGGGAAGGGGGAAGATTTTTTTGTCAAACCGTTGTCCGGTTTCCGGAAAATTTGTTTACAGGATATGACAGCATGCCCTATTTTATTTCTGAAGGATTTGACTTTAAGATGCGGCATGGTATAATAGCCAGAGAATCAAAAACCCCGCTGCAAGCAACGGGGCATCAAGCTTGCTGCACTGCAGAGCAGCGGGGTTTTTGCACCCAAAGGGCACCTACCCTCGCGGCATTCGTCAAATATCCATGCAAACATGGCTATTTTCCTCATTGCTCGCGGGAATAAACGGAACAGGAGTATCACAGCATATGGTTTTTACAAGGAATTTTATTTTCATCCTGGAACTTATCGGCACCACCGCCTTCGCATCCTCTGGCGCCATGGTAGGAATCCGTAAAAATATGGATATTTTTGGCATCAACGTATTGGGGATTACCACTGCGGTGGGAGGGGGGTGCATACGGGACATCATACTGGGCATCCACCCACCCAAAATGTTCCATAACTTTTCTTATGTAGGGACAGCCATCCTGACTTCCTGCCTGCTGTTCCTCTTATTTTATTTCCGGCAGGAATTGTTAGAAAGCCAGTTCCTGCAGCGCTATGAACGCGCCATGAATACCCTGGACGCCATAGGCCTTGGGATTTTTACGGTGATGGGCATCCGTACAGCCATAGGGCTGGACGGCCCTTACAGCCATAACTTCTTCCTGCTGGTATTTGTGGGGGTAGCCACCGGGATAGGCGGCGGGATGCTGCGGGATGTGATGAGCGGCACTACCCCTTTTGTATTTGTAAAGCATGTCTATGCATGTGCCGCATTAATCGGTGCGTTCTTGTACATTTTCCTGCATAGCCGCATCCCGGAGACAGGGGCATTGCTTATCAGCTCCGCCTCCGTAGTGGCAGTCCGCCTGCTTGCCGCACACTACCGCTGGAACCTTCCCCGGATTAAATAAATTCGCGTCAAAGAGGATACCCTGCCTCACGATAGGCACCCTGGCTGTCCGGCTATAGGTTTCCCGTTATCTGGGCATACAAAAACACCGGACAGGGTAAGAACCCTTCCGGTGCCTTGGGGAAATCCCTTATTCTGCTTCCAGTTTTTTGGTGCAGGTCACTGCCAACGCCCCTGGCCCGATATGGCATGCCACGCTCAGTGACAGCGGATCCAGGAAATCTATCGCATGGCCTGGGAATGCTTCCTGTACCTGGGCTTGGAATTCCAGCCCCGCCTCCCTGTCTTTGGTATAAGCCATAGCAATGTGCATCCCCTCCCCAGAAGGGTTGCCGAAGCGCTTGGCAAAATCATTTTTAACCGCATCTATCATAATATTCTTGGCCTGCTTCACTGTCCTGGCCTTGGCAAAGGCATCCAGCTTCTCACCCTGTATCTGGAGCACAGGCTTAAGCTTAAGCAATGTGCCTAAAGCCGCTGCCGCCGGGGTAATCCTGCCGCCCTTCTTCAGGTAATAGAGGGTATCTACCATAATATAAATACTGGAATCAAACTTCGTCTTCTCCAGGTAATCCTTAATCTCTGCCGCGCTTTTCCCCCGCCTTGCCAATTCTAACGCATCTAAGGCCGACTGCTTCTGGGTAACAGAAATACGCTGGTTATTCACCACCTGGACCTTCCCATCGTAATCCTGCGCCAGCATCATAGCCGTCTCGCAGGAGCTGCTCAGGCCGCTGGACATGGGAATGTGCACAATAGCGTCATATTCCTCCAGGAGCCTGTCCCATAAATCGGTTACCGCCCCTACAGAGGGCATGGACGTGGAAATATCCGCCTGGCCTTCCAATTTCCGATAGAACTGCTCTTGGGTTAAGTCGATATCCTCAAAATAGGTATCCCCGTCTATGAAAAAAGGCATGGGCAAAACGTATATGCCATAATCCTTTGCCTGTTCCTGTGTCATCCCGCTGTTACTGTCGGTTACCACTGCAATTTTTTCCAAACCGATTCTCCTCCTTTCGCTACCTTTTCTGATTGTACCACAATTTGCCTTCCAGCACAATCCACTAAAATACAGTTTGCCCTGTTTCTGGCTTTTTATGTCGCGTTTTTGGCGCTATTCACCTGCCCGCCATTCCAAACAGGGCTTTTATGGATAAGAGGATGGACATGGCGTAACCCGCCGCGCATAGGAGACGGTCCGCCAACCCGCGGGCATGGCACCATCCCAGGCAGAAGCCCTGCTTCCACGGGTATAACAGCCTAACCTTTTTCTGGTTTAGGATATCTATGGCCAAATGGGATAAAAAGCCCACAGTAAAATAAGGGACAAAAGCCGGAAAAGCCAAGGCAAGGGCTGCATCCAGCAAAGCCAGGGCAAGGAACGAATGCATAAAAGAACGGTGGGGCTGCCCTTTCCCAAAAACGCAGGTCCCTACAAAAAGCAGGACCCCCATCAGCACCCTTGCCGCCTCCCCGTTTCCAGCAACCCTCTGAAGGAAATCCATTCCCCAGAAATAATCCATCGCCAGCAAGATCGCTGCTGTGGCTGACACCAATAATATAATCCGGTCCGCCCTGCGGCAGGAGCCGGAGGATTCCACGTCAATATCCGATATCAATGCGCCTACTGAGCCAATCCCCACCGCCATCCCTGCTTCAGCGATTGTCTTTGGCATGGTAATTGCCATCGTTGCGGCAATCCCTACTGCCATATGTGTTTTTCCAAGCAAATACACCACTCTCCTTTGTATCTTACCAGCACATAAGTATTTTTCATGAAAAAACCGTACCAGGCCGCCCTGCCCTAGGACAGCCTAATACGGTAAGATAACACCGGCTAACAGGACGCCGGGAAAGGGATTAGTCAACCACCCGCACTTCTTTTATGACTGGCTGGTCTTTTGCATCCACTGTCCCATTGCCATCCTGTACGGGAATGTCCCCGCAAATCTGGTCTACAATCTCTATCCCTTCCGTCACATGGCCAAATGCAGCATATTCCCCGTCTAAAAACGTGCTATCCTGGTGGACGATAAAAAATTGGGAAGAGGCGCTGTCCGGTTCATTCGACCTTGCCATGGAAATCGTGCCCCGCGTGTGGGAAATCCCATTCTCCACGCCGTTGCTGGAAAATTCCCCTTTAATCTGTTCCTCGGAGCCGCCTGTCCCATTCCCCAGCGGATCCCCGCCTTGTATCATAAAGCCGCTGATAATGCGGTGGAAAGTAAGCCCATCATAGAAACCGTCTTTTGCTAAATTCACGAAATTCGTAACAGATATGGGGGCTGTGCCTGCGTCCAGTTCCAACGCGATGGTGCCGTAATCTTCTATCTCAATCTCCACATGGTGGAGGCCGGTAAGGTTCCCATTTCCGTCAGCCCCGCCGTTTCCTGCTTCTTGCTCCCCTTCGTCCTGGCCTTCTGCATCCTGGCCTTCCGCCTCTTGCTCCCCTGCATCCTGGCTTTCTGCCTCCTGCTCCCCTGCGTCCTGGCTTTCTGCCCCTTGCTCCCCAGAAGCGCCCCTATCCTTAGAGCCGCATCCGGCCAACAGGGAAAACATAAGGATAATACTTAATATTGCCATAATTATTCTCTTCATACCGCCACCCTCTAATGGCAGCGGCTGCCTGGGCAGCCCTGCTTGTCCTCTCCACAATGTGCGCCATGCCCTTCATGCCCATGATGGCTGCATTGGATGTCCGGGTTATAAGCAAGGCTTCCTGCCAAAAGCGCATGGACGGCAGCGTCCGCATCCCCTGTAACCCCTCCATAGAGTTGAATGCCCGCTTCTTCTAAAGCCATTCTAGCACCGCCCCCGATACCGCCGCAAATCAAGGCGTCCACTTGCCGGCTGGATAAAAAGCCAGCTAGGGCGCCGTGGCCGCTGCCGCTGGTATCCACAACTTCCTCTTTGGTAACCTGGCCCTCTGCGGCATCGTAAATTTTAAATTGCGCCGTATGGCCGAAATGCTGGAATATGCTTCCATTTTCATAAGTGACAGCGATTCTCATTTTACTCGCTCCTTTCCATGTATATCATTTGGTCAAGAACGATTATACCCCAAATCTGCCGGTAAGGCAAGAGATGGAATCATTTCCATTCAATGGCCGCTATCCCATTCCCCTCCGCGGCTTACATACAAGTCCCAATCCAAATTGGCTTTTCAGGGCTGTAAAATTCAGACGACACTTCCAGATTCTCTGTAATCTTCACCTCCGCCTCTGCCGTCAGGGAAAGGACCTGATGCCAAACCCCCTTTTTCAGGCAGATTGGCTTGTCCAAGAGAAACGCATGGTAATCTTCTGGCTTCTCGTGCTCTGCCACCAGCAAAACCGAAATCCCCTTTAGCGGCTCAAAACTCTCCTTGGAATAAGGATGGCACTCAAACTGCCGGACACTGCGGTTGGAATAACGGAACACCCCAATCCTCCAAGGGGATCCTTCCTCCCTCTCCACCACATAAAAACCCTCTTTGGCAGAATCCGGTAATTCAATTACTGTCCCAAAAGGCGCAAAGGCCTCTTTTGTAACATATTCTAAGAACGCCATATTCTCTCCCTCCTGATGTTATGGTTCCCTACAGAACCCCAACTTAATTTCTGCCCTTGCCTCTTTCCCTTCCACGGAAAGAACCAACCGCTTGCCTCTCTGTTCCAGCCTTCCCTCTGCACCTTGGCACTCAAGTTCCGGCTTCCCATATCCTTCCGGAAGCACAACCGTATAGCTTTCCTCTGCCCCAGGGATACACTGGAGCGCCAGGCAGAGGCAGCCTTCCTGGATCCCATTTTGGGTTCCGTCCCCATCCGGCTGCCCTTCCCATCTCTCTTCCAGTACGCTAACCGCATCCATGGACACATGCCTGGTAGAGCCGATAAGCTGGGGATATGCTTCCTCCTGGTAAAAAGCCAAAACCTGGCAGCAGCCCAGCTCCAAGGCCTTGCCTGTGAAGCTTCCTTTGATGCATCCCAGGTATGACTGCTCCCAAAAATCAAAGACATGGTATGCCTTCTTGGGATCTAACCCCAGCTTCTCCAGCGGGATTATGCTTTCTTGCAGGGGAAGCGTGGCAAACCTTCCGGCTACGCACCATTGCTTCCCATGGTGGTTCAAATGGAAGGCCCAAAGCGTGGAAAACGGATGGCTTTTCTCCATTCCTGGGAAATTCCCTGCCATATTGTAGGCATCTTCCAAATCCACTTCCTCTGCCGACACCGGCTTCTCGCTTGACTGCACGGCAAACCCATGGAGCTTTGTCCAGGTATAAGCCGGGTAGCCCAAATCCAAGGAACCCGTCTCTGCTGCCTGCGTACCCAGTGGGGGCAGGGTCTTTTTAATCACTTCTAACTTCTCTTCTGTATAGGCATCCTTTGTGTCGCTTAACATATACAGCCCGCCAGACAAGGAAATCAGGGAAAGCACGCTTTTCGCCCAATCCAGCCTGGTGCGCACGCACACATGGTCTGGGTCGTTCAAAAACAGGATCCGCTGGGTATGGAACCACCTGGCGCTTTCAAACAGCTGCATCCGGATCCCTGCCCAGGTCGGGTTGGCATCCATGGAAATCCTGCAGGCGTCCGCCAGGCCTATTACTTCATGCATCTCCCCCCAGCTGGCCAGATAATAAATATCCTCCCCAAGCCCTTCCCTGGTGGCTTCCATATAAGCACGGAATTTCTGGGAAGCCTCCTCATTCGTCATAATCCCAAGGCGCACAGCCTCATGCAGGCCGTCAAACAGCAGATGGCGGATGGCATCTATTTTGACATATTGGTAGCCGGCTTTGGCAAAGCCCTGGAAAACCGGGCGGACATGCTTCTCTAAGGTCTCCTCTGTACAGTTATATAGATAATCAATCCATTCCCCCTTCAAAGGCTTCCCTTCATGGAATATTAAGTTCTCTGGGTGGAATTTGGGGAATTCTTCATTGGTGATATTGGCATTTGTCCAAATTGCCGGCTGGAACCCATGGCTTCGGATAGCGTCTACAATAGCCCCATGCCCTCCCGGGAATTTGGATTCCTCACAAGCCATCCACCCTTCGCCCATGGTCCCCTCCGGGCGGTAGGGGAGCGGCATCTTCTGATAGCCGTCATCCACCTGGATATATTCTAGGCCATAAGCCTTTAAATTTTCTTCCATAAACCCTGCGATGGACGTTACCTTTTCCAAATCGACGTCCCGGCGGTAAGCTTCCCAGGAACACCAGCCTGCCACGCTCTTGGGGTTTGGCTTATGGTTCCATGGCTCATAATAACGGTAGCCCAGATGGTTCCTGTAATAATGCATCCTAAAGTTAATGAAAACCGCTTTCTTTGACAGCTTCACCCGCATCTTGGCAATACGGCAGCCTTCCCCTTCTTCAAACGCCGGGCTTTCCCAATGCCATTCGCATCCGTTTACGTCAATCAGCAAATCCTGGCTCACATCATAGAGGCCATTCACCCCATGGAGCAGCACATTCCCGCATTGGCCCAGGATTGCTTCATCCGCCCCTGCACGGTGCGGCTTCATATTGATGGTATCCCTGCTAAGCTGGAACTTAAGGGTTACCCAGGTTGGGACGTCTACCTCCAGGTACACCTGCTGTACATAGGCTATGCTCTGCATTGTGCCATCAGAACCATGGCGGTAGCCCGCTTCCCCGTCCCCAGGGATAACGGCTGTAAGGATATCCCTCCCATTGTATTCATAGGATAACGTCCGGGACTTTTCATCCCATTTATGTAAGGCGTGGGCAATAGGGGGGACTTTTTGCACTGGATGGTAATTTTCGTTATTCATAGGTATTCCTCCTGATTTTAGAATTCGTATCTGGCTCTTCTTGCGCTTCCCGCTGCAGCCTGCTAGCATCCCTGTACAGGCCTGCCGAGCCGTTACTTGATATCCTAATTTTAGCAGAAGGTCCCTATGGCCCAAACGCCCCATTCCTAAGATAAAAGTATGTTTTTTTA
This sequence comes from uncultured Lachnospiraceae bacterium, assembly GCA_910588965.1. GTDB lineage: Bacteria > Bacillota > Clostridia > Lachnospirales > Lachnospiraceae > Petralouisia. The sequence continues at coordinate 51,035 of CAJUSO010000012.1, read as the reverse complement.
TGATTTTGCCTAACCGCGCTTTCCCTAACCCCGGCAGCCGCTAACGGCTGCCTAAAACACATTCCACAAGCCCCTCATAGGTAGATTGCTGTGCTTCCAGGATGTTCCTGACGCCAAGCGCCTGCAGGCAGGCCGTCGTCTTTTTGCCGATGCTATAGACGCTGCATGGTTCCCAGCCTTTTCCAAAAGCATCCACAAACCGCCTGGCCGAAGAGGCGCAGGTAAACAGTATACCATCGTATCCGCCTTCCCTTGGCTCAATGGGGCAGCTGCGGTTCTCATATACCGGGATCCCCACAAACCTGCACTTTCCCCCCAATGCCTCCTCCCAATGGCAGCCTACCTCTGCCGCCTTCAGATACCAGACGGTTTCCTGCCCCGTAAGGCGCCCCTTTAAGGCCTGTGCCAAGGCATCGCTATGGAATTCCTTTGGCACCAAATCGGCAGAAATCCCTCTCTGCCTTAAGGCCTCCGCCGTCTTCGCCCCAATGGCCGCTGCCCGGCATCCCCCCAGGCTCCGTACATCCAGGCCGCTGCCTGTAAGGGAATCAAAAAAAGCCTCCACGCCATGCCTGCTGGTAAACACCAGCCAATCCACCTCCTTCAGCTGCCCTGCCGTAAAGCTTTGCCTGATCTTTACAATCTCCCCTACCTGCACCTCTTCTGCCGCAGCCCCCTGCTGTCCTAAGAGGCCTTGCAGTCGGGTGGCTTTTTCCCCAATTTTGGGAATCAGGTAGCGTTTCCCGAACAAAGGGCGTCCTTCAAAAAAATCCAACCCTTTTTTTAGGGAAACCACATCCCCCACAACAAGAATGGCTGGCGGCACAAGCCCCGCCCGTTCCGTATCCTGGGTAATATGGGCTAAATCTGAGACACATGTCCTCTGCCCTGGTTCTGTGGCATGGGAAACCACAGCCGCAGCCCTGTCCCCTGGCATCCCTGCCTCCAAAAGCCTGCTGGCAATTTCCCCCAGCTTGCCTAGGCCCATCAGGAAGACGCAGGTTTCCTTCCCCCTTGCCATGGCCTCAAAATCAATCTCTGCCAGCTCACCCCTCTGGCTATGGGCGGTCACCACATGGAAACCCATGGATAGGCCCCGGTGCGTAATGGGAATCCCCGCATAGGCCAAGCCCGCTGTGCAGGAGCTCACTCCTGGAACCACTTCAAAAGGCACGCCATGCGCCCTTAGGAACAGCCCTTCTTCCCCGCCCCGGCCGAATACATAGGCATCCCCGCCCTTTAACCGGACAACCCTTTCATGTTCCATGCTCTTTTGGACCAGCAGGCGGTTGATTTCCTCTTGGGGCATGGTGTGGTTATGGCTGGCTTTCCCTACATAAACCATCTCGCAGCCTGGCCTGGCCGCTTCCAAAAGCCTAGGGGAAGCAAGCCTGTCGTAGACAATACAGCCTGCTTCCTTTATGGCCTGAAGGCCTTTGACCGTAATCAATCCCGGATCCCCAGGCCCTGCCCCGACAAGGGATACTATGCCCCCCATTTCCCGGCGGATGAGGCGCGCCGCTTTTTCTGCCAGTTCTTCCCCTGTCTTTCCATGCACCGTCCCGTAGGCCTGCCTGCTCCCTGTCTCATTCCCAAACATCACTTCCATGCTCCAGCACCCATCCTGCCCCTTCTGGCAAGAGGCTCCCACTGGGATATGGCAGCTTCCGCCGGTTCTCTGCAAAAACCCCCGTTCCGCCTCTGCTGCCAGGGCAGTCTCCGTATCGCCCAGGGCGTCCAGCATAGCCAGCAGCCGCTCCTCCCCTTCCCGGATTTCCAGAGCCAAAATGCCCTGGGCAGGCGCCGGGACAATTTCTTCTATCTCAAAATACTGGGTAATCCGGGACGAAAGCCCCAGCCGGTGCAGCCCTGCCGCAGCCAATAGGATGCCGTCCAGCCCTTCTTCTTCCATTTTCCGCAGCCTGGTGTCCACATTCCCCCGTATCCCCACCACCTTTATATCTGGCCTGAGGCGTTTCAGCTGTAATTCCCTGCGTTTGCTGCCAGTGCCAATCACAGCCCCCTCCTTCAGCGCCCCCAAGGACAGTTCCTTGCGCAAAACCAGCGCATCCCTTGGGTCCTCCCGTTTCCAGGGCTTTGCAAACAGAAGCCCCTGTGCTGGGAACGCCGGCATATCCTTCATGCTGTGCACGCCAACCTGTATCTCCCCAGACAGCAGCTTTTCTTCAATTTCCCTGACAAATACGCCCCTGTCCCCAATTTCGTGAAGGGGCTTGTCCAATACCAAATCCCCTTTTGTCTTTACAACCTGGATCTCAAACCAATCCTTTGGATACGCTTCTGCCAGCCTCCTGCAGACGCCTTCTGCCTGGGCAAGCGCCAGCCTAGATCCCCTTGTGCCAATGATATATTTCATATAGCCATCCCGTCCTATCCTGATTTTATTCTAATTGGTTCCCTCTCCCCAGGCCTTCGGGCCTATGGGTCAAATCTGGAACAGCTGCTTTACCAGCTTCTTATATGCCTCTTGTTCTTCCTCTGTATCCAGGCGCTTCATTTCCCGGATTGGCTCCCGCAGAAGCCGCTGCAGGGAGGCATGCAGCACCTTTTTCACAAGCTTTTGCTCCCTGGCCCCTAATTCCAGCTTCCGTTCCAGGTATGCGCATCCGTCTGCCACAATTGCGCTGCACCGCTGCTGCAGCGGCCCTATCGTATCGTCCATCCTGCTTAGGCGGAGCCACTCCGTGGTTTCTCCCAGTTCCCGTTCCACCATCCTGGCGCCTAACCGGACCAGATGCTCCCGTTGCCTCTGGTTCTCTTCTGCAATTTCCTGAAGGGTATCTAGATTAATCAGCGTCACCAAGGGATCTGCTGCCAATGCCGTATCAATATCCCGGGGCGCCGCCAAATCCAGCAATGCCATGGGGTGCACCGGGCAGAAATCTTCCCGTTTCACAATTAAATGCGGCGATGCCGTCGCGCTGATTACAATGTCGCATGCCCCAATCTTACTGCGCCATCCCTCATAAGGGATAACCTCCAATTTGGGAAATTCCTCCCGCAGCCTTTTGGCATGGGAGTAATTCCTGCTGCACGCCGCCACCTGGACCCCTGGATAGCCAAATACATACCGAAGGGCCAGCGCGGCCGTCTTCCCGCTGCCAATCACCAGGATCTTCTTCCCTTGGATCCCATAAGCCTCCTCCAGCCTGCGGATCCCGATATAGCTGACAGACAGGGGTTTTTCGCTGATTTTAACCTCTGTCTTAATCCGTTTGGCGCAGGTAACCGCATCCCGCACAATCTTATTCAATTCCTTCCCGCTGTACCCCATCATCCGGGAATCCTCCAAGGCCTCCTTCACCTGCCCCAGGATCTGGTCTTCCCCCAGCACAAGGGATTCCAGCCCCGCGGCAATCCGGAACAGATACGCCATGGCCTCCTTCCCTTCCAGTTCCCTCAGATACCCCTCCACTTCCACCTCTGGGAACATCCCCTTATAAATATCCCGCATCCTCCCTGCTGCCTTACCTTCTCCTGCCTTCCACTCTTCCTCCCTTTTTTCCTTCTTACCTTCTCCAGCTTTCCCCTCTTCCTTTTCCTCTCCTTCTTCTGCCTTTCCCCTTCCTGCCTCCCCTTCCTCATAGAGGTAATATACCTCGCTCCGGTTACAGGTAGAAAGCACCATGCACTGCCCTATCCCTGCTTCTGCCGCCTTCTGGTAAAATTCCAATTTCCTGGCATCGGTAAAACTAACCTTATCCCGGATATCCAGCGGCGCGTCCTTAAAATTCACCCCCAAGAACCCAAACTGCATGCATCCTTCTCCTTTCAATGCCCCTATCTCCCTAAAAGAAAGGAGCCGCAAACCCGCAGCCCCTTTCATATCCAATCCGCCTTACCTGGTTATCATACCACATGGATCCTTTCACGTCAAATACCTTACTTCCCTCACCCAATATACCCTGAGAATAAAAAGGCAAAGAGATAAGATGACGCCGCCACGCATGCCCAGGTAACGCCTCCCAGCGCAATCGGCTTTAATCCTTTCGAGAACACATCCTTAAATTTAATCTTAAACCCTACGCCTGCCAGGGCTGATGCAAATAAGAACTTGCTCACAGTTTTCAGAAGCCCGCTTCCTACGTCGCTGAATACCCCATATGTATTCAGCCCTGCCATCACTACAAACCACAAGATGAACATAGGGAATGTCTTCTTTACAACTGCAAAGATGCTTTCATTGCCGCCCGCTTCCCCGTTCTTTTTGGCATCCCTGGCCATCAGCACTGTCCAGACAACCGCCACAAAAATCAGCATCGTGGTACGCACAAGCTTTACGTTCAGCGCCCCGCTGAATTCCGGGTTGCTAATCATAGCCTGGTAAGTAGCCTGTGCGCCTGCCACAGATGAGGTGTCGTTGATTGCCGTCCCTGCCACAAAAGCGAACTGGTTCTCCGTAAACCCAATAGCCGGGGCAATATACGGATAGGAGAATGCAGAAACCGTATCAAACAGGAAAATCGCCGCCATGCCGAATGCAATCTCAGCATCGGTCGCCTTGATAATGCGGCTCAATGTGGCAATTGCCGTACCGCCGCAGATGCAAGTACCGCCGCCTACCAGAACCGAAGTATTCTTTGTAACCCCAATCTTCCTGCCTACCAGCATCGCAACAGCAAAGGATAGGCAGATATTAAACAGAATCAAAGGCATCGCTTTCACGCCGGTCCCCATAATGTCAGCAAAGCTTAGGGTGCCGCCCGTTAAGATAATACCCCAATTCAGGAACTGCTTGCTGCAGTAAGTCGTCCCTTCTTTGAAACCTTTATCCAAAGAAGGGATAAGGTTGCAGATAATCATAGAGACCAACAAAGCCACCATCGGCCCGCCCATTACCGTACGGCCAAACAGGGATTCCTGCAATTCCGTAGACTTTGTCGCTAAAAACCCAATCACTAGGCACAATACAATCGCCCCATATTTTTTCTTAGAATCCATCCCTTATACCCTTCCTAAAATTAACAGGTTGCCCCACCTACCAAATGCAGCTGGGCATCCAAAATTTCCTGTTTCCGCTCTAGTATCTCGTCTGACAAAAGCTGTTTCTCCACTTCCTCAAACCCAATCCTTGCAATCGTGTCTGCAAAACGCTCCCCAGTCTTGCCCTGCTCACGGAATAAGAGGATTGCCTTTTCTACGGTATCCAGCAATTCTTCCTCAGACGTAAATACTTTTGACAATGGCTGGCCATGGGCTACTTTCTTGCCCCATCTGCCGCCTATGTAAATCTGGTATCCCGGCGTCCCATCCTCAATGACGTCAAAGGGGCATTTCTCTATGCAGCGCCCGCAGTTATTACAGGTGTCTGCATCTATATTAATCACGCCATCCTCAAGCTTTGCCGCACCCATAGGGCAGGATGACACTACCTGGCATTTCTTACATTCGTTACACATATCCTCGTCTACATTCGGAACCAGCTGGCCTACAATGCCCAAATCGTTCAGATCAGGCTTCACGCAGTTATTAGGGCAGCCGCCTGTTGCAATCTTAAATTTGTGGGGCAGCCGCACCGTGCGGTATCCCTTGTAAAAACGCTCATGGATTTTCTCAGACAGGTCAAATGTGTCATACAGCCCATACTGGCAGGTCGTGCCCTTGCAGGAAACCACCGGGCGTACCAATGAGCCCGTGCCGCCTGTCTCCAGCCCTGCCTTTGCAATATATTCACGGAATGGCTCAATATTGTCAAAATGGATGCCGCGCACCTCCACAGTCAGGCGGGTTGTAAATTCCACATCCCCATTCCCAAACTTCTCTGCCGCTTCAGCAATTACCTTGGCCTGCTCCGCCGTAATCTTGCCATTCACTGTAATAATACGCCCGTTGAATAAATCCGTCCCTTTGTTATTTAAAAAACCAAGCCCTTTTACCCTTTTAACCTCTTCTGGCTTCAATGTACATCCCATCTCTGATTTCTCCTTTTCTCTAATCTCTTAATACTCTTTTGAAACTTAAGCAGGCAATCCCATGCAAACGCCCTGCTGCCAACCCAAAGAAGCTTACACCTCTACATCGTTAAACGTAATGCCGCCTTCCAGCACCTTCGTATGCTTATAGCCATAGAATTTCAGCCTGTTCTGGAGCAGGTAGGCCCTCTTGCCCTTGTTGCACACCAACAGCAGCTTCTCTTCTGGATCCAAGCCCTCTACCGGCCCTTCCACATCGGTCAGCTCCACATAAGGCGCACCTTCAATCGAAGGAGCCAGGCACCCGTCTACAACCTTATACCCCTCTGCTGCGCCTTTTGCATATTCTGCCGGGGTAAATGTCTCAAACTTGCCGCTGATTTTATTCATCAGCACGTTCAATGTGGTCACAAACGGATGGATTGCCGTAGAGAACGGCGGCGCATAGGCAAGATCCAAATCTGCCAGATCCTCCAATGTCCCCTTCAGCATAATACCAGTCACAGCAATATCCACAACCTTATCCACCGCGCCTGCCCCGATTACCTGGACGCCCAAAAGCCGCAGGGATTCTTTGTCTGCAATCATCTTAATCATAAAGGCGCTTGCCCCTGGGTAATAATGCGCCTTGTCATCCACGACGGCCAGCACACTGACTGGCTGGAACCCTTCTGCCTCTGCCTGTGCCTCGGTGAGGCCTGTCCGGCCCACGTTCAGCCCTGGCAGCTTACATACGGCTGTCCCCAGCACCCCCCTGTAGCCTAAGCCTGCGCCCATGATATTCTGGGCAATCAGCCGCCCGCTGATATTAGCGGTAGAGCCCATCGGCGACCATGCTGCCTTCCCAGTCAGCGCATTGCGCACCATGGCACAGTCGCCCGCCGCATAAATATCCGGAAGGTTCGTCTCGCCCTGGGCATTGGTTAAGATTGTCCCTTTGAACATCTCCAAGCCGCTGCCATCCAAGAACGCTGTATTGGGGCGGATGCCCGCGCTCAGCACGACTAAGTCCGCCTTATATGCCTTCTTATCCGTGATGACCTTCTCTACCTTGCCGTCCCCTTCGATTCCTGTCACGGCAACGCCTGTCACAACAGGGATCCCGCTTTCTTTCAGTTTCTCTTCCACATACTCCGCCATCTCGGCATCAAAACCTGGAAGGGCATGTTCCGCCATATCCAGCACGAAGGGGCGGATACCCTGGAGCTTAAGGTTCTCTGCGATTTCCAGGCCGATATAGCCTGCGCCGACTACCACGGCCCGTTTCACATCCCCGGCATCCACAGCTTCACGGATACGGATGGCGTCCTCCGGCGTCCGGACAAAGAACACGTTCTTTAAATCACAGCCCTCTATCGGCGGCTTGACGGGGCTTGCCCCAACGGAAACTACCAGCTTGTCGTAATCATAGGACTTTTTCTCCCCAGTCCCCAAATCTATAGCTTCCACCTTCTTGGCTTCTGGGTCTACCTTTACTGCTTCTGTCTGGGTCAGCACCTTCACGCCTGTCAGCTTAGAATATTTCTCTGGCGTATTCACAATGAGCTGCGCCTTATCCTCAATCACATGGCCTACATAATAAGGGAGCCCGCAGCCCGCATAGGAAATGTCTTTCCCTTTGTTCAGCACGGTAACTTCATTGCCGCGGCCCTCCCTCATGAGTTTTGCTGCAATTTTAGTTCCAGCAGCAACGCCTCCTAGTACAAGTACTTTCATGTTTCCTCCTCCTTTTTATGAAAATTTGACAAATTTTATGTATATATCTATCATAACACTTGTTAATTTACACGTAAAATAGTAAAATCAGAATCATGGTATAGGTTTTTCCCTATACCGCAATTACATACGTTTTTAGAAATCGGAGGTTCCAAGGATGGCAACACTAAAGCAGCTTAAGATATTTATCGCAGTGGCGGAATACAAGAAAATGAGCGAGGCAGCCAAAAGGCTCTATATCTCCCAGCCCACCGTCAGCCAGATTATCTCGGATTTAGAGAGCGAATACCAGACACGGCTTTTTGAGCGTTTTCCCAAAGAACTGAAAATCACCTTGTCTGGGCAGCTCCTGCTAAACAGCGCAAGAGAAATTGTGGCAATCCATGAAGATCTGGAACAGTCCATGAAAAATGTCAATTCCCTGCGCCCCTTACGCATTGGGGCTACGCTTACCATTGGGAATACGATGATGGGGACGCTGGTGGAATGCCTCCTGCAGCGGCACCCGGATATTGACCCTACTGTATTTGTGGATAACACCCGGATGATTGAACACCGTATGATCCACAACGAACTGGATATCGCACTGGTGGAGGGGATTATCATACGCCAGGAAATCATGACAGAGCCCGTCATTGAGGATTCCCTATGCCTGATCTGCGGGAAAGGGCACCCCTTTGCCAGACGGGATTCCGTTGCCATTGAGGAATTGCGGCACCAGGATTTTATCATGCGGGAAAAAGGGAGCGGGACCAGAGCCATCTTTGAGAATATCATGCTGACCCACCATGTCCCCTTTGTAACAAAATGGGAATGCAGCAGCCGCAACGCCATTGTGGATGCGGTACGGCATAACCTGGGGCTTGGGGTCTTGTCTTACCGATGCGTGGAAGAATATTTGGAGAATGGGGAGATCTTCATATGCCCTGTAGAAAATGTGTCGATGAAGCGTTACTTTTACCTCTGCCGCAACCAATGCCATCCTATCAATTCACAGATGCAGGACTTTATCGGCGTCGTTAAATCCATGCCAATACCTAAGTGCTGACCAGGCGGATTAGGAGCCAAGGCGCCCTGTGCGCCGGCCATATCCCCAAAACGCCAGGGGGCAAAAGAAGCGGCCCTGCCGCCCCGTTTGCCTCCTGGCGCTAAAAAATGCTGTGAGGTATCTGGCTCCCGCAGCAAACGCCAAATGCCCGTGCAAGCACGGTGCTTGGCTCATTGCCCGCGGGAATAAATAATCCTGGCTACTCCAGGTCTTCGCCCCCGCCCTCTAAATTGCTGTTTGTGAGGATATCTTCATTTTCAAATACTACAACCTCGAATTCTGGGGTCTCATATGCTTTCATGCTGCTTCACCTCCTTTCAGCCTGCGGAAAGTTCCGCCTGCCCCTGCTCCTCCAAAGGCTCAAGGATAACCACTTCCAACAGGGCTGTGGCTTTCCCTTCCATTTCCCCTTCATTGATAACTCCCGTAACTTTAACCCAGCTGCCCTCTTCCGGCTCTGTAACCACATATTTTAAAGGGATGCTGCTTTCCGACCGCTCCTGGCCATCCACAACCGTCCTGGTCAGATATGGAACCCCATCCTCTACATGATAAACCCCTTCTATTTGGTAAATCTTGCCGGAATGTTCTTCTGTATGTTCCTTGAAAGATGCTATCATCTCAATGTAATCGTCATCTGTAACCACATGGACCTCATCGCCCAACGCTTCCAGCAGTTCCTTGTCTGTAGCGTCCGGCCCTAACAGCGGTTCCTGGCTGCCTTCCCCTTCTTCCTTGCCGTCCGGCTTTTCCTGCTGCTCCTTGGAATCCTTGCCAGATGTCCCCTGGCTGCTTGGGCTGCCGCCAGGCTCCTGCCCCTTTGACGGGCTGCCTGACAGGTCGCTAGAACCGGCGCCATTGCAGGCGGCAAGTGAAATACTTAGAAAGACACACAAGATAAAAACACATGATAATTTGTACATAACCCGCATACTCACCTTTCCTGTTAAGAAGCAAAGCCTCCCGCTGCAGGAATCTTCCTGCAGCGGGGCTGGCTCCGTACCCTACAAAACAACCTGCCAAACCGTTACCGTTGCTTTTACTTATTCAGCGCTTCAAATGTGCCATGTACCAGTTCGCCGTATGTAATAGCCTGGTTGCCGTCAGCGTCTTCTACAACAACGTAAGCCCTGCCGTAAATTTCCCTGGTCACGAGGCTTCCAACGCCGATATCCATATAAACACCGTCTTTTGTAGTATCTACCAGGGCCTTTTTCTTCAGCCATCCGCTGGCTGCGCCTGCATACCATTTGAAATCTTCCTCTGTACGCGCAACGCCGTCGGTAGAATACAGGAGGCCCATCTCAACTACTTTCAAATTTTTATCATTTACTTTTGTAATAGCCGTAATCCGGACTTTATTCTTGGTGTCCACAAAGGCGGACATGCTGGTCTTAGCTGTTGTGGGGGCAATCCCGCAGTTATTCGTGCAGACGCCATCCACATAGTGATGGCCAAGGGGCGCGCCGATTTCTTCGGTAGGCCTGTCTGGGTCTTCCTGATTGCAGCCCGTACAGATAAAGCTGAGCCTAAATGCATGCTCGCAGTCTGGGTCTTGTACCTTTGATTCATAAGTATGGACGCCTGTTGCAGGGATAGGCCTTGCCTGGCCGATATCCTGGTCACATACGCTGCAATGCTGGACTTCTGAGCCAGCCTCGCCGCAAGTAGCAGGAGTCTTTGTAACCCATGAAAGCGTATGGGGAGCCATAGGCATATCTTCGCATCCCTCAAGTACGATCCCACAATCCGGGCATGCCAATCCCTTCGTCTTGCCTTTCTCCGTACAAGTAGACGCCTTCCTTGGAATCTCCGTTGCTTCTACGATTTCTCCAAAGGATGTACATTCGGAATTCGTACACTCTATAAACCCATACATCAATTTCAGGTTTTCCACATACCCGCATACGGTACATGTGTGGATAATATACTTGCCATCTGATGAAATCTGTTCAGGCCCAAAAGCATGTTTTGCTTCTACTGGTTCTGTTTTCGTGAAAGGCTCTGCTACGCCTTCGTGTTCGCAATAGTATGCATTCACGCCTGGCGTCCCTGTCTTACAGTCTGCCGGTTCGCTATTCTCTAAATCCTCTTCCCACGCATGGTTCTCCGGATCCAGCGGAAGCTCTGTAATACCGCTAAGTGTTTTCGTGCACCTCTTACACCTCACGCCTTCTGTATGCCCTTTTTCCTTACAGGTAGATTTCACCTCTGGGACATCCTCCCTGTCATGGCCAAGGGCAGGGTCTAACTCATTGCCCTGGGCGTCTTTTAGGACGCGGTCTTCTTCTTCGAACCGTTCTGTAGCATCCTTTGTGCATACCATTATAATCTTCCCAGCTTCTTCACAGCTAGCCGGGATATACTTCTCTACCTTATTATGCCCAGCTGGAGGAACATTTACGGTAACCTGGCTGCCTACTTCCGGGCTTGCTTCACAGCGCTTGCAGGTATACGTCCGCTCGCTTCCTTGTGTACAGGTTGGCAAATCGCCTTCTGCCATAACGCCTGGGTTTGTATCTACATCGTCCACCAGCACGATATCCCCGTTTTCATCAAGGACTGGCTGGCCATTCTCCATCTTTTGGAACGCATGCCCAAGCGCCGGCTGTGCCTCATCTCCCGTCACGGTTTCTCGCTCCGCCTCGCCGCTGCAAACCTTACAGATTTTCACCTGGCGTTTTGGCAATGTACATGTTGCCTCCTGAACGGTGGGGGTTACCCCGCTGACATCATGATCCGCTGTTGCAGCAACTGCTTCTTCTTTGGTATGGGTGCACCCTCCTGTCTGCTTACAGGTAAAGATTTTTGCATCATCCTTGCAATCATAGTGCGTACCGCCGTCTTTTACGCTTTTCCATGTAAAATCAGCCTCATCATATATATGCTGCAGCTGCGGGATTTCTACTGTTTTCTTCTTATCTGCCGTACCTTCCTCACATACAAGGCAGATATATTCTGACTCTCCTGCTGCTGTACAGGATGCTTGGGTTTTTACTGTAACAGAAACCTTCTGTGCATCCACCATCTCCTGAAGGGCATCGCCTGTGAGCACTTTCTTCTGCTCGTCTTCATAGGCATGATGCGCCGGGGTCACTTCATTCTTCACATCCTTGCACATCGGGCACTGGTACTTCCCAAGGCCGGCTGCCGTACAGGTGGCTGGCCGAAATGCCTCTACAAACTGATAGTCATGGCCTACCTGCTGGTACTCTTCCCCCATGTTTCCCATGTCTGTCTTCTCTGTTTTTTTGCCGCAATTCACACATTCCTCATAAGACTGTGCATTTTGCTGGCAGCTTGCATCCTCGAACTTCGGTGCCCAGATATGTACCGGAACAGCAAGCTCTACCTCATAGGTATGCCCCTCTCCCTCACATCCTGCGTTTACACAAGTATAGACAATCTTGCCTTTTGTGCCTTCGCCTTGGCAGGATGCTTCCGTCCTGCTGTAACAATCCGGATATGCCGCCTTGTATTTCTCTTCATCAATAGAACCATCTTCTTTTAAGTATTCCTCATCTTCATAGGTATGCCCAAGCGCTGGCGCAGCGCCTCCGTCTGCATCTGTGGCATCCCGTTCTTCTGCAACCTGGCTGCATGTAGCGCAAAGCTTCACCATCTTTTTGGCTGTGGTACAGGTGGCAGGCTTCACCGTTTCTTGCACGTTTGCCACATTATGCTCAAGTTCAGCTCCTACGAATTCTTCCTTGGTATGGCCTTCAAATTCCGCTACACAGTTGTCCTGCGTACAGGTAAGGACTCTCACATCATCCACGCAGCCATAATGCTGCTTTCCATCTAACACGCTCTTCCACTCGCCGCTATCATATATGTGCACAAGTTTTGTAAGCACAACGGCTTTTTCTTTGCCTGCTGTTCCTGCTTCACAAACCAGGCAGGTATACGTTGCTTCGCCGGCAGCTGCGCAAGTTGCAGGTGCTTTTGTTACCGTGCTGGCTTTCTTTGCATCTACCATCTCCTGAAGGGCATCGCCTGTAAGCACCTTATGCTTCTCATCTTCATACGCATGATGTGCTGGGATGACTTCATTCTTAATATCCTGGCACATGGAACACTTGTATTGCCCAATGCCATTTACTGTACAGGTTGCATTTTTAAATGCAGGAGCCTGCAATACATAGTCATGCCCAACCTGCGGATCTGCCTCTTCGTGGTAAATAGGTTCTGTTTCTTCGCCGCATTTACTGCACTTGTCATAAGAGTAGCCTGCATGCTGGCAATTTGCGTTTACATATTTTGGCTCCAAGGTATGCTTCGGCGCTGGGCTTGTCACTACCTTTGTATGCCCTTCCCCTTCGCATCCTGGATTTGCACAGGTAAACGTTTTCCTTCCTTCTACGCCGCCATTTGCACAAGTTGCCTCAACTTCGCTGAAATAGGCTGGGTAATCTGCCTCATAGGCGTCAGCATCCATCCCACCCTCTGCTGTCTGGTATTTTTCATCCTCATAGGTATGGCCCGTGGCTCCCACTTTGGGTTCGCCATTCTCATCTACATCAACAGTAGGAAGATTCTCCGGATCTGCCGCTTTACACACAGAGCAGGCTTTGCCTACTTTCTGCGGTTCTGTACAGGTAGCAGGTATCACTTGCCCTTCCTCATAGCGATGTTCTCCTGTAGCGTCTATATCCTCTGTATAAGAATGATCCTTTGTCAGTTCCGTACAGCTAGCCCTCTCACAGGTAAAGGTCTTTACGCCTTTCTCCACGCAAGTCGGCGGCGTAGTCTCTTCACCCTCATCATAATCATGGCCAAGGGCATTGATTGTCATGCTGTATGCCTTCCCTGCCGTACCTGCCTCACATTTCCCGCAGGTATAAGTCTTAAAGCCTTTGGTCAGGCATCCGGCGTCTGTCCCGGTAACGGTTGAGCCTGTCTCCGCATTCCCAGTAAACTCCGTATTTACTACTACCTCTCCATCCTTATCCAGCATCTGGTACTCATGCATAGCTGGAATTGTGTCAAAGATGGAAGATTCCCCACATCCTGTACAGACATATTTCCCAACGCCGTTTGCCGTGCAGGTTGCAGGCTTATAAACGATTGGCTCGCCGTCATACACATGCTTTGATGGGTCTGCAGGAAGCACAGTTGGCTCGCCGTCCTGATAGGCCTGGCAGTCTGGGCACCATGTATATGCCTCTTTGCCGTCCTGCCCGCAGGTTGGCTCCTGCTTGGGAACGTCTGTCCAATTATGGTCAGTGATTGGGATTTCCTCTGTCTTGTCATGGGTTTTATCTGCAGGGGCATACCCGCAATGGATAGTCCGGATCCCCTTTTCCTGGCAAGTAGCTGGCTTTGTCTCCTCAGACGTAGATTTATCGGAGGTGTAATCATGGCCGGTCTTGGTATGAGGGATTGTCTTGGTATGGTGGTCGGAAGTCTCGTCTGTACACCCAGGCCTCTTGCAGGTATAGATGGTCTCGCCATCCTTGGTACAAGTTGCAGGCTCGTCCTTCGTAGTGCTGCCTGCTAAATCATAATCATTCCCTGCCCCTTCCTCATATGTATGGTAGAGCTTCACGCTGTCTTCCTGCGCTTGGATATTCCTGCGTACTGTACACCCAGGCCTTTCACAGGGTGTATAGTCCATTGCTGGATATTCACAGGTAGCCGGTTCGCTGGCCGTAGCCCCATCTTGGTGTGATGCATATTTTTTCGTCCTGGTCTCTGTATGCCCGCAGCCTCCCCTAGAACAGGTATAGGCCACTTCATGGTCTTGCGTGCAGTCCCCTTGGATCTTTTCTGTAATGCCGGAAGCATCATAATCCGCTGCCTCTTCCTCATAAGAGTGGTAAAGCTTGGGAGCTGCTGGGTCGTCCCGCTTGTCTTTTTCTGCATCGCAATTTGCGCACTTCGTATAGAAATAGCCATTTTCCGTGCAGTTTGCATCTTTGTGGTCTTCTGCCTCTTTCCAGGTATGCGGCAGTGTCCCTATCGGCACAGGCGCACTCTCATGGCCAGTCCCGGATTCACATGTCCCGCAGATGTATTTTTTCTCACCTGCTTCAGAACAAGTTGCCGGCTTTGTGATTACAGTGTTTACTACTGCCCCTTCCGGCGCAGCCCCTGACTCTATATCCGCCTGGGTTATCTCTACAAAGCCCTCCAATTCATAGGTATGGCCAATCCTGGAGGTGCTTAAGTAATCCTCCTTGCCGCAGACACGGCATTTTGCCCTGTATGCGCCTTTCTTGCTGCAAGTTGCCTCTTGTATCGTTTCTAAAATTTCCCAATCGTGCGCATCTTCCTCGCATTCCGGCACTGCTGCCGCAGCGCCATCTGCAACGGCTGCATCTTCCCCTGCCGGCACATCTGCTTCTGCTGCAAAACTTGTCAGGTTTGTAGACAGCGCCATGCTGAGGGACAATACTACGCTTAAGATGCGTTTTAACTTTCTTGCGTTCATAAATACGGTATACTCCTTTCCAGAAATAATTTTGTGGCAGAAAACAAATCCTGTACGGGGCTGCAATTCCGTACATCCGCGTATCTGCGGGATGGATTTTGGGCTGGGTTTCTACGACATCCTGGAATCATTCCCAACAGGCTTGCTTCTTATGGCAGCATTAGCTCATGGATTCTGCAATGACCCACGAACAAAACCATGCCGCCCCCATAGGCCTGCCGGCTTTTCATACGGAACCTTCCATCTATGGTTACCAGGAACCGCCACAGAATATTACAATCCCCCCTTTCCCCGTACCATAATCTGCTATCCCTTCCATCTGCCAACCCCCTCCGGCAGCGGCGACAAACCCGCTTGGGGAAAGGTGTTTGGTTTCTTTCCAGGATAAAGCCCCCATTGGATGCTTTAGGCACACAGGGGAGGCTGATTTTCCCACTCCATGCTTCTGCCACAATTTTTTGCTGCTTCCACAGCAAATACATAGAAACAATACTGGCTTATTCCCATGCATTTACTGTAGAAGCAGGCGTTAAGCCTCCGTATTATGAACTCTGTTTTTGTGAAATTTGTATATGGTTTTTCCAAATCATTGTATGCCTATATCCGTTTTTTTGCAAAGTTTTTCCAGTTTCTTTGTGCAATCTGCACATATTCATGTTTTTTATAATGGGTCACCCAATTTTGGTTATATTATACAAAAATCTTAGAATAATTCCGACAATATGCCGGAATTATAAAAAATACTTGCTATTTCATAAGATGATGCTATAATAAAACTATGAATTGGGTGACCCAATAGTTTGGAAATACTTTTTATAATCGCATAAAATAACAATTTTATATCTTTCACATAATCATTTAAACAATATTGGATTACCCAATTAGAAAGGAGAAGTATTGTTACTATTTGAATTTCTACTGGCAATGCTGCCAATCCTCTGGTTAATCGCAGCCCTGAGCGGATTGAAAATGGCTGGGCATAAAGCGTGCATCATTGCTCTTTTTATCACTGTCCTGTTGGCGGCCTTTTACTGGCAGCTGAGCGCAGCTTGCACAGCCACTGCCGCTTTGGAAGGCATACTGAACGCCCTGTGGCCCATCTGCCTGGTCATTGTAGCGGCGCTCTTTACTTACAACCTGGCCGTAAAGACTGGTGCCATGGACTTGATTAAGAAAATGCTCGCCAGTGTCTCCCGGGACAAACGGATCCTGGCACTGATAATAGGATGGGGATTCGGGAATTTTATGGAAGGGATGGCTGGGTTTGGGACAGCAGTCGCCATTCCGGCATCTATCCTGGCAGGCATCGGCCTTGACCCTATCAGTGCCGTGCTTGCATGCCTGGTGGTCAACTCCACCCCCACAGCCTTTGGCTCGGTAGGCGTCCCCACTGTCACCCTTGCATCGGTAACAGGCACAGACATCCTGCCTTTATCTGGGAACGTTGTCTTAATCCAATGCATCCTGACATTTATTTCCCCAATCCTGATGGTCTTCATCTGCGGCAAAGGAATAAAGGCATTAAAGGGGATGCTCCCCATCACATTGACGGCGGCAGTTTCCTTTACCGTCCCATGGTTTTTCACAGCCCAGTTCATCGGGCCGGAACTTCCCAACATCATCGGGTCTATCTGCTCCATGGGATGCCTGGTTGCCGGGGCGAAAATCTTTCACCGGAAGCCAGATGAAAGCTATGCCATCCAGATTTCCGAGGCAGAAGGCAAGGAAAGTTCCATAACGCTTGGCAACGGCATCAAAGCCTGGAGCCCCTTCCTTTTGATATTCCTCCTTCTGATGGGCACTTCTACCATATGCCCGCCCATACATAATACCATCGCAGGCATCAAAAGCACCGTGACGGTCTATGCGGGGGAAGGGGGGAATGCATTGGCCTTCAGTTGGATTAATACGCCTGGGGTCATGATTTTCCTGGCAGCAATTATTGGAGGGTCCATCCAGAAAGCCAGCATACGCGATATGATGCAGGTATTCGCCATAACCCTCCAGAAATATTGGAAGACTATCCTTACCATCTGCTCTGTCATGGCAACGGCCAAAATCATGGGTTACAGTGGGATGATTTCCGATATCGCACAGTTCCTGGTCGTTGTGACAGGCTCCTTCTACCCATTGTTCGCCCCATTGATTGGAGCCCTGGGAGCATTCGTGACAGGCTCCGGCACGTCAACCTGCGTCCTGTTCGGCGGGCTGCAGAGCGAGACGGCCGCCGCCCTTGGCTTAAACGCCACCTGGATGGCCGCCGCCAACGTAATGGGAGCCGGGATTGGCAAAATGATCTGCCCTCAGGGAATCGCCATCGGTGCTGGAGCCATTAATAAGGTAGGATCTGAGAGTAAAATCTTAAGCGCCGTGTTTAAGTATTTCCTACTCTACGTTATCCTGGCAGGCATTATCTGTTATGCCGGATCCTTATTCGGATAAAAGTAAATAACATAAAGGAGGTAACATAAATGTATAACCAATTAACACCTGATATCATAGCACAGCTCCAAGCTGTTTCCAGCTATGTATTCTTAGGGGATGACATCAACCCAGACTATGCCAAAGACGAAATGCCCATCTACGGCACCCATATGCCGGACATAGCCATCCAGCCGCGTTCCACAGAGGAAGTAGCAGCTATTATGAAAATCTGTTATGAAAACAATATCCCTGTCACGCCCAGAGGCGCAGGCACAGGCCTGGCAGGAGGGGCAGTCCCCATTTACGGCGGCGTGCTGATTGATATTTCCAAGATGAACAAAATCAAATCTTATGATATGGAAAACTTTGTGGTAGAAATCGAAGCAGGCGTCCTGCTAAACGACTTGGCAGAAGACTGCCAGCAAAGAGGCATGCTCTATCCGCCAGATCCTGGAGAGAAATTTGCCTGTGTAGGCGGCAACGTAGCCACAAACGCCGGCGGCATGCGGGCTGTAAAATACGGCGCTACCAGGGATTATGTACGGGCGATGACTGTGGTCCTGCCTACGGGCGAGATTACCCGCCTAGGCGCCACCGTTTCCAAGACATCCTCTGGATACTCCCTCCTGAACCTGATGATTGGCTCCGAGGGCACGCTGGGGATTATCACGGAACTGACCCTGAAAATTATTCCTGCACCCAAGGCAGCGGCTTCCTTGATTATCCCCTTTGAGGATTTGCATACAGCCCTTTCCACCGTTCCAAAATTCAAAATGGCGCATATGGACCCACAGGCTATTGAATTTATGGAACGTGAGATTGTACTGGCATCGGAACGCTATATTGGGAAATCCGTATTCCCGCAGGAACTGGAAGGGACACAGATTGGCGCTTACCTCCTTGTGACCTTGGACGGGGCTTCGGAAGAAGAAGTAGATTCCCTGGTAGAGCAGGCAGCAGAATTGGTGCTGGAAGAAGGCGCCATTGATGTGCTGGTGGCTGATACGCCAGGGAAAATTAAGGATGCGTGGGCTGCACGCTCCTCTTTCCTTGAAGCAATCATGGAAGAGACAAAATTGCTGGATGAATGCGACGTGGTAGTCCCAGTAAATAGGATTGCAGATTATCTGGAATTTGTCAACAAGACCGGGGAAAGCTGCGGGCTGGTTATTAAATCCTTTGGGCATGCAGGGGATGGGAATTTACATATTTACCAGTGCTCCAACAGCCTGGAAGAGGAAGAATTCAAGAAGAGGGTAGATAAATTCTTTGGCATTATTTATAAAGAGGCCACGGACTGCGGCGGGCTCGTGTCCGGGGAGCATGGCATTGGGTCTGGGAAGGTAAAGTATCTGGTGGACTCTGTCGGGGAAACAAATATGCAGATTATGGAAGGGATTAAGAGGGTGTTTGACCCAAAGATGATACTGAATCCAGGGAAGGTTTGCTATCGGTTGTAGAAGGATGCTCCGGAATCCAGCGTTAAAATAAACAAAAAAATAGGAGGAAATTTTTATGAATATATGTGTATGCATGAAACAGGTGCCTGATACGAATGAAATCAAGGTGGATCCTGTAACCCACACTTTAATCCGTAAAGGTGTTCCCAGTATTGTGAATCCCTTTGACACTTATGCCCAGGAAGTGGGCGTACGCCTGAAGGAAGCTTCTGGCGGGAAGCTGATTGTTATTTCCATGGGGCCGGAACAGGCGAAGGAAGCGATTAAGTCCTGCCTTGCTGTCGGGGCTGACGGGGGGTATCTGATTTCCAGCAGGAATTTCGGCGGATCCGATACCTTGGCTACCAGTTATATCCTTTCAGAGGCGATTAAGGCTATTGAAGAGAAGGAAGGCCTGGAATTTGATTTAATCCTCTGCGGGAAGCAGGCTACGGATGGGGATACCGCCCAGGTGGGGCCGGAGATTGCCGAGCATCTGGGGCTTCCGCAGATTACCTATGCATTGGATATTCTGGAAAAAGATGGGGAAATCCAGGTGAAACGGGAATATGATGCCGGGTATGATATGATTTCCACCAGCCTTCCTGCCGTAGTGACCGTCGTGAAGCTGCCTTATGAGCCGCGCTATCCTACCATTAAGAGCAAAATGGCTGCAAAGAAGAAAGAAATCCCTGTACTGACGGAAGAGGACATCCCGGCAATCAACCTGGCATTGTGCGGGCTGAACGGCTCCCCTACCAGGGTAAAGAAGACTTTTACGCCTGTCCGTGAGAAAAACGGGGTGAAATTGGCTGGCATGGAAGCAGCAGACGCAGCAAATGAAGTTGTAAAGCTGATGGAAGAAGCAAAACTTTTATAAGGAGGAAGCAAATATGGGCAATCTGAATGATTATAAAAATATATGGGTATTCATTGAGACAGAGTGCGGAAAAGCCAAAAATGTCGGATATGAACTGTTAAACGCGGCAAAGCCATTGGCCAGGCAAAAGGAATGCGCATTGGTAGCTGTTGTCATCGGTAAAGATATTGAAGGCGTCGCAAAAGACGCAATTTGCTATGGCGCCGATTCCGCCATCACCGTGGACGGCCCGGAATATGAGTACTATACAACAGATGCCTTCACAAAGGCATTCGTTACCTTGGTGGAAAAATATAAGCCAGAGACCTTGATGATTGGCGCTACCAACAATGGCCGTGACATGGGCCCCCGCATATCCTGCCGCCTGAAGACCGGCCTGACAGCCGATTGCACCGCCATTGGCATCGACGGGGAAACCGGGAACATCGCCTGGACGCGCCCCACCTTCGGCGGCAACCTAATGGCCACGATTATGTGCCCGGATCACCGCCCCCAGATGGGTACGGTACGTCCCGCCGTATTCAAGAAAGGCGCCTATGACGAAAGCCGCACCGGTGAAATCATCCAGGAAACTATCCATGTAGCCCCCGAAGAAATCCGCACCAAACTGGTAGAACGTGTCAAAGAAATAGCCGAATCCATCAATTTGGAAGAAGCCGACATTATCGTATCCGGCGGACGCGGTGTCGGCTCTGCTGAAAACTTCAAGTTATTGGAAGATTTAGCCGCTGAGCTGGGCGCGACCATAGGCTGCAGCCGCGCCGTGGTAGACGCAGGCTGGATGCCCCACGCCCACCAGGTAGGCCAATCCGGAAAAACTGTCGCACCGAAACTCTACTTCGCTATCGGCATCTCCGGAGCTATCCAGCATCTGGCCGGGATTTCCGGAGCGGACACCGTCATCGCCGTCAACAAAGATGAAGACGCGCCTATTTTCGAAGTGGCCGACTACGGCATCGTAGGAAACCTGAACGAAGTAGTGCCTTCCTTAACTGCCGCCTTCAAAGCCCGCAAGGCCTAAAAACCTACCCATTTCCTGCCTGCCAAAACAGCCCAGGGAAGGGCCGAATCCCTCCCTGGCGCAGCTGGCATCGGATCATAAAGCATTCTTTTATCTCAAAGAAAACGGAGGATTAATCATGGATTTTAAACAAGATGAAATACATCAGGACATTTTAGATATGGTACATGAATTTGCTGTAAACGACGTAAAACCCCTGGCAGCCACCATTGACCAGACAGAAGAATTCCCTATGGACAACGTAAAGCAGATGGCAGAAATGGGTCTCTTAGGCATCCCCTTCCCAGAGGAATACGGCGGATCTGGCATGGATACCTTGGCCTACATCCAAACAGTAGAAGAACTTAGCAAATACTGCGCAACCACCGGCGTTATCGTATCCGCCCACACTTCCCTCTGCTGTACCCCGATTTACCAATTCTGCTCTGAAGAGCAGAAAAAGAAATACCTCCCCAAACTCTGCTCCGGCGAATGGCTCGGCGCTTTTGCCCTGACGGAACCAAACGCAGGGACGGACGCTTCCGGCCAGCAGACCGTTGCGATAGACGCAGGGGACCATTGGGTATTGAACGGCTCCAAAATCTTCATCACAAATGCCGGCGCAGCCGACGTATTCTTTGTGCTGGCAATGACAGACAAATCCCAGGGTACCAAAGGCATTTCCGCCTTTATTGTTGAAAAAGGCTTCCAGGGCTTCTCCATTGGGAAGCATGAAGACAAGATGGGCATCCGCGCCTCCTCTACCTGTGAATTAGTCTTTGAAGACTGCATTGTGCCAAAGGAAAACCTGGTAGGGGAACTTGGCAAGGGCTTCAAATACGCCATGATGACCTTGGACGGCGGCCGCGTAGGCATTGCTGCCCAAGCCCTTGGTATTGCAGAGGGCGCCATTGAAGAGACTGTAAAATATGTCCAGGAGAGGAAACAGTTTGGGCGCAGGCTTTCCCAGTTCCAGAACACCCAGTTTGAGCTAGCTCAGATGAAGGCCAATACAGAGGCTGCCAAACTCCTTGTATACCAGGCTGCCTGCGCAAAGGACAGCCATGAGAACTTCTCCCACAAAGCAGCCATGGCAAAATTAGTGGCTTCCAGGAATGCATCGGACGTGACGCGCCGCTGCCTGCAGCTGTACGGCGGATATGGCTACACCAAAGACTACCCCATTGAGCGCATGATGCGCGATGCCAAGATTACAGAAATCTATGAAGGCACTTCTGAGGTCCAGATGATGGTTATCTCTGGATGGATGGGCGTAAAATAATATCTTAGAAGGGGTGCATTGTTATGGATATAAAATTACCTTTCTCCAGAGAAGGCATGATGCTGCATCTGGATGATACTTTAGATTATGAGGTTCTGGAATCTTCCATTGAATCCATGCCAAAAACTGGGAAAACGGAGGATGAGATTGTGCAGGAGGCCATGAGGCATCCCATCGGCTCTCCCACCCTTGCAGAACTTTCCGCAGGCAAGCAAAAAGTAGTAATCATCTGTTCTGACCATACGAGGCCCGTCCCAAGCAAGCACATCATCCCTTTCATGCTGCAGGAAATCCGTACTGGGAACCCTCAGGCAGACATTACGCTGCTGATTGCAACAGGCTTCCACCGGGCAACTACCCGGGAGGAACTTGTAGGCAAATTCGGGGAAGAAATCGTAGGCAATGAGAAAATCGCAATCCACGACAGCTGCGACATGGACGCTATGGTAAACTTGGGTACGCTCCCTTCCGGCGCACCGCTCTTGATTAATAAAATAGCGGCAAAAGCAGACCTTCTGGTCAGCGAAGGATTTATTGAGACGCACTTTTTCGCCGGGTTCTCCGGCGGGCGTAAAAGCGTGCTCCCAGGCGTATCCAGCAAGGTAACGGTCCTGGGGAACCACTGCTCCGTCTTTATCGACTCGCCCTACAGCCGTACCGGCATATTAGAAAACAACCCTATCCACAGGGATATGGTTGCTGCAAGCCGGATGGCAAACCAGGCATATATCGTTAATGTGGTGATTGACACTGACAAAAAGGTAGTCCATGCCGTGGCTGGCGACGCTATCAAAGCGCACGATGCCGGCTGCCGTTTCCTCCAACAATACTGCCAGGTCACGCCAAGCAAGCCAGCAGACATTGCAATCTCCACCAATGGCGGATATCCCTTAGACCAGAATATGTACCAGTCTGTCAAGGGTATGACGGCTGCAGAGGCCGCCTCGAAGGAAGATGGCATCATCATTATGGTATCCGGCTGTGGGGACGGCCATGGGGGCGAGGGATTTTATAATGCCTTAAAAGATAGCGAAAGCCCGCAGTCCTTGATGGATGGGATTTTGCGTATCCCCCAGGACCAGACAAAACCCGACCAATGGGAATACCAAATCCAAAGCCGAATTTTAATCCACCATAAGGTCATCTATGTCATGTGTGAAAAATACCGTGGCATGGCACAGGAGATGGGGTTTGAGACAGCGCCAGATGTAAATAAAGCCCTGGAGATGGCTCTGGAAGCCAAAGGCAGGGACGCCCATATTGCAGTTATCCCAGACGGCGTATCTGTTATGGTAAAAACGCCAGAATAAACCAAGGCTCCAATCCTTTCAGCATACATTGCAGGCTGGAGTAATACATACATATTTTCACGTAGGAAACAGCAGGTTTGCCACCCTGTAAATGGCAAATCTGCTGTTCCGCTTTCCGACACCATCCCCTGGCAATCCCCTAGCCCCC
This sequence comes from uncultured Lachnospiraceae bacterium, assembly GCA_910588965.1. GTDB lineage: Bacteria > Bacillota > Clostridia > Lachnospirales > Lachnospiraceae > Petralouisia. Next base: position 27,422 of record CAJUSO010000012.1, on the reverse strand, counting down.
AGCCATCCTGGCAGATAAATCCCAAAAGCAAGGCATTTTTACCCTTGCAAATTCCTCTGCATTATATTACAATAAATTCCATATGCTAACCATAAGCCAAGAAGAAGGAAGGGGGCAGAATGGATAACCCGAAGTTAAATGGGAAAAAAACATACCAATATGTATTTGATTATTTTTCAGAACAGATTTTATCCGGTGCGTTGAAGCTGAACGACAAAATCCCCACAGAACGGGAAATCGCAGAGAAATTAGGGGTCAGCCGCAACTCTATCCGCGAGGTCATGCACATGCTGGAAATTACAGGGCTTATCGAATGCCTGCAGGGAAGCGGCAATTATGTCCGCTGTGACCCTATGGAATATATGATGAAATCCGTCAACATGGTAATGGCTTTGATGGAAATTGATTCTTCCGAAATTTTCCATATACGCACCGGTTACGAATATGCAGCCATACGCCTGGCCATCGACGCAGCCACACTGGAAGAACTGGAAGAAATGCACCAAATCCTAATCCAGATGGAACAGCCCATGAGTTCCCGCGAAAGCGCCAAGCTGGATGTCAGGTTCCATCATATGCTGGTCAACGCCTCCCACAACCGCATCTTAATCCTGTACAGTTCCATGCTGGACAACCTGATGAATCAGTTCATTGAGAATTTCCGAACGAAAATCCTAACAAACCGTATGCGTGCAGAACTGCTCCGGCGCTCCCATTGGGGGATTTACAACGCCCTGATGGAGAAAGACTTGCCTGCCGCCATGAAAGCGTTTGACAAGCATTTCCGGATTGTGGAAGACCAGCTGGACAAACTGCTGCAAAAAGAGCCAGAGTAATCTGGCTCTTACTGGTTCTATATCACTGGAACTTTTCAGCCTGTCCCTGTATCAGCGCTTCATCAGCAAAGTAATTGATCTTCATGGCTTCCCGCACCTCTTCCAAGGTCTGTGCCGCCACTTCCTCCGCCTCCTTGCTCCCCTTCTTCAGTACCTCGTAAATATAAGGGATATCCTTCTGCAGTTCCTTCCTGCGGCTGCGGATTGGCTCCAATACTTCCTGCAATACATTGTTCAGGAATTTCTTGACCTTTACATCCCCCAGGCCGCCCCGCTGGTAGTGGGCTTTCAGCTCATCCAGGTTTGCATACTCTGGCAGATACCGCCCAAAATGCCCGTCCCTGCAGAAAGCGTCCAGATATGTGAAGACCGTATTGCCTTCCAATGACCCTGGGTCGTCTATGCGCAGGTGGTTGGGATCTGTGAACATGCTCATGACTTTTTTCTTCACCTCGTCCGCTTCTTCGGAGAGGTAAATGCAGTTCCCCAGTGATTTGCTCATTTTTGCCTTCCCGTCCGTGCCTGGCAGGCGCATGCAGGCCTGGTTCTCCGGCAGCAGGATCTGCGGCTCCACCAAGGTGTCCCCATAGACAGAATTAAACTTGTGCACAATCTCCCTGGTCTGCTCTATCATGGGCATCTGGTCCTCGCCCACTGGGACGGTTGTAGCCTTAAAAGCTGTAATGTCCGCCGCCTGGCTGATGGGATATGTGAAAAACCCTACCGGTATGCTGGCTTCAAATTTACGCATCTGGATTTCAGATTTTACCGTGGGGTTCCGCTGCAGCCGGGACACCGTCACCAGGTTCATATAGTAAAAAGACAATTCACACAGCTGGGGGATCTGCGACTGGATGAACATCGTAGACTTCGCCGGATCCAACCCGCAAGCCATGTAATCCAGCGCCACTTCCACCACATTCTGCCGGACTTTTTCCGGGTTGTCTGCATTATCTGTCAATGCCTGGGCGTCTGCAATCATAATAAATACTTTATCGTATTCCCCGGAATCCTGCAGTTCCACCCTCCTGCGCAGGGAACCCACATAATGCCCTACATGCAGCTTCCCGGTAGGCCTGTCGCCTGTTAAAATTATTTTGCTCATATTATAATATCCTCACTTCATCTTTTCCATTCTTGATCCGGTTTTCCTTACCCTACCGCGCCAATCAGTTCCTGGATATCCGCTACGCCATAACGTTCCATATATTCCCGGATCCCATTTACAATCTCCACGGTGGCTAATGGGTTATAAAAATTGGCCGTCCCTACTGCAATGGCGGTAGCCCCGGCCAGGAGCATCTCAATGGCGTCTTCTGCAGACGCAATGCCCCCCATCCCAATAATCGGAAGCTTCACCGCATGGGCTGCCTCATATACCATCCGCACAGCAATCGGATGGATGGCCGGCCCGGAGAGGCCCCCTGTCTTATTAGCGACGGCAAAAGCCCGCCTGTGTATATCTATTTTCATCCCCGTCAGCGTATTAATCAGGGAGAGGGCGTCCGCCCCTCCTGCCTCCGCAGCCTTGGCCATCTCTGTAATGTCCGTCACATTGGGGCTTAGCTTCATCACCACTGGCTGCCTGGCATGCTTCTTCACTTCCCTGGTGATTTCCTCCACCGCCTTCGGGTCCTGGCCGAAAGCAATGCCCCCCTCCTTCACATTGGGGCAGGAGATATTGATTTCCAGCATATCCACGGGCTGGTCTGCCAGGCGCTCCACCACCATGCAGTAATCTTCCTTCGTCTTCCCGCAGACATTTACCACAATCCTTGTGTCATATTTTGCCAGGAATGGGATATCCCGTTCCACAAATAAGTCAATCCCCGGGTTCTGCAGCCCCACTGCATTCAGCATCCCCCCATAGGTCTCCGCCACCCGGGGGGCAGGGTTCCCCTCCCAAGGCACGCTGGCCACTCCCTTGGTCACCACCGCCCCCAGCTGGTTTAAATCTACAAAATCTGCATATTCTGCCCCTGAGCCAAAGGTGCCGGACGCCGTCATCACCGGGTTCTTCAAGGCAACGCCTGCCAGGTTTACTGCCATCTTCATCAGAACTCCACCTCCTCTGCGCGGAATACCGGCCCTTCTTTACAAATCCGCTTGTTGTTCACATTCGTATGGCTGTCCTTTTCCCTGGACTTGCAGACGCAGGCAAGGCAGGCGCCAATCCCGCAGGCCATCCGCTCTTCCAAGGACACCCAGCACTCTATCTGTTTCTCTTTCGCATACGCCTTCACGGCCCGGAGCATGGGCAGCGGCCCGCAGGCATAGATGATTTCCGCATCCAGGCCATTTTCACGGATTGCGTCCAGCACATTGCCTTCTGTCCCATAACTGCCGTCCTCTGTCGCCACATAAAGCGTCCCATGCTTCTTAAATTCATTTTGCAGGAACAGGGAATCCCGATACCCCAAGATAAGCTGTTTCTCGCAATTCAGTTCTTTGGCAAGCTGCAGGAGGGGCGGGACGCCGATGCCTCCCCCGATTAAAAATGCCTTCTTCCCCTTCAGGGGGAACCCATTGCCCAAGGGGCCTACGATTTCCAGGCTCTCCCCCTTCTGCATCTGGGACAGTTCCTCCGTCCCTTTCCCCACCACCCGGTATACAATCCGGAGCGCACGGTCTGCACGGTCAATCTCACAGATGCTGATAGGGCGCGGCAGCAGCCTGCTGCCATCCGGGCAATAGACGGACAGGAACTGGCCTGGCTTTGCCTGGCCTGCAATCTTGTCTGTCTTGAGCCACATGCTGTACACCCCATAAGAAATATCCTCCTGGCAAATAATCACCGCCTGCTCTTTATACTTTTCTGCCATTTTCCTCTTCTCCTTATTTGGATGCCTCTAAGGCCCCTTCTATATCTTCCCTCATTGCTTCCACCGCTGCCCGTGCGGCTTCCCCAAAATGCTCCCCGCCATAGGACGCGTATGCTTCCTGCTTGTAAGCTGCTATAATCCCCCGGGAAGAATTTACAATGGCCCCCAGGCCATCCTCGTTAAAAAAGTGCACCAGATCTGCGCCTTTCCCGCCCTGGGCGCCATAGCCTGGCACCAGGATAAAACTCTTGGGCATTACCTTACGCAGTATCTTTCCCATTTCCGGGTAGGTTGCGCCTACCACAGCCCCGATATAGCTATAGGAATCCCCCATGCACCCGGCGCCCCACTGGGCTACCTTCTCACCTACATGCTCATAAAGGGGGCGGCCGTCAACCATCCTGTCCTGGAATTCTCCGCTGGAAGGGTTCGAGGTCTTCACCAGGATAAACAGGCCCTTCTTCTCCGCTTTGCATACATCCACAAAGGGCTGGATGCCGTCCGTGCCCAGATAAGGGTTCACGGTAATAAAATCCTCATCAAACGGATGGTAAGACTTGCTGCCTACAGCCACCGCGCCGATATGGCCTGCCGCATAGGCTGCGGAAGTAGAGCCGATATCCCCGCGCTTTACGTCCCCGATGACCACCAAATCCTTCTCATGGCAATAATCTACCGTCTTCTTGAAAGCCATCAGGCCTGGGATCCCGAACTGCTCATACATGGCAATCTGGGGTTTCACTGCTGGGATTAAGTCAAAGGTATGGTCTACGATTTCTTTATTGAACTGCCAAATGGCTTCGGCAGCGCCTTCCAAGGTCTCTCCATGTTCCTGGAAAGCCTTCTCCTGGATATGCTTAGGGATATAACCCAGCATCGGATCCAGCCCCACCACAATGGGGGCATGGGTTTTCCGGATTTTCTCTGCTAACTTATTAATCATACGTCTATCCTCTCTTAAAAAATATATGGTATAGCCTCTATACAGAAGTACGTTATCTCACTGCCTTATCCTGCCTTGCCTAATTACCTCTCATATACCACCCTGCCGTCCACAACCGTCGCCATGACAGCGCCCCTGACACGCCTTCCGGCAAAGGGCGTATTTTTCCCTTTGGAATAAAAATCAGCAGGGTCAATGGCATATTCCCGGTTCGGGTCAAAGACCACCAAATCAGCCGGCTTGCCTTCTTCCACCACGCCTTTGTCAAGCCCCAAAATCCTCGCAGGGTTGTAGCTCATCTTCTCCGCCATCTGCACGGCAGTAAGGAAACCATTGCCTACCAGTTCCGTCATAACCAATGCGGCGGCCGTCTCAAGGCCAGTAATCCCAAAAGGCGCGCGCCGGAACCCTTCCCCCTTTTCAATGGCAGTATGGGGGGCGTGGTCTGTTGCAATCACATCAATAATGCCATCCCTTAAGCCTGCTTTCAGGGCATCCACATCCTCCTGGGTACGGAGGGGCGGGTTCATCTTGTAATTCGCGTCATCCCCGGGGATATCGCTGCTGGTAAGGGTAAAATGGTGGGGGCAGGCTTCCGCTGTCACCCTAAGCCCCGTCTCCTTGGCGAACTTCATCATCTGGACGCTGCCTTTTGTGGAGCAGTGGCATAAATGCAGGGCAGCGCCTGTTTCCCTAGCCAATATCATATCCCGGGCTGCAATCACATCCTCCACGGAATTGGAAATGCCCTTCAGGCCCAGCCGCTTTGCATTCCCATCCTGGTTGACCACGCCGCCATCCACCAGATGGATATCCTCACAGTGGGCAAATATGGGGATATCGTATTTTGCGGCAATGGCCATGGCCTCCCTGCAGAGCCTGGCGTCCATCACAGACCTGCCGTCCTCGCTGATTCCCGGGATACCGGCCTCTACCATCCCTTCAATGTCTGACAGTTCCTCCCCCCGCTCCCCTTTGGTGATGGAGCCTGCCTGGAGCACATGGGCAAGGCCAACATCCTGGGCTTTGTTGTGGACATAACGGACCACATCCGGGTTGTCCACTACAGGTTTGGTATTTGGCATAGCCACAACCGTTGTAAACCCCCCGTGCACGGCTGCCCGCAGCCCCGTCTCCACAGTCTCCTTCTGTTCCATCCCAGGATCCCGCAGATGTACATGCATATCTATAAATCCAGGCATGACATAACAGCCTGCCGCATCAATAACACGCTCTGCCTTCACAGAGAGGTTAGGGGCAATCTTCTTCACCGCCCCATTTTCCACCAGCACATCCGCTTCCTTCTGGGTCTTATCTCCTGGATTGATTACGGTTCCATTCTTAATCAAAAGCAACATCATAGAATTCCTTTCTGGGCTGTTTTTATGCTGATTCCAATGCGCCGCTGGCAAAATCTGGCCATCGGCTATATTTTAATTTTAGCACAGAAGAAAAGGAGGGGCAACCTCCTTTTTGGGTCAAATGACAATGTAATTGAAAGATATTAAGGTTTTGGCCAAATCACTTTTTGGTAACCTATCTCATGTTCCTGATATCCAGCATTCTTGAAGATTTTATTTGACGCCAGGTTTTCCGGCTTTACCTGTGCCCTAATCACTGCTTTCCCATCCCCCTTGTGTTCCGCCCACTGGCGCACTTCCTGTTCCGCCAGGGCAACCAGCTCCTGCCCATATCCATTCCCCCTATATCCGCAGGCGATGCTGTAACTGATTCCCGCCCCGTCTTTGCCAAATTCCAGGCGCAGGGCGCCGACCTCCAAAGCCCCGTCACAGAGAATATAAATCTGCGTGCCCTCCTCCTGCATCTTCCTTCCATACCACTTCCGATGTTCTTCATAAGAAATCGGAGCCGTGGAAAACGAATTTTCCCTCACTTCCTTGTCATTTGCCCATAGGAACAGCTGATCCATATCCTCCCATCCTGCCTTCCTTAAAAAACAATGACGGCCCGCCTTAGAATCCCTTTTCAGGGTATTCTTGGATTCTGCCCTTTCCTTCTTGGAATGCTTTTCCTCAATTTTGGCATTCTCTTCTCCTTTATCCTCCCCAGCCATCTGTTTTCCGCCAAGCGGCATACCTAAAGCATCTGTTTTCTCCCTCATCAGCTGATACTTCAATTCCGCAAGCCGCCAATCCTGCTCACTGTCAATATCCTGCACCTCCATCTCTGGCACAAGGATTGCCCTGGTATGCGCTGTCACAAGCTGCCTGCAAGCCAAAAAGCGCCCTACCCGGAAACAGTAAAATTGCCCGCAGTCATGGTACATGGGAGTGATATCCTGGGAACGTCTCTTGGCAAAACCTGGAAAAGCATACCTGGCCTTCCCATCTTCCAATAAAAACCCCCGCAAGGGAGGAAAAGAAAAGGCCGTGACCGGGATGACAGAATCTGTCCCTTCCTCCTCTAAGCATTCCATGGCATGCCTTAGCTTTCCTGCCGTTACAAAGGGGGCAGTCGGATAAATACAGCAGGCATATTGGTACTCCCTGCCGATTGCCTTGTATTGTGCAAATACTTCCATAAGCACGTCCGCAGTCGTAGCATAATCATCCGCCGTTCCCACAGAGCGCAGGAAGGGGATTTTTGCGCCGTATCTCTTTGCTATGCCTGCAATTTCCGCATCCTCCGTGGACACCATAACTTCATCAAAAACTCCAGAGGCAATGGCCGCCTCTATCGAATACGCCAGAATTGGCTTGCCGCAGAAATCCCGGATATTTTTCCTCGGGATGCGCTTGCTGCCGCCTCGGGCGGTGATGATTGCGATTTTTCCCTTTTCCATATCCAGCCTCCCTTCCTATACCGCTTTTATTTCTTTTCTGGCCATAACCAATCGTTTACCCAACATTACAAGCACTCCCCATCACGCTCCATAACCGTATCCACAATCTGCTGTAAAATAATATTATGTATGGACTCCACTATCCCATACTTGCTGGATGGCACATAAACATTGTATCTTCCCATGCTGCTTATCTTGTTGTCCCTCTGGAAGCCAGAGAACGTGATAACCCGCATCCCCTTACACTCTGCTGCCTGGATAGCATTCACAATATTTTGGGAATTGCCAGAACTGCTGATTGCCACCAGCAAATCCCCGTCATTACCCAAAAATTCCAGCGGGCGGGAAAAAATAAATCCATACCCATAGTCATTCCCCATGCAGGTAGTGACAGACGTATCATATAAGCTATACGTCTTCATCCCGCCGTTTTTCATGAAATCTGCCGTCATATGGCTTGCTATGGCCGCACTCCCGCCATTCCCGATGAAAAACACCTGCTTCCCCTGCTTTTTCACCTTAGAAAACAATCCTACCATTCCCTGCATTGCCTCTGAATAGCCTGTAAATGGCATTCCCTGCTGGTTATATATTTGGACAGCTTCCAGGCACTGCGTCAGATTCTTAATATATTCCATGTGCATTTTCCTGCCAATCCTTTCTATTTACTACAGGCATGCTACAGCAAGCTGCACTCCCAAAGCCAGCTCCCACATGATTTCCGTCCGCTGCTGCAACCTCCGCAAAAAAAAGGCATGACGTTACTTCCCGAGGTATTTAAACCAGTCCTGGGTCGCCTCCCCTATCGTGTCCGGCGTCCAGACCGGCGCCTCTCTCCAGTACTCAATCTCCGCAAGGATTTTGGCAACGCCTTCCTCTAATGTGGTCTTGGCCTTCCATCCCAGGATTTTTTCTATTTTACTTTTATCTGCAAAGGTACAGTCCGGCTCCCCTGGACGTTTGGGGATATGCACCATCTCCCCTCCCAAAAGCTCACATAACCGATTTACAGAATATGTCCCGCCGCTTCCCACATTAAACGTTTCGTTTGTGATATCCGATAAAGCCGCCATATAAAATGCTTCCGCTACATCTGTCACATAGGTGAAATCCCTGGTCTGCTCCCCAGTCCCTACCACCGTAAAGGGCTTCCCTGCCAGCTTCTGTGCCAGGAATACGCCAAACACAGCACCATACGTCCCAGATGTCCTGGAACGTGTCCCATAGACGTTAAACAGGCGCAACGTAATTACTGGTAGGCCATAGACCTGCCCCCAATGGAGCACGGTTTCCTCCCCAAGCCTTTTTGTCAGCGCATAAGGATACTGTGGGCGGATTTCTGCTGTTTCTTTCGTGGGGAATTCATCCGGTATCCCGTAGCAGGATGAAGATGCGGCATACACAAGTTTCTGTACCCCCGCTTTCCTTGCACACTCCACCACATTGTAAGTGCCCAAAATGTTTGAAGAATAGTATTCCCATGGCTTTTGGATGGACGGCACAATATCCGCCAGGGCAGCCAAATGGAACACATAACCTACACCCTCAAAAATAGGCGCGATTTCCTCTTGGTTCCGGATATCTAGCTGGTAAACCTTTAAATTTTTATTATCTTTGTGGTGATTTAAGTTTTCCGGACGCCCTGTAGTAAAATTATCAATCACACGAACTGTATGCCCCTCTGCCAGCAAACGGTCTACGATATGGGAGCCGATGAAACCGCAGCCGCCTGTCACCAATGAAACTATATTATCCATAGGTTTTTTCTCCTTTTTACTATCTGCTTTGCGTTTTCTTATTCCTTGCATCATAGCCACATATTTCCTATTTTCTATCCTGCTTTCCACGTGACCTATATCTTTTGTCCTCAAAAATACATCCCACAATGCCTTCTTGTTTGCCGCCTATGCTCCTGTAGTTCATCCTCTGTAATCCCCATAACCCTACAGGCACGTATACGCTTTTCAGGCGTAGAAAAATTTATCCTGTCCCATTCATATGCCCGTATTACCATAAGTTCAGCAGGGGTAAACTCATCCGTTGTAATATTTCCTTTTCCAAAGCCAAAATTAACATCATCAGAAAAAAAGGAAAAACCCTCTGGAATAGATTGTGTCTTGACTGCAAGTTCATACAAGTCCGTCTTAGGTAATACTGTCGCTATATGAATGTCTATCAAATCAAAATCTAACTCTTCTGCAATCCGCAAAGAATCCCTTATTTCCTCCCACGTTTCTCCTGGAAATCCAATAACAAAATTAGCCCGCATCAATATATCTAATTTCCTGCACATAGAAACGATGTCTGGCAGAATCCCTAGCTTTAATGGCTTATGGATAATTTTATGCAACACACGTTCATTACCAGATTCAACAGAAATGCCCAATTTAGACAGTCCTGCCTCCTTCATCAGCTGAAGAATTTCCCAATCTAGATGCCATGCAGCAACTGTAGTAATCTGGATTTCAATATGGTATTTCCTTTTTATAATTTCCTGAAACAGGTATTTCGCTCTTTCTTTATCTGCCAAAATACAGTCGTCAATAAAAATGATAGATTCCACCTGTTTATCCTTCACAAAAAACTCTATCTCCTCCAGGACATCCTCTGCCGGACGATATGCCACCTTCCTCCCACTAATCGTCCTTGTTGCACAGAACAAGCAATTATATGGACATCCATAAGAAGAGATAATACTGGCGCTCTTCCCTTTCATCTCCATATTCTGATTTGCAATGCTTTTCCTCTCTGAATCCAAATATTTATCCACATCTATCAAAGAATAATCTGGCTTCACCATCTTTGGGACATCCCCAATATAATGTTCCAAAGGATTAACCCTCTTTACACCTTCCTTCCGGTATGCAATCCCCTCAAAACATTCAACTGAACCATAATCTCCCCTTTCCAAATATGACAACAGCAAATCCAAGCGTCCTTCCGCATGCCCTATCATTGCTATGTCAATATTTTCATCCTCTATGGCTTCTTCTGGACACACGGTAGGATAGACGCCCCCCATAATAACCTTGGCATCTGGCAATGCCTCTTTTGACAATCTTGCCACCGTATGATAAGCTTTAAAATACTCCACAGATAATGCTGTAATCATAACAACCTGGGGGAACTGTTCTTCTAGTTTTCCTTTTAGCATCTCTTCGCTATATTCATTTACATTCGCATCGATTACAATCAACTCAAACTTATTTTTTAAAACTGCTGAAATAATAGGGACTGACGTCGTTATCCCTTTCCATGGCCTTTTCCCAAACCATGCATAATTTGCTACCACCAATGCTACCTTCATCTTGTTACCTCACACATCTTTCATCTATAACATCTACGGATGATGACCATCCGTACTTTCGAATCCCCTAAATATTCAGCAATGTACCCGCATATTTTAGTACATTTACTTTCTCAATGGCATCTTTATTCCCTACAATATTCGCTGCCAGTGCGCCTGCAATATTTCCTATAAATGCGCTAACCTCCATTGGCGCACCCGCGACGGCAGAAAGGCTGGCCAATGCAAAGAATGCATCCCCAGCACCTATCGTATCCTTCACCTTCAGGGTAAAAGCCGGGCAGGGAACCAGCTTCTGATTTTCAACAGATGTTGCCCCCTGTGACCCCCGTGTCAACCAGCCGCAGCTACCAAAATACCCCGATAGCTGAAGCAACAAATCTTCCTCTCTCTGCTGATAATCAGAAAAAGCCAAACCAAGTTCTTTTTGATCTAAAGAAAATACATCTGCACGTTTATATTTCGTAATCAGATTCTTACCGTAATTTGAAGAGTTTGTCTGGCAGTTCAACGCAAGGAACTTTGCATTCTCCTGAATAATATCCATCACTTCCCTATCAATCAGCCCATGCCCAAAATCACAGAGAATTACTGCATCATATTGGGAAATCTGACTCTTTAGCTTAGATTTGAACTTGTCCAGGCATTCCTTGTCAATACACATCGGGGTAGGGAGGTTATTTACAGCAAATATCTTGTCCACTTCCTCCCGCTTCTCATCCAGCGACACATAGCGGCGTTTTACAATCGTCTCAAATACGCTGCTATATGTCATATCTACCCGCATTTTATTACTAAGTTCCCCCAAAATCCTACTATGTATGGCTTCCTCCATCCCCACTATGCTCATCAGTGTCACATGCTCGCAGAAAGATGACAGATGCCTGGCCACCGCCAGCGTGCCGCCCAGATACTGCTCCGCATATTGGTAACGGGCAGAATAACCGCGGTCTTTCGTCATCAATCCCTGGATTGTGCAATACAGATATTCGTCAATAATGGCGTCACCTACCGCCAATACTTTTAACCCATTCATCCGTTCTGTAAAACTTTTGATGTCTTTCATAGAATAACGCTGATTGAAATCTGCAGTAAACTCCTTTACCTCGTCTGTCAAAGCAGGAAGCGCATGGTTAATTAGCCTGGTAGAACTAAATACCTGGCCTGCCGTATAAGCAATATCGCCGCCATGCTTTCTTACAAGGGCTATCTCCTCCTGGATTTTTCCTGTAATGTCGTCCTCAGGCCTAGCATATTCCTCGCCTTTTACATACAAGTCTGGCTCTATTGCTTCAATAATATCATCAACGGTATAACTTTCAGAAAGCATGATGTAATCAATACAGGTAATCGATGATAGGAACTTTAAGCGCAACTCATCATCAAAATATGGCCTGCCAGGGCCTTTGCGGACATATGCAGCCGCTGTGATAGATACTACCAGGATATCACCCATCTTCTTCGCTTCTTCAAAGTGGATGATATGGCCTGGATGGACTAAATCAAAAACGCCATGGCAAAGGATGATTTTCTTTCCTTTTTCTCTTTGTAAGCCTATTATCTCGCCCACATTTTCTTTACAGACAATTTTTCCCATAAAATGATACCACCCTTTTATCCTATTACTCAAAAAAAATAAAACTATAATCGCCTGTATATCCCCATTCCTGATACAGCCATTCCCACTCTTCCACAGAATAATAGCTCGCACAAGTAATCTGCCAATATAATAAATTTACTTCTTCATTATCATTCCTAAAAGAATCTACCATTATATAGCTATTTTTCTTACTGACCCTTTCAATCTCCTGCACCGCCTTTTTTAAATCAAATACCTTTAAGTTGTGCAAAGTTGCCAAGGAAATCACTAAATCAAATTCATCCTTCCCAAATGGTAGTTCCTGTGCTCTGGCATACCTCAATTTACCACGGACTTCCTCCTTTGCATGCCCTAACGCATAATCGGAAATATCCACTCCTTCAACCTGTAGCCCGGGAACCGCCTGTGTTAATTCAAATAAAAGGTGAGCCATGCCACATCCTACATCCAATACCTTCTGTCCTGCCTCTAAATGATAATGTTGAACCAATTTCTCAGCTACACTCCTCCACCTTCCATCATATGAATAACCGCCATAGCCATATTTCCTTTCCCCATCCCAATAATCATAACCATACTCTTTGGCAATCTTCGCACACTCTGCCTTATCATTCCCTATCACACGTTCTAAGTAATCCCGTTTCGTGGATTCATGCAGTTCTGAAACAAAATCAATATACGCCATCTTCTCCTCCTGACCCCTATGTTGCTATACTTTAGATAAAATTAAGATGATTCTTATCCAGGCTAAAATACATATTCAATAATTCATTCCTATCATCATAAATACAATGATGGTTGCATTCCTTCTTTGCATTGAACTCTTGATATCTCTTTTTCGTTTCCTTGGAAAACCACAATTCTTTAAAAGAACATTTTTTCAAGTCACCTACAACACTTTCTGATACATACGCCTTATCATGGCAGAAATATACCTTACAGTCAGCTGCAATCACGGTAGACAGCCTATTTATGTAACATTTCCCATAACAACGGTGAAATACCAACGCCGAGCCAAAATCCCCCTCATACTTATCAATCACCTGAAAGCCCACATCCTCTAATTCCCCTTTCGCCCTTCGGATCTGCTCTGTCACCCTCCGCCTAAACGGGGCATGATATGCAGATACATCACTTGTAACGCGGGCAGCATATTTTATATGGTTTACCCCAAGGCCTTTCACCATTTTTGCCATATCATACACTTGATCCGCATTCTCATGGTTAACCACAAAATTCACGCCCAACTCGCACTCATCCTGCTTTATCTCCGAAAACCGGCGGATATTCTCACATACCTCATTAAAAACCCCACGCGGTAGGTTCCGTACCCTTGCATATGTCTCTGCGTCCGCTGAATCAACGGAAACACGAACCCACTTTGCCCTCGCCAGAACCGCTGCCCTTTCCCCTTTCAATAGCTGCCCATTTGTAATAATTGACAGGTCAATGCTTGCATCCAGGACTTTCTGCATGGTTTTAACAATATATGGATACACCAAAGGCTCTCCACCCCCACTAAATGTCACCGCCTTTACTCCCATTTCAGACATATCAGCAATGATTTCTTCCATTTTCGGCCATGGGATTTGGTCTTGTGCATTTACAGAATCGAACAGCCCCAGGCTGCTGTCTGCATAACAGCAGTAATAGCATTTATGGTTGCAAGAATTGGTAGGCTTGATGCGGATATAAACCGGCGCAACCTGCTCCCCTTCTGCAATCCGCTCTAAAACCTGCGCATGGGTAAACACTTTCAAATTACTATATGGAGTCGCTTTTTCCATTCTCTTTTTCTCCTGTCTATAAACTTTTTCTATATCAAACCTCTATGATGGCACAGTTCCTGTAAAATATCCTTCATTTTCCTAGAAGAATACCCATATTCCACTGCTTTGGACACATCCAACGTAAAATACCTTTTATCTTGGGTATCAATATTTTCTATCTTGGACCTTGAATGCGTCAATTTTTTTAAATAGTATGCAATCTCTCTTAGTTTTACATATTCTGTATTGCCTAATAAAAAAACCTCATGATTCCCATTATTTTCTAATAGGCAAAGTAGCATAATAAACTTTGACAAATCGTCAATATGCAGCACATTATTAAACACCTTGTCCATATTATATAGCACTATGCCCTCATCTTCCTTCATTTTTGCTATAAGGCGGCATAGGAAAACATCCCGCTGTATCCCTCCCACAATCCCAGGCATGCGGATAATATAATACGGGATTCCACTATCCATAATTATCCTCTCAGCCAAGTACTTCGTCATTCCATAGAAACCAGGGTTTACCATAACAGCTGCTTCCGTGGCAATGTCAGTATGCAGTTCCCCATAAATAGAATCTGATGATAGGTAAATAATCCTTTTTATATGATGTTTCCTGCAAAACTCCATCATTGTAATCGCTGTGATTACATTATCCTGTATCAATTTGCCTGCTGATGCCTTACTGGCAGCTGCAGCATACACCAAGATATCATAATTTCCTTCATATTTTTTATAGACACTATCACGCGCCATCTCATAAAGCTGTATGCAAGGTTCCTTTATAATCCTTTTCTTCAAAAAACTTCCTACATATCCATGGGGGCTGAATAAAACCACCTTTTTAACGCCCATTCTTCTGTCACCTAAAATCCTTTACTATTTTCTGGTATATATTCCCTGCATCTAATCCATTTGCTTCTAATACCTGCTGCTGTGTGCCATACCCTTTTGCAAAACAATCTTCTAAGCCAATTCTCTTTAGCCTATTCCCACATGCATTTGCCGCCAAGATTTCAGCAATCATTGTCCCCAAGCCACCTATTATGCTATGCTCTTCCACGGAATAAACCATGGGATGCCTCCCTGCAATTTCCAGCACGCCTTCCACATCCATTGGCTTTAAGGTATGCACACTGACAACCTCTGCCTCAATCCCATCATTATGCAGGCACTGCGCAGCTTCCATTACCTGGTATAATATCTCCCCTGTTGCAAAAACTGCAAGATCGCCGCCTTCCCTCAAGATGCTTACCTTCCCTGGCAGGGCTTCCTTTCCTGGAGGATACAGTTCATCCGAAAGGTTATTCCCAAGCCTAATGTAAACCGCACCCTCTGTCTCATAAGCATAATGTACCAAAGCTTGAGTTTCCTGCGGCGTTGCTGGGGAAAGAAGAACTAGATTCGGCATACATCTCAATGCTGCTATATCTTCCGTGGTATGGTGCGTTGCTCCCAAATAACCATATGCCATGCCTGCCCCTATTCCCACAATCTTAACATTTAACCTTTGCAGGCATACATCCAGGCGAATAAATTCATAAGAACGGTAAGCCAAAAAAGAACCTATTGTATAAGCAAACGGTATTTTTCCACAGCTTGCCATCCCTGCTGCCGCTGCCACCATGTGCCCTTCTGAAATCCCAAAGTTAAAATACTGCCCTGGCATATCCCGACGGAAATCATCATATACAATCATCCCATTATCTGAAACCAAAGAAAGCACATTCCGGTCTTTTTGGGCAATCTGATAAAGCTCCTTCAAATATGTATTCCTCATCCCTGCAGCTCCCTTTCTGTAATACCCAATTCCCTTTTCACAATCTCCATTTCTTGTGTGTTTGGCATGCGGTAATGCCATATAGGCACATGCTCCATAAAAGAAACGCCCCTCCCTTTTACCGTATCTGCAATTATTATTCTTGGCTGCTCCCTGGCCTCATTCCGATCCTTTTCCAAAACCCTGGCCAGTTCCCCTATATCATGCCCGTCCACATTTTTTACATCCCACCCAAAGCTGCTCCATTTTTCTCCCAAAGAATCCAGCTTTAGAATCTCTTCAGTATCCCCCATTGCCTGAAGCTTATTCCTATCTAATATGACGGTCAAATTACCTAGTCTATAATGCGCTGCTGAAAGAGCCGCCTCCCATACGGAACCTTCCTGGCACTCCCCATCCCCCAAAAGCACATAAGTGTGGCTTTCCCTTGCATCTAATCGGTTCGCCAGAGCAATCCCCACTGCAAACGGAAGCCCATGGCCCAAAGAACCAGTTGTAGCCTCTACCCCTGGAATATCTCCATATTTTGCCTCCCCTCCCAAAAGAGAGCCTGGCTGGCAAAAGGAATAGAGCTGCTCTGGGGTAATATAGCCAATTCGTTTTATAACACTGTACAGCACAAGGCTTGCATGCCCTTTACTGACAATCACTTTATCCCTATCTTCCCAATCAGGATGATTCTTATCGTATTTTACAATACCACCAAAATATAAAGCTGTCATAATCTCAACGGCAGAAAATGCCGAAGCCAAATGCCCTGACTTCCCATGATAGGCTGTTATCATAATATCTTTCCTAATTTCTTTTGCAATTTCTTCTAGCATTTTTTCCATCCTCACCACCCGCCATTCACTCCATAACTATTTTAAGCCTGCCCTAAATAAAATTCACATGCCCTCCTGGATATTTCAATTCAGACAGATACTTATTCATCTCATCCAAACGGCATAATTCCCGACAGTTTGATTCCAAATCCATTTTAGAAAAGTACTGCATCAGTTTTTTTCTTCTATCCCCTTCCCATATCTCTTCCAGGCTCTCTTCATATAGGTTTCCATAACTAAATTCCTTATTTCCCATAAAGACAATGCAAGGCCATAGATTCCCTTTCGCATCTATATATACCATAAATGGTAATGCAAGGCATTGTGTATATCCCCGTTTACATGCCAGTTTATGCATAGAGTGAGCGCGGAAATAAATCTTAAAATCCTCTTCCTCAATTTCTCTTAATTCTTCTTCCACTTCTAACATTTCCTGGTAGTCAACCTGAAGGATATTCCCGCTTTGCGGATGTTGGGAAAATGGCTTCACCGTAAAATAGTCCACCCCTATTTTTTTAAGTTCCTTTGCCATGGAAACCACTTCGTCCTTATTATCTGGAAGGAGCAGTAACTGTACCCCTAACGTAGTGGATAGCCCCTGTTCTTTTTTCACATGTACTGCTCCCTGCATATTATGTAAGACTATCTGCAAATCCCCTTTCTTACATTGGTGTATTTTCCCATAAGATGCATCTGTAATGCCTGCTGTGCTAAAACGAATCCAGGCCAGGGATGCCAGACACTCTTTCGAAATTTCAGGTGTTAGCAATACCCCATTCGTGGACAGTGCTACATCTATTCCGCTTCTTTTCGTTCTATTAATGATTTCAACGGCATTTTTATTTAACAGCGGTTCCCCTTCTCCCGCATAGATAATGCTTTTCACACCTTTTTGTGCAAATTCTGCCAGCCTTGTTTTTAACATGCCTGCATCCATCATTTCTGGCTTGTAGCCTGTATAATCCACCGCACAGAAGATACAGCGATGGTTACAGGCATTTGTCAGCCCGATTTCTAATTCAATTGGATATATATTCTCCCCCTTCATCCATCCAGATACCCTATGTGGATGATAAATCAATTTATGGGAGTCCATGCGTATATTATTTTCCATCCTTAATTTTTCTCCAAACTTTTTGCGGCTTCCTCAAGTACCCTTTCCATCAATATATCATACGTCATCGTCTGTAAGGCCGCCTTACGGCCACGCTCAATCATTGCTTTCCGCTCTTCTTCATGCCCTAAGTAATAATGCAGTTTCTCAATCAAATCATCCCTGTTATAGAACATGGCCACGTCTTTACCTACTTCTATAATCTTCCGTATATCCACTGCATCTTCTTCCTCTGGAATATAATTGCTGATATAAAAGCCCCCGCTCAGCATTGTCTCCCATGCCCTGGCTGCTGCTGTAGTTAAAATATTATTCCCCACTACAATTTTAGAAGCCTGGTATATTTTAGATAACATTTCTCCGTTTTCTGCAATCCCCATGGCATATTTTTTATACTTCGCTTCTGTCGTCCATCCGTTTCCCCATAATTTAAGATTCGTAAAACCTGCATCTAAAATCCAGCCAACCAATGCTTGCCTGAATACCCGTTGATTAAAATTATTGTACAAATCCGAAACCAGATATTTTATTATTCCTTGCAGAAGTGGAATATTATAATTGAGGCTCAATATGCCTTTTACATATTCTTCAAACTCTTTTTCTGAATAAAAAAACACTCCTGCCTCATATGCATACTTTTGGTATCCTTTATAAATAATACATATCTCTTCCTTTAATTTTTCCGGAACCTTCCCCAATAATCCTGCAATATGGGCATCTACGTCACTGGCATGGCATACAAAGCAAATATCACATGCGTATTTTCTATATTCTCCTTCATCCAAATCTAATGGCCTATATATATGGGAATCTGCCGGGATTACAGCATCCATGACACGCTTCTCCTGATACCCCACTTCCTTAAATTTCTTCCATGTAATGAAGTGGCTCATAATAAAATCATGATTTACCAGCTTTAATGGCGTTCCCTTATCCATAATCCGAGGCAATGAATCTTGTATCCAAGTAATCCATATAAGTTCTTTTGGAACCACCGGGTATTCAAAACGGAAATGGTCAATATTAAAAATAACATCTGGCTTAAACCTTTTTATATACTGAATGATATCCCTTTCATAAATCCTATGGATTCCATCTGCCTCCATTAATATCTGTACTTCACACCCTAACTTAGAGGCCGCCTGCATACAATCCCTTGTATGGTACTTTAACGCCGTCGTAAAATAACTTGTATAAAATAGAATCCTTGGTTTTCCGCTTTTAATATTTGTAATAATAGTATCCTGGTTTTCCTTATAGTATTTTCTGATATACCTGCCATCTTCCAGACTTTCTTTTTCCTTTCTCTCTATTGCCCGGCTCAATATAGGATGATATACCTCACGGAAACCATTGTAATATGCTATGCTAGGAAAAATAACCATATCTTCCCTAAAATATCCGTACACGCTTCGCTCTCCCACTAACAAAACAATCCGATTCTTTTTTAATAAACCTTCTATATTGTACAGGCGCAGGAACAGCTTCCAATATTCTTCATCAAAAACCACATACACTGGAAAATCCATATCTAAAAATGGTGTATTCATACAAAAGCTTTCTTCTATCCTACAGATATCCTCTATCCACATTTCATTCACTGTCATGACAGCATTGTCTTTTTTTCCTACAATTTCCTTCACATACCTTACATTTACAGTAAAGCATTGATTGCCCCTATCTGCATAGACAATCAATTCATCGTCTTTCCATATCGGAAGCAGTTCCTTTCCTTCCCCTTCTGATTCCCTATAATGCGGATATCTTTTTAACCGTTTCAAATTATTATAATAATTTTCTTCCAGAGCCCTTTCATTCTGCACATAATATGCTTCTAAGATTAATTCATATAATGAACCATCTTTTGTAATTCCATAGGCAGATATAAAATCTAAAAGCGCTTCCTTATCCATCTGGTTCCGAAATTCCAATTTTGCTTTTTCCAATAATAGTTCTGCCCTTCTCTCTGGGAATGCCTCTAATAATTTTCCAGATAACGCCAATGCCTCTCCAACATAGCCGCCTTCTTCAAACTCCAGCATTTTATCCAAATATTGTGTTACCAGACTATCCATCCCTTCTTGCCCTTCCTCACCAAATTTGATATCCACCCTTATGCAATCCTCGTTGGAATCCCACGCTGATATAAATATTCCTTTGCTTCCTTAGGTGTCTGCTCTGTAAAATGGAAAATACTCGCCGCTGCAACCGCTGATGCCCCTCCATAGCGGATTACCTGATACATATGCTCATAATTTCCTGCTCCCCCAGAAGCAATCACAGGTATTTTCACAGTGCCTGCAACCGTCCTCACCATATCAATATCATACCCTTCCATTGTCCCATCCAAGGGGACAGAAGTAATCAATAATTCACCTGCCCCAGCCTTTTCCACAGCTTTTGCCCAGTCTTTTAATAAAATGCCAGTATTTTCCTGCCCGTTGTGGGAAAAACAATAGTATTCCCCCTCCACTTTCCTGCAGTCAATACTTACCACCATACATTGGGATCCATACAGCCTTGCCCCTTCCGTAACCAAGCCCAGGTTCTTATAAGCAGCACTATTAATAGACACTTTATCAGCTCCTGCACGCAACAGTTCCCGGATTTGGCCTACTCCCTGGATTCCTCCCCCAACGCACAGCGGCACAAAACACTCTCGGGAAAAATCCCGGATTGACGCATAATCTGGCTCCCTGCCTTCGTTTGTGGCATCCAAATCCATTAAAATAAGTTCGTCCACTTCGCGCATATTATATACTTTTACCGCAGGCAATACGGTATCGACACGTCTCCATGCATCAAACCCAACTCCTTTTACCAAGCCAACTGACTTATAAAGTAAAGTCGGGATTATACGGATCTTTAACATCCCTGCCCCTTTCTGCCATCATATCTTCAGGAAATTTTTAATTACCTGGAATCCGGCTTTCTGGCTTTTCTCCGGATGGAACTGCGTGCCAACAATATGTCCCCTGCCTACTGCTGATGCAAAACCGCCGCAGTACGGCGTATGGCAGAGGATATCTTCCTGGTTTTCCACCCGGAAATGGTAACTATGGACAAAATAAAAATTTGTCCCCACTGGAATATCTGCCAATAATCCTGTATCTGTTACCCCTTCAATTTCATTCCATCCAATGTGCGGAACCTGCTCCCCTTCTTCCTTTGCATCTAATAACACTACTTCGCCAGGAATGTAGCCCAGGCCATGGCATTCCTGCCCTTCATATCCTTTTGCCGCCAATAGCTGCATCCCCAGGCAAATTCCAAAAATTGGAATCTCTTTTTGTAATACAGCCCGGTTTAATTCCTCTATCCAACATTCCTTTTTAAGGTTATTCATTGCATCAGGGAAAGCACCCACCCCAGGCAAGACAATACGTTCTGCACTCCGCAGTTCCAATGGATTATCAATAATGACAGCTTCTGAACCGCATTTCTCAAACGCCCTCTGTACAGACAACAGATTGCCCATCCCATAATCTATAATTGCTGTTTCCATCTATATCCCCCTTTTGCTTCAGATGCTTGCTATACCCATACCCTACCCTTATGGATTATCATCGTTAATTTTTGTCAGATTTCCATTTTTATCTTTTATCAACTTGCCGTTCTTATCTGTCAAAAACAGCTTCTTATTCGTAAATTCATCGCACACCTTGATAAATTCATCTACGGTAAGATCCAATGGGGCAAGGATTTCTTCCAAAGGCTTATCCAAATACGTCCAGCGGAATACCCCATCCCGTCTTTTCACAACCTCCATCGCCTGCCCCCTACTCATCCTGCCCCTGCGGATGTGCATGGATGCCTGGTCTGTGGCACGCCCAAAGCCAAATTTCAGGTATTTAAAATACTCGTGGATGCCTGCCTGGTAATTATCCAGATTCTCATAATCATCCGTATGCCCCTCCACGGCCTTCCCCCAGCTTTTGAACCCATTTGCTTTGGAGACCAGGACGTTATGCAGGCCTTCCCAAGGGATGTAATATCCTAAGAAAATCCCTGTCACCCCTACACGCTTCAACTCCTCATCGCTTGGATATGTAAAAGGGATTAAGTCCTTCCTGCTAATCCCCTCCTGCCCAATCAAGTCATTGACACGAAGCCCTAACATGCCGCCAAATTCCTCCAGCCATCTTCTATCCAATATGTTATTCTCCACTGAAGCCGCAGGGCCGCCATACTCATTCTGTGAATTTTCCCCCCATATAATCAATGGGATATTGAAATTCACAGCCATCCGTACCGGGACAGTAAAGATACTTACATGCTCCGGCCAGGAGATATCCCCTACCTCCATCAGCCCGATACGGTTTAATTTTGCCCGTACCACCCGGTTGGTCGTCATTTCGATATAGTCTACACCCATGCCCTTTATATTCTCAATATTCTCCCTGCCTATCGGGGTCAGGTCACAGGTTGTTGCCGTCACACACAATGGGTTCATTCCCATCTGCAACATTGTGATGACCTGGTATGTACTGTCCTTCCCACCGCTGACAGGTATGATACAGTCCCAGTTTGTCCCATCCTTTGAACGGTAACGGCCTAAAATCTCTTCCAACTCCTGTTTTCTCCCTGCCCAATCTACCTGCCCTCGATTTTCATAATTTCGGCAAGCATTGCAGATTCCTTCTTCATCAAAAGATAAATGCGGCTTTGTACTTGGCAGGCAACACCGTTTACAATATTGAATCATAATTCTCTCCTTCCTACATTTTTCTATTCCAAAACTTGATATATTTTAATGTCCTTCATCCAAAAACTCAATGAATCCGTGTTTCCTTTAACAATTCCTTTATCTCTTGCACATCCAGCCATTCTGTATTATCTTCAGAACTGTATTCAAACCCTGGCTCCACACGTTTCCCGCCTGTCTGGATTTTCCCTGCGTCCCACCAATCAAAATGCGGATATACAATAAAATGATTTTCATATTCATATGTCATCATGGAATCTTCACGCGTAATCATAACCTCATGCAACTTTTCCCCTTCACGGATACCCACTTCTGGCATTTCACATCCCGGAAGGACTGCTTGAGCCAAATCTGTAATTTTAAAGGAGGGGATTTTAGATATAAATGTTTCCCCGCCTTTTGTCTCAGATAATGCTTTCACCACCAGCTTCACTCCCTCATCCAGGCTAATCCAGAACCTTGTCATACGGTAGTCTGTAATTGGCAGTTCTTTTTTCCCCTTGTCTGCAAGTTCCTGGAAAAACGGGATGACAGAGCCACGGCTTCCGGCTACATTTCCATAACGCACAATGGAGAAACAAACATCCTTCCGGCCAGAATAAGCATTTGCAGCAATAAATAGCTTATCTGATACCAGCTTCGTCCCACCATATAGATTAATCGGGTTCACTGCTTTATCCGTCGATAATGCAACCACACGCCTTACCCCACAATCCAAGGCAGCATCTACAATATTCATTGCGCCATTAATATTTGTCTTCACTGCTTCCATCGGGTTATATTCACAGGCTGGCACCTGCTTCAGCGCCGCTGCATGTACCACAAAATCTATCCCATCAAAGGCACGGTAAAGCCGCTTCCGATCTCGTACATCTCCAATAAAAAAACGCAGCTTGTCCCCATATTTGCGAAATTTATTCGCCATATGAAATTGTTTGAATTCATCCCGGGAATAAATAACTATTTTTTCTGGAGTATAATATCTTAACACATATTCTGTAAATGCATTCCCAAAAGAGCCTGTACCGCCTGTGATTAAAATTGTCTTACCATTTAACATCCCTTCTGTCTCCTCTCCTGTCTTTCCCTATTCCACTTTTGCCACTGTTTCCTCTGCAATCTGCCTAAGAACTTTAGCATATCCTTCTAGCAGCTTCATATATTCCTTTCCTTGGCGCGCCAATTCGCGGCCTTCCTCTTCCATTGTACCGTACTTAAAAAACTGGCCAGAACGGATAATCTGTTCTGCCGTCACCATACTATTTAAAAGCAAGTCAAAATGCACATTTCCTTCAATTTCTTTTCGGTTCTTTTTTACCCGTTTTAAAATTTTCTGATAAGCACGCCTATCCATATTTCCATTGCAGCACAATTTATCCAACTGCTGGTATATTTTCTTACCTTCCTGTGCCAACCGTACAATCTCATAAATCTGTTTTGGCGTTTCATGGAAATATCCCCGAATCCTCAATTGTTCATCTTTATTAAAAATGGGTTCCAAGCCATCAATATAGGACTTTATATCAACCTCTTTCGTACATTCCTTATCAATCACGTCGGCTAAAGACATCAGAACGGTTCCCTCAATCCTAGCCCCACCTTCTGTGGCGTTGATAAATTCAACATAATGCCCTTTTTCCCACTGTTTTATAAATTCTCCAAACCATTTTCGGTATCCATCCAAATTAGATAATGTAGGAACTTCTTCCTTATAATTCCCAGGAACCATAATAAAATCTTCTGTATTTTCTTCTGGCATCTTTTCCTGGAAAGTCCCATCCGCATGGGATTTATTATCTGTATAAGCGAGATCCTGCCCCACGAATATAATCTTACGAAAACCTAAATGGCATACCATAGAAAAAGCCAGTGTCGCTACCGATCCCCCTACGGGAAACCCTTCTATACTTTTCTGATTAATTTCAAAC
Source organism: uncultured Lachnospiraceae bacterium (assembly GCA_910588965.1). Classification (GTDB taxonomy): domain Bacteria; phylum Bacillota; class Clostridia; order Lachnospirales; family Lachnospiraceae; genus Petralouisia. Next base: position 2,983 of record CAJUSO010000012.1, on the reverse strand, counting down.
AGCTTATTGGCATAGCGGAACCCTTCATTTATAAAGAATTTTTTTCCTGTGTGGTAATCCAGCATCCCTTTGGTCGCAGTCAATTTCGTAAGCAATGGGATTCCTTTGGCTTCTTCCTGCTCTACCAATTCCACAGGCTTAATCCCATCTAAAGTCGCAAACATGTCTGGCAAAATCCCTTCTTTTACCAATGGTTTTATCGCTGTATCTACGGCTATGATAAAGGACTTATTTTTAGCCCTCTTCAATTCTTTTATATTTTTATTCAATGACGGCCCGGCAGACACGATAAAAGCTGGAATATCGGTTGGAATTACATTCAATAGCTGGAATGCCTTATATCCCGTCCTGACATATCTCACATTATTGTAAAAATTATCCGCAATGTCATTGCGGAAAAACATCTTTGTCCCTAAACTGGTAAAATATGATTTTGAATGTTCTCTTAAGATTTTCAAAAATCCTTCTATCCGTCCTAAACACAATTCTATGTAATTAGGCAATACAAAATATTTCATCAGCGGCACCCTGTCGCCTCTAAGCATAGCACCAATAATACTATCTAACCCATCATCATTAATCCCGCCCACTACAAGCGCAACGGTACGTTTTCCCATTAATTTTTCAAAATCTGCTAAATACAGCTGCCGATAAAAAATGGGGAATAACGGCTCATATAATAACACCTGTACACTTTCATCCGCATTATTATCCAATTCCTCAAAGTAATGTAAGTTTCCCATCCCCACAATAAATATAGGTGCATTTGAAATAATTTTCCCTAATACGGCAACCTGATTTTCTGGATGTGCCAAAGGATTCCGCCTTCCTGCCAGATATAAGCGCCTTCCTTCTTTTTCTGCCACCAATATGTGCTCGCCTGTAAAAGCTGTTTCCTCCACAACCTGCAAACCTTCCGCCTCTAACAGTTCCTCTTTCTTTTCTTCAATTAACTTTGCAATGCCTGGAAAGCGTTTTTCCAATGCTTCAAGATTCTGTTTCTTTCTCCTCTCCGACATAAGCTATCTCCTTTTCCTCGAAATATCCCTCTGGCAAAAACATTTCCAGATACCCAGCAATCCCTTGTTCTAATGCATCCATCATCAGCACATGGTCGTTCTCACAAAAAGCCGTTTCACAGTCCTTTAAAATATCAGCCAAATTTCTATATACTCCCTCTTCCAGACCCGGAACATCTGTAAAAAACCAGCATACAAATTCCTGTATCTTCGGGATAAGCCCTTGGCAATTCTGCACATACTTATTATCCCTGGAATAAGTGGCATGAAATCCCAAAAAACTAATTGTTTCATACAATTCCTGTATTTTCTTTTCCATTTATTCCCCTTTTCTTTAAAAAAAACCAGCCGAAGCTGGTTTTTTTATCTAAACCAAAATTACTGCAGCAGCGATAACACTCCCTGTGTAGCCTGATTTCCTTGAGCCAGCATAGCCTGCCCTGCCTGAGCAAGAATCTGGTTCTTGCTGTACTCAACCATCTCAGAGGCCATATCTGTATCCCGGATACGGGATTCAGCAGCTTGTGTATTTTCCGCCACATTATCCAGATTAGCAACCGTGTGCTCTAAGCGGTTTTGCAGCGCACCCAAAGCAGAACGTTGGGTAGATACACGATTAATGGCATTCTGTACTACATTCAATGTAGCATTTGCCATGTCATAATTATCTACCTTAGGTACATCTGCTGATACGACGCTCCCAAACCCTCCTAATGTCGTGCCAACAACTTTTGCATTAGAAAGCAAATCAGACCACGCATCACTTGCCAGGGCAGCATAATTATCTCCCAAAACGCTTGCACCTGACGCATTTGCAGAAGTCATTGTGGAATAAGTTGTCGTTCCATCAGAAAGCCCATATTTTCCAGTTGAATCCATATGAACCATACCACTTTCAAACTGCTTTACGCCATAGCTTCTCAAATCATCCATAAATACGCTTTTATTTGATGCTGCTGTCAGTTTCGTATCATATGTATATTCTACACCAAGATAATTAATCTTGTTATATTTAAGCGTTTCTGTCCCCTTTGTATAAGATATATCTCTCAGCCCCAATGTTTTTGCATCCATTTTCCCGATGCTGATACTAATACTCTGGTTTGCATTTGCACCCACATGGAGTTTTTTGTCCTTAAAGCTTCCGTCTAGCAGTTCCTGCTTATTGAACTGCGTTGTTTCAGCAATCCTATCAAGTTCTTCCGTTAAAGCAGCTAATTCTTCATTAATGGCATCTCGGTCAATATCTTGATTAGTATCATTCGCGCCCTGTACTGCCAGTTCATTCATCCTCTGCAGGATGCTGTGAGCCTCATTCAAAGCACCCTCTGCTGTCTGGATAAGAGAAATGCCATCCTGCGCATTTGTAGACGCACGATCCAAACCACGGATCTGGCTCCTCATTTTCTCAGAAATCTTTAACCCTGCCGCATCATCCGCTGCACGGTTAATCTGGTAACCAGATGATAGCTTCTCTGCAGATTTTGCCTGAGATCCTGTGATAACACCCAACTGCCTGTTAGAATTCATTGCGATAAGATTATGTTGTACTACCATTGCCATAATATTTTTCCTCCTTGTTTTTGATATGCTTGCCTTTTTATGGCTATTCATTCAGCAAGCCAACTGTTACCGCCTATTTTCAAGCTGGTAACCCTGCCGCAAATCCGTTTGCGCACATATTTTATTCCCATCCACGCAGCAGATCCGCTGCGCAAACCGGCTATTTTTGCTGGCTGCCCACTATCGGAAACAGCCATTTTATATAATAAGCAGGAACCCTAGGCATCCCCGCATTATTACCATGCTCCCTTAACATCTACTGCATTTTCTATTTTCTCTAAAATTTGTGATACCGTGGATAACCTGTCATTTCTTATTGATTGCGGCATCCATCAATCCTCCTGTCTCACCCGCCGTACCTCCGAAGCGGGTTATTCCTCGCCGCCTCTTCCCGCCGGGCT